>CAZTLV010000034.1:0-45022 GCA_964614635.1 uncultured Occallatibacter sp.
ATGCTCTACCACTGAGCTACTCCCGCATAGTGCAAGATTGAGTATACCGGGCGGCCGAAATGCGGTCAAACCGCAGTAGGCACCGAAGATGGAACCACGTGGGGCGCATTCGCTACGTTACCGGCAGCTCCCGGCCCGGCTGGTTTCTCTTCGCGCACAATCTGACCGTCGCGCATGTAAAGAATGCGGTTGGCAATGGCGGCGGCTTCGGGATTGTGGGTGATCATCAGCGTGGTCTGGCCCAGTTCGCGATTGGAACGCACCAGCATTTGCAGCACCGCATCGGAGTTTTTGGTATCCAGGTTGCCGGTGGGCTCATCGGCCAGCACAATGGCAGGCCGGGTAATTAGCGCGCGCGCGATTGCGACGCGTTGCTGTTCGCCGCCGCTCAGTTCTGAAGGCCGATGCTTCAGCCTGCCGCGGATCGAGAGAAGGTCGCTGAGATGGTCAAGATACTTCAGATCCAGAGACCCCTTGTTTCCGCTGATTGCCCACGCAATCTCTATGTTGCCCATGGCTGAGAGCGTGGGCAGCAAGTTGAATTTTTGAAAGACGAAGCCGATACGTTGCTTGCGGAGCCGTGTTCGCTGGCCATCGTCGAGAGACGCAAAATCGACTCCATCGATGACGACGTGGCCCTGGGTGGCACGAGTGAGGCCGCCTAGCAGATAGAAAAGCGTTGACTTTCCAGAACCTGAGGGCCCTACGATGGCTACAAATTCCCCGCGCTGCACGGCCAGCGAAACACCATGGACCGCAGTGACCTGAATCTTGCCGGCGGCATATACCTTGGTCAGGTTTTCAGCGAAAATGATGGACGAGGACGCTGCGGTGGACACAACCTATATTGTAAATGCGACGCACCCCCGGCCGCTCGCTTAGAATTGGATGTGCATTGCCGATCACTGGCCGCGCATCGATTTTGAGCCAAGAAACAGGATTCCCCGCGAATGACCGCTGAATTGAAGACCTCTCTCGTTTCCTCTGTACAAATCGCTGCCCAACAAGCTGGACTGGTTTTGGTGTCGGCCACTGAAGGCGCTGACTTCCACGGAAAGCCAACGGCGGTTTTTGAACTTAGCCTGCCGGCCGTGGAATTTGCTGCGGCCCGCCCGTTGAAGCTGGAGTTGAGCGAGGCATTCGACTTCGACAAGCCTGACTTGCTCCCAACGATGGCGGCTCACCTGGCCGGCGAGGCCAAGCGACTGCGCAATCCCCGGCCCCAGTGCTACGTGACGCTGGGCGGTCTGCCGGTAGCTTTTGGACAGTTTCAGTGGCCATTCCACACGTCGACGTCAGGCGCGGACACCTACATTGTCCATGGGGAGATGCACCTTGCCGATGGTGGAACGCACAACCTGCACGCCAAGGTTGCTGCCTCCGTCACATTGACCTTCGCAGAAATTGTGCCGGCCATGGAGCAACCTTACGCGGAGACGTTTGTGTACAACGCGGTGCGCAAAACGGTGGACCTGGGTCAGTTGGAATTCGTCAAGTCTGGCAATCGGCAGCCGGTGCCGGTGACCACGCGCTACTACAGCCGCTGGCAGAAGAAATTTGTGTTCACTGAGACCGACGACGCAGCCCGCCTGAAGTACCTTTTGTGCAAGGTGTATTGGCTCTCAGGCGTGCTGGGTGAAGGCAAGCCAGTGTGGATTGCCGATCCGCGGGACGCCCAGTATTTGAATACGACAGAAGCGGATTTGCTGCGCATGGCCGGCGATGAAGCCAGTGAAGGTCTGATGACTTTGAGCGGCGAATTTGCAGCGGCCACGCCGAAGCTGATGGCCCATGCGGCAGAATACCAGGCTGCACTCGATGCGGCGCTGGACTTTACCAAGCCGCAATTCAACGAATCAATGCGGTCAGGGCACGCAAATATGTAGTTGATTGACAGACAGTTGGATTGCTTTTTCCGGGATCTGCACGCCGGCGAGACAACTCGTGGCTCTGCTTTCATCTCTAAAACAGGTGAAGGAGAAAACAATGAGCCTGGCAAGATTTTTTGTACTCTCGGTTCTGGCATCTGCCATGTTGTGCTGCGCTCCGGCCGCGTCGGGCCAGGTTGCAGTGGGTATTGGTGTGGCTCCAATCTGCCCCTACGGCTATTTCGATTACCCGCCGTATGACTGCGCCCCGTATGGCTACTACGGTCCTGACTGGTTTGTGGGCGGCCTGTTTATTGGAGCCGGCCCGTGGTTTCACGGCCATCATGGCTTCTACGGCCATGTGGACAATCGATTTGACCCACGCAACGGCTATCACGGACCGTTGCCGGAACGTGGCGCACAGCCGTTCAACCACTTCCACGGAAACGAAGCGCGGGATGGACAAGGTCACGTGGGTAGCGCCGGCCATGATGCGGGAGGCGAGCATGCGCTGCCTGGATTCAGAGGCGGCGGTCATGCCGCAAGCCACGGCCACCGCTAGAGTCCGAATCCAACTCGAAATGGAACAAGGCGCGCTGTTGAGAGTGAGCAGCGCGCCTTGTTTCGTTCCGCCGGCATTCGCAAGATTTCTACTTAAGGTTGGCTGTCGATAGACTCTCACCATGATGTTCGCCAAGCGCCTTCGCGAAGGAGTACGCCGTGGAGAGATTACTTGCAGTGTGCGGATCTGGATGCGCCCCCACGTCGTCGCGGGCGGCCGGTATCGGATGGACGACGGCGAAATCGAAGTGGACTCGATCGAGCTCATCGGCTTCCCGGATATCACTCCAGCGCTGGCCCGCGAGTCAGGATTTACGGGAGTGCTCGACCTGCTCAAAGTTGCCAAGCACGGAAAAGGCGAAAAGATCTACCTGGTACGGTTCCACTATGTGCGCCCGTCCCGGGCCAAAGCAAAACAGCTACAGGCTGGCCGGAACGCCAACCTCATCAGGGAATGATCGGCGACGATCCCGGCAATAATCCACTACAGCGGGTTCCCGCAGGCGGAGCAAAAACGAGCGCCGGTGGCGTTGGTTTGCTGGCATCGACTGCATGCTCCGAGCGTGCCAACCTGGATGGCTGGCACAGTCGGCGCTGGTTGCGTTGCGGGCGGCATATTGACCGTGACATGCATCGGCTGTCCCCAGCCTGGCATGGGAATGCCGAGGGCGGCGGCGATGCCTGCCGCCTGGATGGCATTGAACTCGCGAACCCGGCCGGGCATGAAGAAGCACTCGATAAACCCCAGTACCCACGGGATCGGCGTCCAGCAGAAACAGGCGTAGAGAACGCCGAGGCCGGTGTTGCGCAGATAGAAGTGGTGGATGCCAAATCCGCCCAGGAACAGCGCCAGCAGAATGCCGATAACTTCATCGCGGCGCACCGACTCGTACTGCTGGTAGAAGATGGCTTGCTGGTTGGGATACGGCATGCTGCTCATGGGTGGTTCTCCTTGCCTGTTCTCGTTGAAAATATACGCAAGCGGCGCCGCTCTGGTTCCCGACGGGCTCACGCCCTGCATTGTCCCACACCCATGCCTGACCTTGGCGGGTCTCCAATTGCTGTACACCGAAGGCAGAATGTAGAGTGGCTTTTTTCTAAAGAAAAGGCCACCTTTGCATGGTACTCGAGAGGATATATCCATTGGTGAACCGCTCTAAAAGCATCTAAATTGAATCATGGACTCACAGCACATATCCGCATCCGCCAGCGGCAGCTTTCTGATTGGCGGCGATCTGAATGTTCACCGGCTCGGCTATGGAACCATGCGGCTGGTGGGCGATGGCGCATGGGGTGAGCCAGTAGACGCCTCCGAAGCAAAGCGGGTGCTGCGCAGGGTTGTGGAGCTGGGCGTCACGTTGATCGACACCGCCGACGCTTACGGGCCGGAGATTGCTGAGCGGCTGATCGGCGAGGCTCTGGCCCCGTATCCCGCCGGGCTGGTGATTGCGACCAAGGGTGGAATCACGCGGCAGGGGCCGGCGAAGACGGAGTATGTGGGACGCGCCGGCTATCTGATCCAATGTGTCGAAATGAGCCTGCGACGGCTGAAATTGGAGCGCATTGATCTCTACCAGTTGCATAGGATCGATCCGCGAACGCCGATTGAGGAGAGCCTTGGCGCCCTGAAAAAGATGCAGGAACAGGGCAAGATCCGGCATATCGGGTTGAGCGAGGTAATCCCGGCGGAGATTGCGGCCGCGCGGGAGATCGTTGAGGTGGTGACTGTCCAGAATCGATACAGTCTGGCTGACCGCCGGCACGAGGAAACGCTGAGGTACTGCGAGCGCCAGGGTATCGGATTCATGCCGTGGTATCCGATTGCCGGGGGCAAGCTGCTGAAGGAGGAAAATCCTGCGGCCCAGCCGCTGAAAGAGTTTGCGGCCTTGCACGGCTGCACGCCAGCCCAGATTTCGCTGGCATGGCTGCTGCAGAAATCTCCTGTAATGCTGCCCATCCCCGGCACATCAAAGGTTACGCATCTGGAAGAGAATGTGGCGGCAACTGGGCTGAGGATAAGGGCTGATGACTGGGCGGAGATCGAGGCGGCATCCTGATTTGAACGCTGGCTGCTCGCCTTTGCAGAAGCAACGCAGGTGCGCCTCGCCACATTTGATCGAGCGCTCTGCGAGCTTGCGCGGAAGCAGGGCAACCGGGCGGTGGTGCCGGGATGATTTGCGGAGGAGGAATTTTGCGCTCCCAGGTCTCAAAGAGAGACCAGGCACACCTGGCACCGAGCTCATCGTGACCTCTGAGATGTGGGCCACCTGCCAAACGACCGAATCGACATGTCCGTATGAAAATGGAAGAATCACAGGATGGCTGCACCACTCATCTCCGGAGCCAAACCGCGCCTGGAAGCGCTCTTTGTCGTTGCAATCATTTCGCTCATCTTCGTGTTAATGAGTCCCCAACTCACTTCGATCGTCCTTGAGAAGCTCCCCTGGCTCACGCCCACCTTTGGCTGGCTACTCATGCCCTCCTGGATTCAAGGTAAGACGCTACCTGAGCTCCGGATGATTGCGATGGATACAAAAAGCCGCAGCCCCTTCCAAGGCTGCGGCTTTTTGTGGATGTCCGGGCTAAATCCCGGACCCTTCATCATTTTGCGCGGCAGATGCCAGGGCTAAAGCTCTGACCTGCCAAACCGATCGCGGAGCAGGAACGCGCGCGAAGCGAGGCTGCCCCACCGCAGGTGGTTACATCTCTTTCACGCCTTCGACGAAGGCTTTCAGCTTGCGGCTGCGGCTGGGGTGACGCAGCTTGCGCAGTGCCTTGGCTTCTATCTGGCGAATGCGTTCGCGCGTGACCTGGAAGCTCTGGCCCACTTCTTCCAGGGTGTGCTCCGAACCGTCCTCGAGACCGAAGCGCATCTTGATGACACGCTCTTCGCGCGGGGTTAGGGTGCGAAGAACCTGCGAGGTGTACTCCTTGAGGTTCACGCTGATGACGGCCTCTGAGGGAGACACCGCCTGGCGATCTTCAATGAAGTCGCCGAGGTGCGAATCTTCTTCTTCGCCGATAGGCGTTTCAAGCGAGATAGGCTCCTGCGCAATTTTGAGCACCTTGCGTACCTTGGCGACGGGGATGTCCATGCGGCGGGCAATCTCTTCGCTTGAAGGTTCGCGGCCAAGCTCCTGTACCAACTGCCTGCTGGTGCGGATGAGCTTGTTGATGGTCTCGATCATGTGCACGGGAATACGAATGGTGCGTGCCTGGTCGGCAATCGCGCGAGTGATGGCCTGGCGAATCCACCATGTAGCGTAGGTTGAGAATTTGTAGCCGCGACGGTATTCGAACTTGTCGACGGCTTTCATCAAGCCGATGTTGCCTTCCTGAATGAGGTCGAGGAATTGCAGGCCGCGGTTGGTGTACTTTTTGGCGATGGAGACGACCAGGCGCAGGTTGGCTTCGATCAGCTCGCGCTTGGCCTGCTCGGCGTCCATGTCGCCCTGAATCATTTCGCGCTGGGTGCGCTTGAGCTCGGCGATGGAGACACCGGCGTCTCCCTCGATTTTTTCGAGGTCGGCCTTGCAGTTTTTCTGCTGGCGTCGATATTCCTTTTTCAGCTCCTCGCTCTTTGAAGCTTCGTGCTTCTGATCGAGAGAACGGATCTGGCGTTCAAGGGTGCGCATGGTGTCGACAGTCTTGTTGACCTTGTCGAGCAGGCGCTTGCGTTCCAGCGCTGTGTACTTGAGCTCGCGCACGATGCGCGAGATGAAGACCTTTTCGCGGGCCACCAGCCAGCGTGTGTGGCGCGCTTCGCGAATCTTGGGCTTGGTGGTGGGCACGGGGCCGGCAAGCTTTTCTTCAAGTACAGCAATTCTCTTCTGGTGCTTGACCAGCGCGTCGATGCGCGCGACGGTGGCCTTGACGCGACTCTGCACCACATCTTCCGTAAGCTCTTCTTCGTCGAAGATGACTACTTCTTTTACGTTGCGCACGCCGCGCTTGAGGTCTTCACCAAGGGCCACGATTTCGCGAATCACGATGGGAGAACGCGAGATGGCTTTAAGCACGCGGAGCTGGCCGCGCTCGATGCGCTTGGCAATTTCAACTTCGCCCTCGCGGGTAAGCAGCGGAACGGTGCCCATCTCGCGCAGGTACATGCGGACCGGGTCGTTTGTTTTCTCGAGTGTTCCCGGGGTCAGGTCGAGCTCGACATCTTCGCCTTCTTCGAGTTCGAAGTCCTTGTCGGCTCCAAACTTGGGCGTGTCCAGCAGGTCGATGCCCTGGGTGCCAATGGTGGTAATCAGGTCGTCAAGGTCGTCGGCCGAGCCAATCTCTTCAGGCAGCATGTCGTTCACGTCGCCGTAAGTGAGATAGCCCTTCTCTTTGCCAACCTCGATCAGGCCTTCAATTTCATGTTCGAACTTGTCTTCAATCGCCAATGTTTCCCTACTCTCTACTGTCATGCGCATGGCAGATGCAGCACCGTTTTGCGCGACGGTGCGGGGCCCGGTTCCGAGCGCGAAAAAAAGATTTCCGTGAGGAGATCAGAGGAAATCCAGTCGCAAGCGGACGCAGACCTTCGTTCTTCCGCAAAAAAATGCGGTTTCAAGGGTTTGCTCGGAGCAGGATGACAAGCGCTTCAGGTTTTTCCTGGTTCGCCCGCGAGCCGAAGCTCATGGTTGGGGCAGAGGGGCGCGCATCCTCACAGAGATCAACAGAATATCACAGTCCACCCCGGAGACCCTAAGGAAAAACCAGGGGCAAACGGGCAGCTATTTGCCTGCCTAGTCACCGTGGCCGGGAGGATTCGCATCTCACCCGGTTCTGGTCCCAAGAAATTAGACGCGTCAGACGGGATTTGGACGCAAGATTTGGGCCGGTACGAACCTGCCCTGCCGGGACTAACCCTCAGGCGGCTTTTGGTGGTGCAGCCGGCGGAGAGTACGGTCGAGCTCAAGTTTTTGCTGGGTAAGCAGCCCCAGTTCAGTGAAGTCCCCGCGGCGTTCAGATTCAGCGATTTGCGTGCGAAGATCGCGAAGACGAGTCTCGATTGCCTGCTCCTGAATCTCCTGGATCGCGCTCTGTACTTCAGCTTCTTCAGGTGGCTTGGTCTCCGCCAGCAATACCTGGGCCAGCAAAGCTCTCTGGGCCGGATCTTCTACGACGTCCATCGGGTCGTTGGCTTGCCGGGTGGCGAGGGCCTGAAGGGCAGAAAACGTAGTAAGACGCTCAAAACATTGCGGTTGTTCAGCGATGGCTTGGGCCGCGATGCGCCTCGATCCCTGTCGATCAGGGCCAGTAATGGCCAAAGCACGCAGCAGAACCCGTTCCACCTCAGTGAAGGCGGAGGCTCGCACTTCAACGTGGTCGCGGCGCTTGAGGGCAGCCTGGCGGAGTTCCTCGCGGAGGACGGCCGAGTCGATGCCCAGCTTTTGCGCCGCGTCGCCGGCAAACTGGTCACGCGCCAGCTTTTCAGGCATTCGCCGAATGTGGGGCAGCAGGTAGTTCATTGCCCTGACCTTCTGTTCTGAACTTGCACCTGGAAACATCTGGCGGGCGCGCTCGATAAGGTAGTCCGACTGACGGCGCGCGCCGCGGAGAGCGGCGGTGTAGGCTTCAAGGCCACGCTCCCGAATGTAGCGGTCGGGATCGAGGCCGCCGTCGAGGGTAACGATTTTGATGTTGAAACCCTCTTCGGTGAGCAAGGCAATCGACTTCTCCGCGGCATTGCTTCCGGCGGCGTCGGGATCGAAATTGACGATGACCTGCGAAGTGTGACGTCGCAACAGGGCCACCTGCTGCTCAGTGAACGCCGTTCCGCTGGTGGCAATCACGTTTTGAATGCCGCGCAGAAATACTGAAATGCAGTCCATCTGGCCCTCGACCAGCAAGGCGAACTCGTGCTGGCGAATGGAGATGCGGGCCTTGTCGAGATTGAAGAGCACCAGGCTCTTGGAATAGAGCGGTGTCTCCGGCGAATTGATGTACTTTGCGCCAGCCTTGTCGCCGGTGTCGAGTGTGCGCGCGGTGAAGGCGATGACGCGGCCGCTCTCATTGGCGATGGGGAACATGACACGCTTGCGGAAGCGGTCGTAGATGGGACCCTGGCTACCGTCGCCCTGCTCTTTCGAGGCAAAGAGGCCGCTGGCGCGCAGAGTCTCACCGTCAGCCGTGTTGCTGAGGCGGTCGCGGAGAGCGTTGAAGCTGTCAGGAGCGTAGCCGATGCGAAAGGTCTTGATGCCTTCCGGAGTAAGGCCCCGGCCGGCGAGATATTCGCGGGCGACGGCGCCCTCAGGTTTTTGCAACTGTTCTTCAAACCACGCGGTTGCCGTTTCATGGAGCTCAAGAAGTTTGGCTCGCTGTCGCGCGCCGGCAGCTTCCTCAGGCGAAGAGAACTCACGCTTGGGCAGCGGAATGCCGCACTTTTGCGCGACGATGCGAACCGCCTCGGGGAAACCCACGTTCTCAATTTTGCCCACGAAGCTGAATACGTCTCCTGAGGCCTGGCAGCCGAAGCAATGGTAGAACTGGCGCACCGCATGAACCGAGAACGACGGAGACTTTTCCTTGTGAAACGGGCACAGGCCTGAGTAGTTCTGTGCACCTGCTTTGCGCAGGCGGATGTAGCCCTCGATCACCTTGACGATGTCTGCCTGCTGCTTGACGGTTTGTGCGAAATCGATCACGAGAGAGTCTGCTTTGAGGATAAGGCCTGATGATCGGGAGGCGTATGGAGGATCGTAGCGCCTTAAGAACGAGTGTGAAGAGGATACGGTGCCCTGGCTCCGCCCTGCTGGTTCTCCCAGGTGATTGCGACTCGGCGAAGACCGCGGACGGCGTTGGATAAATAGACGGCGTCGGCGTGGCGCAAATCGTCAAGAGAAAGCACCCGCTCCACTGCGTTCGGCCGCGTCAGAAGAAGATGGCGGCGATAGACGCCTGGGAGCAAACCGCACTCGACCGGCGGCGTCGAGAGGCAGCCGTCTTTCTCAACGAAGATGTTGTTGATGGCCCCTTCAGTGATTTCGCCGCGCTGGTTCATGAACAGCACATCGTCGAAACCCAATGCTGATGCGGCTTTGAAGGCTTCAGCGTAAACGGGCCTGTGAGTTGTTTTGTGGAAGTACATGGGATCGTCGGGATCAGTACGCGGCGAGGCAATGCAGACTCGCGCCGGCTTGGGGATCAAGGAGTTTGCTGGGCCACGCATGAGTTCGTCTTCAATATGCAGGCTGCCATCGCACTGAAGAAGCAGGCGGATTTTGCGGGCATTCGAGTCGGCGAAGTTTGCTGCACGGGCCAGTAGCGCGGTCATGATTTCCGCGCGCTCAAATGCGAAATCGAAGTAGCACGCTGAATCTTCGAGGCGATCAAGATGCAATTCGATGAGCGCATATGCGCCGGTCCAAAGCATGGTCTCGATCAGTGAAAACATGTCGGTGGATTGCTCGAAGGAGCGGGTAAGAAACTTTGCTTTGAGATGACACTCTCGAAACTCGGCTGCTGGGTTGGAGTCGATGACGATGCCGCTGCCCACGCCGAATGAGCCGTTGTCGCCGTCGAGTTCCAATGTGCGAATGGCGACATTGAAGACTGTCTCCTCTTTTGAAAAGAATCCGATTGCGCCGGTGTAGACGCCCCTGGGCTCGCGCTCGAGTGCGGCCAGCAGTTGCATGGCGCGAATTTTGGGAGCGCCTGTGACCGAGCCGCAGGGAAACAGCGCGCGGAAGATCTGTTGGAAATTGACGTCTGATCGCAGTTCGCCGGTCACAGTCGAGGTCATTTGCGTGAGGGTTGGATAGCGCTCGACGGCAAAGAGGTTTTCTGTGCGCACGCTGCCGTATGCGCAGAGACGGCCGAGGTCGTTGCGCAGCAGGTCGACAATCATGACGTTTTCGCTTCGGTTTTTCGGGTCATTGCTGAGCCAGTTTGCTATATCCCGGTCTTCGCCGGTGGTTCGGCCGCGCGGCGCCGTTCCCTTCATCGGACGTGTGGTGATGCGACGCGCTGCGCCTTGATTTTCAATGCGAAAGAACAGTTCGGGCGAAAAAGATAAGATGCGGCGGTCCTGCAGGGTGTGAAGAAATGCGCCGAAAGGTGCGGGCTGACGAGCGCGCAGGCTCTGGTAGAGCGCGGCGGCGCTGCCTGCGCAATGCACACGCATGGGCACGGTAAAGTTGAGCTGATAAATGTCGCCCGAGCGGATCCAATCATGAATGGCAGCGATGCGTTCTGCGTATTGCTGCTCTGTGATCGGCAGCGTGGCATTGAGTTGCGGCGCGGCTTCGGGCCCCTCCTCGACCACTGCGAACCGAAACTTCTCATGGCCCGGAGGATTGCCGTCTACGAATGCTCCAGTATGGTGGTCGAAGAGCTGACACTGGTCGTAAATGCCAAGCCAAGCCAGCGGTTGGCCGGTTCGACTTGGCCGCAGGTCGGCAGTAGGTTCAAAAAATTGACCGCATTCGTAGCTGAAGTATCCGGCGGCAAAGTGGCCGAGTACAACTGCGCTTTCAATCTCTGCAAATAGCGCTGGGAGATCGGTCAATTCGTTGGCGATGAGGATCCGGAGGGGAGCGGTAAAAAGGCGCGAGGGAGATTCGGAATACGATGCAGCTTCGCCGGGATCGGTCGCGCACGATGCGGCCACGACTGGCCGCGCGCTCTCAAGCAGAACAGTTGCGGGCGTGTGCTCGACCAGCGCGTAGAGTTCCGCGGGAAGGGGATGCCAGCGGTTCATGCAACCCAGATTAATGGACGGTGAGTGCCATGGTGGTGGAATTCGTAATTGCCGTGACGCCGTTGCTGGATTGGGCCGTGACGACGACGGTGTACGTTCCAGGAGGCGTGGCGGGATTGATCGGCGGGCCATGGTGGAAATAATCGTAGCGAGGATTGCAGCCGGTTGTGCCCATCACGGTGATCAGCGCAAGAAGCGTAAGCAGCGAAAGCCTCTGCAGCCAGCGGCGACGGCGCGCGCCCCAGGCCAATCCGCCAAAGCAAAGCGCGCCGGGAAGCAGAATGGCCCAGGCCACCGAGTTGGATCGCGGACGGGCGACCGAGGCAGTGGACTGTGCCTGGGTGAGAATGACCATGGTGCTGGTGAGCGGTGCAGTGGCAGCCGGCAGGATTTCAAGGTTTTCCGGCGTAAAGCTGCACGAGGTCTGATCGGGAAGTCCGGAACAGGACATTGTAATGAACATCGGGGCCGCCAGAGCGGCGCTATTCACTGGAGTGACGGAGGCAACGACCGTTCCTGATTGTCCGGCAGTGAGCGTCAGCGTTGCCGGCGCCGCAGCGACGGTGAAGTTGGGAGTGCTGCTGACCTGGGCTTGTACCTGGGCAACGGGGGAAACCGACGGCTTGTGGGTCGCGTCGCCAGAATAGGTAGCGAGGAGAGAATGATTACCGGGAAGCAGGTCAACCGCGATGTTGGCCTGGCCCAGGGCATTCAGCGCCGCTCCTGCCAGTGGAATTCCGCAGTCGCTGATGGCGACACCGCCGGTTGCGGGCAGACCGTCCTCGCCTGTCACATTGACTGCGATTGTGGCCCGAGTACGTCCGCTCAGGTCACGGGTCCGCGCATTCACCGTGGTCTGCGTCGGCAATCCCTGCGTGCTTTCCGCGGCCATTGCCAGCGCGGGTATCGCCAAAGCGATCCCAAATCCTGCAACCAACTTAAGCCGCAGACCGCGGCAGACAAAACCTCTCACGTGCACCTGCTCCAAATCTCAAGAAAAATCGTAGATCGCCCGGTATTGGCAGCGTAGAACTCCATTGTATCCGGCTAGGGCTCGGCGGGGCCACACGCGGCACTTTCTTTGGACGTTGCGCATGGGGGAATGGCGCGGCTTTGACGCCGAATCGATGACCAGGAATGGTTTCGGCTGCTGATTCCGTGACCACCTGGCTGGGGATTCTACAATTAGGCACAATGATCGCTCACCTGCGCGGCAAGCTCATCTTCAAGGAGCCCGGCCAGGCCATTGTTGAGGCCGCCGGGGTTGGCTACGACGTCACCATTTCGGTGCCGACCTTCACCACACTTCCAGCCGTTGGGCAGGAAGCTTCGCTGCACATCCATACTCAGGTCAGCGAAGATCAGATTGCACTGTTCGGATTTCTTGACCGCGAGGAGAAACGGCTGTTTGAGCGGCTCATCACTGTCAGCGGTGTCGGCCCAAAGCTGGCCATCAAGATATTGAGCGGGCTCTCGCTGGAGCGCACGGTGCAGGCGATTCGCGGGCAGGATCATGCGCAACTGGTGCGTATTCCCGGGGTGGGCAAAAAGCTGGCGGAGCGGCTGGTGGTGGAGTTGAAAGACAAGCTGGACGATTTTGCGGCGCCTCCCATGCACCGAAATGTGCAAGGGCCGGCGGCAGAGGACGTGCTCTCGGCACTGACCAATCTCGGCTATCAACGGCCGGCTGCGGAGAAAGCAATTGAACAGGCTGTTGCGAAGGACGCCGCACTGGGCGCAGACTTCGATGGGCTATTCCGAGGGGCGCTGAAGCTGATTCGGTGAGGACAGCTGTCAGCTCTCAGCTTCCAACTCTTAGCTTTGGAGCTGCAGCCCGTTAAAGCAATCGCGCTTCCGGAGATCTTCAGTCACTTCTCGCGCTACACTCTTGATTGCCATGGTTTCTAGAAGCATATCCAATTCGAACGCTGTTGCTGCGCCGATTGCCGCTCATCTTCGCCCCAGAGCTATGAAGTTTTTGCGCGGCCTCGAGAAGAACAACGACCGCGCATGGTTCAACGAGCGGAAGGCAATCTATGAGGCTGAGCTGAAGGAGCCGATGCTGGCCATCGTCCGCAAGGTCACCGACGCGATGATGGAGTTTGCGCCGAACCACGTACGGCCGGCGGAGAAGAGCCTTTTCCGCATCTATCGCGACACGCGCTTCAGCACCAACAAGCTGCCCTACAAAACACATGTGGCGGCGTGGTGGTCGCACATGGGCATGGAGAAGACCTCCGGTGCGGGGTACTACTTCCAGATCAGCACGAAGGGCGTTGTGATCGCCGCGGGCGCCTACATGCCGGAAAAGGAGCAGCTGGCGGCGATCCGGCATTGGATGCTGGACAATCACGTTGCGTTCAGGAAATTGCTGAGCCGGCCGGCGGTGAAAAAGATCTTCAAAGAGTTCGAAGGAGACGCGCTGACACGGCCGCCGAAGGGATTTCCGTGCGAGCATCCGGCCATGGACCTGATCAAGTGCAAGCAGTGGGGACTGAGCACCACCTTGCCGGCCGAGGCTGCGCTGGAGCCTGGTTTTGCGCAAACGCTGATCAGGCATTTCAAGCTGCTGGCGCCCGTGGTGGATGCGCTCAATACCCCGATAGCCGCATCGCTTACGCCCAAAAAGAGGGTGCTCTTCGGGCTGAATTAGGCGCCTGTCTCGGCTATGCCGAACTGCATTCGAATGGGCGAATGCTCTGAGTTTGTGGGGCCAAAACCCATCAAAACGGTCAAAAACAGCCAAAAACAGAAGAAATCCACATAAATTCCTGAAAAAGTTGCTGAATTCGGGCTTTTTTCATTGACTTTGGCAGGCCTGAAGTCGCAATGTAACGAACGACAGGGTTCTCGAGAACCCGCATGAATACAGGGGAAACGTGCAAGCGTTGCCTCGGTCGCACTCCCTCCATGCGGTTCGCGAAAGCGACGGGATCTCAGGCAACACCGGCAGCCCCAAGGGGTCGCTCAGAAGGAGAACATCACATGGCAACTGGACTGACCAAAACCGCATTGACGCGGCAAATGGCCGAGAAGCTCGAACTGACCAACAAGCAAGTCGCAGCTTTCCTTGATCTTCTGGCGGAGACCGCCGTCAAGGAAACCAAAAAGAACGGGGTATTTGTGATCCCCGGCATCGGCCGTCTGGTAAAGGCAGACCGCAAAGCACGCATCGGCCGCAATCCCCAGACCGGCGCCGCCATCAAGATCAAGGCCAAGACCGTGGTGAAGTTCCGCGTGGCCAAGGCAGCCAAGGACGTCATCGCACCGCCAAAGAAGTAGCATTCCGGACTGCGAACAACAGGGGAAGGGCCGATGGCTCTTCCCCTTTGTCGTGTCCGCGAGATGTGATTTGGCTGAAGAGAGGCGGGGATGCAGAAATACTCCATCCCGTAGGCGTATTGCCTCATCTGACGGGTTATGGGTATGTCGATTTCGACTGCAAATGTTTTGCCTGCCGAGGAGGCGCCTGCCGGTTTTTTCACGGTCGTGTATCTGCTGCGGCTTGAAGGGTTGGCGGCGGCCGCCTTGTCGGCGGTGTTCTACGCGCGGACTGGAGCAAGCTGGTGGCTGTTCGCCGCGCTGTGGATTGCACCCGATCTTTCGATACTTGGTTATCTGGCTGGAGCCGGATGGGGTGCACGGATCTACAACGCGATCCATTCCTATGCGACGCCGGCGACGCTTGCGGTTTCGGCAATCGTGCTGCGCAGCCCCTTTCTGGTGCCGATTGCGTTGATCTGGATCAACCACATCGGCGTGGATCGGCTGATGGGCTATGGGCTCAAGTATTCCACTGGCTTTGGATGGACGCACCTTGGCCGCCTGAGCAAGCGGCACGAAGAGGCTACCGCGGCAGAGTAGTCTCTTTGCTTATCGCAGGCATCAGCGCGCGCACCACCAGGGATGCGCCGAAGGTGATAAGAATCGCCCGCATGATCAAGCGATTGTCGTAGGTCCACGATAGGAAGGCAAGCGTAAAAAATACGCCGATCGGCGTGAGTTCAGAAAACACGCTGCGAATCCAGTGCGGACTGCGGCCAGTGGAAAGCAGCGTGGAGCGGAGTCGCGGAACCAGGCGTGGAACAGCACTGAGGTAGTTTTGGTAACGGGCGCCAAGCTGCGCGCTCAGAAATGCTTCTTCGCCGAAGATCAGGCGCAACAGAAACAAGCTGCTAAGAACCACTGTAAACAGCGCGCCGGCGGGAAGCATGAGGAAGCTCAGGGCAGCGAGCATGCACCAGAGACCAAGATAAAGTGGATTTCGGACGAAGCGATAAGGACCATCGGCCATCACCGCGCCGGCTTGCATCTCGCCGTGCTGAACCGTGGCAGGTCCGAGCCAGGCGGCTCCCCACACACGCAGCGCAGCGCCAATGAAGGCGATGAGCGCGGCAAGAATAATGACGACCGGCGAGCCGATTGAAAATGTGAGCAGGCCAAGCCGGCTCAGCTGAAGTGGAAGCCATTCAAACATGGCGATGCGCGGTCCAGCGCTCGATGACGCAGTCCAGGGTGCCCAGAAGCCCAACAAAACAATCGCCAGGTTGATGAGCATGCGAAATCGAAACTCGAACGCGGTTGCCTTCATGCACCCCTTCCTTCAGCCGGAATGTAGCATTCGCATCCAGCCTGGGCCGCCCTGCGATGCGCAGCTTATTTTGATGGGTCGACGAGAGCCTGGTCGACAACCGCATGGCTCTTGTATTCGAGAGGGTGATTGTCTGGACTGGACATGCGCTGAATCATGCTGACAAAGACGATGTCGTTGGTTGGGTCGACCCAGAACCAGGTGCCCGCAGCCCCATCCCAGAAAAATGTCCCTTTGCCGTCAGAGAGGTTTGCTTCAGGTGGATCGAAAATGACCGCACAGTCGTAGCCCCAGGCAAAGCCCGGACGGATGACTGAAAGTCCAATGCCGAATTCGCCGGTGAGGAGGCTTGCGGGGACGTGGTTTGAGGTCATCAACTTCACCGTGGATGGGGCCAGGATGCGTTTGCCGTTCAATTCGCCGTTGTTGGCCAACATCTGCGCGAAGCGATAGTAGTCTTCAGCGGTTGAAACCAGGCCACCGCCGCCGGATGCCATGGTGGGCTGCACTGTGTAGTCGAACGGCGTAGAAGTTGGCGGAGGTCCGACGAGGAGTTCGCCCTTTGGACCGCCGTGATAGTTGGTCGCGAAGCGCTTCATCTTGCCTTCAGGAACGTAGAAGCCGGCATCTCTCATTCCCAGCGGCGTGAAGATGTGGTCACGCATGAAGTCGGGCAGCGACTGGCCGGAAAGCTTCTCAACAATGTAACCCTGGATGTCCATCGATGCGCTGTAAAGCCATCCCTTGCCGGGCTGATAGAGCAGCGGGATTTTCGCCAGCCTGTCGATCATCTCCTGAAGGTTTTTCGATCTCATCACGCCCAGGTCGCGATACATGGCATCCGCCGGTGTCTTGCCGGCGCCGTAGGCAAATCCGGCGGTGTGGGTCATCAGCTCGCGCATGGTGGGCGCATGATCAGGATCGGCGAGAATCATTTTGCCGTCGGCATCGACACCTTGGTAGACCTTGAGGTTCGCGAACTCTGGAATGTACTTGGAGATGGGATCGTTTGGAAACCACTTGCCCTGTTCGTAGAGAATCATCATGGCTACACCGGTGACCGGCTTGGTCATGGAGTAGTCCCGAAAGATGGTGTCTTTTGTCAATGGCGTGGCGGCGGCGATGTCGCTTTGGCCGTAGGTACGGTATTCCACGATCTTGCCGTGACGGGCGAGGATGGTGACAGCGCCGGCAAGTTGCTTCTGGTCCACTTCGTTCTGGATGAGCTCGTGCAGGCGCCCCAGCCTCTCTGACGAAAAGCCGACAGATTCAGGCGTGTTGATGGTGAGATCAAGGGCGTGATGAACTGGCTGTTGCGCAGGCAGCGGTTGGATGCAGAGTGCGAGCGCCAGGCTCAGCAGGATTGCGCGAGCTTCATTGATGGTTCCGTGTGTCGTCATACCATTGCCTCAGTCACCGGCGACAGAAAGCAGCCGGGAATGCCGCCCCCTTTTATATCAACAAGAGCGGAGCGTAGCAAATAAGTCAGCGAAGCGATGATTAGTAAATGAGCTTGAGAGAGAACTGGATCTGGCGGGAGTTGCCTGCGGTTTTGCTGATCTCGCCAAAACCGGGCCCATTCAGGATGTCGGCCGGCAGGCCCATGGTGACGATGTTGAACAGGTTGAAGAACTCCGCGCGATATTGAAGGCTGACGAGTTCGGCTCCGCTCAGACGGCGACCGAAGGGCGTGCTCTTGATGAGCGCGAAGTCGTAGTTATAGTACGCGGGGCCCCTGAAGGTATTGCGGCCCAGCGTGCCGAATACGCCCTGATTGGGCCCGGTGCCGCCTGCTACGTGGATGGGGATCGAGAAGTAATCGGTCGCATTGTTGACCCCCTGCCCGAAGTAGTCCTGGCGCACGGCGCGGGCGGTGGAAAGATGCGGAACGGCGATTTGATTGGGGCGATCAACGCCATTGGAACCCGCGCCAGTTTGCTGGATGCCCGAGTACACGGTAAAGGGTGAACCTGAGCTGATGCTGGAAATACTGAGCAACTCCCAGCCAGCGGTGACTTTCTTGTCGATCGAGTGCAGAAACCCGGCGCTCTCCATGTGCAGGTCCTGGGCTACGCTCAAACCGAAAGAATTCGTCACATCGAAGGACGACGGTCCCTTTTCCGGGTGGTAGTCATACGGATTCTGCGGGGCAACCGGGGCCACAATCACTCCACTCGTGTCGTCGATTGATTTGCCCCAGGTGTAACTTGCCTGGATGCCGGGACCGCCATGGGCCATGGTTCCAGAGAGCGATGTTTGCATCGCGTGGTAGGTGGAGTGAGCGGTGCCGGTAATCACGTTCTCTGTGCCGAAGCCCCCGGTGACATCCCCCGCGCTGTTAAATGTTGTTTCCGGTGCGAAGGCCGCGTCGGCGCCCGAGTACGCGTTGGGATAGCTTGTTCGCGGAAGCCGGACGGCCGCGGTGCCCACATAACTTCCATCGGCGGTGAGATTGCCGATTTTACGTTCAAGACCGAGTGTCCAGGTGTAGAGAGTGGCATTGTCAAAGGAGCGGTCAATGGCAGAAAGCGTCAGGTCGCTGACGCCATGGCCGGGAGTCAGCGCGGCCATGTCCTGTTCATATCGATTCACATCCATGACAGTGTTGGGGGCAACTGCCTTGCTGCTGCCTGAGGCGAAGATGTCAACACCCTGTGGCGTGTAAGTCTTGGGCAGCTCTGCAGGAGTAATTTGGAAGCCGTAGTGGATGGGCGCGGCGGGAGCCGAAAGCAACCGGGGATACACCGCGAAGGGCGTAGAGCCAGTGAGAAAGTTATCTTGCCATATGTTCGGTTGGATCGCGGTGATCCCGCCGCCGACATGCGCAGAGAATTTGTTGGTTACCTGCCATGCAGCCTGGATGCGCGGCTCGAACGCGTGCCAGTCGGTTTGATAGCCGGGCTGGGGGTCAATGACGAACTCCTTGACGCCGTTCACTTCAAGAAAGCTGGAGGTGCGGCGAGCGCGCTCAGTGATGGGCTGGTACAGGTCCCAGCGCAGGCCGGCGCTGAGGGTAAACCGCGGATTGACCTTCCAGGTGTCCTCGAAATACGCACTGAAGTTATTACGGCTGATGGCGGCGGGCCCGATATGAGGACCGTTGGAAAAGTAAGGGGGCGCGACGGCCACCATATAGAAAAAGGGGCTGCCGGAGAGGAGGCTGGAAAGCGTGTCAGGGAACTGATCGCCAGGGTTCAGGTTATGCTTTCCGCTCTGCGAAGGAATGAACGTAGCAGAATAAGCGGCCCCGCCGCCGAAGTCATACTCGCCGTTGGGGCTGATGCCAAAGTAGGTGGTATCGCGATTGATGCGGACTTCAAACCCGGTTTTGAAGGCATGCGCGCCTACCGTATAGGTAACATTCTGGCGTCCCTGGAAGAGGTTTCCGTACGCCTGCATGACAGAACCGGCTGCGGAATTGAACGGCTCAAATAAGTTGTCGTTGAACTTGACTGCGGGGTCGGTGTAGTTCGGGGTGGGAAAGCCCGGCGTGGAACGCGTGATGCTGATGGAAGATTCAAGCGCCAGGCGCGGGGAGACCGTGCGAGTGTATGTACCGACGACATTGCGTTGGCGGTCAATGTAAACAACGCCGAATGAAGGATCGATGGCCGTCTGGTCAGGATTGGTGGTCGGTCCGGTGAGGTTGTCGAGATTGAAGCGTGCGAAGAATTGATCTTTTGGAGAGAATTTGTGGTCGATGCGCAACGAGAACTGGTCGGCATCGGTGGCGACCTTCGATGCGGTTGAGTAAGTGTGCGCCTGGAATGGTCCGGCCGCATAGTTGGGCATCGGGTAGCGCTTGAGCACCGCGGCAATGCCGGGATCGACGGGCACCGTGAGTGTATCGACGGAACCGTCAGGGTAGGTGACAGTGTCGATGCCTTGACGTTCGGCGGCGGTTGGAACAGACAGCACCTGCGTGGTTCCCAGCACCTGGCGGAAACCCTGGTACTGCGCAAAGTAAAACGTACGCTTGCGACCGCTATAGACATGGGGAATGTAGACCGGACCGCCGTTGGTAAATCCAAATTCATTGCGTCGGAAGGGTGGAATGCGGCCTGGATAGGCCGGTGTTGCATAGTCAAAGTAGTTCCGCGCATCGAAGGCGGAGTTACGCACGAACTCAAAGACCGAACCGTGAAAACCGCTTGCGCCGCTGCGGGTGATGATGTTGGTGAATCCTGCAGCGCCTCGGCCGATCTCGGCGGGCATCCAACCGGAGCTCGATTCAATGCTCTCGACCGCATCGACGTTGAAGTTGCTGAAAGTGGAACCGCCCATCTCCGGATCGCTGATATCGGCGCCGTCCATGGCAAAAGTCGCTTCAACACCGCGCTGACCGTTGATTGCGAACTGCTGCGTAAAATTGGTTGCGCCGTTGGTGTCGGTCATTGTGCCGGCGGCAAGCAGCAGGAGGGTGCTGAAATCGCGCTTGTTGAGTGGCAGCTCGCTGACAGCCTGGCTGGAAAGTTCCTCGCCGCCTGTAGCCGTTTGACGCTTGAGAATCGCGACCGTGATTTCCGCGCGCTCAGAGAGTGTGATGGATACGGCAGGCGCGCCAATTTCCAGGTCGATAAGCTGCTGATACTCGATTCTGCTGCCATTTGTATCGACGGTGAACTGGTATTGGCCTGGGGGCAGGCCGGGGAGTTGAAAGCGGCCATCGACGCCGGTGACGGCTTCAGCTTTCGCCGATTTTGAAGTCAGACGAATCTTTGCCTTGGCAATGGGGGCGCCGGCTGGGTTGTGCAGGATCCCCTGCCACACCGGTTTGGCCGGCTGCTGCGAATTTACTGTAGCTGCAAAGGCGAGGAAGGCCGCAATCGCGATGGCTCGGAATCCAGTCGTCTTGCCGCCTGGCTTCGATTCCCTCCGCGCAAATCCAAATTGTTTATTCAATTGAATTATGCCTTCATACACTGGTAAGCGCGGCCTTTGAAAAGTCTCGGGATGATCAGGAATTTGCGCGTCGAGTTCGAGTCGATTATAGATTCGTGCCTCTTCGCTCAACGGGGTTCGCGAGCGATGCTGAATCAAAGCAGTATCGGGTCGCAGCCTCTACACTGAATGCAGCTTATGGCCGAAATGAAGACGAGCACAGACACAATTGTCGCAATATCCACGCCACCAGGTCGGGGTGGAATCGGCATTGTGCGCCTGAGTGGGCCGGATGCTCTATCCATTGTTGCTCAACTGGTAAGCCTGCGCCAGCCACTCGAACATGCGCGCGCGCGCCTGGCATACGTGCTGGATGAGTCAGTCGACTTGGAGGGCCGAATTGATGAGGCACTCGTAACCTGCTTTGCCGCCCCGAACTCCTACACAGCCGAGGATGTGGTTGAGATTGCAGCACATGGATCGCCGGTGGTGCTGGATTTGTTGTTGCGGCGGGCACTCGATCTGGGTGCGCGGTTGGCAGAGGCGGGGGAGTTTACGCAACGGGCCTTCCTGACCGGGAAAATTGATTTGACCCAGGCAGAGGCGGTGCGGGACCTGATTGAGGCGCAGACCCTGGCCCAGGCACGGCAGGCGGCCAGCCAGTTGGGAGGAGCGCTGAGCCACCGTATCGCCCCGGTGAAGCAGGGATTGGTTGAATTGATCGCGCTGCTCGAAGCCGGCATCGACTTTGCCGAGGATGATGTGGATGTGGCCCCCGCAGCTGAAATTGCTCGACGGATCGGAGAACTTACGCCTGCGCTGAAGACCCTGGAGGCGACATTTGGCCGCGGGCGGATTGTGCACGACGGGCTGACCCTGGCCATTGTTGGTCGACCAAATGCCGGCAAGAGTTCGCTGTTCAACCGGCTGGTGAAGCGGGAACGGGCGATTGTGACGGCAACGCCGGGGACCACCCGCGACACAGTTAGCGAGCGGATTTCGCTGGATGGGATTCCTCTGGAACTGGTGGACACTGCGGGGCTGCGGGAGGGCCGGGAAGAGGCCGAGCAACTTGGCATTGCCCGCAGCCGCGAAGCGCTTGCCGATGCCGACCTGATTCTGGTGGTTCTGGATGCGACGGAACCGATGAACGATGAGGAGCGGCGGCTGTTGAAAGCCGTGGAAGACCGGCCCGCGCTGGTGGCCATCAACAAATGCGACCTTGCGGAAACATCCGAGGCGGTTGAAGCTGCGGGCGGCATTCCAGCGTTAAAAACTTCAGCGCTGACGGGTGAGGGGATTCCAGAACTCCGGGAAAGGATTCTGGCTCTGGCGACGGGAGGGGCGGCCTCGGAACCGGCGATGCTGACCAGCTTGCGGCATCACCAATCCGTAAGTACTGCGCTTTCGGCTCTTGGTGATGCCGCTGAAGCCAACGGCGGTGGGATCCCCCACGAGATGATTCTTCTGGATCTATATAGAGCTCTTTGGGCTCTCGATTCGCTCACTGGCCAAACTACTTCAGACGACATCTTGAATCTAATTTTTTCTACGTTCTGTATTGGTAAATGATTCTGGTTTTGGTTTTGTCGGGGGTGGGTGAGTTCCCCGGCCGGTTTGGTGAATCGTTTCTCGTTGGTTGTCCACCGTCGTGGGCAACGAGGGTTTGGTTGGTGGGCTACTTTGGCGCCCTGGTTTGAACGCCGCGGATTGAGGTGAGTGAAGCAGTTTTGGTTGAGAGCCGTCCCCCTCCGCAGGGCTAGGCTCAATGAATGAGCGTTGTGATGCGTGAATTGGTTTAGCTGGCCATCTTTGCGCTGGGGACCATGACGCCGCCGCCCTTGAGGGAGCAGTTGCCGCCCTGGTCGCAGCGATAGTGCATGCTGCCGAAGTAGTCAGCCGGGGTCTTTACATTGCTTGCATCAACATTGGTATCGATGGTGAAGCTGCGGCCATCGTTGGTTTCGATCTTGCCGGTGGTGGCATCGTAGTCCGCGATGGTAACGTCGCCCTCGATAAAGAAGGAATACGACTTGACCACGTCTGCGGGCTTCTCAACCGGAAGGGAAGCGAGCTTGAAAGAAGTTGACGAATAACGAGCGACGTATGCGCGGTGGTGAGAGCCTTTGTGAGAGGCGACAAACCGCGTTCTTGCAGACATGCTGCGATAAGAATGGCGAAGCGGTGCGGCAGACTTGCTGGCCGCAGGCGTGGTGACGGCGGACGCCGGCTTTGCCTGCGCCTCAGTCTTGTTCTGGACTGCGGATGCCTGCAGAGCCTGAGCGGCCGGGGGCGCGGTGACGGTCACGGCGGGGGCAGATGCTGAGTCGGCTGAACCCGACAAGCCAGGCAAGGTGCCGAAGGCGGCGGCGATCGTGGCTCCGAACACCATCCCGAACGCGGCGGCTGCAACAGCATATTGAAGAACTGGTGTCGCCCGAACTTTCAGGGTTTCAACGGATGGGGGAAACTGCATGTAAGCATTCGTTGCCATGATGGCCTCCAAGAGTGGTTTGGTAATTCCCGCTTCGAGAACCATTTCAACATTCTTGCCAAACCAGCACCATCCATCGAACGGGGCATTTTGCGACAAACGTGGCTGCAACTCGGGTACCCACGATTAAAGTCCTAAGGTAATGGGTCCACGGGCATGTACTGCTGTAAATGCGGTTCTCTATAGATATCCGCTATTTACCGCCGGTCAGACTGTGGATAATGTCCACTTCGTGCTGCCGGTATGGGGTACCGTCGGTGTGAAAAACGTCATGTTGCCACACCATGGGTTGGTCAGTGACGTAGGGGCGTTGCCAGGAATCCCAAGGAATCCACGTCTGGCTTTTTCCAGCGACAAGGCCCCAGTTAATGGCACCCACATGGTGTTGCTTCGCGATGGGAAGAATGGTGTCAAAGGTACTGCCTATATTGCGGGCCATATATTCGGTACAGATTATAGGTCGATGAAACTGCTCGAGTTGCACCGCGCGGCTCTCGAATTCCTCGGGCCAGCCGTAGTTATGGAAGCTGATGATGTCAGACTGTTCGATCTGAATGCGGGCGAGCGGCGGCATTGTGTCGAGAGAGGTCCATTCGCCGTGCCAGAGGCCGCTGGTGAGCGGCTGAGAAGGTCGAGCGGAACGCGCCCAGTCGTAAACCTCCGGCAAAAGACCGATCACGATGTCGTTCTTGTTTTTCGGATCACCGTGGGCGTAGGACTCGGCATTACCATTATCTGGCTCATTCCAAAGGTCCCACGCGAGAATTCGTGGATCGTTTGCGAAGGCGCGGACCACCCCTTTGACATAGGTTTCAAGCCGGGGAAATTGCGAAGGGTCAGTCAGAATCTCCGCTCCGGGAGCTTGAACCCAGCCTGAATTATGGACTCCGGGAATGGGCGGATGCTGCGGTCCGAGCTTTGGATGTGGGTCCCAGCATGAATCGAACAGGACGAAGACTGGTCGGATGTGATGGCGCGAGGCAATGGTCAAAAACGTATCGATTCTGCCGGTAAATCCTTTAGGATCCTGATCCCACAGGAGATTATGCAAAAAGACCCGCATGGTGTTCATGCCGGTAGCCTGGGCCCAGCCCAGCTCACGATCGATGGTGGTGGGATCGAAGGTGTCCGCTTGCCACATCTCCAGCTCGTTGATGGCGGTGGAGGGCAGGAAGTCCGCGCCAACCGGCCAGGGCTGCTGTGCGTACCAGGCGTTCGCCTGGGCTTCCGTCCAGCGCTCGCGGGGACCCGACGGTTGCTGTCCTTTCAGGCTGAGGACAACGGTGAACAACAGGGGTATGGCGAGCCAGCGGCTGGACCTGCAGATCGACAAACGCATCGAAAACTCCTTCATTCCTCTGGAAGGAGCATTCTAGAGCAATTTCGAAATACCCGCAGATTCCGGAATTGCTCTATCGCCGCCGGGCCGGATTGAGCGTCGCAGCCTAGTTGCCCGCCAGTTGCGCGAGCAGCGTATCGAAGTCCTCAAGCTTGGAGTATTCAATGATGACCCTGCCGCGGCCATTGCGATCCTCGATGCTGACTTTGAGGCCCAAAGCGCGCTGCAGCTGGTCCTGAACGTCACGGACATTTGGATCCAAGGGCGGCTCGGGCTTGGGCTCTTTCTTCGACTTTTCAGGATGCAGGAGGCCTTGAACATAGGTTTCAGTTTGGCGAACAGAAAGCGAAAGTGATGCGACCCGCTGCGCAACCTTTTCCATCTCCTCGTTGTGCTCAAAGGCCAACAAGGCGCGCGCGTGTCCAAAACTGAGCTGGCCGGACTCCACGCGAGCCTGGACCGTGGAGGGCAAACGCAAGAGACGAAGGAAGTTGGCCACCGATGCGCGATCTTTGCCGGTTCGCTGCGCCATTTGTTCCTGGGTCATATGGAACTCGCGGGAGAGGCGGTCGAAGGCGCGAGCCTGTTCCATGGGGTTAAGGTCGGCTCGCTGTAGGTTTTCGACGATCGTAATCTCCATTGCCTGTTCGTCGGAGACCTGGCGGAGGTTGGCGGGGATGGTGGCTTTTCCGGCCAACTGCGAGGCACGCCAGCGGCGTTCGCCGGCGATGAGCTGAAAGCGCCCATTGGCAAGCGGACGAACAAGCACAGCCTGGACGACGCCATTCGCCGTAATGGACGCAGCCAGTTCAGCCAACTGTTCTTCGTTGACCTGGGTACGGGTCTGGAAGGGATTGGGATCAATCTGATCGAGCGGGATCTCGCGAGGCTTGCCGCCCTCAGGCTCTGCGAGAGAAGGAGCGTCAACCTGCACTCGGGGCAGGAGGGAATCCAGGCCCTTGCCCAGGGCGCGGCGCTTGGGATCGATGGCGGCAATGGTCATGGTTCAATTTCCTTAATTCCGGCTGATTTGCCGATGTTGCTGAACTTGCTGGATGATTTGCAGGTTGCAGTTGCGGGGAATCTGGGCCCGCTGCCTCAGGAGTATGGCCAGAAACGGACTCTCTTGTCTGTGATGGCCGGATTGTTGGCGGCTGCGGCCTTCCGTTCAATGCTCTTGGGGCTCTCAATCTGATTGCGAGCCAGGAACTCCGCGGCCAGCTCGAAGTATGCGTCCGTCCCCCGCGAACGGGGATCATAGAGAGCAACCGGCTTTCCGTGGCTTGGAGCCTCTGCGAGGCGAATGTTGCGGGGAATCACAGTCTTGTACAGGCGATCACGGAAATACTCGCGCAAGGTCTCTGTGACTTGTTGGGCGAGGTTAGTGCGGTCGTCGTACATCGTGAGCAAGACACCTTCAATGGTGACAGATGGATTGAAGGCGGCGCGCACGCGCTCGAGGTTGGAAATCAACTCCGAGATGCCTTCCAGAGCAAAATATTCCGCCTGCATGGGGACAATAAGGGTATTTGCAGCGACTAGTGCGTTGAGAGTGAGCAGGTCAAGCGCCGGCGGGCAATCAAGGATCACAAGGTCGTAGCTGGCCTGAATGGGCTGGAGTGCTTCACGCAGGCGAACGGCCCGGTCGGCGCTTGCCGCCAACTCAATATTTGCGCCGGTCAGGTTTTTGGAGCCAGGCAGAACCCAGAGCAAATCCACCTGAGTGGGCAGGATGACCTGCTCGGCAGAGGCGTCTCCGGTGAGAACGTCGTAGATGGAGCGGCGGTTATCATCCCTTTGAAAGCCCAGGCCGGAGGAGGCATTGGCCTGGGGATCGCAGTCAACCAGGAGGACTTTAAGGCCTTCCAGCGCAAGACATGCGGCGAGATTGATAGCCGTGGTGGTTTTGCCAACGCCGCCCTTTTGGTTGACAACGCCAAGAATCTTACCCATGGCAATCAAGAGTAAAGGGAAGGCGAGTCCGGGGGTAGGGACTTGCGCTGTGGAGAACCGGGCGCGGCTGTGGAAAGCGTTCGGTCAGGTCTGGGTGGAAGTAAGAGCAACCAACAGGGAGAAAAGGGGTTGCGGGGTGCGGCTAGCAGGGATGGATTTGTGAGGTGGAACAGGCCGTGCGGTGGAAAACTCCGATGTTTTTGTGCTTTGAAGAGAGAGTTTTCTGATTTGTTCCATTTTTAATCTAGGCCCAAATTGGAACTACCGGGGTCATGTTCCACGTGGAACATTTCCATTGTGGGACCGATCCCAAAGATGTTCCACGTGGAACCTAAGTCGATTGAGTTGTGTCGCACCTCCGGCTCAGGTCGAAAAAGGACTCTGTTTTTCCCTTTATCACTGCGAAAGAGCGCGCACAGCAGTACAATTCCCTCCGATTCGATCGCGACCTACGCCGTAAACCTTTTCGGGGGAGTCTATGGAAGCTTTGAATGCCTTCATCGGGAAACTTTCACCGCCAGCTGAAACCGACATTGAAACAGTGCTTGGAAATACCACAGAGTTGTGGAGGGATTTGATCCATTGGTTCGCTGACCTCGGTGTCGCCGAACAGGAATGGAAGTCCACTTCGCCAAAATATGGATGGTCCCTCCGTCTAAAAATCAAAAAGAGAACCATCATTTATCTGGCCCCGTGCCATGGCTGCTTCCGAGCCGCCTTCGTCCTCGGGGACAGGGCGGTTGAAGCCGCTCGCAAAATCAGCCTGCCGAAGAAAACGCTGCAGCTGTTGAATGAAGCCCCGCGGTACGCGGAAGGGACAGGCCTGCGGTTGATCGTCAAGGAAGCGAAGGATTTGAGCTCAATTCGAAAGATCGCTTCCGTCAAACTGGCGAACTGAACTGCTTTTGTCCCATCGCGATCAACCGGTCATCGCTGCCAGGCAGCCGCGATTCCATCTTCCAGACAAAGTGTGTGCCCGCTGCTCCTTGGAGACCCGCAAGCTCAGCACCACTCGTCATGACGATGAGCCAGCCTTCAGGCGCAATCAGCCTGACCGCGGCATCGACTGCCTGTGACATCCGATCAACGGCACGCAATGTCACACAATCGAATTCCGCACGCAGATTCTCAGCGCGACCGGAATGAACCTTTGCCGGGAGTCCTAAAGCGCGAATGGCCTCATGAAGAAAAGCAGCCTTCTTTCCCTGAGACTCAGCCAGGGTGATGGCGATCTCAGGATGGCAGAGCGCAATCGGAATCCCGGGAAAGCCGGCGCCAGAACCAAAGTCGAGGAGAGTCTTGATCCCGGCGGGGATCGCTTCGGCGCATGCAATTGATTCAACAAAGTGCCGCGAGAGAATGCCTTCTTCGTCTCGAACTGCGGTCAGGTTGGTACGAGCATTCCAGCGAAGAAGAAGTGTGAGATAGCTCTCGAATTGGCTGGAAAGAGCCGGATTAAGAGGGGTCAACTTGGCCTGGGACAACATCCCATTGAGACGCGACCCGCTCGAAACGGAGTCTTCGTTCATGCCGAGAACTCGCTGCGCGGCCTCATGCAGGCTCACCCAGAGAATCGCCAATCGACCGTGGCTTCCATCCCTCTGCTTCAGCAACAAAGGCAGCGAAAATGGCGCGGGAAAAAGCGCTCTGGCTGTAGGTTCGTTCCGGGTGCCACTGGACGGCCACGACGAAATGGCTTGCAGATTTCAACTCAACAGCTTCGATGACACCGTCGCCCGGCGAAACGGCGGTTACCAGCAGATTGTCTCCCGGTGACCGGATTGCCTGGTGATGGCTCGAGTTCACCTTGGTATTTGCCAGTTCCCCACTGCTCAGCAGCGACGCCAGTCTCGATCCCTCGGCGATTTTGACCGGGTGGGCTTCAACAACCTGCCGCCCCGGGCTGTGATTGACCTGAGTCTTGAGATCTTGAACGAGCGAGCCGCTGCGCCAGACATTCAGCCCCTGTGTACCGTGACAAATGCCCAGAATCGGCTTGTGAAGGTTGAACGCATCCTGGAGGAGAAGCTCATCCACCGCAGTGCGACCGGGATCTGCTTCTCCACACTCTGGGATCGGATCTTCGCCAAATCTTCGTGGATCAACGTCGTACCGGCTGCCGGGAAGCAGAATTCCGTGGACCTCGGACAACAGCCTCGCGACACGATCCGGGCTGTCATGCAGGGAGACCACCACGGGAGTTGCACCCGCCGCCTCAAGGGCAGCGAGGTAAGGCGGAAGCGATTTTCCGTTGTATTCGGGATCGCCGCTGGTGGGCTCGGGGATGGCAATTTTAACGGGCATTGAAGCTCCAGTGTAATGAGAGACGCGGGCCACCGGATATCTAATTCAGCTTCTGGATAGCCTCAGGCGCGCGCTTCCGCCGGTTCGACATCGGTCTGTGAATTGGCGCTGCTTGAAAGCTTCAAACTCTGGATAGCGTCGCGAAGCTGCGCCGTCAACTCATCAGTCTGACGAGGGGTCATTCCTGTTGTGTCGATCGGCTCGCCAACTGATAGCGTCAATTTGCCTGAGTAGAAGTGGCGCGTGTGAATCGGTAACAGGTCATAGACGCCGTCGAGCGCGAGGGGAACGAGCGGTACCTGGGCGCGAATGGCAAGGTAGGCTGCGCCAGACAGAAAGTCAGTCAATTCTCCATTGGGTGTTCGGCGCCCTTCAGGAAAGACGAACAGCGGCATTCCCGAGCGAAGAGCCTTTACTCCCACGCTCAAGCTTGACAGCGTGGCCCGCGGATTGGCGGTATCGATGGGGATCTGTCCTGATCGACTTAAGTACCATCCTATGAATGCTATAGGCCACAACTCCTTCTTCGCCAAGATGCGAAATTGAAACGGCAGCGCGGCGAAAATCACCGGTGTATCCATGTACGAGGTATGGTTCGACGCGTAGACAGCAACCGGGGCTTTGCCCAGGTTCTGTTTCCCTCGGATGGTAAGTGAACAGCCTGAGAGGACCACCAGCGAACGCGCCCAGAAATGGGCAACACGTTGCTGGGCCCGGCCGGTCTTGTCGACGTAAGACACCAACATCGAAATACAGCCGCAAACAATGGTGGATACCGTCATCACTGGAATGTGGAGCATGTTCGTGCGCCATCGGTAATAACGCGGCAGTGGATTTGGGCGTGGGCTCACAATTGCAACCCCTTCTCGTCGAGCAGCAGCGTGCGCGCTTCTCCAACCAGGTACACCGATCCTGAAACTACGACAACGCCACCCTGCGCGCGATGCGTGGCGAATTGCAAGGCCTGCTGCACTGAATCTGCAGCAACCGCATCGGTCCCCGCACCTTCAGCGGCAGCCAGCAAGTCGGCAAGTGCGGCGGCGCGCGAGGTGTGAATCGGCGGGATGATGACCTGGTCAAAGAGTGGAAAAAGAATCTGCGCCATCTCCGCAACTGGCTTGTCGCGAAGGCAACTGAAGATCAGTGTGCGTGGAAGCTCTTCGTCCAGACGGCCATTTAACCCCGACCGCAGCGCCCATGCCCCTGCGGGATTATGTGCGACATCGAGAATCCATTCAACTCCGTTTTTCGGGATCTGCTCTAGCCGCGCCGGCCATTGCGTCTTTCGAATCCCTTCAGCGATGGAACGCGGCGTGACAGCGAAGCCGTGGTTCGTTGCCAATTCAACCGCAGCGGCAATGGCCAGCGCTACGTTGCGCTGTTGATGCGCACCGGAGAGCGGCGAATCAACGCGGACCATCCCGTTGAGAGCTCGAATGCAATACCCGCCATCTGTGTTGACGTTGGCAGGAGGCAGATAGGATGCGGCATTCACGCCGCGCACGTGCAACTCGGTTGCAACCTCGCCAAGCACCTGGTTGGCGTCAGGGTGCTGCGACAGAGTAATCATAGTGCCGCGCGGGCGCAGGATTCCGGCCTTTTCGCGGGTGATGGCGGCGATGGTTGAACCGAGCCACTCGGTGTGATCGAGCGAGATATCGGTGATGATGGAGAGTAGCGGATCGACGATGTTGGTGGCGTCGAGACGTCCGCCCATGCCCACTTCGAGCACCGCGATATCGACGCGCTTCCCGGCGAAATAGAGCAACGCTTGCGCTGTGAGGATTTCAAAGTAGCTCGGGAGCTGAGGAAGCTGCCCGGCAAGCACCAGCTGCTGAGCCGCATCGTGAACGCGGAAGTAGGTCGCGGCAAAGTCGTCGTCTGTGATCTCGGCGCGGTCAAGGCGGATGCGCTCATTGGCGCGGGCCAGGTGTGGCGACGTGTAAAGACCGGTGCAGAGGCCGGAGACTCTAAGGATCGACGCAAGCGTGGCGGCAGTGGAGCCCTTGCCGTTGGTTCCGGCAATCAGAACGGAACGAAAGCGGCGATGCGGATTTCCCAGGGCGGAGAGCAGGATGCGGATTTCGTCGAGAGAGAATTTGCGCCGGGGCTGGCCGTTACTCGTGTAGAGCTCGGGGACCATGGAATTGAGTTGATCGACAGCCGCGAAATATGACATGGAAGAAACAGTATAAAAGGCGAGGCTGATTAGAGGGTCACGAGCTTACTTTTGCAAGAGCAACTGCAATGCCTGGCGGGCGTCTTGCAGGCAGGCGCGTGCTTCGTCTTCCGACAGAAGCCCCTGGTGAACAGCCTTTTGCCTCGCGTGGTTGCATCGCTTCCGACCTGTTGCAGGCGAGTAAGGAATGTGAGCCTTCGCCGCGCGTGTTGAGTGAAGCCCTGACGCATCTAATGGGCAAGAGTGCGCACAGCTGGCAACAAAGGATGAGGGGTCCTGTTGGTGGCGGGCGGAAAGCTCGTCTTAAACAATGGAGGGCAAAACGTCGCGCAAATGCGCAAAGCGTCCGGTGCGCGCCAGCTCGGCGGACGATGAAATTACCTAAATGGGAAGCAGTGAGCTCGAGTGATGCAGCTGGGAATCAACTCGCCTGTTCAACTGTTTCCTGCTCTTGCACAGACGACGCAGAACGAACGGCTGCGATGTCAGATGTGGAGGAATGGGCGTCTGTAAATGGCTGGTTCCGAGCCCTTTGGATTTACTTTTCACACAATTCGTCAGCTTTGCACAGGAGTTTTGAGATGGTCTGTGGGAGACGTGGGAAACAGGTGCAGGGTGGCTGGAGCGCGGTACCTGATTTCCAAAAATCCTGACTTCCACAGCCTCGATTTAGAAAACCAGACAAGCAATCAAACCCAAGCCTCACAATCGTTTCGGCTGAATGTCCACTTTTCCTAGGTGAACTACGGGTATTACTGTCTTTTCTTTTAATCTCATATCCTTTTTCCTATTACCCGTCGCATGGATTCGAAGTGAGTATCCAGCGAGCACCTAGCGCTGTGGGTTCGCCAACCTTTGAGCGGGATGCGAAAACGGCCCAGATGGCTTCGAGTTCATGGAATCCAGAGAAGCGACCATGTTTTCCACGCACGCATCGCTGAAGAGATGAATACAATCAAGAAGTAGAAAAGACAGCCACTTCCACCTGACCACAATGTGTTGTAGAGTGTGGCCAGTGCTGGTAGCCGGCAATGAGGGCGAATACAGGCCTATGCCAATCATGGAAAGAGAAGTCGAGAAGCCGGCCGTGCAGGGGGCAGCGATGGAGATTACCGTAAGCCGCCAGGACCTGGTGAAAGAGCTTACCGCAACGCAAAGCGTGGTGGAACGCAAAACCACCATCCCGATTCTGTCCAACTTTCTTATCGAGGCCGAGGGCGACCGGTTGAACATCACGGCGACCGATCTTGATCAGGCCATCCGAACCAGCACCGAGGTCAAGGTTAAGAAGCCGGGCGCATGCACTATTCCAGCACGCAAGCTCTATGATTACGTGAAACTGTTGCCGGAAGGCGACATCTCCATCAAGCTGCTTGAGAACCACTGGGTGCAGATTCGCTCAGGGCGCTCAAACACCAAGATGGTGGGCATGGCGCGCTCCAACTACCCCCAAGTTCCTGAGTTTCCCACGGTCGCCGTTACCAGCATTTCTACGCTGGCACTGAAGACGCTTATCGCGCGCACCATTTTTGCGATTTCGAATGAGGAGTCGCGCTACACGCTGAACGGCGCGCTGTTGGTGATTAAGGCGGAGTCGCTGGCCATGGTGGCAACCGACGGGCACCGGCTTTCGTTTGTCGAAAAACCCAATGAAATTCTTGAGGGTATCAGTGGCGAAAAGCGGGTGCTGATTCCGCGGAAAGCTCTGCAGGAGTTGCAGCAACTGCTCAGCGCAACTGAGGCGGACAAGATCGAGTTCGCCGACGATGAACACACGCTTTTTTTCCGCGTGGGACATCGCACACTGAGCACGCGCAAGCTGTCCGGGCAATTCCCGAACTTTGAGGCGGTGATGCCGCGAGACAACTCAAAGTTCGCCGTAGTTCGGTCGAGCGAACTGTCGGCCGCCATTCAACGCGTGGCGCAGTTTGCTGACGAACGGTCAGGGGCGATCCGGATGCGGCTTGAAGGCAACGAGCTGAAGATCAGCTCCAGCTCGACGGAATCGGGCGAGAGCGAAGACACCATCGATACACCCTACTCAAGCGACCCGATTGTTGTCGGCTTCAACTCCGGCTACATCCTAGATTTTCTGAAGGCCCTGGGGAACGAGGGTGAAGTGCGGTTGGAGTTCAAGGACTCGCAGTCCGCCGGCCAGATGCGGCCAGAGGATCCGGACGCGGAGTACAAGTATCGCTACGTGCTGATGCCGATGAGGATCTGAAAATCAGTGGCATTACATTCTGAGAGGAGCCAAATAGAAGGCCCGGCATCCCTGCCGGGCCTTCTCAATTTGGAAGCAAATGAAACTCACGCCACCGCAGGCGCTTTGAGAAAGTCCAGCGCGCGAACCAGATAAGGCTGTAAATCGCGGCGATGAACGACGGCGTCTAGGAATCCCTTTTCAAGCAGGAATTCGGAGCGCTGAAAGCCATCAGGAAGTTTCTGGCGGATGGTCTGCTCGATGACGCGTGGGCCGGCGAATCCGATCAAGGCCCCAGGTTCAGCGATGTTGAGATCGCCAAGCATGGCAAAGCTTGCTGTGACGCCGCCAGTGGTGGGATCGGTGAGCACGCAGATGTAGGGCACCCTGGCGTCGTCCAACTGGCCCAGCGCGGTAGAGATTTTGGCCATCTGCATCAGGCTGACCACGCCTTCCATCATGCGCGCACCGCCCGATGCGGCCACCACGATGAGGGGTTTGCGTTCGAGCCGGGCGCGGTCAACGGCGCGGGCGATTGTTTCGCCAACCACGGCGCCCATTGAGCCACCAATGAATCCGTATTCCATGGCACTGAGCACTACGTCGTGATGGCCGAGCTTTCCTATAGCATTGAGGATGGCATCGTCCAGACCGGTGGCCTCCTGTGCAGCGAGGAGCCGTTTCTTGTAGGGCTTGATGTCACTAAAATTCAACGGGTCAGTTGAACGCAGCCCACCGTCGACGAGTTGATAGCCAGGTTCCAGCAGAAGGTTGATGCGCTTGCGGGCGTCGAGCTTGAAATGGTACTGGCATTTTGGACAGACGTTCAGATTGGTTTCAAGCTCAGCCTTGAAGATGACACCGGCGCAGCCAGGGCACTTGATCCAGAGGCCTTCAGTGCGTACATTCTTCCCGCTGCTGGAACCGGAATCGTACTCGCCGTTTTCTCTTTTAAACCAGGACATTCGAACTCTTTCTCAAAAAAGCGGGGAAGATTGCGTGACAGGTTCGGCGACCCATGGTTGGTGCTGCCGGCCGGGCGCGTCTTCAATATTCTATGCCCCGCTGTGCCAGAATGCCCTTCTGATACGCATGTTTTAGCTCGCGCATTTCGGTAACGGTATCAGCCAACTCAACAAGCAATGGGTGAGCGTTGCGGCCGGTGAGGATGACGTGCACCATCTCCGGGCGCCCGCGCAGAGCTTCTGCAACCACGGCGGGATCCAGCATTCCGTACCCGATGGCATAGTTGATCTCGTCAAGGATCACCATGTCCCACTCGCCGGAGTAGATGGCTTCGCGGGCCTCATCCCAGGCGGCCTGAACCAGCCGCGTGTCCTCTGGGTCAGTTTCGGCGCCGCCCACCTTTACAAAGCCGCGGCCCATCTGCCGCAGTACGAAGTTTGATCCAAAGGATTGAACGGCATCCAGCTCACCATAGTGCCACGAGCCTTTCAGGAACTGGAGCATCAGCACCTTCATGCCGTTCCCCACTGCGCGCAGCGCTGTGCCCATGGCGGCAGTGGTCTTGCCTTTGCCGGGGCCGGTATTGATTAGGATCAGTCCTGTGCGGGAATCGGTCATGGGAGTAAACCGTGAAAGAGTGACAAAGTGAAAAAGTGAACAATGAGCCGTGGTCAGTGGCCGGTGTGATATGGATGGCCATTGAGAATTGTAAATGCCCGATAGAGTTGTTCTGCCATCACCAGGCGGGCAAGAGAGTGAGCCAGCGCCATCGACCCAAGCGAGAGCAGCAGTTGAGCGCGCTTGCGGGTCGGGTCAGACCAGCCGCTGGCGGGGCCGATGGCGAAGACGATGTGTTGTGCGCCTTCGTCGCGCCGCGTGCCCAGCCATGCTGCAAAAACCTCTGATGTCATCTGCTTGCCGCGGCTGTCCAACAGCACTGCGACCGGCGCGGTGCGTGCGCGCTGCCGATCAAGCCACTCGAGCATCGCTTCCTCGGTGCGGAATCCTTCAGCCTGACAGTTTGCGAAAGGCGAACACCGCTCGAGGTAGAGGCGAGTGAGAGCGTCAAATTCGTCCCTCGATTTTGATGGTGAGCCGGACTTGGCGCGAGCCTGCGCACCGATGTGGGCGAGGGTTAGATTCATGGGGGCAGGATACTCCACAGGGTGCCAACCAATGATTCGCGGGACCTTGTATAGAATTCCCCAAAAACGATAGGCACTGCCCATTTTTGGAATATGCCCCCAACATTCTACGCAATCCCATATTTAGCTTATTTTTAGTCGATATGTGAAATGTTTGTAAATCTTTTAATTTCAATAGCAAACGAATTCTTTTCAGGAATTGCGGTGATTGGCAGTCGTAATGCATCATTCACACCACTGAGCTACCTCTGCTGTTTGAAGGGGGTGCGTTCTGCACCATGGATTTTTGAACTATCTGTGTACTGGTCACGCTTCTAGTCTTACCGTCTTAGTTTCTTTTTGAGCATTGAAATGACGGAGCGGGCCCGTTCCCCGACCGAAACACCAAAGCAAGTAAACGGATTGCCAAGGCGATGAAGTCACCGTTGCCGACAGGCATATCCCAATCACGGAACCGGCAAATTCAATCTTCGAGGATGGAGCCTTAAATGAGAAATTGGACCGAACAACTCAAGCGTCTGGCCACACCGCGGTGGCTTGCTCTGGCCCTTGTGGTGCTTTTTGCACCATATCTTCTTGCACAGGAGACAACGGGCGGACTTCAAGGAACAGTGAAGGACCCCTCGGGCGCCGTGGTTCCAGGAGCCACTGTGACAGTCACAACGCCGACTCTTGTGGGCTCCAAAGTGGTCGTGACAGACGCCGCTGGTTATTATCGCTTCGCCAATCTTCCTCCGGGCAGCTATACGATTCTGGTAAAAGCAGCTGGGTTTCAGAGCTTGAAGCGCGAGAACGTGATCCTTGAAGTGGGTCACCTTCCCACAGTCGACCTGGGCATCAAAGTTGGCACAGTTGACACCGTCGTCGAGGTCAAGACCGAAGGTCCGATGATCGACACCACCACCAACACAACGTTGACCAATATTCCTGAAGATGTGTTGCAGGACGTTCCCCACGGAACTTCATTCCAATCGGTCATTCAGTTTGCGCCCGCGGCCCGCAACGAGCCACTGGAAGGTGGCATGAATTTTGGTAATGGAAGCGGAAGCACTTCCCCCGGCAACGGCGGGAACGGCGGCGCATTCGGTTTCTCGATCGGCGGTGGCGCTGACTCAGAGAACTCCTACCTCGTTGAGGGCCAGGAAACGGCAAACATCATTGGCGGCTATTCACATACCAACGTTCCCATGGACTTCATCCAGGAAGTGCAGATGAAGACCTCGGGCGTGGATGCAGAATACGGCGGCGCGCTTGGCGGCGTAGTCAACGTGATCATGAACAAGGGCACGAATCACTGGCATGGATCAGCGTTCACCGGGTTCCAGGACGGCGCCATGAACGGATCCCCCTTGCCAACCTTGCGGTACAATCCCGTTTCGAGCGGCACTCCCACAAGCTGGGGAGCCATCGATCCCGCCCCACAGGTTTATCAACCGATCCGGCCCCATACCAGCGACTTCTGGCCAGGGATCACAATCGGCGGCCCGATCGCCGATGTGTTCCCCAAGTTCTATGGCGTTCCGGATGGAGTGTACAACAGGCTGAAGGAACGCCTGTCTGTGTATGCGGCCTTCAACCCCGAATTCAATGCATACGAACAGACATTGAACTATGGCCCGGCTAATGGCGGCAAAGTGCCCATCAGCCAGAACACACATACCTTCTACAACTATGCTCGTCTCGACGCGGAAGTCACTCAAAAGATCCGCGTCTTTGGGTCATGGCTCGACCAGGGTCAGCGTCAGGCAGGCGAAACCTTCCCGCAGGCCGACTCGGTGCAGGGCTATGTGAATGCCGTAACAGGTTGCGAAGGGCTGGGTGCAGCATTCACCTGCCCGTACGCTCCAATCCCAATGAGCGTCTACTCCCACTCATTGGGCTACACCGCTCCCAACATCACGGTGAACACAGGCGCCGATATTACTCTCACGAATGCTCTTGTCGCGACCACCCGATTCGGCTACTACTTTGAGAACTACCACGACTTCGGGTACGGCACTACCGGCGCTATCTACGATTGGTTCGCTGACGGTACCAGCGCCGTGGATACCAACGGAATTCCGATATCGACCTCTGCGCCTGCACTGGCCAACCCTACAGGCTTTGTGAACCAGGCTCTGGACCAAAACTTCACACACGTCAACGCCAACAAAGCGATCCAATTCGATGCCGATCTGGCCTGGTTCCATGCCGGAAAGGGCGGTACGCACAACCTGAAGTTCGGCTACCAGTTGAACCGCAATTCGAACTTCATCTTCCAGGGATACAATGCCCCTCTCGTCGAGATCGACCCGGGAACATCCACTCCTTACGCCTTCCAGGGTTTCACAGGTCAGACGAACTGCCAGACCCCTGGGCTCACGGATAATTACAGCGCAGCTGCGATAACCCTGACGGACCCCACTGGGCTTGTTTCCTGCGAGGGTACGTACGGCACGGTCAACGTCAACGATTTCGGCAGCGGTGGCAAGGCGACCAGCTACAACCACGGCTTCTTCGTGCAAGATGCATGGACGGTCGGCAAGGGAATTACCATCAATGCCGGTCTTCGCCTGGAGCATGAGTATCTGCCAGCCGAAAATCAGCCTGCAACCGAGAAGATCACGACACCGATCAATTTCAGTTGGGCTGACAAGATCGCTCCACGCATTGGCGGAGCATGGGATGTGCTGAAGAACGGAAAGGTCAAAATATTTGGCGGCTATGGCGAGTACTACGATCAAATGAAGCTCAACGTGGCTATCAGCTCTTATGGTGGTCAATACTGGCAGGAATGCTGGTATGCGTTGATGGAACCCTCCGTTGCCAACATCCTCCCTGAATTGAACACGTCTAACCGGTACTGCGTTGGTCCAGACGCCACAAGCCAGGCGAACTTTGGCGGCACAACTCCAGCCGGATTGATCTTCCTTGAGAACCAGAACCTCCGCGCGTTCCCGACCACCTGCTCCACCTGCAGCACCACGCAGGAGGGCACGGCACCTGGGCTCAAGCCCTATGCGCAGCACGATTCAACGTTCGGAGTGGACTACCAACTCGGCACCAACCTTGCCTTCGAGGCACGGTGGGATCGCAGGCGTTTGGACCACGTGATCGAAGACTCGGCTATCTACAACCCGGCAGTGGGCGAAACGTTTGTGATTGTGAACCCTGGCCAGGGCGTCAACGCCACATTCAACGGCTTCTACAACTTCCTGTACGGTGTTGCTCCGGACTGCTCTGCCGGCTGCCCGCCGCAAAAGGTGATTCCAGCTGCCCGCAGCTATGACGGTGTTGAGCTCCGCCTGACCAAGGCAGTCAGCCGTAATTGGATGGGCATGTTCTCCTACACCTATAGCAACCTCCGAGGAAACTACACCGGGCTGACCAGCTCGGAAGTAGGTGACGGCGGAGGCGGCCGTAACGCCCCCAACAACAGCCGGGCATTCGACGAGCCGTTCTTCTCGTGGGACTCGCACGGTGCTTCTTCGAGCGGCCTGCTGCCGACCGATCGTCCCAATGCCTTCAAAGGTTACGTCTACTACACGCTTCCGTGGCTGAAGAAGATGGCCACCGACTTTGGTGTCTTCCAGTCGGCGTACAGCGGCTCGCCACTATCCAGCTACCTCGATGTCGGCTACGCGTTCCCTGGCGGATTCCCGACATGGGTCGAGGGTCAAGGAAAGTGGGTCGACGTTACCCAGAGTGCCGCGAGCGGTCTGATCACTGTAAGCGCTCCGTACGTCAAGCGCATGCCTTGGTTCACCGACACCGATTTCAACGTCAAGCAGAGCGTGAAGCTCGGCGAAGCGAAGACTCTGGCATTCGACGCGACTTTCTCGAACATCTTGAACCAGCATGCGGTGGTCTCCGAGGGTCAGCAAATTGACTCCGGTTACTCAACGAGCTTTATTGCGCCAAACGGGCAATACATCGTTGACGGCCCGGCGTTCTACGCGCAATCAGAGGGCAAGTACAACTATGTGGCTGAGATGAATGCGGCCATCAGCAATGGCGGCGGCCCACTCACTGTCAACAGCCAGTACGGCAAACCTTCTCTGTACCAGGTAGCCCGCAACGTCCGCCTGGGCTTGCACCTCACCTTCTAAGCAACATCAACCGATACACAAGAAGGGATCCGCCGCAGCGGATCCCTTCTTATTTTGGAATTCAAGGTTTAGATTCGAAGTGCGCCGCCGTGACGGCGATTGTCTTCGCGGGCCCGCAGATTATTTTTTTGCTGCCTTCTTCTGGGCAATCTTTTTCGGGGCTGCCTTGCTGACAGTTGCCTTCTTCGCCGCGCTCTTTGCGGGCGCCTTTTTTGCAGCCTTCTTCGGTTTCGGCACCGCGGCAGTTTTGCTTGCAGCCGGCTTGGCTTTGGCCTTGCTGCGGGCTGCAAGTGTCTTCGCCGAGAGAGCGGCTGTCAACTCCGCGTCGAACTCCGCTGGTGTTAGGGGGCGAGCAGACTTGCGCAGCCTTTCAATGTCATAAAAAGCGCGACGCTCGGCGAGAAAGACGTGGACAACAAAATCCACATAGTCGAGCAGTATCCAATGGCCCTGGCGACGGCCTTCCACTGAGTTGGGGACCGTGCCGAACTCTTTCTTGAGACGGTGCTCAATCTCATCGGCAATGGCGATAGCCTGGCGATCGTTGCTGGCGGAGGTGACGAGGAAGAAGTCCGAAAGGCCGGAGTCGATGGGGTCGAGCTCGAGGATGCGGGTGTCTTCGCCCTTCTTGTCGAGGCAGGCCTGAGCTGCGGCCTGGACCAGAACACGGGTTTGCTGGTGGGTTTGGGTTGTCGTCATTCGGTGGGAATTGTCTCCAACCTCAATCGTAGTCCCTCGATATGCGTGGAGCAAGCGGAGCCAGGTGAACCAGTTTAAGGAAAGTTTCCCTCATTAACAAAAGCCCACCTTCATTTTTTGATTTCTGTCCAAGCTGGAGCCGATACCGTTCACAATGACCCACGGCTCCGGCGGAGCAGCCCTACCGATAGAGTCCGCGGGCGCGTATCGCTTCAAAGACAGCCGACGGCAGAAGCTGGCTTTCGGCTCTCGAAGCCTCATCGCCGGAGCGGAGTTCTTCGCGGATTCGCTCACGAACCTGAGACGCGCTGATCTCCACATCAAGGCCGGGAAGAAGGTAGAGAGCGGTCGTTTGTCCCTGGGGATTCTGGAGAACAAACGAACGGAGCTCTACGCCGGACCGGAACTCATTGGTGCTCGGTTCTCCTTCGATCGTCAAACCAGGGGGAAGAGCAGCCTTCATATCATCAATCAGCAGTTCGAGCTGCTGGCCTGGACGCGAAGCAACGATCAATGGCGCGACAAATGGTATTTCCGCCGACCGGTGCCACTGCCAAAGTCCAAAAAACGCATCGGCGCCCATCAAGCAAAAAAGAACATTGTCATCGGCAAGCTCGGCGTGCAACTTGAGAAGCGTTTCGATGGTGTAGTTGGGCACGCCCGAAGGCTTGGGAGCATCCACGAGCGTGACTTCGAAGCTGGGTTCCCCGGCGATAGCCAGGCGGGTCAGTTCCAGGCGGTCGTCAAAGCCGGCTGATGATCCATGCAGCTTCAGCGGTTGTGCGCCTACCGGGGCAAAGAGCACGCAGTCCAACCCGAGCGCCTTCTGAGCAGCGCGCGCCACGGCCAGATGGCCCAGATGAGGAGGATCGAAGCTACCCCCAAAGAAAGCGATGCGCCGCCCTGCTTTGTGGAGGTGGGCGCTCGATTCGGGGTTGGAGTCGTACATGGGTTCATGGTATCGCGCGCACGGGCCCACGAGACGGCTCTGGTAGCATCAAATTCACGACGATGCGATACCTGATTGCCCTTCTGGCTCTTGCCGGCGTAGTAGTTTCGGCTCTCGCGCTTCATGTCCACTACTCGACCGGCCCGCAAATCTGCTCCTTCAATGAGAAGTGGGATTGCGGGATGGTCAACCATAGCCCATTTGCAGAAATCTACCATGTGCCGGTGGCGGCAATTGGGATTGCAGGCTACCTGGCGCTGGCTGGACTGGCGCTGGCGCGGTGGCGCTGGTCAGTTGTAGCAGCGTCGATTGCGGGGCTGGGTTTTGCCCTCTATCTGAGCCATATTGAAAGAGACATCATCATGGTCTGGTGTCTGTATTGCGTCATCTCGCAGGGGATTATTGCCCTGATCACGCTGCTGAGCCTGGCCTGGGCCACACTCACGCAGTTGGGCAAGCGGCGTTTGCGGAAACCGGCTTAGACTTCAAATCAAAACCACCACGCCCCCATCCCGCCCACGCTGATAAACTTGATGTGAAGCCATGCTCACAGGAAGATATGCGCGTTGGATGTACGAGTGGGAGACGCGGCTAACCACGCGCGACGAAAACCGCGTTGTGCGCCCATTGGAATGGGGGTTTGAGTGGATTGAGCCCTTCCTTGAAGCCAACGGTTTTGTGGCAGCTGTGCCCAAGCCGGAAGATATAAGCGACCCTGTTAAAGCTGAGGCCGCGATGGCCCGCATTAATCAACTGCTGATTCGCCATAGCGACGTTTTTTTTGGTTACGAACGTCCAACAGACTTCCGGCTGGAAGATCGGCATCCACAACTGTTCCCGACCAATGTACGCCCGGAGACACTGGCCAAGGATGCAGAGATGCGCCAGCAAGCCGAAGATGGGAAGCTTACACAGGCCCAATACCTGCGGTTCACCTCGCCGGAGCGCACACCCTATCCTGAAAACGATCAGGTAAACGCCCGCTGGTACCCAGCTCCCGCACATAAAGATCCTGCACGGCCCAGGCAAGCCATAGTTGTGCTCCCGCAGTGGAACTCCGATGGTCTGGGCCATAATTCGCTGTGCACCATCTTCAACCGCATGGGCGTGTCGGCGCTGCGGCTCTCCATGCCCTACCACGACATTCGGCGGCCCGAGGAGCTTGAGCGCTCAGACTACGCAGTCAGCGCCAATGTTGGTCGAACGCTCTCCGCATGCCGCCAGGCAGTGGTCGACATTCGCTGCTGCATAGACTGGCTTGAGGAGCAGGGTTACGAGCACTTTGGCGTGCTCGGAACCAGCCTTGGCTCCTGCTACGCCTTCCTTGCCAGTGCACACGATCCGCGGCTGCGGGTGAATGCGTTCAACCATGCTTCTACGGCTTTTGGAGACGTGACCTGGGCGGGACAGAGCACGCGCCACGTAAAAGCTGCATTAGAGGAAGCAGGCCTTACGCAGGAACGAGTGCGCGAGTTGTGGTCGGCCATCAGTCCGGTAAGCTTCTACGATAAATTTGCGGGCGAAGAAGCCGGCGGACCGGACAAGCGCGTGTTGCTGGTCTACGCGGATTACGACCTGACGTTTCCGAGGGAGTATTCCTTGCAAGTGGTGGAGGCATTCCAGCGGGCTGGACTCAACTTTGAGCCGCGCGTGCTGCCTTGCGGTCACTACACCACGGGTGAAACGCCGTTCAAGTTCATGGACGGCTGGCATCTGGGGTGGTTTGTCTATCGTGCATTCAAGGCTCTGCGGGAAGAAAAGGCTGCCGGGCTGCGCCGACCCATAGCCGCCTCGCATGAAATTGAAGAAGAAGTTCTCTCGCGCTAACGCACAGCGCTGATCGCTGCGTCCAAGTCGAGTCGAAGCATCTTTGCCGGGTCCAGGTAGGTGTCCTGCCAACGCACCGCCCAGTGCAGATGCGGTCCGGTTACACGGCCGGTGGCGCCGCTCAGGCCCAGACGCTGGCCGGTTGTGACGGGATCTCCTTCTTGCACATCGATGCGGCTCAGGTGCATTGAGACCGTGAAGATTCCGAGGCCGTGGTCAATCACCACGCAATTGCCTTCATAGTAGAGCGGCCGGGCCAACACCACGATCCCGCTGTTTCCCGCGCCTACGGTTGTTCCAGTCGGTGCGCGAAAATCCATCCCTTTGTGAATGCTGGCCAGCTTCCCGTTGAAGATACGGCGAGTGCCGAAGCTGTCAGTCGGCGGAGCAGCAACGGGAATGCGAAAGTTTCCTGCCCACAACGGATCGGGGGCGCTGGTGGCAAAAATCTTTGCTTTGAGCTGGCTCTCGGCTTGAATCCGCTTGAGGGCTTCTGGGTCAGGCTCGACGAATTTGGGCGCCACAGTGAGGGTGCCGGTGCGGTAATGCGAGGGATGAATCTGGATTGTGCTGCTGAACTCGAGTGCGCCTTTGTCTGAGTGGACGATGACATGAAGCACAGAAGGGCCGGTTGGAGCTTCAACGTCAACACCTGCGAGGGCAAACCAGTCACGACCGTTGCAAGCAGGGAAAAACTGGATTTTGCGCCCGAGCCACTCAGCTTCCACCTTCGCATCATGAGAAGCATGCAGACGAAGCAACTCCGGCGAGCCTGCAACCACCACATCCGGGGTCAAAATGACTGTGTTGGTTTGCGCGCGGTTGCGGCTCGGAGAAAGCCCGACTGCAACGGCGCAGAAGAGTAGCGCCAGAACTCGGCTCCGTAGATGAAGGTCATGCAATCGCATTGAGAGCAAGGATATATGGATGTGCTACCGCGGATGCGTCGCGATCCATTTGTCTACCCGATCCTGAACATCGGCGAGCTCGTCAGCAGTGATGCGGGTGCCCACACTTTGGCGGTTCGCGGCGTACTTCTCCTGATTTGGCCCCTTCACGCGTGCCGCGAGATCCAACCAATAGTAGGCGTCGGGATAGCTGAGGGGAACGCCCTGGCCCATGGAGTAAAGCGTGCCGAGAATTCCCTGTGCGGTCACGTCTCCCTGCTCCGCAGCTTTGCGGTACCACTCCGCCGCCTGCGCCATGTCGCGGGTGATGGCCTTGCCGCCACCGTCGCGGTAGAGTGTGGCCAGGTGCATTTCGCCGGCAATGTCGCCTTTGTCCGCCGCTTTGTGATACCAATCCGCAGCCAGCTTGTAGTCCCGCGGGACACCCTTGCCCGCCGCGTAGGCTTCGCCTACCAGGACCTGGGATGGCGCGTCGCCGGCGCTAGCCTTGGCAAGCAGAGCAGATTCGATACCGGCTGGCTGCTGCGCCGCCGGTTGATCGCCCGTGGCCTGCGCCAAAGCCGGGATGATTGCTGGCGCAAACAGCATAAGCAAAACGAGTTGTTTTCCAGCGCTTCTCACATTGACCTCACGGCAGCATCCGAACGTCCTCATACCAGTTTACCCAGTCGGCAGACCTGCGGAAGCCCGGAGCGGATCAGTGGCAATCGGGGCCGGTTCCCTCAAGAAATCGATGAGCCGGCCGGAGTTTTCCGCATATCAACGGAGGCTGAAGAAGAGCTAGAATTCGAATATGACTGACCGCATGGCTCTTTCCCTCGCCCAAGCCGACCCTGATGTAGCTGCCGCCCTGGAACATGAAACTCTCCGCCAGCATGAGGGCCTGGAGATGATTGCCAGCGAGAATTTTGTCTCAGAGGCAGTGCTTGAAGCTGCCGGCTCAATCTTTACCAATAAATACGCTGAGGGCTACCCGGGACGCCGCTACTATGGCGGCTGCGAATACGCCGATGTGGCTGAGAATCTGGCCCGCGACCGCGCCAGGCAGATCTTTGGCGGGGAGCATGTGAACGTGCAACCGCACTCCGGGTCGCAGGCGAACGCATCAGCATACGCTGCGGTGCTGCAAACCGGGGATACGATTCTCGGACTCGATTTGGCGCATGGTGGCCACCTGACCCACGGCCACAGGCTCAGCTTCAGCGGCAAGCTGTATCGAACGACCTTTTACCGGGTTCGGCGTGACAGCGAGCTGATTGACTACGACGAGCTCGAGGCCATTGCCGAGCGCGAGAAGCCGAAGGCCATCATCGGCGGCGGCAGCGCCTATCCGCGCCTGTGGGACTTTGCCCGCATGAGGCAGATCGCCGACAAG
>CAZTLV010000035.1:0-44003 GCA_964614635.1 uncultured Occallatibacter sp.
TCCACGCCCTCCGCGATCTCGACAAACGCACCGAACTGCGCGGTGCGCAGCACCTTGCCGTGAACCACGTCGCCAACGCGATGCGCGGCGAAGAAGCTCTCCCATACGTCGGGCTGCAACTGCTTGATGCCCAGCGAGAGGCGGCGATTCTGCGGCTCGACGCCGAGAACAACAGCCTTCACCTTTTCGCCCTTCTTCACGATTTCAGAAGGATGCTTCACGCGCTTGGTCCAACTGAGATTGGACACGTGCACCAGGCCATCGATGCCGTCTTCAATCTCAATGAATGCGCCGAAGTCGGTCAGGTTGCGGACGCGGCCCTCGACGATGGTGCCGGCGGGATAACGCTCAGTGAGGTTCTCCCAGGGGTTGTCAAGGAGTTGCTTCATGCCCAGCGAAATGCGGCGATCAGCAGGATTGACGCTGAGGACCACGGTTTCGACTTCGTCGCCCGGCTTGACCAGCTTGGAAGGATGCTTGAGCCGTTTGGACCAGGTCATCTCGGAGAGGTGAACCAGACCTTCGATGCCCTGCTCGAGCTCAACAAACGCACCGTAGTCGGTAACCGAAAGAACGCGGCCCTTCACGTGCGCGCCCACCGGATACCGCTCGGTGGCGTCGAGCCACGGATCAGGCGTCAGCTGCTTGAAGCCAAGCGAAACGCGCTGCTTCTCTTTGTCGAACTTCAGAACCTTCACCTGGATCTCATCGCCCACATTGACCAGATCGCGGGGATGCGTGAGGCGTCCCCAGCTCATGTCCGTAATGTGCAGCAAGCCATCGATGCCGCCTAGGTCGACAAACGCGCCATAGTCGGTGAGGTTCTTCACAGTGCCGGTGAGCACAGCATCTTCGCCCAACTGCTCCAGCGTGCCGGAACGCTTCGCGTTCTGTTCCTCTTCAAGAATCTCTTTGCGGCTTACCACCACGTTGCCGCGCTTCTTGTTCAGCTTGATGACCCGGACTTCAATCTGCTGGCCGAGATAACCGTCAAGATTGCGCACCGGGCGAATTTCAAGTTGCGAGCCGGGCAGGAATGCTTTGAGGCCGATGTCCACGGTGAGCCCGCCCTTGACACGGCTCACAACGGTTCCCGTCACCGGGGTCTTTTCGTTGGCGGCCTTCTCAATCACGTCCCACACGCGCAGGCGCTGGGCACGCTCATAGCTGACGATGTAGCCGCCTTCCGGCTCCTCGCGCTCAATCACCACGTCGATGACGTCGCCGGGTTGGAACTTGACGGCGCCGGTGTGGTCGAGAACCTGCTCGAGAGGCACGAGCCCCTCGGACTTCAAGCCCATCACGTCCACAACCAGGTGCTTGTCTGTCTGCTTGATCACTGTGCCGGATACAAGCTTGTCGCCGTAGGCCTCAACTGCAGCCGCTTCGGCAGCCTGTTCCCTTTCAAATGCCGCTAATGCGGCGGAAAAATCGTCGGCGGACTCATGCGCATGAACTTCAGCGGCAGAAGCGGCCTTGGCTACAACTTCAGCCTCGGGTGTTGTCGCTACGGGAGCGGTCTCCGGCTTGGCGTCTTCAACCACAGGTGCGGCCTGGGCTACAGGCTCGGTTGGGGCATCGGCGTCCAGCGCGGGAACTGATTCAGATACTTCGGCGGTGTTGGACGTGGATTCGAACGACGGCTGTGCAAGCTCCGTCGCAGGGTCAATTGTGAGGGTTTCCGTTTCGGTGTTCAGGGTTATGCTCTCGGGTTCTGGATTGAGGACGTTTGGCATCACTGCGGCTCCGGAATTCCTAGCTCCCGCGACAAAATCCTTGCCTGCCGCTGGGGGTGGCTCCCGCGCCGCGATTGCCGCCGGCGCAGAGGCCTTAAGACCAGTATCCCTGCTGTCGAGTCATCAGCCTTGGTGGGTAACGTCTTCGCAAGTGACAGCCCTCCCAGATCTGTGAACCGGGAGCGAAAGCGACTGATCTCCGTGGAAAACACCCGTCAGGCAACGCCTTGCTGGAGGGTGGCCGCAACTCACCGCTGGAATTCGCGCAGCAAGCTACGCTCACGAGTGTAGCAACCTCAGCTTTGGCGCGTCAATCCAACACCTTGGCCAGTTTATGTGACAGGCTGCATTTTGACTGCATTGTCACATTTGATGCTGCACAACCAATAGACTTACGCACCAGCGGCGGCGCCAACCCTCTATACTGGCCGAGTACCAATTCGGGCGGAATTCCTTCAATGGATCATCTCTGGACCCCCTGGCGCTATGCCTACGTCACTTCGACGAACGCTGCCGCGCGTTCCGGTGTTCCCGCAAAATTGGACGCATGGGCAGGCGACCTGGGCTGCGTTTTCTGCAATCTGATCGCGTCCATCGATTTTGCCATCGCGAATGGGATGAGCCGGGATGAGGCGGAAGCAGCAGGCGGCTTGATCGTGCGGGGCAAATACTGCTTTGTCTGCCTCAACGCCTTTCCCTATACATCAGGCCATGTCATGGTCATGCCTTATGCGCATCTTGACCGGCTTTCGACGCTGCCCACGGATACGGCTCATGAGCTCATGGACCTCGCGCAACGCACAGAAACGATACTTCAGTCGCTCTACAATCCGCACGGCTTCAACATTGGAATAAACCTGGGCAAGGCAGGCGGGGCTGGAGTGGCGGGGCACTTGCATCTGCACGCACTCCCCCGGTGGCTCGGCGATACCAACTTCATGACGACTGTGGGAGAGACGCGAATCCTGCCAGAAGATCTGGAAACGACCTGGAAGCGGATGCGGGCGGCGTTTGGGGGATAGCAGGATATTCGCGCTTCGTGAGAGTGTTGGCGGAGGGAGCGACAATGACGCGACGAGCGATTCATTTTCTGCTCTATTCTGCCTCGACTCAATCGTCTCGGATGAATCGTTCGCTGAATGATCTGATTGTTTTTACAGGAACCCAATCTTCGTTGGGTTATCCGCGGAGCCTTGCTCCCCGGGATCGATCTTATCCGGATAGATGACCGTTCCTTGGTCATCGACAACGATCCCGCCATGTACATTCTTGTTCGTCGCGGTAAGCACCGCCCCCAGGACAGCAAGCATAATCAACATGACTCCAATACCTATCGGCAACGCCGCAATGCGATATTGGTTCACGCTCTCTTCACCGAATTCAGTCAGGGCGTTTGTGGACGGATTGGATGGATCGTAATAAACGGTTGCACTGAATTTCAATGGCACATCTGTATCTTTCCTGAGTTCCTCTCTGATCGAATCATCGACACTCAGTTCCGAAATGTACCCAGTATTACTGTAAGATTCTCCGTCCACGCTGAAGTTATAACTGCAACGGTACTCCACGGAAGAACTGGCAAGACTGTATTGACGCCTGCTACGCCTGTGTGCGGTGCTTCTGTATTGGATTACGGTCGCCTCCGTTGTCTTCTCGGTTCGTGCGAGGGCGGCGTCCCGCATTGCAAAGTGAATGCCGAAACCGCCGATGGCGAAGAGAAACAGCGATGCGAGCAATGGATAGTCAAAGAAGAGAGGTCTTCTCCTGTATTTTCCGCTGTAGAAGTCCATCGGCTCCCCGATTTCTTTTCTTATTGGTGTTGGAGCGGAGTATACTCCCGGTCTCGCGGCTAAACCGAGTCTGTTTCGCAAGGAAAGAACGCAGCGAACCGTCAACACAGGGCTTACTCTGGCTCGCCGCTTTCATCCGCCAGTGCTAGCCCCGGCTCTTCCTCCGCCCCCGCACTATCCAGCAGATTTCGCGGCAGGGACTTCCCAGTCCTCACGCCAAGCCCCTTCAGCAACTCCACTTGACGTATCAAATTGCCGCGACCTTCGCTCAGCTTATTCATGGCGTTGCTGTAGCTCTGGTCGGCGCTGCGCAGGCTCTTGCCCACTGCTTCAAGATCGCTGACAAACCCTACGAACTTGTCGTATAACTCCGCTCCGCGATTCATCACGTCCTGCACGCTGCGGGCCTGCAGCTCCTGCTGCCACAAGTTATCTACAATTCGAATGACAAAGAGCAAAGTTGTCGGGCCTACCAGCAAGACCTCTCTTTCGTACGCGTATCGCCAAAGTCCCTCGTCCTGGTGCAGCGCCATGAGGAATGCCGGCTCGATAGGCACAAACATCACCACGAAGTCAGGAGTTTCCAGCGCGCCCAGCTTGTGATAGCGGCGCGTGGCGAGCTCATCAATGTGACTACGGACGCTGGCCAGGTGACGCTTCACCGCGGATTTGCGCTCATCCTCTGTGGCCGCATTCACTGAATCTGTATAAGCATTCAACGAAACCTTCGAGTCGATCACCAGGTGCCGCTCGCCTGGGAGGTTCACGATCACGTCGGGGCGCGATTTCCGGCTCCCGTTCTCTCCATCTCCGACCGCGTCAAAAGTTTCCTGAACGCGGAACTGCTCACCCTCACGCAGCCCAGCTTTCTCCAGCAGGTTGCGGACAATCAATTCGCCCCAGTCGCCTTGCGCCTTCGCCGATCCACGTAGCGCCGTGCTCAGGTTATGTGCTTCCTCAGACAGTTGCTGGTTGAGCCCGCCCAAGGTGCCGATGAGCGTTTCAAGTTTGGTGACCCCGGTATTGGAGTCGTTCTGCGCCTTTTCGACTTTCTCGCGGAATTCCTTGATCTGCTCGCGGAGAGGATTAAGCAGTGTGCCTAACTCTTTTTGGCTACCTTCAGAAAAGCTCTTTGATTTCTTCTCCAGAATCTCCCCGGCTAACGCTTCAAATTGATTGGCCAGCGCCTGCTTTGCAGTCTCCAGCAAGGCCAGCTTCTCCGCCAGATTCCTGCGTTCGTTATCGAGTTCCGTTTCAAGCTTGCTGATGCTGGCTGCCTGGACGCGCTCGACCTCAGCCCTCGTCATTGACTCAGCCCGCGATCGTTCCCGCTCCGCTGTCAGGTCGCTGTTCAGCTCCTGTCCACGCCGTTCCAGTTGCGCTTTCTCAGCTTTTGCTGATGCGCCGCGCAGCCAGAATCCGAGGAGAATTCCCGCAAATGCAGCAACGATTCCGCCGATCAACCCGAGCATCGCTCGCCAACCTCGCTTCGCTAAATGTACGCCTTCCCCGTGTGCATTTCACGGCAATGTTCCGGCAGTATCGTCGTCCAGCAGCCATGGCCCCTGTTCCCTGCTTTTCCTCGCCTTTACACACCCTCGGCCGCCCGGTAGACTTGGAGTTTCGGGACCATTTGCATTTTTTTGGTGCAATGGTTGTGTTTTCATACCGCGGGCCGGTATCGTAGGCAAGCGGATTGGGATCGATTTCTGTCCCGAACAGACTCTCAAGATTCAACAAAATACGAGGAGAAGCACGCATGGCAGTTGAAGAGAAGGTGAAGCAGATCATCGTTGAGCAGTTGCAGGTGGACGAAGCCGAAGTCACCCCCGGCGCAAGCTTCCAGGAAGACCTGGGCGCTGATTCGCTCGACGTGGTCGAACTGGTGATGCAGTTCGAAGAGGCCTTTGACCTGGAGATCCCAGACGAAGATGCCGAGAAGATCAAGACCGTCAAGGACGCCATCGACTACATCGAAAAGAACGCGAAAGAACCGAAAGGTGCCAAGTAACCAGTGACTCGTCGAGTCGTTATCACCGGCCTTGGGCTGGTGTGCGGTGTGGGCAACACCGCGTCCGAAGTCTGGCGGCAGCTCCTGGCCGGCGCCAGTGGTATGGCTCCGATTCAGGGGTTCGACACCACAGGCTTTCCTGTCACATTTGCCGCCGAGGTCAAGAACTTTGACCCGCTGAACTTTGTGGACAAGAAGGAATCGCGCAAGATGGGGCGGTTCATTCATTTTGCCTTCGCAGCCACACAGGAAGCCATGGCCCAGGCGGGACTTGAAATTACGCCTGAGATCGCCGACCGCGTTGGCGTCTTTATTGGCTCCGGCATCGGCGGGTTCGAAATCATCGAACGTGAGCACTCGAACCTGCTCGCAGGCGGCCCGCGCAAGATATCGCCCTTCTTTATTCCCGCGGTCATTGTGAACATGGCAGCCGGGCAAATCAGCATTCGCTACGGTGCAAGGGGACCCATTTCGGCCACTGCCACGGCATGCGCTACCAGTGCCAACTCCATTGGCGACTCGGTGCGCATGATCATGCACGGTGATGCCGACGTGATGATTGCGGGCGGGGCAGAGGCTTCGGTCACAGCTCTTTCAGTGGGCGGTTTTGCTGCAATGCGCGCGCTCTCTACCCGCAACGACGAGCCAACACGCGCGAGTCGGCCGTTCGATATGGATCGCGATGGATTCGTCATCGGCGAGGGTGCCGGCATCCTCATCCTTGAAGAGTTGGAGTTTGCCAAAGCGCGTGGGGCAAAGATTCTTGCGGAAGTCATCGGCTACGGAATGAGCGCGGACGCTTATCACATGACGGGGATTGCTCCCGAGGGCCAGGGCGCGCAGCGTGCCATGAGAGCCGCGTTGACAGACGCAGGCATCGCCCCGGAAGAGGTGGGCTACGTGAACGCTCACGCCACTTCAACCCCTGCGGGCGACGGCAACGAGTCGCGCGCAATCGAAGTCGTGTTTGGCGAGCACGCCGCAAGTCACAAGCTCAAGATCAGTGGCACCAAGTCAATGACCGGGCACTTGCTTGGTGGGGCGGGCGGGCTTGAGGCCGGCATCTCTGTGCTGGCGCTGGTCAACCAGGAGATTCCGCCGACCATCAATCTTGAAAACGTCGATCCCGAATGCCGGCTGGACTACGTGCCCAACAAGCCCATCAAACATGGCTTTGAGGTGGCCCTGTCCAATTCATTTGGCTTCGGCGGCATCAACGCGACGCTGATCATGCGGCGCTGGAACGAGTAAAGGCAGCTGCTGGCTTCAAGCCTTCAGCTCTTAGATCATCTGATTCTCAAATCACCGAAAACAAACAGCGCGAATTCGGATGGATTCGCGCTGTCTCTTCGTCCGCCATCTAAAACTAGCCCATCACAGCAGCGATGCCCGCGCCGATGAGCACAAAGATGGCCCACCATCCGAAGACCGCGATGTATCCGGAATTCCGCTTGAGTCCTGCCACAATGGCCGTACCCATGCCTAGCAGGACAAGCGTCCAGATAGTCACCAGATCCAATGAGGTGGCTATTGCGTAAAGAGCCTTGTTCGTCTCCATCGGGTTTAGGAAGGCCCCCGCGTTGGTCGGCGCAAAGTTCTTGATGTTGAACGACTCCGGCGCAACCCCCGCAAAGATCACAATCGTGCCAAGCAACACTTTGATAATTCCCGGCAAGCCGGCGAACATCCACACAGTAAAAATACTGCCGTATTTGGCCTTGCCGCCAAAAACAAAATTGATGGTGGCCCACAACCCCAGCGACAAAACCGCGATGCCCGCCAGCAGCAGAAGCGGATTCGCGATGAAGATTCCCTCGGTAACGTAAAGCGAAATCCTCTTTGTCATCTCCTGCTGCGCCGGCGGCGCCTGCGCCATGGCTTCAGCCTGCTTAGTGTTCAGCTGAATCTGATTGTCTACGGTCTGCTGCATGCCGATCTTGAAGTAGACGGCCGCAAACAGAACATAGCCAATCAGCGCCATGATCAAAAATGGCATCCACCAACTTTTGTTGCCCCGCTTGATATCTTCAAATGTCTTTGAAGGCGCGGTAAAAATGCTGATTACACGCTGCCATTGGCTGAGGCCCGCAGAGGCTGGCTCCGCCACAGTTCCCACTTCCACTTCGCTCATGATTTTGCCTTTCGCTTGCCGTTTGCGGCTCGGTACGGTTTCATTCCACGCATGGACTATGCCCGGCAAAGTCAGGTTGCAATTTGTGGGTAAACAGCAACAGACCCACGGGCTCATTCCCGGCAACTCCAGGAAAGAAATGCGGTTGCCCGGAATTGTACCCTTGAACAGCGATGCCTGCGAAATCAATTTATTGAATCGCGGAAAACCTGCCAGAAAGGTCAGCTTTCAGCCTTTTGCCGTCAAGCGTTCTGACCGGCAGCGTTGGCCGAGGGCAGCTTGGTACTGCGGTTCGGCTTGCCCTTGCCCGCCGAACTGCGCATGCTGGGGTGCGCCGGTCGCGATGGTACCGCTGTGGGCGGAACATAGGTCTTGTATACCGTGATATGAAAGCAAGCCTGCTGGAATTCTTCTTCCACGTCGATCTTGCCCGCCGCTTGCAAGGGAAGAAGCCAGCTGCGCATCCAGCCCATCTCCTGCCGGGTCATCGCGCCTTTGGCGATATCAACAGTGGCGCCAGTCACGTGGGGGCTGACGACGTCTCCCTCGGCCGCCGCCGCATTGCCATTGGTTTCAAGAAGCCGCTTCTGATACTCCACCGTCCTTACCGCTGAACTTACCTCAACCGGCTTGTGGAATAAAGCGGAATGGATCTTCGCCAGGTCGCTCAGAAATCTTGCAGTCCAGGGCCGGCAGTAACGGTGATTCTCCGGCAGCTCAGTGTTCACGGTGAGCGCCGCCGAGGCCGGCACCGGAACCAGCATTTTGCGGGCGATGCGATCGGCTAGATCGTCTTCGTCTTCAATCCGTTCCAGCCCGTCGTCCTCGGTCTTGTCGTTTTGCCGTGCGAGGGATTCGAAAGACCCCTTCAATGGCGCAGGCATTGCGATGCGCGTTCCATGCAGTGAAGCAGCTTCAGACCGAACCCGACGTCTGCGGGAGCTACCTCGGACCCTTGTGCGCCGGTATGCAAGTGCTCTGGAACGGCCGGTATTGGCGGACGTAGCGTGGCGAGCCTTCTTTGCAGGGGAGGCATCGGTCGGGCTAGCCGTTTCCTGGGCGCTAGTCTCCGCTTTCATCGACCGAAGCGATGAACCGCGGGCTGCTCCCAATGAGAGCGATGCCAGAAAGAATAGAAAGAATGCGGTCCGCAACATAAAGGAGTTTGCGGAGAATTCAGAGCTTCTCCAGTGTAGGGCCAACTGCTCTCGCCTCCGAGTACCTCGCCGGATACGCTTGCGTCTGATAATTAGACGCAAGGATCGGGCAATTCGGATGTGACTTTTATTGCAGCAGCGTTGGCTCGTCGTCCTTTAATTCTTCCGGTGGGATGATCACGGCCGCAGCCACCTTGTCTTCAGGCTCAAGGTTTAACAGGCGGACGCCCTGGGTGGCGCGGCCAGCGGCGCGAATGGTCTTGGTGTCAATGCGGATGATCTTCCCGAACTGGCTGATGACCATCAGCTCCGACGAATCCTCAACCAGTTGAATTGAGCTCACCCGGCCAATGCGGGGCGTCACGGCCATGTTCTTCACGCCCTTACCGCCACGCGTCTGCAGGCGATACTCCTCGACATCCGTGCGCTTGCCGAATCCATTTTCAGTGATCGCGAGAATGCGGTACTCGCCCGGCTCGTGAACCTTGGGCGTAACCGCGACACCTACCACGTAGTCATTCTTGGCCAAATCGATTCCGCGTACTCCATAAGCCGGACGCCCCATGGAGCGAACGTCGTTCTCGTCGAAGCGGATCGCCTGTCCCAAGTGAGTGGCTAGAAAGACGATCTGGCTACCGTCGGTGATACACGATTTGACCAGCTCGTCGTCATCGTCGATGCCGATTGCGATGATGCCGCGCGCCATGACGTTCGAGAAGTCCTTGAGCGGAGTCTTCTTTACAGTGCCCTTCCGAGTGGTAAAGAAGATGAACTTGCCTTCCTCCTCAAGATCGCGAACCGGCAGAATCGCGCGCACATTTTCTCCAGGCTGCAGATCCAGCAGGCTCTGCATGCTCTTGCCTTTGCCCGCTGCGCTCACATCGGGAATCTCATACACCTTGAGCCAATACACACGGCCGGTATTGGTAAAGCACAGAAGAAACGCGTGCGTTGAGTTCACAATCAGCTGCGCGACAAAATCCTCTTCGCGCGTCTTCATGCCGGTGCGACCGGTGCCGCCGCGTCGTTGCTGGCGATAGATGGAGATTGGCGTGCGCTTCAGGTAACCCTGGTGGCTCACGGTCACCGCCACCTGCTCGTCGGCGATAAGGTCTTCAAGCTGAAGCTCGGCGCTTTCATCCACAATCTGCGTGCGCCGCGCGTCGCCGTACTTGTCGCGAACTTCTTCAAGCTCCTTCACGATCACGGCGCGCAGCTTGGTGTCGCTGGCCAGGATCGATTCGTATTCGGCAATCTCTTCGCGCTTCTGACGTAATTCGTTCAAGATGTCGTCGATGGAAAGCTGTGTGAGGCGATAGAGTTGCAACTCGAGAATTGCGTCGATCTGCCTGAGCGTCAGCCCCTTCTCTTCGTTTGGCAGGCGCACGCGGTCAAGAGTGATCACAATCTCAGTGCCCTTGCCCCACGCATACAAGTTCTCGCGAGCTTCAACACGGGAGCCCGAGGCCCGGATGATCTTGATCACCTTGTCGAGGTTGTCGAGAGCGATCTTGTAGCCTTCCAGAATGTGTTCGCGTTCGCGCGCTTTACGCAAAAGGAAAACGGTGCGCCGCTGCACAACATCGATGCGGTGATTGATGAAGCAGCGAATCGCCTGGTCGAGGCCGAGTTCCCGCGGCTGCCCATTGAGCACAGCAAGAAAGATCATGGAGAAGCTCTCTTGCATCTGTGTGTGCTTGTAGAGCTGGTTGAGCACAATCTCAGGCTGCGAGCCGCGCTTGAGCTCAATCACAATGCGCATGCCGTCGCGATCGCTCTCGTCGCGCACGTCGCTGATGTCGTCGACGATCTTGTCATTCACCAGTTCGGCGATGCGCTCGATCAGCTTCGACTTGTTTACCTGGTACGGAATCTCGGTGACGATGATGGCCTGCTTTTCCTTGGTCAGGTTCTCCGTCGCCACCTTGGCGCGCATCATGAACCGGCCGCGGCCCGTCTTGTATGCCTGCGGAATGCCGGATTTGCCGTAGAGGAAGCCGCCGGTTGGGAAGTCGGGGCCATGGACGTGCTTCAGCACCTCCGCCAAACCAGCGTGCGGATTCTGCACGAGTTCAATGGCCGCGTTCACTACCTCAGTCAAATTGTGCGGCGGAATGTTGGTGGCCATGCCTACGGCGATACCGCTTGAGCCGTTGACGATCAGGTTGGGAACGCGCGTGGGAAGAACTGTTGGCTCAAATGTGGACTCGTCGTAATTCGGAGTAAAGTCCACCGTCTCCATCTCGATGTCGGCCAGCAATTCGCCGGCAAGCCGCGTCATCCTGCACTCGGTGTAACGCATCGCCGCAGGCGGATCGCCGTCGACGGAGCCGAAGTTGCCCTGTCCATCGACGAGCGTGTAACGCAGCGTGAACGGCTGCGCCATGCGCACCAGCGTGTCGTAGATGGCGGAGTCGCCGTGGGGATGATAGACGCCCATCGCCTGGCCGACGACTTTGGCGCACTTTGCATACTTCTTGTTGTACTCAAGCCCCATCTCGCTCAGGGTATAGAGCACGCGGCGATGAACGGGCTTCAACCCATCTCGTGCATCCGGCAGCGCGCGCCCGATAATGACCGACATCGAGTAGTCGAGATACGAGCGGCGCATCTCCTCTTCAATGTTGATTGGAATGAGGTTGGTGCCGCTGTTTGGCGGTGTTCCACCTTCAAGAGGGAGCTGAGGGTTCTGATCGTCGGCCATAGGGTTTTTCAGGCCCGCCACAGGGCGGCAAAAAGGTTCCGGAGAAAGCAGGGCCGGAGTGCGCGGGCTATGCCTCTATTTTACTTGTTCAAAGTGGGTTTCAGCAAGGCAAACACAGATAAATAAGTCCTTATTTTGCTTTGTTTTATCGGCTCATCTTACGGTGCAGCGCAAAGCTTCAAAAAGGGTGTGCAAAACGGGAAGATTCGGCTTCAATTTCCAATCACTTTTGGGTCCCCTTTATTCCCGATTCTTGTGCAGAAATGGCAATTGAACCGTTGGTCAAGCGCAATGGGCCGCTACCTAAAGGAGCCCAGGCAGGCTGAGCACGCAAAACACCGCCTGCAGCACCACAATCGCTCCTGCAGCGGACATCGCCAGCCGCCCCCGAGGACCTTCGTAAGCGTCGGCAAACACTCCACCAATGAATGTGAGGATGAATGGAACCGCCGACAGCAGCGGGCTGCCTGGAACGCCAGTCATGACTAGCGGCACCAACACCAGTGTAAAAAGCAGTGGCGCTGTGTTGCCAAAGTAGCGTGACTTCCGCAGTCCGATGTACAGCACCACCGACGCGGAGGCGGCCACCGTGATTCCAGCATTTGAAAGCGTGGAAAAGAACCGTCGCGCGGGGTCAAGCGATACCCCAAGAAAGCCGGCAGATGAACGGAATACATAGCTGAATGCATCCGGCGAGAATCCATAGCACGCAAACACCAAAATCAGGGCCCCGGCCGCAGCGACAAGAACAACAGGAAATACCTGGCTGCGCCGTCCCTCCGCCACCCAGAGCATTGCTGCCAGGCCCAAGAGTGCAACCACCGGAAAAGCCGCAATATGCGATGCCGCCGCCATGCCAAACGCCGCGGTCAGCAACATGATTCGAGGTCGCCACTTCCAACGCGGTCCCTGCATGGCGTGGGCCACGCCGATGCATGTATAAACCCCTCCGTAGACCCCCAGGGCCGCCAGCACTTCGGCATTCGGCGCCACGCAGGCTTTCAGCACCGCCGGAGAAAAGCAGTAAAGCGAAAGAGCTGTGTAGCCGCCCAGGTTGCCGTAGAGCCGTCGCGTCACCCACCAAAGTCCTGCGCCAAGCAAAGCTCCAGCCATCAAGAACGGCATTCGCACCAGCAAAAGCACATGCGTGAGCTGATGACGCAGTTCCCAGCTGCTCAACTCGCCCCCCGTTTGCACAATCCTGTCTTCGGGTTTGCGCAAATGGTCCAACCCGCGCTCGACCAGCAGATTCAGAGTGAGTGGCAAGCCGGCCAGCCTGTAACCAAGTACCCCGTCGTGAATATTGCCGCAGGTTGTGTAGTATCCCGCCAGGGCCCCGGGGCGCTCCCACATTTCACGGCCACACCGCGCAAATTGGTAATCGCGATCGGTCAATGTCTGGTGATCAATGAGCCAGAAACATTGAATGAGGAAAAGAACCAGGAACCCCGCCGCGATGCGCTGAGGGAGGTTGAAGTGGAACCGTCGAATCCTGCTGAAACGAAGAGTCATCGCCTAGGATGGAACAGCTCTCAGTCTAAACGGCTCAACTTGCTTTACGCGCACCAACCCCCGACCGTACACTGACACCGCCATGCTCACTCGACGCAGTTTCGCAATGAACTCAGCCTCTGCAGCCCTCATGCTTGCCGCAAAATCACCGCTCGCCCTGGCTCAAGTTTCGGCAACGTACCGCAACCCGATCATCGGTGGCGATCACCCGGATGCCAGCCCTATTCGCGTCGGCAATGACTTTTACATGACCCACTCCAGCTTTGACTACGCCCCGGGGCTCCTGATCTGGCACTCGCGGGACCTGATCAACTGGAACCCGGTGGCGAGGGCTCTTCGCCGCTATTACGGCAATGTCTATGCGCCGTACCTTTGTGAGTACAAGGAAAGCTTCTATATCTATTTTCCTGCCGACGGCCGGCTGCGTGTTGTCCACGCCAGTGACCCGGCAGGCCCGTGGAGTGAACCCATCGACCTGGGCATCAACGCTATCGATCCCGCCCATATTGCTGAGGACGGTCACCGCTATCTCTACATGGCCGGTGGCCAGATGGCCGAGCTTACCCCGGACGGACTCGCTGTGCTCAATCCTCCGCGGACGGTGCTGCAACCGTGGCCAATCCCTTCCTCCACGCGGATAGAATGCGTCTGCCTTGAAGGCCCAAAGCTCCTCGAACACAATGGCTATTTCTACCTGAACGTCGCCGAAGGTGGAACGGCAGGTCCGGCCACCAGCCACTCTGTCGTCTCTGCGCGAAGCCGCCATGCGGACGGGCCCTGGGAGTTCTCGCCCTACAATCCCATCGTCCATACCCGCACCCGGGACGAGCGGTGGCTCTCTCTGGGCCACGGCCGGCTCGTGGACACTCCAGACGGCAAATGGTACATCACGGTCCATTCCTATGAGTTTGGCTATCGTACGCTGGGAAGGCAATTGTTGCTGCTGCCGATCGAGTGGACCCGCGATGGCTGGTATCGCGTACCCCAGGGAATCAATGCCGAGAGCAACATTCCCATGCCATTTGCCGGCGTCGGCCAGCACCCGCCCATCGATCCATCAGACGACTTTACGACGCCTGAGCTCGGACTGCAATGGAGCTTCTGGCATGAATTCGACCCCAAGCGCTTCACCACCGGCAGTGGCGCCTTGACGCTCCAGGCCCGTGGTACTTCGCTTGCAGACAGTTCCGCCCTCACCACACCGGTGGGGGGCCACTCCTACACCGTTGAAGCCGACGTAGAAGCTGACACTGGTTGCGAGTCTGGACTGCTGCTTTTTTACAACCCCAATCATGCCACGGGAATCCTGTTGTCGGCTGAAGGCATCGGCGTACGGCTGGCCAACGGGTACGTGCCGGGCCGTCAGGAGAAAGGCACCACGCGCGCCACGTTGCGCGTCGTCAACGATCGTCAGGAGATCGACTTCTACTATCGCGTCGAAGGTCAGCCGTGGCGGAAGGCCCGGGAATCTGCTGAAATCTCCGGGATGAACCACAACGTCCTTGATGGCTTTCTCGACGTCCGCCCTGCGGTTTATGCCGCCGGCACCGGTAAAGCCACGTTCCGGGCATTCCGCTATTGGCCTGGAGTGAATGTGCCGGCTTGAACGCGGCCGCAGCAACTCATACCGAAGCTCCATACGCATGAAAGCCGTCCGATCGGGCGGCTTTCATGCGTACGGTTGCGATTGATTTTTAGTTGAAGATGGCGCCCACTGTCACGTTGGAGGAGTTAGGTGTTGCGCCGGTTGTTCCGAGAGTAACCGTGCAATAGTTTGGCCCGGCTGCAGTCCAATAGGGCGGTTGGGTGAGCGGTGTGCCGCTCGAGTTACTGGGCGTGCAACTTACTGACCATCCGCCGAAGGAAACGCCAGCCTGGGCCGGCGCAGTCAAGGTCACCTGGATGCCATTGGGGCTATTGACGGTGGGGTAAGTCGCCACGCATACAGAGCCGCCAGAAGTCGAACCGGGACCACAATGGATTACGTTCGGCGTACCCGTCGCGGAAGGTGCCGTGACCAGCCAGTTGGTGGTGTTCAAGCCTTCGTTATAGACAGTGATTGTCGATAGGAGTGATGACGCCTCCGAGCCCGGATAGCATGAACCGGGTTGGGTGGGCGGGTCGGGAAGAATCAACGGGCAATTGAAGGTCGCCGTTGCGGTCTGGATGGTTCCATCGGCCGCGGTCGCTTCCGCAATGATGGTTGCGCCACCATTTCCGTATGCGGTGACAAGGCCGCCGGGAGCCCCTGGATTCACTGGCGTAGAAGCTGTGTCAACTGGGAAAAAATTGGGGAATGAGGAAAGCCAGGTGACCGAGTTGGTGAGATCCCTGACATACGGCGGCGTCGAAAACGTCCCGATAGCAAGAAAGTTCCCCGTATCCTGCAACTGACCAACCGTCAAGCTCGCGGGAATGATGGTGAGCGAGAGCAGCGGCTCCGGAGCAGTAATAAGTAGGACCGTGACCGTGGCTGTTTGCGAAACAACGCTGGCGTTGCTGTTCGTCCATAACGCCGTAATCGTACTTGTTCCCGCGCTGACGCCAGAGACCAGGCCCGTTGCGCTTACAGTCGCCACTGAAGGGATGCTCGACATCCATGCAAGCTGCGACATGCCGGTGATATTTTCAGTCACGCCGTTACTGAAGGTGCCGAGGGCAATATATTGGCCGGTCTGACCGGATGCTGAAACTGACTGTGAACCGGGAATGATGGCGATCGAAGTCAACGCTCCACCCGCCCCCACGCCGCCTGTGCCTGTCACTGCGAGTGTAGCTGATCCAGAAACAATACCTGAGAACCCGGAAGCGGTAGCGGTGATAGTCGTTGTGCCCGCGGAAACACCCACGGCGACGCCGGATGAATTCACGGTAGCCACTGAAGGCGTGCTGGAGTTCCAAGTAACCTGGCTTGTGATGTTCTGACTCTGGGGATCCTTTGCATTGCCCAATGTCCCCGTCGCCGTGAACTGAGTCGACTGGCCTACTCCAACAGATTGCGTCGCTGGGCCAACTGAAATGGAATCCAGCCCACTGTTCTTGGTACAGCCTGCAATTGACAATGCAAGGCCGGCCAGTAGCAACGCATTCACGCTCGTACGATTGAACATCGATGACCTCCTGGGTCTCCAACCGGCTTAAGCTCCGAAACAGCAGGCGGAGCCACAGACTTTCTTCCACCTTCGACTATAAGTCCGCGGTGGCCGAACCAATCGGTTCGCGAAAGCGTCTCTATTCATTCGGAATCAAGACGGTTAATAAACATTCGCAGTCACCGGGCAACCTTTGCACCCTTAGTGGGATTGCATTGGACGACCGGACCTATGGTTCAGAACTGACTTCCTTCAGAGACAGGTAAGCCGATCAACCCTGATCTGAAGGACGCAATTTCGCAGCACTTTCTGCACTAAGCCGATGCAAGTGCATGGCCATACTTTACCTCGCTTATTTCCATCAGAATCATGGAATTGCAAACCTGAAAACCAAAAGTAATGTAATCTCCTGTATACGCTGGAGTGCCGTTGCAAACACTCGCTTACTAGCTTGCTTTGCTCTCATCAGGTTGCACCCGCAACCCTGCACCGCTACACTTCCTTCATCATGGCCATTGCCCGCGACAACACTCCAGAACGTCTCGTCAGCGCGGCCCGCGCTGAAGAAGAGCAGGGCTTTGAGCTCAAGCTTCGCCCTCGCTGGCTGGGTGAGTTCATTGGCCAGTCCAAGGCCAAGGAGCAGCTGGCCATCGCGCTTGAGGCGGCAAAGTCCCGCGGCGAAGCCCTTGACCACGTCTTGCTTTTTGGACCTCCCGGCCTGGGAAAGACTACGCTTGCAACCATCATTGCCAACGAACTGGACGTGGGCTTCCAGCAGACCTCAGGGCCGGCTCTCCAGATCCAGGGCGACCTGACCGCGATCCTGACCAACCTCCGTGAACGGCAGGTGCTATTTCTCGACGAGATCCACCGCATGCAGCCGGTGCTGGAAGAGAAGCTCTACACCGCCCTCGAAGACTACAAGCTCGACATCATCATCGGGCAGGGACCCGCGGCGCGAACCCACGTGATGGAGATTCGTCCATTCACGTTTGTCGGTGCAACCACGCGGCCTGGTCTGCTGAGTTCGCCTCTGCGATCGCGTTTTGGTATCCTGCTCCGACTCGAGTTTTACGCAGAGGAAGAGCTTCGTGTGATCGTCGCGCGCTCTGCTGAAGTGATGCAGGTGCCCATCGACGAGGACGGCGCGGCTGAAATCGCTCTCCGATCTCGCGGCACGCCACGCATCGCCAACCGCCTGCTCCGCCGCGTTCGCGACTATGCACAGGTCCGAGGCACAGGCGTAATCGACCGGCCGACGGCCAACGCCGCGCTAACCATGCTTGAAGTGGACGCACACGGTTTCGACGAGATCGACCGCCGGCTCTTGCTCACCATCATCCAGAAATACGATGGCGGCCCGGTTGGGCTCGGCACGCTGGCCGCAACCCTCGCTGAAGAGGAAGACGCGCTCGAAGAGGTCTACGAGCCATTCCTCATCCAAATCGGTTTCCTTGACCGCACACCTCGTGGGCGAGTGGCCACGCGCCTTGCCTACGAGCACTTCAACCTGGCGATGCCCGGCCGCCAGGCGCCGCTTTTTTAGCTGGGCACGTGAGCCCCATTCCCAAGGAGTGAATTCATGTCCCGCACAGAATCCACCATGCTCGAACTCGGCACCAGCGCCCCCGACTTTGCTCTCCCCGAAGTTGTCACCGGAAAGACCATTCGCCGCGATGACTTTAAAGGCAAGAAGGCACTGCTGGTGATGTTCATCTGCGCGCATTGCCCTTTCGTCAAACACGTCAATCAGGGCCTTGCGGCGTTCGCGAAAGATTACGCGAACGCGTCCCTGGCTATAGTTGCCATCAGCAGCAACGACGCGGAGACGCATCCCGCTGATTGCCCCGCAGGGCTCAAACAACAGGCGCAGACGTTTGGATTTGCCTTCCCTTATTTACATGACGAGACGCAGCTGGTGGCCCACGCCTACAAGGCCGCATGCACACCGGACTTCTTTCTCTTCGACGCCGATTTCAGCCTCGTCTATCGCGGCCAGTTCGACTCCAGCCGTCCCGATAACGGAATTCCCGTCACTGGAAAGGACCTTCGCGCTGCGGTCGACCTGGTGCTCGCCGGCAGGGCGGTGCCCGAGGACCAGCATCCATCCATTGGTTGCAATATCAAGTGGAAAGCATGAGCGACGGAAAATGATGACAGCGCATCGGTGCCCGCTCTGCCGACGACGTCAACTGCACGCTACAGCGCAAGCCCCTTCAGATATGTTCTGAACTGCGGGCCAAGGTCGCTCCGCTTCAAGGCAAATTCTACGGTTGCCTGCAGCATGCCGAACTTATCTCCAGCATCGAAGCGCTTGCCCTCAAACGTGTAACCAAAGACCTTCTCTTCCTTCACCAGGGCAAGGATTCCATCGGTAAGTTGTATCTCACCACCTGCGCCTGGAGTGGTCTCTTCCAGCAACTCGAAAACACGCGGCGTCAAAACATATCGTCCGATGATCGCCTGCTTGGAGGGCGCATCTTCAAACTTTGGCTTCTCCACCATCCCCGTGCAGTTGTAGATCCTTGGATTGTCCTTGTCCTGCGAGCCCGACAGCACGCCATAAAGCGAGATGGATGGACCCTCCACAGTCTGCGTTGCTAGAACCGATCCGCCCTTCTGGTCAAATATTCTGATCATCTGCTTCAGACAAGGCACCTTCGCATCGATCACGTCGTCGGGCAGGATGACTGCGAAGGGCTCATCCCCAACCAGGTCCTTGGCGCAAAGTACCGCGTGCCCCAGGCCCAGCGGCTCTTTTTGCCGCACGTAGCTGATCTTGGCTAGCGCTGAAACTCCCCGCGAAACGGCGAGCAACTCGAGTTTGCCCCGCCGCTCAAGAGTGGCATCCAGCTCGAAGGTGTGATCGAAGTGGTCTTCCATCGCGCTCTTCCCGCGGCCAGTTACGATGATGATGTGCTCGATTCCTGAAGCAATCGCTTCTTCCACGCCATATTGGATGATGGGTTTGTCCACCACCGGCAGCATTTCTTTCGGAATTACCTTGGTGGCAGGCAAAAAGCGCGTGCCCAATCCACCGGCGGGAAATACTGCCTTCCGGACCCGTTTCTTCATTCCATCTTCCTCGCTCTTGATTGAACCGCTGCGGGTGCAGGGCTGCTCTTCCTGCGCTCACAATATTAGGTCATCTCCAATTTGGTTGTAACCGTTGTTCAGATTCCAATGGGCCCAGCGGGTTGTTTCTGAAAACCGCAATCTCCCACCTAGAGTGCCGGTGAATCGTCACCGAGTAACGCCTGCCGCACAATCTTGATCGGCGGAAACCCCTGCCTTAAGAAGTCATCGTGAAATTCCTGCAATGAAAACGCCGCGCCCTGCTTCTTCTTCAGGTCATCCCGCAGCTTCATGATCTCCAGTTTGCCAAGCGTGTAGTAGAGGTATGTGGGATCGCTGGTTCCCCGCTTTGTCTCCACCATGGCTGATTCCTTCGACTGGTACCCTTCCTTTTGGAAGAATGCCACCGCGTCGTCAAAGCTCATCTTGCCCGTGTGCATTTCGATGCCGACAATGAACCGTGCATTGCGCAGCAGTGCGTCCTGCAACTGGCCAAGGCGCAGAAACTTCGCCTCGCGTTCATCTTTTGCTCCCGCGTCAGGCTGGCCATAACCTTCGTCGAGCATCATCTGCTCGGTGTAATGCGCCCAGCCCTCGATGTCGGTGTTTGCGCCCAGCAATTTCCGTACCCGACTCGGCGCCTGCGGCAACCAGAGGAATTGAATGTAGTGGCCCGGATACGCCTCGTGAACAGCCGTCGAAATCACAGTGCCTACATTGAACCCGTGCATGTACCCTTCAACCTCAATGGGAGACATGGAAGCATCGGGCAAGGTCACGTTGAAATACGCTTCAGTTGCGTTCTTTTCAAATGGGCCCGGTGTGTCCATGCTGGCCGTCGTTGTGGCGCGCATGAAGGGCGGCGTTTCTTCGACGATTGGCCTGACCTTCGATGGAATGGTAACAATGTGATGCGCGCGGATAAAGCTCTCAAGGCCCTCGAAGGTTGCTCGAAAGGCGTCAAGCAAATGATCTGGCGCTGGATGATTGTGCCCCAGTTCTTCGAGCACCTCTGATGCATCCTTGTCCGGCTCCAGCTCCTTTGCGATCTGGTTGAAATGCGCCTGATTTTTGCGCATGTCTGCCCATCCGATTTCGAGCAACTGATCCAGCGGAAGGTCCACCATCTCGTCGTACTTGAGCTTCTTTGAGAATGCATCCGCGCCAATGCGGAAGTCTCCATTGGACCTGGGGAGCAAGTCCGTTTTCAGCCAGGCAAGGTAATCCTTGAGGCTCGCAATCACCACCGCATTCGACCGCGTGAATTCGGCCTTCAGCGCCGCATCCTGCGCATCGGCAAAGGCCAGCGGGACGTCGTGTTCGAAAAAGGTAACAATATCCGGCAACTGCTCGATGGCAATCTCCGTATATACACGCGGCGGATTCTTGAGATTCACACGTGCTGCGGCCAGCAGCGCTGGCATCTGCTTTTCGCGCGAAACGAGGGAACGCAAGCGGTCGTCCGGTGAGGCGAACTTACGCTCCATCAACGTGAAGGCTCCGTTCGCGCATGCGCTCGAATAGTTGTCCGCATTCTTTTCCCACGGGCGAATGGTTTCGAGAGTGAGAAGACGCGAATGAATATTGGACAACACAATCTCGCGATCGCTTCGCGGAACAAATTCTGCATCGCTAACTGGATGAATCGCTACAACGCGCTTTTCAAATTCCTTGAGCGTGGCGATCTCAGCATCGATGCTCTTTCGCGAGTAGTCTTCCAACTGCGCGTCGAACTGGTGGTAACCGGCCATGGTGCCCTGGGTGGGCTGGTAACGCAGATAAACCTGATCGAGATACTCATCTGAAACCCTCTCAAACTGCTGCTTCCAGGTCTCACTTGAGGCATGGGCAGTAATCGCAGTCGACATAAGTACTCCTGAAACAATCACGGCAAAGCTTCTGTTCATCGCGTCTCTTCTCATCTGTCAGCCATCGCGCCTCAAGCAACTACCGGCGCCGCAGCCAGCTTTTCAAGTACTTCGTGAATCTCAAGCAAAACTTCATCCGGACGCACGGCTCCAAGCGGATACTTCAAGAGCCCTTGTGGCGTGAACTGTGCACCTCGCTTGGCATTACGCGCAACCAGCCGCATCAGGTGCGCCGGGTCAACCGCGGCATTCTCCATGAAGCGGATTTGCAACTCACCGCGCCGTCGATCCACCTGGGCTATCCCCATGCGCTCGCATTCCAGTCGCAACTGCGCGGCTTCAAGCAGATACACCGTCGCATCGGGCGGCGCGCCATAGCGATCTTCCATCTCTGCGCGCACCTCGGCCACAGCCGACTCGCTCGTTGCGCCGGCAATTTTCTTGTAGAGCCGTAGTCGCTGATTCTCTTCCGGCACGTAGCTCTCGTCGATGCGCAGCGCGATACCCAGGTTGAGCTGCGTTGCGGGCCGCTCGTCGCTGCTCTCGCCTTTCATCTCCTTCACCGCTGCTTCAAGCATCGACGTGTAAAGTTCGAAGCCAACTGCCTCAATGTGCCCACTTTGCTCGCCGCCCAGCATGTTGCCCGCGCCTCGCAGTTCCAGGTCGAGCGCCGCAATCTTGAAGCCCGCACCCAGGTCACTGAACTCCTTCAGCGCTGCCAGCCTTCTCCGAGCAATTTCAGTCAGTTCCTGTTCCGGCGGAATCAGCAGATATGCGTACGCCCGCCGATTCGACCGGCCAACCCTGCCGCGCAATTGGTAAAGCTCACTGAGCCCATGCCGGTCGGCACGGTTGATCAGAATCGTATTCGCCAGCGGGATATCCAGCCCGTTTTCGATGATCGTGGTTGCCACGAGGACGTCATACTCGTGATGCATGAAGGCCAGCATCACTCGTTCCAGCTCAGTCTCGCTCATCTGCCCATGGCCCACTGCGACTCGGGCTGCGGGCACAAGCTCCTGAATGCGGGAAGCGATTTCGTAGATTGATTCCACTCGGTTGTGGACGAAATAGACCTGGCCGCCGCGCTCAAGCTCAACCTCGACCGCAGAGCGCACGATCTTTTCGTCGAACTTGGCCACCACGGTCTGGATCGCCATGCGATCCTTTGGCGGGGTCTCAATGACGCTCATATCGCGCAAGCCTACAAGCGACATGTGCAACGTCCGCGGAATAGGCGTAGCGCTCATGGCCAGAACGTCGATTTCCTTGCGCATCTGCTTGAGGCGCTCTTTGTGACGAACGCCGAAGCGTTGCTCCTCGTCCACCACCAGCAATCCGAGGTCCTGAAACTTGATGTCTTTCGACAGGATCCGGTGCGTGCCTATCAGGATGTCGACCTTGCCCGTCTCCACCTTTTCGACGATCGCCTTTTGTTCCTTCGGCGTGCGGAACCGGGAGATCATCTCCACGTTGATTGGGAACTGCGCGAACCGCTTCTTGAAGGTTTCAAAATGCTGAAAGCTCAATACGGTGGTGGGCGTAAGCACAGCTACCTGCTTCCCGTCCTGCACTGCCTTGAAGGCAGCCCGCATGGCTACTTCGGTTTTGCCGTATCCCACGTCGCCGCAAAGCAGGCGGTCCATCGGCGTGGTCGATTCCATATCGTACTTGACGGCCCTGATTGCCGAAAGCTGGTCGTCGGTTTCGCTGTAATCGAACTGACCTTCGAACTCCTTTTGAAACTCGTTATCCTTTGAGAAAGCTGTTCCCTGCGCGGTGGTCCGTTCGGCATAGAGCTTCAACAATTCGCCGGCCATATCCTGCATGGCCTTCCGCACCTTCGCCTTGGTCTTGGTCCACTGCTGCGAGCCCAGCTTGTTGAGCACGGGCGCCGGCCCAGCGTCGGTGGAGCGGTACTTCTGAATCAGGTCAAGGCGGGTCAGCGGCACATAGAGCTTGGTCTGCTCGGCAAACTCCAGGATCATGAACTCGACAGACAGCGAATCTTGCACTATCTCTTTGAGCCCCTGATATTGTGCGATGCCGTGCTCCGTATGAACCACATAATCGCCGATTGTGAGGTCGCGGAAGTCGGAAACAAACGCAGCAGTCTTCGATCGCTTGGGCTCCGGACGCGCCGCAACATCCGCATCGTCCGACAGATCATTGGCCCCGAACACAACCAGATTGGCATCGGCGAAGCTCACGCCTGCTGAAATCGGCGTGCGTACAATCACCGGCACGCGCATATCGCCAGCCATGTAGCTGGCTTCATCCAGTACTGTTTCGCCGCCCGGGTGAAAAAACCGACTGCCCAACCTATAAGGAATCTGATATTCACGCAGCACTGTGGCCAGGCGCTCCACGTCGCCCTGGTTCGGAGCGGCCAGCACGATGCGCGTCTCCTTCCCGATCAAAGCCTTCAGTTGCTCGGTAAGCGCTGGAATTGAACCATGAAACCGCAGTGTCGGCCGCGTGTGAAATTCAATCTCGCCCAGCGTGTTGTCTTCATCCAGGACGTCCACCACGCCCAACTGGTCCAGGTCCAGCCCTACATGCGAGTCGAGTGCGGCCTGCAGCATCTCCGGTCGCAGGTAGATGTCCTCCGGACGAATCAGAGAGCCGATTCCCGACCGTTCATGGCGCTGTTCCACCTTGTTCCACCAGCGCTCAATCTGGTTGCGCACCATGGCCGGCTCTTCAACAAACAGCGCGCACTTCGGCACCAAAGAGAGCAGGGACTTCTGCGCCCCGGCCACTGCGCTAAAGAATTCCCAACCGGGAAAGACGCTCACACCGCCCGCTGCCGCGGCCTCAGCAGCCATCTCTTCATCTATCTGCTGGTTTTCATCGACGTCTGGACTTTCAAGCTCATCGCCGTCTTTAAATTCAAGCCGCTGCTTGCTAAGCCGTCCGTGAACCGCCGCCAGCAGCCGTTCCGTAACCGGCGTCTCTGTCAGCGGCAGCAACTGCGCCTCGTCCAACCCACTCTGCGAGCGCTGCGTTTCAGGATCGAATTTACGGATGGTCTCAATCTCATCACCGAAAAATTCAATCCTCACCGGACGATCGGACTCCGGGGAATACACGTCCAGAATTCCGCCGCGCCGGGTGAATTGCCCAGGCATCTCCACAAGGTCCATTTGCGTGTAGCCCACACTGGCCAGGTGACCGGTGAGTACCTCGACGTCTACTTCTTCTCCGCGTCGGAGGGTGACCGCCAAGCCGGCATAGTACTCACGATCGAAGAGCTTGAGCGCCGCCGCCTCTACCGGCGCAATCAGGATCGATACCGCACCTGTGGCCAGTTTCCACAGCGCCGCCGCACGCTGCTCCTGAACGTCGGGATGCGGTGAGAGATTCTCGAAAGGAAGCACATCGTGCGCCGGGAGTCGCACCACAGCGGCAGGGTCTACAGCGCCGGTCAATTCACATCCGGCTCGAAGCGTCGCCTCGAACGCCTCGGCGGCCTTGTTGTCGGCTACAACCACCACAACAAGCTGTTTGGCAGCTCGCACCATCAGGGGAATGTACAAGGATCGCGCCGTTGCGGTGAGCCCGGACACACGTCTCCGCCCCGCACCGAGGCTCAAATGCCTTCGAACGCGCTCAAAACCCGAAGTCTGCTCCAACTCCGCGAATATCTCGCGGACAAACGGGAGAATCATCAGCCTTCAGTTTACCAGCGGCGGCGCAACGGAATCACAGGATGTGGAATGCTAAATTCACTTTGACTTCATGGGTTTTCTCGCCCGGGTTTCGGGCCGGTGCTCCCTTACTGTGCGCCCGCCCCCGCCCGATCCACAAAGACCTGCTGCGGCGCGGTTACCTCAAGCGACAGCCCAGTGACTTTCAGTTTCATATTCTCGACAGCGGGCTTCTTGTCCAGGCGAGTCGTAAAGTCAATCTCGTATTGGTTCGCCAGCCGCCGGGCAAGGTCATCGAGGAATGGCTGGAATGAAACCGAATTGCCCATCCCGGCTCCGTAGATGTTGCCACCAGTGGCCTCCGTAACCTCAGAAAGCTTGCTCTGCCCACCATTGGCCGCGGTTGCAGGGGTGCTGGCGTGGGTCTGCCAATAAATTGCGTAAACAACGAGCCCGGCCCTCACCGAATCAGTGATTGCAGCCTGAACATACGCGTCGTCGAGATCCAGGCCTGGACTCATCGGATCGATGCCATCTCCCACCAGGACTACTTCACGGCGCACGCCACGCTGGGTGGATGGCCAGTGCTGCGCCAGGTCAGAAAGGGTGAAGTAGGCGCTGGACCCTGGACCGGATTGGAGTTGAAGCTCGCCCGCCGCTTGCGCGTGGTCTGCAGTCAGCGGCCCAGCCAGTACCGCGCGGCCATTCTGCATGTAGGCAACAGCAACCTTTGTATCTAGGCCCAGCCCCTGAGTAAACTGCTTGATTTCATCAAACTGCCGGCCCAGGTTGCGTGCAGCGCTGTCGATCAAGATCACCAGTTCCAGTCCGTCGTTGGCTCTGTTGAGTGGCGTCCAGCCGGTGATGCCGGCATCTTTTCCATTCACCTTGAGCGCCAGATCCTGCTGAGAAAGGTTGGGCGCAATCTCGCTATGCCGCGTAAGCACGGTCACCACGGCCTTTCCCTGACCACTAGCGTTGGCGCCTTGCGAAAATCCCTGCGCCGCCATCAGGGCAAAGACAACCATGATGATTGCCAATTCAGATTTCTTCACCTCAATCGCCTCTTTTCAACAGCACCGGTGACACCAATAGATCCACAGTCATCCGAAGCTCTCAGTTGTTTGACGTAGCGCCACCGCAACCGGCCCCATGAAGGACAAAACAGGAAGACGCTTCATCCTTTACTCCCCCTCCGCTTTCAAAAATGAGTAGAAGAAATCCAGTGACTTCCAATACGAATCGACCGGGAGCCGTTCATCACGGCCGTGTGCTCTGATGTCGTCGCGCTCAAGGGCGATTGCCGAGTAGCCGTAACAGGGAATCCCCGCCTGCGCAAAGTAGATGGAATCACTCGCTCCATTCTCCATGACGGGAGTTACAGGAATGCCCGGCCAAATGGCCTGCGTGAGCTGCGTCAATGGGCCAAATACGGCGGGAATTGGAGCCGGCGGCACCATCGCTTTTCTATCCGGCGCCGTATCTGACGTCTCCCCCGCATCGGAGACAAATCTCACGGAAAGCCCGTCATCGGCGAAGATCGAGATCAGCCACCTGCGAATCTCTTCAGGCGAGTGGCCGGGAAAAATGCGGCAGTTCACGATGGCCTGCGCCGTCTGAGGCAGCGCATTGTTGGCATGCCCCGCCGTTAACCTTGTAGCCACGCAGGTGGTGCGGAAATTGGCATTGAAGCTTGGCTCTGTGCCCAGCCGTGCCACAGCGGCCAGATCCGGCGGGGAGGCAAGAATCCCCTGCATATCTGCGGCGGCCTGCCCGGTTTCCTGCGCTGCCAGGTTCTTGAAATAGGTTCGCGTCACCTCATTCATCTCGAATGGAAACGCATACGCGGCCAGCTTGGCGAGCGCCCCCGTCAGCTCATAGATGGCATTGTCCGGTCGCGGAAGCGAGCTATGCCCTCCGCGATTTGTAGCCGTGATCTGGAAGTCCGAGTACACCTTCTCAGTGGCCTCCACGTCCGCCACCACGGCCCGCCCATGGTCCAATTCCACTCCGCCCGCATCCGGATTGATCACATAGGCGGCGTCTACCAGGTCGAGATGCTCTCGCACCAGCCACTCCGCGCCGTTGAATTTGCCGCCCTCTTCATCCGCGGTCAGCGCCAGGATCAAGTCGCGTTTCGGCTTGTACCCTTCGTGGTGCAGGCGCAGAAACGTAGCCACGAGCACGGCGTCGGAGTTCTTCATATCCTGCGTCCCTCGCCCGTAGAAGTAGCCGTCTTTTTCCACAAATTCAAACGGGTTCGTTGACCAGTCGGATCTCAGAGCCTCCACGACATCCATGTGGCACAGGAACAACACTGGCTTCCCGGTCGGGGTGCCCGCCGCACGGTACCGCACCACAAGATTCTGCTTGCGCGCATCCGGCCCCAGGAAATGCACATCTTCCGCGGGAAATCCAGCCTCCAGGAACCGCCTCTCCATGGCCCCAGTTGCCGATGTTACGTTTCCCAAAGGCGTGTCTGTCGTATTGATCTCAATCAATTGCTTCAAAATTGCCCGCGCTTCTGCCCGATCCTCTGCGGATGCCGCCGGCAACGAGCCCTGGCCAAGCGCGGCCGACCAGGGATGCAGAATAACCGGAATCGCGAGCAACACTGACCCGGTAATCGACGCGACAAATGAATTTCTACGCATGTCAGAATTGTACGGGCAAGCGGTCCGGCTTCAAGCATTTGAAATGACTGCCTGGCAGCGTACAAGCTGTTTGCGTCAGGCGATCAAGAGATTTATCGTGAACCCAAGAGATCTTCGAGGTGCAAGATGCAGTTCTGTTTCAGATTTGTCGCAATTCTGTTTGCTTTCTCCCTTGCAGCCGCAGCTCAAATGCCTGACAAACCCCTGGTGCGTCCCAGGATCACCGGCATCTCACACATTGCCGTCTACACTTCAAATCCCGCTGCCACCGATCACTACTACCGAGAAATCATCGGCGCAGTCAAAATGGAAGATCCCGAGTACTCCAACGGAGTCCGTTACGCCCTCAGCCCAACGCAGTTCATTGAGGTTCTACCCTTGCCCGCGGACGCCGGCATCAATCGGCTGGACCACACAGCATGGAACACCGACGATGCCGAGGCCCTGCGCCGCTTCCTCGGATCCAAATCCTGGAAGGTGCCTTACCGGGTTGAAAAGGGTGCTGACGGGAGCCTTTGGTTTGAAGTGAAAGACCCCGAGGGCAATAGGGTTCAGTTTGTGCAGGCGCCGAGCCAGGTCAAGCCATTCACAGCTCCCGCCGCCATTGGCCACCACATGATCCACGTCGGGTTCCTGGTGCGCAGCCGGATGGTCGAGAACCTTTTCTACCGCGATCTGCTTGGCTTCAAGCCGTATTGGTACGGTGGAATGGTCGAAGGAAAGATCGACTGGGTGAGCCAGCAGGCTCCCGACAGCCACGACTGGCTGGAGTACATGCTGACCAGCGGCCCATCGGGGACAGGCATCCCCGCAACCATCTCGCAACACGATCTGGGTGTGCTTGATCACCTATCCATTGGCGAAGACTCAGTTCCAATGGCATATAACGAACTCGAAAGGGGCAATCGTCTCACCGGAGTTCACGATGACCAGCCGAAGATCGGCAAAGATGGAAAATATCAGTTCAACCTCTACGACCCGGACGGCATCCGGTTGGAACTGATGAACTTCCACGCTTCTGAAAAACCTTGTTGCTCTCCGTTTACCGCGGATGACCCGGCGGAGTAAGGGGGATAAAATCCCTATATGCCTGCAGCCGCACTCGCTCCTGAAATCCTGGCCAACTACGAGCCCGTCATCGGACTCGAAGTTCACGTCCAATTGTTGACGGCCACCAAGGCCTTTTGCGGTTGCGCCAACCATTTCGGCTCGGCGCCGAACACCAACGTCTGCCCGGTCTGCCTGGGTTTGCCTGGCGCGCTGCCCGTGCTCAATGCGAAGGCGGTCGAATATGCGACGCTGGCCGCGCTTGCGCTGGGTTGCGAGGTCCGCGAGCGCTCCATCTTCGCGCGCAAAAACTACTTCTACCCCGACCTGCCCAAGGGCTACCAGATTTCGCAGTACGACAAGCCCATCGCCGAGCACGGCTTCATCGACGTTCCAACCGCGGAGGAGACGATCAAGAGGATCGGCATCACCCGCCTGCACATGGAAGAAGATGCGGGCAAGAGCCTCCATGACGGCTTTTCAGACTCCGCGACGCGCACCTATCTCGATTTGAATCGCTGCGGCACGCCGTTAGTTGAGATCGTCTCCGAGCCGGATATCCGCACCCCGAACGAAGCGTTCGAATACCTGACTCGCCTGAAAGAGATCCTGCTTTACACCGGCGTTTCCGACTGCAACATGGAAGAGGGCTCGCTGCGCTGCGACGCCAACGTCAGCGTCCGGCTCAAGGGAGCCCCGAAATTCGGCACCAAGGTTGAAGTGAAGAACGTGAATAGCTTCCGCTTTGTGCGTTTGGCATTGGAGTATGAGATCGAGCGCCAGATTGAGGTCGTTGAAGCCGGCGGCCGGGTGATGCAGGAAAGCCGGTCATGGAATGCGGGCGAGGGCAGGACCTATTCAATGCGCTCAAAAGAACAGGCGCACGACTATCGCTACTTCCCCGAGCCGGACTTGCCGCCGCTGATCGTAAGCCCGGAGTCCCTGGCTGAGACAAGCAAGAAGCTGCCTGAGTTGCCCGAAGCCCGCCGAGCCCGCATGATTGCTGAATACGACCTCAACATCCAGGATGCATTTACCCTGACCGCGTCTCGCGAGTTTGCCGACCGATTTGAAGCCGCAGCCCGCACCGCCCGCAATCCCCGGCGCGTTGCCAACGTCCTGCTCAGTGAAGTGGGGGGAAGGCTGAGAGCCTTGGACCTGGAACAGGAGCAGTCGCCCGTTTCAATGGATGCAATTGTCCTGGCTGCTGACCTGCTCGATCAGGGAAAGATCAGCTCAAAGCAGCTCAAGCAGCTCTTCGATGTGTGCTTCGAGAAAGGTGAAGACTTTCCCGCTGTCTATGACCGCGAGAAGCCGCAGCAGATTACCGACTCTTCGGCAATTGAAGCCATGATCGACGAGGTGATCGCAGCCAATCCAAAACAGGTGGAGCAGTATCGCGCCGGCAAGAAGACCGTGGCTGGATTCTTTGTGGGCCAGGTGATGAAGGCATCAAAAGGCCAGGCCAACCCCGCCCTGCTGAATGAGCTCGTCACAAAAAAGCTCGAAGGGTAGAGCCGGGCCGGATTCCATTGACGAAAAACCATGTTCGACAGTCGGCGGAACTTTTCCAGCGCGGCGGTCGTACCCTCTTCCAGGATTGGCCGTCGTTCGCCAGTTGGAGGGCATTCCGATGAACCTGCGTAAAACGTTTGCGCCGATCATGGCTGGCGCATTAGCTGTTGTCCTTGCTGGCTGCAAGGGCCCAATGTCTTTCGACGATGGAATCACCAGGGTAAAGGCCGAGTCGGGCGAAGTGAACATCACCAGGATGGGTGGCGGCATCGATGTCGGCGAGGCTCCGCACGGGGCCACCCTGACCACCATGGGCGGCGGCATTCATCTAGGAAGTGTCGCCGAGTTCGCGAAAGCCACTACGATGGGCGGAGGAATTGATATTGATCGCTCAACTGGCAGAGTTGAAGCGACGACAATGGGTGGCGGAATTACCATCGGCACTGCAAATGGCCCCATCAAGGCCTCCACCATGGGCGGCGACATCAAAGTCCGCGAAGTGGGCACTTCGACCGTCGAACGGGACATTGAACTGACGTCAAAGGGTGGGACGATCGAACTCACGGTGCCCAAGGATTTCCCCATGGAAGTGCGCATCCTGTTGGAGTCCACCAAGCGGGATCGCGATTTTCAGATCGAGCAGCATGCCGGGTTGGAGGTTCGCCAAACCAATGAGTGGGATAACTCAGAGGGAACACCGCGCAGATATATTCGCGCTGCCGGCAGGGTCGGGAGCGGGCTCAACCAGGTCACGATCAAGACAATTAATGGGGATGTGATTCTGCGTCAGGAGTAGCGGCGAAGGCGCTCAGGCCACTTCAATATTGCGCCGCTGGAGTGTTGATCATCTTCACCGCTGAAAACATCGTCTCGCGGTGGTCAGAGAACTATTTCAACTTTAGATCGCATTCATATTCTTTGCGCGCATCCCACTGGCTCACCGTCTTCACTGCGCTCTTTCTTGTTTCCTTTTCTGCCCAGAGTTCATAGTCTTCCGCCATGTTTACCTGCGTAAAGCGGAACCTGCCATCGGCCTGTGTTGTGAAGCTGCGAATTGACTTGGTTTTCAGATATTTCAGGAAGACCGTGGCACCGCCCACGGGCTTGGCATCCGCGTCCACCACGTAGCCAAATACGTTTCTCTGGCCCAGATTCTGCGCATGCACCACTGCAGGCCCCGCATCAAACCCAACCAAACTGACTTTTGACCCAGTGGAAAACACCCCCACCGTCAGGGCGGTGACTGCTACCCCGACGGCCAATCTCGTTCTCAAACAACTCACTCTTCCTCCTCGTCCTCCGCCAGCAGATCGTCGTCCTCATCCAGGTCGTCGTCTACCCGCGCCAGTTCCAATGGTTCAACACCCACCACCTCGTACTCCGTGCCGCACTCATCACACGCAACCACGTCGCCTTCTTCCACTTCGTCCAATTCGATGTCAAGTCCATTCTCGCACTCCGGGCAGTTGGCCATGACACACTCCTCTCTTTTCACCGCATTTCGCAATTTTAGGATGACGGTACCTTGCGGTACGACTCCGCTATTCTTGGGGACAACACGCCCTCAGGTCAAGAGGCTTGAATCCCTTTTGCTCTGCGGGACTTCCAGACTGGAGCATACCCCGAGTTTCAGACAACGAATTCTGATCGCCTGAAAGCAGGAATTCCTGCGTACCCAGTTTCCCGTCCTTGATCGATTAGACTGTCTGCGAGCCTGGGAAGCAACGACCGGTCGGGCGGAAGCCACTCCCCGCACTTGAGCCAGGAGGCCTCAGTGAAAACCATCTCATGCGCTCTTTTTTTCTTTGCCGCGACGTTCATTGCACAGCAACCCGGATCCACGAATCAGCCGCAGCAGCTGGCACAAGTCAACGGTCGCGTCTTTTGCGCGGATACCGGCCAACCCGCTCGATTTGCAGGCGTGCAGCTGATTGCCGACCAGCCGGCCAAGACTCCCGCCCTCGATCCCGCCACGCTCGGCAAAGACCCCAACTTCGAGAAGATCTATGCATTCGGCGCTGAGCTCGGTAATGAAGGACTCGAACCTCTCCACAGTGACCGGACACGATGGCAGCTCCTCTATCGACAAGGTTCCGCCCGGCACCTACTACGCGGTTGCCCAATTGCCGGGCTACCAGTCTCCATTGAGCCAGTTGTCTCAAATGGAGAGAATCAAAGCCGACGCGGCGACGCTCAAGACCGTTGAGAGCGCAGCAGAAAAGATCGTAATTCAGGCCAACCAGGGCACTCATGTCGATATCCGGCTGGAGCGCGGCGCCTCCATCAGCGGCAGGGTTCGCCACGACGACGGCAAGGCCGCGCCGGGGGTCGCGCCCATCCTGATGGAGTTGGAGCAAGATGGCAAGTGGAAGGAGTTGGGCGCTCTTGGCACCTTGCCCACCACCACGGATGATCGCGGCCACTATCGCATCTTCGGTATCCTGGCCGGAAAATATGCTCTCAAGGCCGCACTGCCAACCTTGCAGGCTTCAGTAGGACTGGGCGCAAGCGTCTCCATGCACATGAACATGGGCGACGCACTGGTCGTCTACTCTGGCGGCGCTCTCCGTGAGGCTGAAGTGAAACCGGTCGAGGTTGGTCAGGGCCAGGACATCGACGGGGTCGACATCATTTTCCCGCTCAACAATCTCCACGCAGTATCCGGTAGCGTCGTCGCCAAGTCAGACAATCATGCGGTAGATTCCGGCACCATCGAACTCGAGGATTCAGAAACCAAGGCCAAGCTGAGAACCACTATGATCGAGCAGGACGGCGGTCTTCATCTGAACTACATACCCGACGGGCAATACACCCTCCGGGTCACAACCGCATCTGACACTGAGAAAAGTCCAGGCAGCGATGAAAGCGAGTTCTCCCGGATGATGCATTCCAAGACCATCAAGTCCTATGGCAAAGCCGAAATGCCGATCACTCTCAAGGGGGATTCGACAGGACTTGTGTCGCAGGTTCCAGACCTGCAAGCCACACCCGCAAAGACGGCAGGAACTGGCCCGGAAATGAAGTAAGCGCTTCGACGTTTGTATACCCAAAGCTGCGACCAGTCCTGGGAACTCCATGACACCCGCCAGCTCCACCGTTTACCCTGTTCTCTACGATGGCAAGAATTGGTAGCAGCCCGTTTTCCTTCCCAGACTTCCGCGGAGCCACGCGCCGTCTCGTGCTGTTCAACATGCTTGCTTTTTTTGCGCTTCTTCTCAGCCAATTGGCGCTGCCAAACCTGGCCATTCCACTCAGTGCCCGATTCGGCCTTATCCCCAGCATCTTTCTGCACGGCTGGATCTGGCAGCCTTTCACCTACAGCTTTGTGCACCTGGGCATCCTTGGAACTCTGTTCGAGCTGCTCTCTCTGTGGTTCCTTGCCGGATTTCTTGAAGACCTGCACACCTCAAACTGGGTGATGAGCCTCTACGCCGTTTCTGTTCTGGGCACGGCCGTAGCTGCTGTTGTCATCTATGTGGCAAGTGGAACGCTCGGCTACACGCTTTCAGAAATTCCTATTTACGGCAGTGGCGGCGGAATCTTTGGCTTGCTCGTGGCCATCGGAGTTCTCTACGGCGACATGGAGTTTCTGCTCTTCTTCACCATCGGCATCAAGGCAAAATACATGGCAGCCGTATACGCGCTCATCTCCATCGCCATGCTGTTTGGCCAGCAGCGGATGTATGCGTTCGCACAATTGGGCGGCGCACTTGCCGGGCTGCTTTACATTCGTATGGCTTCACGACGCGGAATCGGGTTCGCATTCAGTGAAACCTGGTACGGCGTGCGCAACCGCTACTATCGCTGGAAGCGCCGACGCGCCGCGCGCAAGTTCGAGGTCTACATGCGCTCGCAGGGGCGCACCGTTCGCTTCGACGGCCAGGGCCGCCAGATTGATGATGACCACGACGACAAAAAACGCTGGAACTAGAATCGGCGCGGCTCGATGGTTTTGCTTACGGCCCGGCAGGATACAATCCTCTCTGAAATGTCCATCAAGATAGCTTTTCTTTTTCCGGGCCAGGGTTCGCAGGCGGTTGGCATGGGCCGCGGCCTCGCAGAAGCCTTTCCCATTGCTGCCCAGACTTTCGCTCAAGCCGATGAAGCACTCAGCTTTCCGCTGTCAAAGCTCATTTTTGAAGGGCCGGAAGAAGAGCTCCGCTTCACCGAGAACACCCAGCCGGCGATTCTCACGGTGAGCGTCGCCGCGTGGCGGGTACTCGCCGATCATGGCATTCATCCGTCTGCTGCCGCGGGACATTCTCTCGGTGAGTGGTCCGCTCATGTTGCCGCCGGAACTCTGGCCTTCACGGATGCCGTCCGCGCCGTGAAAGCCCGCGGACGCGCCATGCAACTCGCCGTCCCCTCAGGAGAGGGCGCGATGGCTGCCGTTCTTGCCTTGGATCCTGATTCAGTTGCTGAAGCCTGCCGTGAGGCTTCGGCAGAAACCGGTCTGGTTGTTGCCGCCGCAAATTTCAACTCACCCAGCCAGACGGTAATCTCCGGAGCGCTCGCTGCCGTCGAAAAGGCCTCTGCTATTGCAAAAGCCAAAGGCGCACGCCGCGCCCTCATGCTTCCCGTCAGCGCACCCTTTCATTGCGCGCTCATGGAACCGGCTCAGTTTGAGGTCGCCCGTGTCCTGGCTGCGCTATCGATGAGAGATCCGGCAATCCCCGTCGCCGCGAACGTGACTGGCCGTCTGGTGACGGATGCAGCGGCCGCACAAGACGCGTTGATCAACCAGGTGACCGGTACGGTCCGATGGATCGAATGCATGCAATCCCTGGTTGCCGGCGGAGCCGGCTTGTTTATTGAAGTCGGACCGGGGAAGGTTCTTTGTGGGTTGCTCAAACAGATCGACCCTGCGCAGAGATCGATGAATGTCGAAGACCCTGGAAGCCTGGAGGCTGCGCTCGCGGCCCTGGCCGAGTTGGAGTCGGCTGGATAGTGCAGCGCTCGATCTCATCTACGGCCCCAGATAGAGCTCAACCCCGGGCGGGGAGAAGTTCAACGTACGCGAATGAGGGTCGTAGTCCAGGTCGAGCGCGCCGCTCTTGCGGCCGTTGATCAACACCGCCACCAGCAGAACGTTGCCGTACATGCGGGCCGCTACAATCTTGTGCGTCTGAATGACTCCGTATTCGTTGTCGGGGCTGCTCGAACTCCAGTCCTGCTGGAATCGTGCGAAGGGATAGGCTCCATTCTGTGTCGGATGCTGTTGCCAGTTTTTGTCGTGCGTCCAGATCCCATAGGCAGTCGGCAGATCGTTCTTCTCGACGGCAGTCAGAAAGTGGTTTACCGCCAGACGGCCCATCAGGTGGTTGTTCCAATTCCAGGGAAAATCGACTGGTCTTCCCGCCATAAGCCACCACGCCACCAGCACAAACAGCAGCAACCCACCGCCGCTGTAAAGAGCTACCTGGAACCGTCGTTCGCGCGCTTCATCAAACTTCGGGGCGTCCAGCAAAGTCATCGCACTGATTCCTCAAGTTAAGAATACGGCAACAGCTCAGGGGGACGGCAGAAAGCCACGAACGAAGACCAGCCGCAATGAATTCGCCGCCCAGAATGACACATTACCTGCTTCGTTAGACACCAGAGGCGAGGTTCCTGTTCCCGGTCCTTCGAATTCCCTGTTCCCTGGTCGCTGTTCTTGCCCTGATCGACGGTCAGATTTTATTCCCTGGAGAATACCGTTCGGCTCTTCTCCGCATGTTTTTCAAGAGCCAGCTCAATCAGACGCGAAATCAATTCCTTGGCCTTCACGCCTGAACCCTCCCACAACATCGGATACATACTGATTCTGGTAAACCCGGGCATCGTATTCACTTCGTTCAAGAAGATGCGCTGCTTCCCGTCCGGTTCCATCAGAAAATCAACCCGCGCAAGCCCTGACAAATCGCAGGCCCGAAAGGCCGCTAAAGCCATCTCCCGCACCTGCTTTGTTTGCGCCTTGCTGAGCTTGGCCGGAATCACGGCGACCGAACCCTCAGACAGATACTTGGCCTCGTAGTCGTAGAACTCCTTGCCCGGCACTATCTCTCCCACGACGCTTGCGATCGGCGCATCGTTTCCCAGGATCGCAACCTCAAGTTCACGTGCCTTTTTCTTCTTTCCGCCTACTCCTTGCTCCACAACCAGCTTGCGATCGTATTTCGCAGCCAGCGTGAGCGCTGGGCCAAGTTCCGCCCGGTTGTGCGCTTTGCTGATGCCTACTGAAGATCCAAGGTTCGCTGGCTTTACAAACACCGGATAGGCGAGCGCCGCCTCCACCTGGGCAACAGCCTTCCGCGGCCGCTTTTCCCAATCCGCGCGGAGCACCGTGACATGCTTGACGATCGGAAGCATTGCCTGGGCAAACAGCCGCTTCATCACGTCTTTGTCCATTCCCGCAGCCGACCCGAGAACGCCAGAACCGACGTATGCGATGCCGGCCAATTCAAATAGCCCCTGCATTGTCCCGTCTTCGCCAAAGGTCCCGTGCAACACGGGAAAGACGACATCCAGAGCCTGCCCGTGAAGTGCCGACTCACCCACAACGGACAGTTCGTTTGAGCTCTCCGCCGGCTGCGGAGCGAGAAGCGCAGGATGCCCACCCGCCAAAACCTTCGCCCCCGGGGTAGCCGCAGGATCACCAGCACGCAGCGTTGTTGGTAGGTCTTCGACATCACCGGGCGGCATCGCCGTCTTGGAACCCTCCAGCAACCCCCGGGCACCGCCTGAAGTCAGCCAGTGCCCCGCTTTGTTAATCCCGATCAGCACAATGTCAAATCTCGTCCGATCGATTTCCTTCAAGATCGAAGAGGCCGAAAGCAGCGAAACCTCGTGCTCGCCGCTTCGCCCGCCAAACAAAATCCCAATCCTTAGTTTCTTCGCCATTTCGCTATTCGATCACCGTGTGCGCAAGGGTAAACCACTGCTCCCTCTAGTGTAGAACCCAATGAGCTGCCACCCTCCCGCACGCGCCGCGCAACCTTTTCTGATCGAAACTGCAAATTGCATTGAGACTCTTATCGCCGAAGCCCTGTGGAAAAACAGACACAGACCCGCCGCCGTCTTGCGAGAATCAAAGCATCAAGAGGTCACTTTGCGCCCGGATGAGCGCAATCTATTCAGAAGAATCCCAAAATGCCGCTGAATTTGGTCGATCGGAACTTGAAACCGGCCCGAATCGCTTGTGATGTGCGTCAAAGCAGATTTCAGCCGATTCTTAAGGGCAGAAGACGCAATCGGCATACACAAAAAGGTGCATTTCTGTTGATTGAGGAAATCGTTAAGATTAGAACTGGAAGAGCTCGAGCAGCATCCGCTTGCGTGGGGTACGGGCCGAACCTTAATAACAAGACCGCAATCCCGGCAAGCCCTGCCGAGTCAAGAGGCTGGAGACCTGTACGACTTTCCCAGTGTTCAACGGAATTGTTCTCGATGAAGAGGCCGCTTCTCATTTTCGTGTTGATTCTGGTTTGGGCTTCGGCTGCGCTCGCTGCGGCGCCGCCCACGCTTACCTCATTGCGCGCCATTCATGAACTGACAAACGCCAAAGCCAGCCTGCATTTTCCGGTCGCCTTCGAGGCCACGGTCAGCTACGTGCGACCATATGAGAATTTACTCTTCGTCCAGGATGGACATGCCGCAATCTTTGTGCGACCCCCCGCAGGCACCAACCTGGTTGCAGGTGATCGCGTCGTGGTCCGCGGAACTACCCGGCAGAGTTTTCAACCGATCATCACCGCCGACAGCGTGACGTTGATTCACCACGGATCGGTTCCTGAGGCAGTTCCTGCAACATTCGACGAGTTGATTCGCGCGCAACGCGATTGCCAGCTGGTCAAAGTGAATGGATTTGTCCGCGCCGCCGACCTCATCGTCAGTTCGTCTGCTCCCATCCGCAGCGTCCAACTGCAGCTGCTCACTGAATCGGGACCCATTGAAGCGTACGTCGACAGCGACGATGCCGCCGCCATCAACGACCTGTTGGACTCCGAAGTCGAAGTCACTGGCGTGGCCGCCGGAAAGTTTGACGACAAGATGCAGCAGACCGGGGTAGTGCTCTACGTGTCGTCCCTGGCCCGAATCACCGTCCTGCATCGCGCCCTGGCCAATCCCTGGTCAATTCCTGTCACAACCATGGACCGAGTTCTCGCCGTGTACCACATGCGCGATCTGACCCCGCGCGTCCGCGTACATGGAACCATCACCTATTACCAGCCCGGCTCAGCGATTGTGCTGCAGGACGGAAACCAGAGCCTGTGGATCACAACTCATACCCACGATCCACTGCGCGTGGGAGACGAGGCTGAGGCTATCGGCTTTCCCGACGCTCACGACCGCCTCTTGACGCTCTCGGACGCCGAAATACAGGACAGCCAGGTTTATTCACCCATTACCCCGACACCGGCTACCTGGCGCCAATTGGCTTACTGGAGCAGCAATACGCCTGATGGTCATCAGAACGACCTCGTTTCAACTGAAGGACAAGTCGTCACCGGCGTTCGCGAGGCTTCGCAAGACGAGTTTGTGCTTTCCTCGGATGGCCGCCTCTTTACTGCCATCTACCGCCATCCACCCGCAGATACAGGTCTGGAGCCGATGAGGGAGATTCCCTTGGGCACCAGGATCCGGGTCACGGGCATCTGCACCATCGTTGAAGCCAACACCATCAAGCCGGGCGCTGAGGTGCCTTTCAACATCCTGTTGCGCTCTTTCGACGACATTACTGTGGTTGGAAGGCCGCCCCTGCTTTCGGTTGACAACCTTACTCTTCTCGTTGGTTTGCTGCTGTCCTTGGTGTTCGCTGGCGGCGCCAGGGCATGGACCATCGAGCGAAAGTTGCGCCGCCATAACGCGGCCCTGGCGTTTGTCGAGAAGCGACGCGGAAAAATTCTCGAGGAGATTAACGGCTCCCGTTCCCTGGCGTCCATCGTTGAAGACATTACCGAGATGGTCTCGTTCAAGTTGCGTGGCGCACCTTCATGGTGCCAGCTTGCCGATGGGGTGCAGCTTGGTAACTGCCCGCAGAGACTCGCCGGGCTACGTATTATCAAGCGCGAGATTCCTGCCCGTTCCGGGCCTTCGCATGGCGCCGTTTTTGCGGCACTTGATTCGTTAACCAAGCCCCTCCCCGCTGAGACTGAAGCACTTTCGATGGCGGCAAGCCTGGCCGGCCTTGCCATCGAGACACGATGCCTCTACTCCGATCTCCTGCGCCGGTCCGAGTTTGACCTGCTGACCGACATCCACAACCGATTCTCCATGGAAAAGTACCTGGACCAGAGAATTCAAGAAGCTCGCCGGAAGGCCGGCATTTTTGGATTGATCTACATCGATCTGAACGACTTCAAGAAGGTGAATGACGTCTACGGCCACCAGATTGGCGACCGATATCTGCAGGAAGTAACCCTCCGCATGAAGCACCAACTCCGCTCACGTGACATGTTGGCAAGGCTGGGCGGTGACGAGTTTGCCGTCCTGCTGCCGCTTGTCCAGACTCGGGACGAGGTCTTAGATATTGCCGGGCGGCTTGAGCGGTGTTTTGACGAGCCTTTTGCCCTTGGGGAGCATCTCCTCCAAGGCTCAGCCAGCGTAGGCATTGCCCTATATCCTGAAGACGCCGCCACCAGCGATGGCCTGTTCAGCGCTGCGGACGGTGCCATGTACGTGGCAAAAAAGCGCCGGCAGGAAATTGAAACTGAGCACACCGAGCTGGGCAAACTCTAACCTTGATTACTTAAGACTGTTGCCGGAGCACAGGGGTTCAGCATTCCAGCTCCCCGTATTTCACTCACTGTGGATCGTAAGTGCCTCAACCTGCGTTGTTTACCTTGCAACGCTGATTTCCTTCTCACTGTTCATTCTTTTGGTGCTACCCCTAAAGTTGCGCACTTTCCGTATCCCGGTGAGAGTAGAATCATCCCCACACAGCCTCCCCTGTCTCAAATGGCGCGCGTCATCTCGGGGCTGCTCGTGCCGCAATTAAATATTGCGGCAACTATTGCCGATAGCATCACTTAGGTTCTTCGGCAAGAAGTATTTTGGACTTTGGGATTGGCCCGATGAAGAGGTTGGTAGCCGCATTCGCGATCGCCCTGGCATCCGCCTCAGCTGGCTGGGCGGCGGCGCCTGTCACCATCACATCGCTGCGCGAAATCCATCTCCTTACTAATGAGCAGGCGAGCCATGCGCTGCCGGTCGCCTTCGAGGCGACTGTCAATTATTCCCGCGCATATGAGAAGACCACCTTTGTCCAGGATGGCGATGTGGCCATTTATGTTCAAACCCCAACAACTCTCAAGTTGGTTCCCGGCGATCGAATCTTTATTAAGGGAACAACGCAGCCGAGTTTCAAGCCGTTTATATTGAGCAACGACATTACATTGCTGCACCACGGACCCGTTCCAATGGCGATCCCCGCCACGTACGACGAGCTGATACGTGCCGAACATGATTGCATGCTCGTCTCCGTATTTGCCACTGTCCGCGCCGCCGACCTGGTCCGCAGCTCGGATGTGCGCAGCTCCTATCTGCAAATGCTCACCGACGGCGGCGCCATTGATGCGGTCGTGGATAGCGACGACGAAAGCCAGCTCCACGATCTGCTCGACGCACAAGTGGAGATCACCGGGGCTGTCTCAGGAAATTTCGACGGCAAGATGCAGCAGACGGGGATCTTGATTCACGCCTCCTCCTTTGCAAACATCAAGGTTTTAAAGCGCGCCGACGCGGGTCCATCCTCCCTGCCCATCACGCCGATGGACCAGGTTCTCACCAGCTATCATGTGCAGGTTCGTTCCCAGAGAGTCAGAGTCCATGGAACCATCACATACTTCCAGCCCGGTGCCCTCATCGTGCTGCAGAGCGGAACCAGGAGCCTTCGGATCCAGACCCGTTCGCTCGACCCTGTGAGGATTGGAGACTTGGCAGATGTGACCGGGTTTCCCGGGCTGCATGATGGCTTTCTGACCCTCACAAACGGTGAAATCGAGGATAGCCACATACAGGCGCCGATCATCCCCCTGCCATCCAATTGGGCAGAATTGGCCTTGAGCCACCATGGATTCGATTTGGTCTCCATCGAGGGACAGGTAATCACCGAAGTAAGGGAATCAGATCAGGACGAATATGTGCTGATTGCGGATGGCCAGGTATTCTCCGCAGTGGTCCGCCATCCACCCCCAAGCACTGCAACCCAAGTTGCTCTGCTCCCCATGCGGCAGGTGCCGATTGGCTCCAAAGTTCGTCTGACCGGAATCTGCCTCCTTGAAGACTCTAACCCCTTCAATGCACAGGTGCCGTTCACCATTCTGATGCGCTCGGGGGAGGACATCAGCATTCTTTCCGACCCTTCATTGCTGACCGTTCGCAACTTGATCCTCATTGTCGGACTTCTGGTGATCGTGCTGATATCCGTGGGCGCCAGGGGCTGGATCATCGAGCACAGAGTGCGGCGTCAAACCGCGGCATTGGCGTACGTTGAACAACGTCGCAGCCACATCCTTGAGGACATCAATGGCTCGCGTCCGCTGACTGAGATCCTTGAAGAGATCACAGAACTCGTCTCATTCCGGCTCAAGGGCGCTCCATGCTGGTGTCAAATCGCGGACGGAGCCAAGCTTGGAAATTGCCCGCCGAAGCTCGCATCGCTGCGCATAATCCAAAACGAAGTTCCCTCCCACTCCGGGTCGGCCTTGGGTACCATCTATGCTGCGTTCGATCCGCTCACCAAGCGCTCACCCAACGAATTGGAGGCACTATCCATGGCCGTTGCGCTGGCAGCGCTGGCCATCGAGACCCGGCGGCTCTACTCTGATCTGCTGCACCGCTCCGAATTCGACCTGCTGACCGACACGCAGAACCGCTTCTCTCTGGAGAGGGATGTGGAAAGGCAAATTCATCTGGCACGGGAAAACGCCACGATATTTGGACTTGTGTATATTGACCTGGATAACTTCAAACAAGTGAATGATCTCTATGGACACAATGTCGGAGATCTCTTTCTGCAGGAATCCGTGACCAGGATGAAGCGGCAGCTTCGTCCCCATGACAAGCTTGCCCGCATCGGGGGCGACGAATTCGCCGCACTGTTCCCGCTGGTGCGCAACCGGGCAGATGTGGAAGACATCGCGCACCGCCTAGAACGAAGCTTTGACGAGCCGTTTGTCTTCCAGGGATACACTCTCCACGGCTCTGCGAGCGTAGGCATCGCGCTGTTCCCTGAAGATGCCACCTCTCTCGACACCCTGCTGAGCGTGGCGGACGCCGCCATGTATGTCGCCAAGAATATTAAGCGGCCAATGGAAGAAGGCTCTAGTAGTCGCCACTCTTCGGAACTCGCGCCGAGGGAAACCAAATAAGAAGGCCCGGCTCGCGCCGGGCCTTCCTGGTTCATCACTAGATATTGCTTGCGAAGCAGTTCTTACTCGGCTGCCATTTCCTCTGCCTCGCCCTCCTGGCGCATCAGTTCCAACTCGCGCTCTGCGGCTTCGATCTCAGCGCTCACTTCCTGCTGCACTCGAGCTGCCGCTTCCTCCAACTCCGGCGAGAGTTGAACGTTGCGATAGTACTCCAAGCCCGTGCCTGCGGGAATCAGTCGTCCTACGATGACGTTTTCCTTCAGGCCGCGCAGGTTGTCGATAGCGCCGTTGATGCTTGCCTCGGTGAGAACACGTGTCGTCTCCTGGAAACTGGCGGCGGAGATAAAGCTATCCGTCGACAACGATGCCTTTGTGATTCCCAGCAGCAGCGGGCGCCCCGTGGAGGGACGGCCTCCAAGAGCCATCACCCGATCGTTTTCTTCGCGGAAGCGGAACCGGTCTACCTGCTGCTCAAGCAGGAAGTTGGTATCGCCCACATCGTCGATCCTGACCCAGCGCAACATCTGCCGGACAATGACCTCAATGTGTTTGTCGCTGATGGCCACGCCCTGCAGTCGATAGACTTCCTGGATTTCGTTCACCAGGTATCCCTGCAGCGCCTTCTCACCCAGCACATCCAGAATGTCGTGCGGGTTCAACGGTCCATCCATCAGCGGATCACCGGCTCTGAGCCGCTCGCCTTCCTGGACGTTTACGTGAATGCCGCGCTGGACCGAGTATTCCTTTTCGTCGCCGTTATCAGCCGTGACGTAAATCTTGCGTTGGCCCTTGGAAACTTCACCAAAGCGAACCACGCCGTCGATCTCGCTGATGATGGCTGTCTCACGCGGTTTGCGCGCTTCGAACAGTTCCACCACTCGCGGCAGACCACCTGTGATGTCCTTGGTGCGCGTGCTCTCCTTGGGAATCTTGGCCAACACATCGCCAGGACCCACCTCGTCCCCATCCTGAATCATCAAGTGAGCGCCGCGAGGCAGCAGGTAACGCTTGTGCCCCTTGGCATTCTTCACCAGGAACGCCGGCTGCCGCTTCTCGTCCGGGCTGTCGGCAACCACCCAACGCGAGAGGCCGGTTACTTCATCCACTTCTTCGTTGAGCGTGATCCCTTCCTGCAGGTCCTTGAACTGAACCGTCCCACCGATCTCTGTGAGGATCGAGTAGGTATACGGATCCCACTCAGCCAGCAACTGGCCAAGCTTTACGTGCTCGCCGTCCTTCACCTTCAGGCGCGCGCCATAAACCACCTGGTAGCGCTCCTTTTCACGACCGCGCTCGTCCTGAATGGCCACCGAACCGGAGCGGTTCATCGCCACCAGCAGGCCGTCTTTGGCTTCAACGGTGTTCAGGTTGATGAAGCGCACGAAGCCGTTGTTCTTGGCATCGAGGCGCGACTTGTCTTGCACACGGCTGGCCGTGCCGCCGACGTGGAAGGTACGCATGGTCAACTGCGTGCCCGGTTCGCCGATCGACTGTGCAGCAATGACGCCGCAGGTCTCGCCCAACTCCACCATGCGACCGGAACCAAGGTTGCGTCCGTAGCACAATGCGCAAACACCGCGCCGCGACTCGCAGGTCAGCACCGAGCGAATCTTCACCTTCTCAACGCCCGCGCCCTGGATGGCCGAAGCGATGTCTTCATCGATGCCCTGGTTCACATCCACCACAACGTTGCCGTCGTAGTCCTTGATGC
>CAZTLV010000036.1:0-41228 GCA_964614635.1 uncultured Occallatibacter sp.
TTCTTTCGCCGGGCGAGCGTTGTGCCTCCACTAGTAATCGCAACTTTGAAGGCCGTCAGGGCCGCGGCGGACGCACTCACCTGGTCAGCCCCGAAATGGCTGCGGCAGCAGCCATCGCCGGCCACTTTGTAGACATTCGCAACTGGCACGTTCATGAAGAGGTGAAGGCATAATGGAACCCTTTCGCACACTCACCGCATCGGCCGCGCCGCTCGATCGCACCAACGTCGATACCGACCAAATCATTCCCAAGCAGTTTCTCAAGCGTATCGAACGCACGGGATACGGCGACTTCCTCTTCTTCGACTGGCGCCGCACTGCCGCTGGCGATTCCGACCCGGCCTTCGTTTTGAACGATCCGCGCTATAAGGGCGCGCAAATACTCATCGCCGGCAAAAACTTCGCTTGTGGCTCCAGCCGCGAGCATGCCGCCTGGGCGCTGAGTGATTTTGGCTTTCGCGTTGTGATCGCTCCCACCTTTGCTGACATCTTTTTCTCTAACGCCGGCAAAAATGGGATCGTTCTGGTTCGTCTAAGCGAAGAGCAGGTGGCTGAGCTTCTCGGCAACTCAACAAGGATTCCCAATTATCAACTCACTGTCTCGCTTGAAGCGCAGACGGTCACAGACAGCCAGGGCTTCAATGCAACCTTTGAAGTCGACCCGTTCCGCAAGTTCTGCCTGATTGAAGGTCTCGACGACATCGGCCTTACGTTACGTCACGAAGCAGCGCTCGACACATTCGAAGCAAAGCACGACGAAGCCGGGTGGCTGAAAGCGAAAAATACGCAGCTTGCAGCTACTAGCTTCTAGCCGCTAGCTTTTCACGGAACAGAAAGCAGCATTAACAAACAATGATCGACTGCAGCAAGAGAGCAGTTGCTAAAGGTCGAAAACGTTAATCTCAGCAAAAACGAGCTAAAAGCTGGAGGCTAGAAGCTAGTAGCTCAAGAAAAGGCTTTTGAGTACAAAATGACAGTTCAAGGCAAGCGCCAAAGCATTCCGTTGACTGAAGGACCGAGCCGTGCGGCGGCCCGCTCATACCTGCGCGGCTCAGGATTCGCGAAAGAAGATCTGCACAAGCCAATTATCGGCATCGCCAACACATGGACCGAGATCGGCACCTGCAATGTGCATCTGCGCGACATTGCCGAAGCGCTCAAGGAAGGCATCCGCGAAGCCGGCGGAACGCCGATGGAGTTCAACACCATCACCATCTCCGACGGGATCACCATGGGCACGCAAGGCATGAAAGCCTCGCTGGTGAGCCGCGAAGTGATCGCGGACTCCATCGAATTAGTAGCCCGCGGCAATCTCTTCGACGGCCTGGTCGGCATCGGGGGCTGCGACAAGAACATGCCTGGCATCATCATGGCGCTCTGTCGCCTCGACATTCCGGGCCTCATGCTTTACGGCGGATCGATCGCCCCCGGGAAACTGAACGGCGTCGACATCACCATTCAGAATGTTTTTGAAGGCATCGGCTCGCATGGGGCCGGACGCATCGACGACGCCGGCCTTGAAGCCCTTGAAGCCAACGCCTGTCCTGGCGCGGGTGCGTGCGGCGGTCAGTTCACCGCCAACACCATGGCCATGTCCGGCGAAATTCTCGGCATCTCCCCCATCTATCTCTCCGGGGTTCCCGCCACATCCAAAGACAAGCGTGAAGCCACCCGCGAAGCCGGCCGGATTCTCATGGACGCAGTCCGCGCCAATCGCCGTCCCTCGCAGATCATCACTCGCAAGTCACTTGAGAATACCATCGCCAGTGTGGCCGCAAGCGGTGGGTCCACCAACGCGGTCCTTCATCTGATCGCGATCGCCCGCGAAATGGGCATTCCTCTCTCCATCGATGATTTCGACGTAATCAGCAAGCGCACTCCGTTTATCTGCGACCTGACGCCCGCCGGCAAATTTGTCGCTTCCGATTACCAGGCAGCGGGTGGTTCGCGGCTGTTGGCCAAGCGCCTCATCGACGCCGGCCACGCCGACGGTTCAACTCTTACCATCAGCGGCAAGACACTCGCCGAAGAAGCCGCACTCGCCGTGGAAACGCCAGGCCAAGTGGTCATCCATACCTTCGACAATCCCATCAAGCCCACTGGCGGCCTGGTTATTCTCAAAGGCAACCTCGCCCCGGAAGGCAGCGTGATGAAGGTTGCCGCCGCCAACCGCTATGACCACCGCGGCCCTGCCCGCGTATTTGAATGCGAGGAAGACTGCTTTGCCGCCGTGCAAACTGGCCAGATCAAGCCCGGAGACGTGCTCGTGATTCGATATGAGGGGCCGAAAGGCGGACCGGGCATGAGAGAGATGCTTCAGGTCACTGCCGCTGTCTCCTCAAATGCAGAGCTCAGCGCTCACGTTGCCCTGCTTACCGACGGACGCTTCTCCGGCGCAACCCGCGGCTTCACAGCGGGACACGTCGCCCCTGAAGCCTTTATCGGAGGTCCCATCGCTGCCGTTCGCGAGGGAGATATCATCCACTTCGACATTCCCAATCGCAAGCTGACCCTCGAAGTCAGCGACGAAGAGATTGCGGCCCGCCTGAAAGATTTCGCGCCCCCTGCTCTTCGCTGGCCGCAAGGTGTCTTTCGCAAATATGTTGACCGCGTTACCTCCGCTTCCGAAGGAGCAACAACGTAAGTGCAGCCGTTAGCTAAGAGCCAGTACTTGGATACAGCAGAACAAAGTTGGCAACCGAAGCACGAGCTAGCAGCTAGAGGCTAGAAGCCAGCAGCTAAAAAAGGAGTTTTTATGGGAACCGACAACAACACGCTAGCCGCGAACGCGCACCTCACCACACCCACGCGCCTCACCGGCGCAGAGATCCTGTGGGCCACCTTGGTCGGTGAAGGCGTCACCACAGTCTTCGGCTACCCAGGCGGAGCCATCCTTCCGGCCTACGATGCGCTGCGCAAGTTCCCCATCCACCACGTCTTGGTTCGCCATGAGCAGGGTGCATCGCACATGGCAGACGGCTATGCTCGTGCCTCGGGCAAGGTGGGCGTCGCCCTGGCCACCAGCGGTCCCGGCGCCACCAACCTGGTCACCGGAATTGCTACGGCAATGCTCGACTCCATCCCGCTTGTAGCGATTACAGCCAATGTGCCCAACCGCGTCCTCGGCACTGACGCTTTCCAGGAAGTCGATATCACCGGGATCACGCTGCCCGTGACCAAGCACAACTTCCTCATTAACAAGCCTGAGGATCTGGCCGCAGCACTCCGTTCCGCATTTCAGATTGCGGTATCCGGCCGTCCTGGCCCGGTGCACGTCGACATCACAAAGGATGCCCTGCAGGCTTCTGCCATCTTCGATTTCGCTGCCGCCAAGCCGCGTCCCTATCGCCCCCACCCCATGCTCAGCGTCAACGAAGAAGGCCTCGTGCAAGCCGCCGAACTCATCCGAAACGCGCAGCGCCCTGTCATCCTCGCCGGCCACGGCATCTCGGAGTCCGGCGCCATGGAGCAGGTGCGCACTCTTGCTGAACGCTCGCAGATTCCCGTCGCCATGACGCTGCTGGGCCTCGGCGCCTTCCCTGCCTCGCACCCGCTCAACATGGGCATGATGGGCATGCACGGAGAATCGTGGGTGAACCACGCGATCCAGGAAGCAGACCTGCTCATCGCCTGCGGTATGCGCTTCGACGACCGCGTGACCGGTTCCACCGCAACCTACGCCACCAAGGCCAAGAAGATCCATATTGAAATCGATCCCTCTGAGATCAACAAGAACATCAAGGTTGACGTCGCGCTTATCGGCGACCTGCGCCAGGTGCTGGAGCAACTGCTCCCCCGCATCGGCAGCCGTGACGGTGCGCCGTGGCTCAAGACGATCTCCGATAGCAAGGGCGACGCCTCTGTCCACGACATCAAGAACCTTCCCGACTTGGGCCACCTTTACGCCGCACACGTCATGCACGACCTCTGGCGTATCACCGGTGGGAATGCCATCGTTGTCACCGATGTGGGCCAGCACCAGATGTGGGAGGCGCAGTACTACCACCACGACACGCCTCGCTCGCTCGTCACCTCGGGCGGTCTCGGCACCATGGGATTTGCCTTGCCCGCAGCAATCGGCGCGAAATTCGCCTGCCCGGACAAGGAAGTCTGGGTCGTCGTCGGCGATGGCGGATTTCAGATGACCGCTGCTGAACTCTCCACCATCGTTCAGGAAAAGATCAAGATCAACATCGCTGTCATCAACAACGGCTACCTGGGCATGGTGCGGCAATGGCAGGAGTTCTTCTATGATCGCAACTACGAGTCGACGCCGCTTGTCAGCCCCGACTTTGTCAAGCTCGCCGATGCGCATGGCCTGCCCGGTCTCGCCGTCCGCAAGCGCTCTGAAGTTGCGTCGGCCGTCGAACAAGCGCGCTCTGCTCCCGGCACATTCCTGCTCAACTTTTTGGTTGAAAAAGAAGAGTCGGTTTATCCCATGATTCCCGTTGGTGCAGCGCTCCATGAAATGATCCGCCGCCCCGAACACGACCCATTGCTCGAATCGCCAGATGACCAGTTGTAGAACAGCTATTAGCTGCTAGCCATTAGCCTTTGGTTCGTTTTGCCGCTACGTGTCCGTAGTCAGGCAATCGAACTTGAAGGCAGGGCTAGGAGCTGGAGGCTAGAAGCTAGAGGTTGATTTTATGCTGCACACATTTGTCGCATACGTTGAAGATTTACCCGGCGTGCTCACCCGTGTCGCGTCCTTGTTCCGCCGACTCAACATCAACATCAATTCGCTCACCGTTGGGCGCAGTGAACGCCCGGGCCTTTCGCGACTGACCCTAGTCTGCGAGGCCTCTGCTGAAGCCGGCCACCGCATCCGCGCCAGCCTGTACAAGTTGGAGAACGTCGTCGATGTGGACGACATTGCCAAAGATCCAGCGGTCACGCGCGAGTTGGCTCTAATCAAGGTAGCCGCCACGCCACGTAATCGCTCGCAGATTTTCGACCTGGTTGAGGTCTTTCGCGCTCGCATTGTCGACTTGACATCGGAATCGTTGATGATTGAGATGACCGGCGTCGAAAGCAAGATCGAGGGCTTGATTGAGGTTCTCCGCGAGGACGACGGCCGCATTCTTGAAATCTGCAGGAGTGGCAAAATGACCATGCGCCGTGGACATCACACTAGCCGCGTCCTCAAAGCTATGGGGGCCGTTCAGGAAGAACAGCCAGACCTGAACGCCGAGCCATTGGAAAACCTTGAAGAGACAGTCCCCGGCGCGTCGGAGTAAATACCACGCACCCGCAGCCAGCCAATTTCAATCAACTCTAACCGTGCAAGCGCACCCAAAGGAAAACAAGAAGAATCATGGCCAAGACTTATTACGATCACGACGCTGACCTTTCCCTCATCCAAGCCAAAAAGGTCGCCATTATCGGCTACGGCTCTCAGGGGCACGCCCACGCCCTCAACCTCAAGGACTCAGGCGTCCACGTCAAGGTAGGCCTCGCCGCCAATTCCAAGTCCATCGCCAAGGCGCAGAAGGCCGGGCTTGAAGTAGCAACTGTTGCCGAAGCCACCAAGTGGGCTGACGTGGTGATGGTGCTGGTTCCTGATCAGACCGCAGCTAGACTTTACGCCGACGAGATCGGTCCCAATCTATCCGCGGGCAAGCTGCTACTCTTCGCACACGGATTCAACATTCATTACAAGACCATCATCCCCGCGGAGGGAATTGATGTGGGCATGGCCGCGCCCAAGGCACCGGGGCATCGCGTGCGAGAAGTGTTTATGGAAGGCGGCGGAGTCCCTGGTCTCATTGCCGTCCACCAGGATGCAACTGGCACAGCGCACGCCCTTAATCTCAGTTATCTCAAGGGCATCGGCTGCACGCGCGCCGGAGTTCTCGAGACCACATTCAAGGAAGAGACTGAAACCGACCTCTTCGGCGAACAGGCTGTGCTCTGTGGCGGCGTCAGCGCCCTGATCAAGGCCGGCTATGAAACCCTCACCGAGGCCGGTTACCAGCCGGAAAGCGCCTACTTCGAGGTTCTTCATGAACTCAAGCTCATCGTCGACCTCATTTACCGCGGCGGCCTGGCTTATATGCGCTACTCCATCTCCGATACTGCCGAGTGGGGCGATTACGTCTCTGGCCCCCGAGTCATCAACGCCGAAAGCAAGAGGGCCATGAAGCAGATCCTGACCGAAATTCAGGATGGATCGTTTGCGAAGAGGTTCCTCGCCGACCAGAACTCCGGCCGCAAGGAATTCCAGGCCTTTCGTGACGCTGAGGCCAAGCACCCCATCGAGATTGTTGGCAAGGAGTTGCGCGCCGCCATGCCCTTCCTCGATCCCGTCACCGTCGAAGAGGTCGCCAAGAACCGCTAAATTCACCCACAGCCAAGTGCGCCGGACAGCCTCACAGCTGTCCGGCAACGTTTTGTCGAAAACCGCCTCGAATTCCGTGCATTAGATTCGAAGCCAAAGTACCCTGGCAAGTCGATTTCACGTCTAATCCACTTAAGGAGAACGCCGCACCTGGATCGCTTTAAAACTTCCTCCATTTGAGAAGATAAACATGGCTTCACTTGCCGCCCCAATAGCAGACAACGGGCCCAAATCAGAGCGCTCCTCCCGCTGGATGCTTCCCGGCATCATTCTTTCTGCATTTGCCATCCGCCTCGTCGTGGTTTTCTTTAACTATCGCGGACTTCCCGACGCCGATAAATACTATGAGCAGTTCGGCTGGGAGATGGGCTGGATTGCGCGCTCGCTCGCCAGCGGCCACGGATACAGTTCGCCGTATTACCCCTGGACCGGCCCCACCGCGATGCAGCCCCCGCTGTATCCTTCGCTCCTCTCGATCGTCTTCCGGCTCTTCGGCATCTACTCCCTCACTTCGGGATTCGTAATCCTCACCATCAACAGCCTGCTCTCATCGCTTACCTGCATCCCCGTTTATTTCAGCGCGAAGTACTCTCTCGGAGCCCGCGCTGCCAAGGTGGCTGCCCTGGTCTGGGCGTTCTATCCCTTTGCCATCTACTTTTCCGCCGGTCGCGTCTGGGAATATTCCCTTACCGGCCTCCTCTTTACAACCTGCTTTTGCATCGCTCAGCGAATTCACAAGAACACAAACCTGTCCGCCTGGCTGGGCTGGGGCGCGCTTTGCGGTCTCACCGCCCTTTCCAACCCTTCCACGCTGTCCACGCTGCCGTTTCTCCTCGCGTTGGCCCTCTTTCAGGCAGACAGTTCGATCCGCCGCCGAATTTTGTGCGGCTCACTCACGATGATCGCGGCCATAGCAGTGCTCACCCCCTGGACCGTACGCAACTACCGCGCCCTTGGCATTCTCTGCCCGGTTCGCGATAACTTCTGGCTTGAAGTTTATGACGACAATGGCGGCGACGCCTCGCTGGATCCGAGCTTCGCGCATCCATCGAGCAATCCAATCGAGATGCACAAATTCGTCACCATGGGCGAACCGGCATTCCTTGCGGAAAAGCACTCCCTTGCCGTCGATTACATCCGGCAACATCCGGAGTTTCTTATTCGAAAAACACTCCATCGCATCTTCTATTACTGGACTGGGTATTGGAGTTTTTCCCCTGAGGAAATTCGCGAACAGCCCTACGAGCCTGCAAATGTCTTTTACGTCAGCTGCATTACCTTCCTTATGTTCCTTGGCGTTCGCCGGCTTTGGCAATTGAACCGCACTGCCTCGCTGCCCTATCTGGTGATGATTGGTGCCTTCCCCATCACCTATTACGTCACCCATCCGCTGATGGACTACCGCCAACCAATTGAACCTGCCATTATTGTCCTCGCCGTTTTTGGCGCCTTTGCGTGGAAACGCACCCAGGCAATCTCGTTCGACGCACCGCCCCAAAATCGTCCGGGGTTCGCGGGCGAACCGGAACCCGTCGTCGAATCGCAGTTCTCGAGAATTCAGTCCAATGAATAACCTGCGCTTGAAATACTGACGCTCAGAATCGGCTATCCTGAATCTGCACACAGGAGGTCCCCGGATGGCTGCTCCCTCTCCCGTCCTCACCCCACCTGAAACTCCTACTCCCGCCGAAGACATTGCTGCTGCCATCGATAACGTTGCGCCATTGCATGGCCTTCCCTTCGAACACCGCCTCTGGATCGCTCAGCATGGTGCAGAGATTGTAGCCAATCCTGGCGAAATCTTCTTTGAAGAAGGCACCCTGGCCGACCGCATGATCCTGATCCTCAAAGGAGAAATTCATGTTCGTCGCCACAGCGGGGGACCAATGGAGCTGTTTATTGGCCGCGCAGGCCAAATGACAGGCCTTTTGCCGTTCTCAAGAATGAAAACTTCCGGCGGACAGGGATTTGCCATTTCGCCGGTCTGGGCGCTGCTGATTCATAAGTCTCTCTTCCCGGAGATGCTACAGGCCATCCCCTCGATGGCCCAGCGCGTCGTCTCCACCCTCCTCGACCGTGTTCGCGAGGTCACTCGCATCGAGCAGCAGGCAGAAAAGCTGGCCGCATTGGGAAAGCTGGCAGGCAACCTGGCTCACGAGCTCAACAACCCGGCTTCGGCAGCCCAGCGCGCCGCTTCCAGTCTGGTGATCGAGCTGCGCGCGAACCGCCAGAATCGCTTCAAGCTCGTCAATCTCTGTCTCACTGAACAGCAGATTCAGGCGGTTGAAGCATGGGAACTTCACGTTTTACAACGGCCCGCGAAATCCGAAGGGCAATCAGCCACAACCCTGATTGCTCACGAAGAGGCAGTCCGAACCTGGCTCGGTGTGCTCGGCTGCAGCGAGCCTTGGGAGGTTGCCCCGCAGTTAGCGGAACAAGGTATCACCCTTACCGACCTTGACGATCTGCACACCATTCTCGGCCACAATGCGACCTGCGTGTCGCTCCAATTCTTTGCACGGTACCTGCGCTCCACCCGCTCGGTGGAGACTCTCGCCCACTCCACCGCTCGCATCTTTGATTTGATCAGCGCCGTCAAGACCTATTCCTACATGGACCGCGCGCCCATTCTTGAAGTGGATGTGCCGGCCGGGCTTGAAGCGACCGTTCAAATGTTCCAGTCGCGCATGACCAAAGTCGAAGTTATCCGCAACTATGAGCCGGATCTGCCCACCATCAGCGCATACGGAAGCGAACTCAACCAGGTATGGACGGCTATCATCGAGAACGCGCTCGACGCATTGGGCAACCAGGGTCAGCTCCGCCTGACTTGTCGTCTTGAGGCCGACATGCTGCTGGTTGAGATTTGGGATACTGGTCCCGGCATTCCCCCCGATTTGCAGGATCGCATCTTTGAGCCGTTTTTTACCACGAAGGCGCCGGGCCAGGGCCTCGGGCTAGGACTCGACAATGCCATGCGCATCGTCCGCAAACATCGCGGCCATCTTGGTGTCCGCTCCGAGCCCGGGTCCACCTGCTTCAGGGTGAGGTTGCCCTTGGAGCAACTGCAGGCATATTGAGCCGCTAAGGCTCTACTTCCACTCCCCGCCAAAAGGCCACGTGACCTTTGATCTTGCGTGCCGCAGGCTTGGGATCGGGGTAGTACCAGGCCGCATCGGGGTTATCCTGATCCTCAATCAAAAGGTTCAGGTATCGGGCCTGGCCTTTCCATGGGCAGGTTGATGTAGTGCTGCTGGGGCGAAAATATTCGCGCTTGAGGCTGGACTCGGGAAAGTACACATTCCCCTCCACAGTCTCCGTTGTCTCGCTTTCGGCAATGACTTTGCCGTTCCAGATCGCTCGCGCCATCGTCTCTTCCGGTCTCTTCCACTCTTGCTTTTACCCCGGCCCCATTGTGAGGCCGGAGAGAACAACGGATAAGACACTACCAGAGTTTGTGCGCTGGGTCGAGTGCAATTGAGATTTGCTGGGCGATCATGCGGTTTCGAAATCCTGCAAGCCTACTTGGCTTCCGCGATGGACTCGATATGGACAGTCTTCTTGTCACCATCCGCCTTTGCCATTACGACGACATGGTCGCCATAAAAACCCTTCACAGAGTCGGGGTTGTCAATCGTCCAGACCGCCTTTTTCTCTTCATCCACAAACACCGGAGCCATCCCGCCCTCAATGCATTTCTTGACGCAGGCAGCACCTGAGCCCGCATGCTTTGCGCCGCACATTGAGTCGGATATCCAACCATTGATCTTGGATGAGTCGGCTGCGCTGGCTGGAAGTGCCGTCAGGGCAGAAACTACGAACAGAAAAGCCAGAACACGCTTCACGATGAACCTCCAGGGAATTGGGAAAATCTCGAACAGCTACCATCATGCTCCCCAGGGCCCGGTTTCAGCAACTCATTCAGTTTTTGCGGCCCGGGAGAAACTGGCCAAACTAAGCCCGCCTTGCTTGCTGGCTATTCGTTCGGGCCTGAACGTTTTTCAACACGACTTCATAGCGCTGCGCAGCCGCAGAAAACCGACCCACCAGTTCCGTAGTTTTGACCAGAAACCCTGGATTCCTCTCCCGAATCGCTTCCAGAAGATCCGAAAACTTCGCCAGCAGGTAGAAGCCCTCGGCATTGCAATCGACGAACAGTTCCGCCGAAACGGCACCATGGATCACCATGGCCGCGGCCATCTCCCAATAGCTCAGCACCTGCCGCAGCCACGCATTGTGGGGGTCTGCCGGGTTTGAGGCCACGGCGAAATATTCATCAGCCGTCGCAGGCCAGAACTCGCCGGCCATCCACGCCCTCGCTTTGCGCAGTTCCGCTTCGGTGCGCAATTCATACAGCTTCAGGATGATTTCAGCATCGGCGGGGGTTGCAAGCATTCTTTCCATCAGGTATTCTCCGCTGCCAATACTAACGGATTCCTTCGCAAAGCGCTGTATCGTCCAGATCATCAAGGGGGAGCGGCCCAGCCGGGCCGTTGCGACGGCCAATGCCTAGCCCATCACCATTGGCCTCGCGAGTTGCTTCGAAACCCCAATTGGTTCGATTCCTGCCGCCCATCAAGCCTCGAGGAGGGCCGCGCGGAAGAAGTTCTCTAGCCCCGGATCGATCCCAGCAACAAGTTCACCTGTCGATCTGTCAGGAAACTCCGACTCCAGCGCGTCCAGGATCGCGCGCCGATCGCGCGTTCCATCAAGCAACTGGAAAAAACTGCGCACAATTGGATCCTCGAACGCAATCCTTTCATGCAGCAGTGTCGTGGCACGCATCTTAGTCCGGGCCTCTCTCCGGGCACAAGCGCTGGCCCTGGGCAGGTTCGAAACCGACGTGGCCAGGGGTGCTTTCCACGTTCGAATTTCGATCATCTTTGTCACGATCAGCCGCATAATCAGGGTCACGCCATCGGCATTGAACGCGATACCTGCGTTCATGAGCTGCTGCGCAACCTCGTCAAAACTGAGCGCCGCCGGCCATTTTGCCGCGAGTATCTCCACAAGCCCTGTGATCCCCGGACAGTTCGATTCCATCTTGATCCCACGCGGCGAAGTGAATGATATTGCGCCGCTCTGTTGTACGGGAGCCAGTGTCGCTTGCGAGGCAAAGAGCAGCCGGCGGAAATGTTGAGCTGGAAAATCGCGTCGAAGAGCCCTGTCACCTCGGCACAGCAGTGTCTCCCGATACATGCGCCCGCGCAAGTAATCCAGCTGTTGTTCCAGCATGATGATGTCAGCCTCGGAATCTCGTCCAAGCGCGGACCGAATCTCCTGCCGGTAGGCTGGATCGGTAGCCGGCGGGAGCGTGGCTTCACACAAGTACTGCAAACCATGCTTGCGAGCGTGCTCCACGAAATGAACAAAGTGCACCGGATGATAGGCTTCTGCAAATTCATCGTGGAATGTGACGTGCGTCCCTGCCTTCTCCATCTTCTTCAGCTGGTCTTCAATCAGCATCCTGTATGCATCATCTTCCTGCCTCGTCGCAATCAGGAGCCGAAGAAAGTCGAGCCCGCCGGACACGCGCTCTTCCGGATCATCGACACCGTCCACCGCATTCAACATCATCTCCCGAATCATGGTGCGCAGATGGCCGCCAGGAAGAGTGTTATAGCTAACATAGGCAACCCCATTCGCCGACAGAAGTTCCCCGCAAAACGCCATAAGGCGGTCGCGCACCGGCTCCGGAACCCACGCATAAAGCCCATGCGCTATGATGTAGTCGAATTTACCGAGTTCTCGGCCAACGTCGAGCAGGTTGCCCTGAAAAAGGCGCACGTTTTGAAGTTTTAGTTCGCGGATCTGCTTGAGGCCACGCTCAATTGGCAAATGCGCCAGGTCGAACCCCACAAACTGGCCGCCCGGGATCGCATATGCCATCGGGACGATATTCGCACCATCATTGCACCCAATCTCAAGTACGCGTGACTGTTCAACCGGCGCTGGACTGAGCCCGTGCAGAATCCCCATCGCCGCCAGGCGATCAGGATGTGTAGCTGAAAAGGAAAAGCTGGGATAGGCCACTGAATCGTATGGATTCGGCTTGCCGACCATTGTCAGGCTCCTTGATTCCAGTTCGCTTCAGGCGGCCCAGAAACCGCGTCCCACCAAAGACCCATCTTTGCTCAACGCAACGGCGAGACAAATGGCCAGGTCGCCGAAGGAATTGCCTATCGACGAGGCAGTTTCCTGAAAGCTTCCCGGGATTAGGCCGGTTGCAGTTCCTTCATCTTTCCGCTCTTCTCCACCACTGGCCCATGCGTCTCAACCCTTGGTGGAGGCGGCGCATCACCAATTCGCTTCGAGTAGGTGCAAACCACATCCGTTCCCACTGGCTCTGCACCGGCCGCGCCCTTTTTGGCGCGCTTCTTTGGCACAACTTCCTCTTCGGCGCCTCTCTTCTTATTCGGGCACTCAAGGAAGATCCCGGACTTGAGCGTCTTCTCCAGCAGGTAAGCGCTTCCGCATTCAGGGCATTTCTTCGCCACTGGCTTGTAATTCGACGTAAAGTCGCACTTCGGATAGTTGGTGCAGCCCCAGAAGATGTTGCCTCTCCGCGCCTTACGCTCGGCAATGTCGCCGACGCCGCATTTGGGGCATTTGAGACCCTCAATGAGGTTTTGCTTGATGTACTTGCACTTCGGATACCCGGAGCATGAGACGAACTCGCCATAGGCCCCTTGCCGCAGCACCAGCGGCTTGGCGCACAAGGGGCAATCTTCGCCGGTAGGCTTGGGAGTAGCCTGCTTCTGTTGCTGCTTCTGGCTCAGCTTTCTGAATGTCTTGCACGGCGGGTCCTCGTTGTAGCCGGGGCAAGACATGAACATGCCAAACGGCCCGCGTCGCAGCACCATCACGCGTCCGCAGTTCTCGCAATACTCTTCCTGCTCGCTGGCGTCCTGCGCTTCCTGCGTATTCAAGTCCGGCTTTCCCGCCGTGTTTTCCTTTGTAAACGTGCAGCTCGATTTGTCCTTTTTGTCATATGCAGAGCACGCAAAGAAGCTTCCGAATTTTCCCCACTTCAGCAACAGCGGCGACCCGCACAAGTCACACTTCTCATCGGTCTTGATCTCCATGCGCTTGATGTTTTCCATCTTCTCGCCGGCAACCTTCAACTCATCTTCGAAGTAGTTGTAGAAGCCGTTCATCAGGTCAGTCCACTTCTCCTTTCCCTCTTCGATATCGTCAAGCTCTTCTTCAAGCTTGGCCGTGTACTGGATGTCGAAGATGTACGGAAAATTCTTTACCAGCAAGTCGCAAACCACCATCCCGATTTCAGTGGGGTAGAACCGCCCTGAGATCTTGGTGACGTACTCGCGATCCTGAATTGTGTTGATGATCGACGCATAAGTCGAAGGCCGGCCAATACCCCGCTCCTCCAGCACTTTTACCAGCGAAGCCTCGTTGAACCGAGGCGGCGGCTGCGTAAAGTGCTGTTCGGTATCAAGCTTCTTTAAATCCAACTTCTTCACATTGTCAAGGTTGGGCAGCTTGTTTGACGACTCATCGTCGTCATCCTTTTTCTCTTCCAGAACTTCGTAGACCTTCAGGAACCCGTCGAAGCGCACCACCGACCCGCTCACGCGAAAGTCATACGTCTTCCCGGTCTTCGCGGAATTCGCCGCAATCTTTGCCGTGGTTACATCAAAGACTGCCGGCATCATCTGCGATGCCACAAACCGTTGCCAGATCAACCGGTAGAGCTTGAGCTGCTCTTCAGTTAAATAACGCGCGATCGACTCCGGTGTACGCGAAGCATCCGTCGGACGAATCGCTTCATGTGCGTCCTGAGCGGCCTTCTTGCCTTTGTACTCATTCGCCGTCGCCGGCAGATACTGCACTCCCAAATTCTTTTTGATCCATTCCCTCGCACCCTCGATTGCCTCTGGCGCAATGCGCGGCGAATCGGTACGCATGTATGTAATCAAACCCACCGTACCCTCGGCGCCGACATCAACGCCTTCATATAGCCGTTGCGCCACGCCCATCGTGCGCCGCACGTTGAACCCCAACTTGCTTGCCGCATCGCGCTGCAGTTGGCTGGTGATAAATGGGGCCAGGGGTCTCCGCTGCTGCTCGCGGGATTGCACTGAGACCAGCGACCATTCTGCCTTCTCCAGTGCCGAGACCACCGAATTGATTGATTTCTCATCAGCCAGGGCATTGGCGATGAAGAGATCTTTGCCGTCTTTATCCTTGCCGTTGGCCACGCGGGCAGGTTCAGCATCGATGCCAATAAAACGCGCCTTGAAGGTCTTATCGCCCTGCCTTTCAGGGTGCAACTCTGCATCCAGCGTCCAATACTCGACGGGTCCAAACGCGCCAATTTCCCGTTCCCGCTCCACAATCAGCCGCACCGCGACCGTCTGTACGCGGCCGGCGGAAAGTCCACGCCGAACCTTATCCCACAGCAACGGGGAAATCTGGTAGCCCACCAGCCTGTCCAGCACTCGCCGCGTCTGCTGCGCGTCCACAAGATTCTGATCTACGTCGCGAGCGTGCTTGAATGCCTCCTGGACCGCCTTCTTCGTAATCTCGTTGAAGGTCACACGCTGGATTTTCTTCCGCTCTTTGGCTGAAGTCCCCAGCTGCAACGCAAGGTGATACGCAATCGCTTCTCCCTCGCGGTCAGGGTCAGGCGCCAGGAATATCTCGTCAGCCTTTGCCGCCGCTCGCTTCAACTGGGCGACAACTTTCTCTTTGCCCGGAGACACGATGAGCGTCGGCTCAAAAGTCCGATTTTCCAACTCCACGCCGATATCATTCTTGGGCAGGTCCATGATGTGCCCGACCGATGCCAGAACCTCGAAACCCTTGCCAAGATATTTTTCGATCGTCTTTGCCTTGGCAGGCGACTCGACGATTACCAGTGATTTATTCATTGCCATCCTTATTACAGTACTCACTCTACCTTGCCGGCCCTGTTCAGCGTTGTTGGACTCGGTTCCGTGATTTTCGATTCATTCCCGGCATGTCCGGAATTCGCCAACGCGGTCAGCGGTTCAAAGTAACCACAAAAATGACCTGCAAATGTTGGACGCTACCACGGAACACCGTGCCGTTTCCAGTCACTACGAACATTTTCCCGGTCCGGCGTACCATTCCACCTCGCAAAACAACCTTGCCCGCAACCGCGTAAATCCCAGCGATTGCTCATCTTCCAATAAGATCGGAACTTTTTCGCCGATGGGTGAAAACTTTTTGAAAGATCGATGCCGGCGCAGCCATTACAGCGCACGGACGTAATTCTTGCCTGGCAGACACCGGATCCGGCCCGTGATCTCCATTTCGAAGAATGCTGTAAACACTTCGGCGAAGGTCAGTTGCGTCTCCAGAAGTTCCAGAATCTCATCCATTTGTAAGCTCGCATCGGATCGCATGACCTCCAGCACCATGGCCTCCTGGGGCCGCAGGACCGGATCAGGCAGTAAAGATGCAGTCGCCTCCAATTTGGATTCACCTTGCACTTCGGCCTCCAGTTCCAAACGCAACTGTGAAGGCAGATCTTCCCACACATCCTCCCATATAGCCACCAGCTTGGTTCCCTGTTTAATCAGCGTGATAGGCGTCCAGGAGTTCGCATTGGTTACGTTGCCGGGAACGCCAAACAGGTCGCGATTCTGCTCAGCCGCACAGCGCGCTGTGACCCGCGAGCCCGTCACGCTTCATTCGTCATGTCCGACCTCAATTGCTGCCTTAGTGCCGCCAAGGATGCGGCATGGGAATCCTTTGTTCACTGCGCGTCATCTTGTTGATACTCTTAGGAAAGCGTGGCTTCGATTTCTCACTCCCGTTTGCGCGTCGCCGCTATCAACTTTCTCAACCCCGCTCCCCTGATGTGGGACTTCGAGCATCCTCCTCTCGAAGACTCGCTCGCCCTCCGTTACCAGATCGACCGCATGACACCCTCAGAATGTGCCGCTGCCTTACTTTCTGGTTCGGCAGACATCGGCCTTGTTCCCATCGCATCGCTCGCCACCAATCCCAGCCTCCGCATCCTCCCCGGCTGCACCATCGCCTCCAAGGGCCGTGTACGCTCGCTGCTGCTTGTCCGGCGCGCGAATCATCCCCTCTCGACACTCGGAGTTGTGGCTGCCGACATGGCCAGTCGCACCACCCTTGCCTACGCGCACATCCTGTTTCACATGTGGGGAAACCCAGCGGTTCCGTTCATGCCACTTGCTGCCGACCTCGACTTCATGCTCGACCGCGCCGATGCCGCCATTCTCATCGGCGATCCCGCTTTGATGGCCCTGGAAGAACGCGCAAATCGATTTGAACGTACCGGTGAAGAACTGATCTATCACGACCTCGCCGCTGAGTGGCACTCCGTAACCGGTCTGCCCTTTGTCTCGGCCATTTGGGGAGTTGCGCCAGGGTGCGCTTTGGACGACAAGGTCGCAGATGACTTTATCCAGTCACGCGACCATGGTCTGCAACACATCGATGCGCTGGTTACGGAGTGGTCTGCTCGGCTACCCCTCCCGGAACAGACAATTCAGTCCTATCTCACGACAAATATTCACTACATTCTCGACGAAGAATGCATCGAAGGCATGAAGGGCTTTTTCCGTAGGGCCGCTGAGTACGGTGTCTTGCCTGAATACGATGTCCCATCGCTTGCCTTGGCAATTTAGTCCTCTTGCACTGAGCCGTATTTTGTTGAATCCATCCGAATCGTCGCAGAATCTGGTTGCGAAAGGGGTGACTCATGAAGATAGGTGTACTGGGTTCGGGAATCGTGGCAAAGACCTTAGCGGCCGGCCTGTTGAAGCACGGCCATGTCGTGACAATTGGCACTCGTTCGCCAGACAAACTGGCCCAATGGGCAGAGCAGAACCCCACGGTCGTCGTTGGAAGCTTTGCGGACGCAGCGGCGTTCGGGGACCTGATGGTTTTGGCTGTCAAGGGCGGTGCAGCAGCGGATGCTCTTGAACTAGGTGGAATTGAGAACTTGGCTGGAAAGACCATCATTGACACCACCAACCCCATCGCGGATGCGGCTCCCGTCAACGGCGTGCTCCAGTTCTTTACCAGCTTTGAGAAATCGCTCATGGAAGACCTGCAAAACAAGTTTGCGGCCGCACATTTTGTCAAAGCCTTCAATTCGGTCGGCGCGCCCTCAATGGTCAACCCCAGCTTCGCAGCAGGAAAACCCACCATGTTCATCTGCGGCAATGACGATGGGGCAAAGAAAGAGGTAAGCGAAATCCTCGCCCAGTTTGGCTGGGAGACAGCAGACATGGGAAAGGCGGAGTCTGCACGCGCCATCGAGCCGCTTTGCATGCTGTGGTGTATCCGCGGCTTCAGGAACAACCAGTGGACGCACGCTTTCAAGCTACTGACAGATTAATGGGATGCCGAGGTTATCCCCGGGGGCTAGCAAGAAGGACCTGCCTTTAGAACTCCCACCGCAGCAGCGTCACCCCCACCGTGAAGCCCGCACCGACCGCAGCCAGCAGAACCAGGTCGCCCTTGTTCAGCTTGCCCTGCTCGATGGCCGTCTCCATGGCGAGCGGGATCGTTCCTGCCGACGTATTTCCATACTTTTCAATATTGATGATCACCCGCTCAGGGTCCATTCCGAGCCGGTCAGCCGTTGCTGTAATGATTCTCTTGTTCGCCTGGTGAGGAATAAAGCAGCCCAGGTCCGCGCCTGTCACACCGTTGCGCCCCAGCACCTTCGCCGTTGCTTCGGCCATCTTGCGTACTGCAAACTTATAAACCGCGGGCCCATCCTGGTAGATGTAATGCATCTTTTTGTCCACGGTCTCGTGAGTCGACGGGTTCAAACTTCCGCCACCCTTCAGGTTCAAGGCCACACCACCCGATCCGTCGATCTCATTCACAAAATCGATGAAGCCGATCTCGTCCTTTTCTGCGGGCTCAATTAACACCGCTCCTGCACCGTCGCCGAAGAGTACACATGTCGTCCGATCCGTGTAGTCTGTCATCCTTGTGTTGGCATCCGCGCCGATCACTAGAACCTTGGTCTGCGCCCCGCTCTCCACCAGCTTTACGCCTGCTTGCAATGCGAAAACGAATCCGGAGCATCCCGCCGAAACGTCGAATCCCCACGCACCCTTGGCCCCGATCTTGTCCTGAACCAGGCATGCTGTGGAGGGGAACATCATGTCTGGCGTGACGGTGCCTACGATAATGACCTCAACCTCGCTCGCTTCGATTCCCCGGGCAGCCAGGCATTTCTTCGCCGCGCCCACGCACATATCGCTCACGCCGAGCCCTTTGGCCAACACGTGCCGCTCACGGATGCCGGTTCGATCCAGAATCCACTGGTCATTGGTATCCACCAGCTTTTCAAGGTCTTTGTTGGTGATTACATCGGGTGGAACAAAAGTTCCAAGTGCGCTGATTTTGGCGCGATGGCCCACCACTGGACGAATGGAAAGGGGCAATGTACTTCTCCTTGAACGGCTTGAGCCGGTCGATCGCTGATCATTGACCGCCCGATCTTCAATCGCTGACCACTAAAAAAGTACCGGGTGACCTACTGCACACGCATGAGCCCGTTACCGTTGCTTCCTTCCAGACCTGGCGGGATTGGCGGGATTACGTCGCGTAGGACCCGGCACTGACTGATTTTACCACCCAGACACGCCGGTGATTCCAGTCCGCTTCGTTGGCGAACCCTTTCATCCGGCCAGTTGTCTGGCGTTCGCGGAACTGTTTGGTGAAACCACCGAACATGAATCCTCAGTACAATAGGAAAGTGAGCAAACTTTCTCAACCCACGGCCCCTTCCGTGGGCTTTATTTCTCTCGGCTGTCCCAAGAACCTCGTGGATTCTGAGGTGATGATGGGTCTTCTCGACCGCGCCGGCGCGTGCCTGACCGCACGTCCTGAAGATGCTGAAATCCTGGTAGTAAACACCTGCAGCTTCATTGACACCGCCAAGCAGGAGTCCGTAGACACCATTCTTGAAATGGCACGCTACAAAACCTCAGGCGCGGCCAAAAAACTCATCGTAGCCGGGTGCCTCGTCGAGCGCTACCGCGACGAGATCATGAAAAGCATTCCGGAAGTCGACGCCGTGGTCGGAACCGGCGAACTCGAGTCCATCCTCGAGGCCGCTGGCCTCTGCAGAATCGAATTGACTGGACCCGCCGCTGCGACATCGCTTTCACCGTTCACTATTCTCACCGGCAAAGCCGCTGAAACCCGCCCCGGCCAGGAGTCCCAGGCAGGCACTCACAAGCACGAGCACCACCAGGAGACGGCCTTCAGACCCGAAGGCGATCTTCGCGAGCAGCAGGGCCGCTTCCGTCGGGACGATTGGCAAGGGGCAACCCACCTTCTGCCCACTTACCTTTACGACGAGTCCACCCCTCGCTTTCTCACCACCCCCAAATCCTCGGCCTACATCAAGATTGCGGAAGGCTGCGACCACCCCTGCACTTTCTGCGTGATCCCGAATCTGCGCGGCAAGTTCCGGTCGCGGAGATTTGAATCCGTTGTTGCCGAGGCCAAGCAACTTGTCGCGCGCGGCGTCGAGGAGATCACCCTCATCGGGCAGGACACTACCTGCTACGGCGAGGACCTTGGCATAAGAGAGGGCCTCGCACAGCTGCTTGAAGCGATAGCTTCCATCGAGGGAGTCCGTTGGCTCCGCTTTCTCTACGCCTATCCCAACCGCATCACCAACAGCCTGCTAGCAACCATCGCCAAGCACGACAACATCTGCAAGTACCTTGATGTGCCGCTGCAGCATGCGTCTCCGCAAGTTCTCAAGACCATGAAGCGCGGCGCGGGAGCCGATATCTTTCTCAAGACCATTGGAAAGGTCCGTGCAGCGGTCCCAGGCGTCGCACTCCGTACGTCATTCATCGTCGGGTTTCCCGGCGAAACCACCCAAGACATCGAAATACTTGAAGACTTTGTCAAAGCCGCCAACTTTGATTGGCTTGGCGTCTTCAGCTATTCAGATGAAGAGGGTTCGGGCGCCTTTTCACTCGATGCCAAAGTTCCCAAGCGCACAATTGAAGCCCGAAAGCGCCGCTTGATGAAACTGCAGCAATCCATCAGCAAGCGTGCCAAGCAGCAGTGGATTGGCCGAGAACTTGTCGTCCTTGCCGAAGGCGAAAGCGAAGAAACACCGCTCTTATGGGAAGGGCGCACCGAGTTCCATGCGCCCGAGATTGACGGCAAAGTCTACATCAACGACTTTCAAGAGCTCGGCCCTAACGTCACCACCCTGGAGCCTGGACGCTTCTACAAGGCGAAGATCACAGAGGCACTCGAGTACGACGTTGTTGCCCGCATCCTTTCCGGTCCGCTTTAACCCACGCGCTCCGCGCACCCAACATTTGCGATCCCTGATCAGAAAACTTCCCAGTAACTGCTGACGAGTTACCTGTGCACGAAATTCGCCGTACCTTTGTTGTTTGAATTACCTGATTCCGATCAGTGACAATGTTAAGGTCACTCAAATCTCTTTACGCCGTTCTCACCGAGAAGTGGATCAGTATCAGTCGCGAGACGCCCGTCGCCTCTGCCGGTCCAGGTGCAACGAGGGCCGGGCACTAGGTGACGGTGAAAGTCAATTCCATGGCCGCGGGTAATGAAAGCCTCACAACGGCGAAGTCCGGGTTCCTTGAACCCCTCTCCATCCTCGCATGCAATAAGGAAAGCTGGTCAATTGCTCTGCTGCCGGGAGTGCTGATTCGCGCCTTGGCGAACTTGGGCACTCTCTATCAGGTTTTTGATATCTTGAAGCTCGAGCCATATGCTCAGGCCGCCCGAGCCAATCCAAGGTTTGCCTTTAAATACCTCACACATGATTACCTGGTGCAGGGTTTCAGCGTCAGCGAGCGCGCTGCCTGCTTTGCGCATCACTACAGACGCGTACATGCCACTCTCTCAGCATTCTTTTTGCAGCAGATCTTGCAAAGCGATGTGATCATCCACAACTTCCCTGAAGCAAGCAGCAGGTTTTCACTGTCGATCGGTTACTCGCGCGCCTATGACAAGGAAGGCGAGCTCTCCCTAAACCTGCTTGTGGATGGAGACATCGTTTTTGTGCTGTCCTTCACCATTGTCCCAGGATGGGTGGTCAAATCGCAGGCGGCGGAGGCGCTCTTGATTACTCGAATTCAAGGCATGAAAGGGTGCTTCAAGCAGGTGCATCTCGCCACCACGACCATGCACGATGTCGCCCCTGCTGCAGTTCTCCTCGCAGCGTTGCAGGGATTCGCATCTGCATTTGGCATTTCAGAGCTCGCCGCGGTTTGCGCCATCCGGCAAAGCTCATATAGCAAAGAACTCTCCGCAACCTTCAAGACTGCTTATGACGATTTCTTTGTTGAACTGGGCTTGCCAAAAAACAAATCCGGATTCTTTGTCACCAGGATTCCGATCAAGGACAAACCACTGTCCAACATCAAACAGGGCCACAAGCTGCGGACCCGGGACAAACGGGAATTCAAGTTGCAAATCCAGTTGGAGGTGGCCAGGTTCTTTGCTCAAGACTCTCCGCTCGATGTGAACCGCGAAATGCCGGATCAGGTGAAGGGTTCGCCGGTCCCGTGTAGCTGATCGCAATCTCGGCGGGGCGCAATCCTCTCCGCAGGCCATTCTTCGCCTTACGCTGTACCATAAACCTTGACCACTGCTCCCACGCAGATACGTGCCCATGGCCACTAAGAAGAAATCCGCCAAACTCCACCGCTGCCCCACCTGCGGCATGCTGGTTCGCTTCACCGATGAGGACTTCCCCTTTTGCTCCGACCGCTGCCGCAAGATCGACCTCGGCAAGTGGGCCTCCGGTGTCTATAAAATCAGCTCTCCTGTCCTCGACCCTGAAGTCCTCGAGGACCTCGGCGGACTGGGTATAGATCGTTCCGGTGGCCGCAGCGGGGACAACGATGACGACTAGTCCCAGAACTGGGCCGAGCCGGGGGAAACCGACGATCGGCAATCGGAAGAGGACCCTATGGGCCTGGACAATCGCCACCTTTTTCGGCGCGGGTCTGGGCAAACCCGGTCCCGGCACCTGGGGCTCGGTCGCCACCGTTCTGTTATGGGCCGTTTTTGCCTGGGCGGCCCACCCGTCGCCGCAGGTTCTTCTCTACGGGTTGATCCTTCTTATCGGTTTCGCTCTCATCGTCGGGATCCCTGCGGCCACCATCGTTGCTCGCGAGGCGGGCCGTAAAGACCCTCAGATGGTAGTCATCGACGAGGTCGCCGGCCAGGCTATCGCGCTTCTTTTCAGCCCATTCGACTGGCATCACGGGCTCATTGCCCTTCTGCTCTTTCGCCTATTCGATATCACCAAGCCGTTTCCCATCGGTCGGCTCGAAGACCTGCCCGAAGGCTGGGGCATCGTCCTGGATGATGTAGCCGCCGGCCTGTATGCTTTGGGTGTAGCATCGGTGCTAAGAATCTGGATCTAGAGAGAGAAGAAATGCCCCGTACGCGCTCCCAATCCGTCCCAGAAATTCTTCCCGAGCCACGCATTGACAGCATTGTTCCCGCCGCCGCCTTGCCTCTCGGCGAGGTCGAACTGATCGGCATCCATCTTGGGCCCCTTGGCTACGATGCGCCGGCAGTCCTGGTTGACGGGCAACCGGCGCACATCTCCATGAGCCGCCCGACTCGTCTCGCGCTTCGCGTGCCCGAAGAGGTTTCAGTTGGTCTGATTGAGGTTCGCAATCCCGCCGGCGCCAGCAACGCGGCCCCGCTGCGGGTTGCTCACAAGCTTTCTGAGGGCCTTCACCCCGTCACCAGCCCCGCTGTCAGCCGCTCTGGCATGGTGTATGCCACCATCTCCGGCTCTCGTGGTAAGCAAACCCCGGTATCCATCGTCCGGATAAGCCCCGACGGCAGGGGCACACCTTTTGTCACTGGAATCCTGAATGCCACCGGACTTGCCTTCAACCCCGAAGGCGACCTCTTTGTGACCTCGCGTGCGGAAGGAAACGTCTACCGCATCGAATCCTCGGGCGAGTCCACCGTCTACGTTGAGGGCATGGGCGTCGCCACCGGCGCTGCCTTTGATGCCGACGGAAACCTATTTGTTGGCGACCGCAGCGGCACCATCTTCAAGATCGATACCCAACGCCGCATCTTTGTGCACGCCACCCTTGAACCCAGCGTTGCCGCGTATCACATGGCGGTCAGCAAGGACGGCACACTGTTTGTCACGGCGCCCTCGCTGTCTTCAAACGACGCGATCTGGGCCATTGACTCCCATGGCGACACACGGGTCTGGTACCGCGGCCTCGGCAGACCTCAGGGCCTCGCGCTTTCCAAGTCGGGCGACGTCTTTCTCGCCGCCTGTTTGCATGGACGTCGCGGCCTGGTGCGGGTCACGCCCGAAGGCGCGGCAAACCTAGTCGTTGCCGGACCAAATCTCGTTGGCGTTGCCTTTTCCCCGCTTGGCACCACCATCCTTGCAACACACGACGCCGTTTATGATGTGGACCTGGGAGTTGAAGGGATGAATCTTTTTTAGTTTTTTTGCCTTGGGCCCCTGCCTCTAGGCCTGTTCCTTGGTGATCGAAACCACCGCCGTATTATCCAACCCGGGATCTCGGGCTTCTTCTCCGCATCACCCAGCTGAAAGCAAAATGCTGGAAGCCAGGAGCTGTGTCATGAAATCTGAAATCATCGCCGTCGGCTCCGAGATGCTCACTCCGTGGCGTCAGGAAACAAACTCGCTGTATATCACCGAGAGACTCAATGAGATCGGAGTCACTGTAACCTTCAAGACCATCGTCGGCGACCGGAAGAAAGACATGGTCAATGCCATCCGCGTCGCCCTCGGTCGCACAGATATCCTGGCCATCATGGGCGGTTTAGGCCCCACTGAAGACGACCTCACCCGCGAAGCCGTAGCCGAGGCCCTGGCACTCACACTCCGCCGTGACGCGCCCATGGTTGCCGCGCTGCACACCCGAGCTGCGGGCTGGCGCGTTCCGCTGCCTCCGAACAATCTCAAGCAAGCCGACGTGCTTGAAGGCGCTATCGTGCTGCCCAATGTGAACGGCAGCGCACCAGGCCAATGGCTTGATACCCGCTTCGGCGGCTACCGCAAGATCGTCTTGCTTATTCCCGGGCCTCCCAGTGAATGCCGCCCTCTGTTTGACGCCGAGTGCCTTCCGCGTCTTCGCGATGCAATTCCCAAGCGCTTCATCGCCAGCCGCACACTCCGCGCTGCCATGATCCCCGAGTCGCAGGCCGACCTGATTCTCGCCCCGATCTATTCCACGTATAGGGACGTCGAAACCACAATCCTGGCCCACGCCGGCGACATCCAACTCGCGCTGATCTGTTCCAAGCCCAGTGCTGCTTTGGCCAAAGAGCGGGTTGACGAGCTTGCGGGCCGTCTGGAAGAAGCTCTTGAAGACTGGCTCTACTCCTCTGACGGCGAATCCCTTGAGCAGATCGTTCTCTTCTATCTCGGGCTTCGGCAATTTACTTTGGCGGTTGCTGAAAGCTGCACCGGCGGCATGATCGCCCAGCGTATCACGGGCGTTCCCGGCAGTTCCCGATCGTTTGTTGGCGGGGCCGTTGTGTATTCCGACTCACTGAAATACGCGTTCGCGGGTGTCTCTCCAGATCTCATCGCTCAGCATGGCGCTGTTTCTGCCGAGGTGGCGAAAGCGCTCGCGCACGGAATTCGGCTCCGCACCGGCGCAACCCTTGGAGTTGGTGTCACCGGGATTGCCGGCCCCACTGGCGGCACCGAGGACAAACCTGTTGGCTTGGTCTACATCGCCGTCTCAGATGCGGAAAAGAACGAGGCCACTGAGCGCACCTTCCGCGGAGACCGCACCAGGATTCGTGAGTTCGCTACCCAGCAAGCCCTCGACCTGATCCGCCGAAGACTCATGTAATATGCTCGCAGCAATATTGTTTCAACATGAAGGAGCCCTTTCAGATGGACTCAAGCATGAACGCCGGTGCCCCCGATGAGACCACACGCGTCTTCGTCAGTTATGCGCGCGAGGACAAGAAGTGGCTGGACCGCGACTATCGGTTCAACCTGATTCCATTCCTCACTGAATCCCTGAAACGACAGAATGTGGTCTTTTGGTTCGACAAGGACTTAAAGCCCGGCGACGAATTCAGGGACCACATCGAGGCCGAGATCGATCACTCACAGATCGCCCTTCTTATCGTCAGCCAGGCATTTCTGAATTCTGAATTCATTGAGAAATATGAAATGGCGCGAATCGAGAACCGCGCCAGGCTGGGCCAGATGATCATCGTGCCGGTGTTGGTGGAACCCTGCGATTGGAGCGAATATCCAGTCCTGGCGGATCGCCAGATGGTACCCGGCTCCACCCCCTTGATCGATTTCACTGAGAGCGACCCAAAATGGGCCAAAGTCAAGGCCGAGATTCTCGATGGACTCAAGACACAGATCAAGCGAATTCGCACCGTCCCGCCTCTATCCCAATCTCCGACGGAGCAGATCAACCCAGGTCATGAAGCCGCACAGTTTCAGCCAGTGACGATTCCCAATGTTGCGGGTGCGCGGCCCGCCCGGCCGAGCAATGAAGAGCCGAAGGCGGCTTGGCAAAGGGTTCCAATGTGGGGCTGGGTTCTTGCCCCATTGGCTCTGGTTGCAGTATTTGCAGTGGGCCGGCTCGCTGTGCCACACACTGATTCGGCAGGTTCACAAGCGCCACAGTCATCAGCTGCACCTATCACACAACAATCTTCGATGCCGCCCACCAATTCAATGCCCGCTATCTCGCAGCCTGCGACCCAACAGCCACCGGCACAGTCAGCGCATTCGAACCCCAAACAGTCAGCCCCAACTCCTAACCTTATTGCGATGAAGCAACAGGCAGATTTATATACAAGTCAAAACAATTTCTCGCAGGCAATCGTGTTGTACGAAGAACTTTGCCTGGCCGGCAATGGGCCATCCTGCAACCGCGCCGGCTACCAGTACCAGAACGGTCTGGGGATCCAAGTTGATGATGTGCGAGCAGCGAACCTTTATTCCCGATCCTGCAGCTTCGGCTATCCAAATGGGTGCAGCAACCTCGGCAACCTCTATCGGCAGGGGCTTGGCGTACCAAAGAATCTTGTCCTCGCCCGCCAATACCTCACTCAAGGCTGCAACGCGGGAAATCCATTTGGCTGCAATATCTTGAAGCAATTGCAATAGCAACGAAGACGCATCGGATTTGCCGTTCTCGATGAACGAGATACAGTCGCGCTGAAGCTCAGAATTTCCAAAGCGCGTAAAATCAGTACATACTCCATGTCCATTAGCAATCCAAACCTTCCCAAGTCGATTCTGGCTATCAGAACGCACTCGGGAAGCATGTTCGTCCACGATCTGCTCGCGGGCATTTCACGAGCCTGAATTCTGCGGCAGTCGGCCTGGAGCTTGGAGCCTTGGCGATTATTCTCATCCTTCCTCGTTTTACCAGGCGTGTTCCCGCATCCATCGTCGCTCTGCTCGTCTGAACCGCCGTGAGCGTACTGTTTCATCTGCCGGTTGAAACCATCGGTAGCAAATTCGGCGGCATCCCGCGCGGTTTTCCGCCTTTCGCGATTCCCGATTTTCACGCAGATCACATCCTTCCTCTGATCCTTCGGCCTTTACTGTCGCGATTCTTGCTGCACGTGAGAGCATGCTGTCAGCGGTTGTGGCTGACGGAATGACCGGTGACCGTCACAACCCAAATGTTGAATTGGTGGCGCAGGGAGTCGCCAACTTCCTATCGCCAATGTTCGGAGGCATTCCTGCCAAGGCTCGATTGGACCAACTGCCACCAATATCAGTTCGGGCGCCCGTTCGCCTGTCGCCGGCATGGTCCACGCACTCACGCTCTTCGGAATCCTGCTCGTTGCGGCCCCCCTCGCCAGCTTCATCCCCCTCACCACCCTGACCGCGATATTGTTTGTCGTGGCTTACAACATGGGCGAATGGAACGAGATTGGCGCCATTTTCGAGATGGACTGGGCTGCAATTTCAGTTTGGCTGGTCACTTTTGCGCACACGGTTTTTGCAGATCTCACGGTAACCGTCGGCATCGGACTTGCGCTGGCCGCGTTGCTTTACATCTACCGGATTGCGGAAACCACCACCGTGTCTCCTGTAACAGAAGAGTACATTCGCGATGAACTGCCCCATGTGCTGCAATGGCGCATCCTGCCGGCTTACGTTACCTTGCTGTGCATCCACGGGCCATTCCTCTTTGGCACTACGGAGAAACTGGTCGAAGCCACCGCAAACGTTGAAACGTTCGCTCCCGTCGTCATCTTGCGCTTGCGCAACATGACGGCAATCGAAGCCACCGGCATTCACGCCATCGAGACATTTGCCAAACGCCTGCATGAATCCGGCCGCGATGCTGCTTTGCGGTGCTATGGAGCAACCTTCCGAGCTCTTGCAAGGCGCGCGCTTCCTTGACTCCGTGGGCCGCGAGAATATCATGCCGAACATTCAGACGGCACTCGACCGCGCCAAGGCGGTCTATGACTCGCTCGTTGTCGCAAAAGCCAGTTAAGCGGAGCACTGGCCCGCAGGCCATCTGAGCTCGAAAATTCACGGCCACGGAATCGGGCACAGTTTAGAAGCTGGAGCTTTGCCGCTTACCCTTTCCCATCCTTGTCGCCGCTGGTCCCGCCTTGCAGCATCTTTGCAATCAGAACGTTGATCAAGCTCCCTTGATCCCCGCCGCCACCGGCCTGAATATCCGGTACGAGCTTGATGTGGTTTGACGCCAGCGCCGTCGCAATCTGTACTGCCGCATAGTTCCCTGACTCCATCGAGTTGATCTTCAGCTTGATCACGTCGGCTTCGGCCGTGCCCACGGCCTTGGTCTTCTCGGCCTCCGCATTGCCAACCGTTGTAATCACCTTCGCATCCGCATCGGCGTTGATTGTCTTCGACTGTGCCTCGCCGCTGGCCTGTCTCACCAGCGCTTGCGCTGCAAACTCGGCAATCGAAACACTCCGTTCGGCATCGACAACCCTGGCCTGCGTATCCGCCATCGCTCTGGCCTGTTGCAGGTCCTTGCGTGTCTCCTCAGCTAACTGCTGCGTCTTGTAGGTTACCTGCTCCTGCTCGGCAATCTTCCTGTCAGTCAGCGTCTTCATCAGCGCCTCAGGCGGCGTAATGTCACCTATCAGTGTGTCGATGGCGTTCACGTTGTATTCCACAAGCGCCGCCTGGATCGATTCTTTGGCCTCTTTCTGCCGCTCCGTGCGCCCTTTCAAGAACTCGATCACATCGGAGGTTTGCGCAGCGTTGCGGAAGTAGTTCCCGATTGTCGGCTCCAGGACTTGCGTAACCAGGTTCGCCATTGTCCCGAAGCGCGCAATCACTTTGGGCGCATCGTTGCGCGGAACATGAATAATCTGGCTCACGTCCAAATTGAAGGTGAATCCATCCGACGACCGCACCGTTATTGTTGAAAGGCGTTCATCAAGCCTGTGCGCTTCAGACTTGCCCGTCGCCCAATTCAGCACGATGTTGGCCGTGGGAACAATCTCTACTTTGTGGGTATAGATGTTGATAGCGTATTTGCCCGGATCCAGCGGATCCACCCACACACCCTTCTGGCCTTTCTTGACCAGGTTCCCGTGTTTGAATGTTTCACCGGTCTGGTCAATGCCCTCAGAACCCACATAAGCGATGACCACGCCGACATTGGCAATCGGCACCTCGGTCATTGGCTTGATTTCTACGGTGGCAAATCGCGGATTGATAAAGTATCGCCCGGCCAGCATCACCTGCTCCTGCAGTCCCTTGTGGCCGCCTGCTTGAATGAACCGCTCTGCGTCCTGGAACATGTTGTGCCCGGGGATCTCTTTGCCTGCAATTTCGCCGGTCGACAGAGGCGCGCCGTCCTTGGTCGTTACAATCCCCACCTGGTTGTCGGGGATCTCCAGCACCTCCGCCGCGGCAACTGCAAACAATCCCGTGTTAATGCGATAAGTTCCCGGCGGAATGATCGAGATTTGAGGGCCGCGCTCCCCGCCGGTAGAGAGGAACATCCGTGCATCCTGAAAGGAATTGCACTCGACGGATTTAGCGAGCACCCGCCCGCTGGAAAGTGGCTTGCCATCTCGCGCTTCAACAATGCCGATCTGATTCTTATCGATGGTCGTGAACGGCGCCAGCACAACCGCGTATTGCCAGGCCCACAACCCAAAATGGATGCCAGGAGCCAACGCATCGGCCTGCAAACCAGCCTCTCCGTGCAACGCAACAATCGCTCCATCGGGTAGCGTGCGATTCTTACCGAAGAGAACCCATTTCTTGTTGACGATTCCGATCTGGTCCTTCGAGACTATGACGGTTCCAAAAAAGTAGCGCAGAATTGCCTTATGCAGCAACACGACGAGGAAGAGCACAACAACCCATCCCCATTGCCCAAGATAGCCAAAAATCTCCATGGCCTTTCCTTTCCACCACTTTGAGGGAACGCACCATAATACACCCACCTGACTGAGCTGCCATGACACTGTTTTGTTCGCGAGCCGATAGGTAATTCCTCCCATTTTGCCGGCGCCAGGTACCTCGCCCTCGTTGCCCTTGATGCACTCTTGTATCCATTTGGTCCAAATCCTTTAACCACCAATACGTGATCCCGATCACAAGTCAGCAGACCTTTCAATGCAAGGATGAATCAACAGGCCACGATGGCCACCGGCTCGCTTACGTTTCATTCCTTTCCTTGGAGTTTTGTCGTGAATCTTGATCCATCCGCGTTCCTGGCCAACCCGGACCTCATCCAGGCGCTGCGCAAGCAATCCACAGAGGTTCTTTGCCCCGAAGACCGCGTCCTTTTCCGCCAGGGAGATGATCCGTGTGGCCTTTACATCCTCCTCAAGGGCAAAGTAACCCTGACGATGACATCCCCAGCCGGCAAATCGATCCTTTCAGCTCATGCAGCCGAGGGTTCGCTGCTTGGCCTACCCGGACTTATCGGCAACGAGCCTTATACCCTGACCGCAAAAGCCCATGGCGGCGCGGAATTAAGCTTTGTCTCCCGCGATCAGTTCACCGTTCTCATGCAAAACGACCCACTCCTCGCGCTCACCGTGTTGCAGGTACTGGCTGCAGAAGTCCGCTCCGCCCGCAATGCCATTTTGCACCGCTGATTCGGGCTGGCACCCGGGTTTGCCCGGCCATTGACTCTCCCCCGGTGATCCTGCGAGACTCAGCCAGATGCAATATCGCGGAAAACTTGAATTTGCCGAAGAGCGGAAGATCCGCGAGCGCAACACCGGAATCTATCGGCTCTGCCACTGGCCCATCTGGATCTGGGTCTTTTTCCTCACCCCCGGCCCTCTTACCTTTTCGCTATTTGCCCACGGATTTCATGGCGGCAATTGGATCTGGCTGGCCGCCGTGCTCATGGGTACCGGCATTGCCGGGCTCAACGGTCAGTTGCCGGGCACTGAAGCACGCCCCTACATTCTGCGTTTTGACGAGGACAGGCCGAATCCCCTGTATCGCAAGGTCTGCTACACGTTCGCATGGAACGCAGCCATCAACTTTGCATTGCTCAATCTCGTAGGCATCATCATCAACGCCTTTACCGGCGTTTGGTATATGCAGCAGATTTACAACTACGCCTACTTCCCTGTCTGCGCCGTTGTGCTGTTCCTCGGCGCCATTGGCAAACTGCCCCGTGTAGGCGCATCCACCAAAACTGAGGGCACTGAACGCCGCTACTTCTACAGCACCGTCTGGGCTGTCACCGCCAGCCAGACCGTTTTGCTTGTTCTGTGGAAGACGCTGCCTCACAACCATGCATGTGACATCGTCAAGCTTGTCGTCTATGTCGGCGCACTGATATTCATGGGCCTGCTTGGAGCCAGCGGCAAACTCTACCGCACGCGCCCCATTGTTCCCGGCGAAGTGATGATCTCGGACTAGAGATTTCATTGCACACTCAGAAACAGGCCACTGCCACATGGCAGGCGGTCTGAAAGCCACTCGACGTCTCCATAGTTCGCGAGCGCACCCTCCCCGACCGCAGATGGTAAACTCACCTTCGGTATGCTCCTTGCAACCCTGCTCATCGCGGTAGCCGCTTACCTGCTCGGGTCCATCCCTACCGGATACCTGCTGGTCCGCTTCTTCCGCCATCAGGACATCCGATCCATCGGCAGCGGAAACATCGGCGCAACCAACGTTCTTCGTTCCGGCGGCAAGGCCCTCGGCGCCGCGACCTTCTTGATCGACGTGCTCAAGGGCTGCGCCGCAGTCTACCTCGGCCGCCTCGCCGCCATCACCCTCATTGCCCATGGCACGCCGATCGAATCCATCCGCAACTTCGAGGCCCTCGCCGCCCTCTGTGCCGTCCTCGGCCACATGTTTCCGCCCTGGCTTCGTTTCCAGGGCGGAAAAGGCGTTTCCACCGGCTTTGGCGTCTTCCTGTTCGCCGCCCCGCTCGCCGCGCTCGCCGCCATTACCGTTTTCTTCCTCACAATCTTCGTCACCCGCTACGTCTCGCTGGGCTCCATACTCGGTGCCGCCAGCTTTCCCGTCTTCGCCTGGCTACTTGTCCACGGAGACCGCCCGCCCTTCTTCATCGCCGTCCAATTCATGGTCGCCCTGCTCATCATCGCCAAGCATACCCCTAACATCCGCCGTCTTCTCACCGGCAAAGAATCCCGCTTTGGAGCTACTAAACAGAAGGCGGAGCCCGCATGAGCCGCATTGTCGTTCTAGGTTCCGGTGCATGGGGAACTGCCCTCGCACTCTCGCTTCACCGGCGCGGCGGTCACCGGATTACCCTCTGGGCTCACAGCCCTGACGCCGCCGTCGAAATCGCCGAACCCCGGGAGAACATCCTCTTTCTTCCTGGCTTTCACATACCGGAAGAGATCGCGATCACTGGTAGCGAGGGCGCCGTCGCCGATGCTGAGATCATCCTTTCCGTCGTCCCCTCAGAATTCCTGCGGCCCACACTCGCGCGTCTCGGCCCGCACCTTCAATCCGGCCAAATCATCGTCTCCGCCACCAAGGGCGTTGAAGACCAGACATTTCTGCGCATGACCGAGGTCATCGCTTCCGGCCTTCCGCAAAATAAATCCGGCCGGCCTGCGCTCGATCTGGCTATCGGCGCACTCAGCGGTCCAACCTTCGCTCTTGAAGTTGCCCAGGCGCTGCCCACAGCCATCACCGTCGCCTTCAGCGACTCTGCAATCGCCGCCCGCATCCAGGCGGAATTCTCTTCTGAGACTCTGCGCCTCTATACCAGCACCGACATCATCGGCGTGGAGCTTGGCGGAGCTCTCAAGAACGTCATCGCCATCGCCGCGGGAATCGCTGCCGGGGTGGGCCTGGGCCACAACTCCGCGGCTGCTCTCATGACTAGAGGAATCGCTGAAATCACTCGTCTTGCCATTGCCTGCGGGGGACGCCGCGAAACCCTCGCCGGCCTTTCTGGCGCAGGCGACCTCGTCCTCACCTGCACCGGATCCCTCAGCCGCAACAGAACTGTTGGCCAGGCGCTGGGCCAGGGCCGAAACCTGTCTGAAATCCTTGAGAGCCTGGGCGGAAAAGTGGCCGAAGGCGTCCGCACCACCCGCGCTGCTCTCGGCCTTGCTCGCAAACATAACATCGAGATGCCGATCACCGAACAAATGGAGCTCATTCTCGATGAAGGCAAGGACCCGCGCGAAGCCATTCGCGAACTCATGCTGCGCCCAGGAAGAGACGAGCGCTAGAGGCTATTTACTGCCTTGATACCTTGATCGCTTCGTGGTGTACAAAACTAACCAGTTTTCCTGCGCCCCCGTGCACATCATAAGGAAGGTGGGCTTCGCTGCCAGGCTGAGACTCCTGCACCACCCTGCCGGCAACCTGATTCCCAGGAAAAGGAGAATGCTATGCACGGTATGCTGTCGGACACAAACCTCATCGTAGGCGCGTTCATCCTCATTCTTGCCCTGATTGCTGCTGCGGCCTCGTTTCTCGATCGCAACGCGCTCAATCCCATGCGGATCACTGTAGCGTCCAGTGATTCCCAGGACTCCGCTTCTCCTGAATCCGAATAAGTCTTTCTTTTCCGGCAGCTCTTGAATAGGAAGAACGAGAATGTCTCGGCAGGAAGTCTGCGCAAAAAAGCCACTTGAATACTTAGAAATCACATCGCAACGATGCTGATCAGTTTTGGTCAGCGCCCCCAAGAATTGCTGCTTAAGATCGATTGCATTGGCCCTCCCCCGGCCGCGGTTTTCCACCATCAACTGCCATTTGTTGCGGGCATTCGCACAGGAGAACTCAATGCAATTTCATTTCAATGGAATGTATTACAGCTTCACAACCACGCAGATCATCGTCGCGGCATTTGTTCTTGTCACCGTTGTTGGCATCGCTGTAGCCGCATACGTTGAACATCGCAGAACCAAAACGCTGGCGCTGCGCAATCGCTTCGGCTCAGAATACGACCGCGCCGTAGTGAGTCACGGCTCAAAGCGTGAGGCCGAGGCAAAACTCACAGACCGCCAAACCCACGTCAAGACCCTCGAAATCCGCGACCTCGGCATTGCCGAACGGGAGCGCTTTATCACCGAGTGGCACACCGTTCAAGCCCGATTTGTCGATCACCCCAGATCTGCCGTCACCGAAGCCGACGACCTCATCAACGCAATCCTCGAGGCGCGCGGGTATCCCCAGGTCACATTCGAACAGCGGGCCGCGGATGTCTCTGTAACCTATCCCCGCGTCATGGAAAACTACCGCCTTGCCCACGGAATTGCCTATCGACTCGGCAAGGAAGAGGCCTCAACTGAAGAGCTTCGCACTGCAATGATCCAGTACCGCGCAGTCTTCGATGAGTTGGCGGAGCCATTCAAGCCAACCGTGCAGAAATCCGCGGCCTGACTCCAAGGGCTGCAATCCTGGAACGAAGCTGGTCCGCCTCCCAGGCGGGCCCACCGCTCCTGAAAGGATTCCCGGTTCTCACCCCGCCTTTTGAGAACCGGGTTTCCATTTTTTGGGCTTCTGCAATCATTCAAATAAACAGCGTTGTCGCGCCCTCGCCGCGGCCACTCGCGCCCAGGTGGGATACTCTTGTCAGCTACCTTGCTGAACTGCCCCCTCGGAGGTCCCCATGAACCCCACCCGCCGTCATGCCCTCGCTGCAATCGCTGGTGTCGCCGCCACATCTCTCACGCGCAGCCAGGCCCAAAAGCCCGGAACCGATGGCAACAAGTTCCGCACTTCCATCCACTACGAGCTCGACTTCCATGCCAGCCCACAACTCTTTTACCAGACCATCCTCGACCAGAAACTGTTCGCGGCATTCACCGGCATGGCCGCCACCATCGATTCCGCTCCCGGCGGAGCCTTCAGCATGTTTGGGAGCATGATCGCCGGCCGCAACATCGAGCTGATTCAAAGCCAGCGCATTGTCCAGGCCTGGCGGCCGACTCACTGGGACCCAGGCGTGTATTCAGTTGTCCACTTCGAACTTGCCCCGCGCGACAGCGGAACCGCTCTGGACTTCCATCACACCGGCTTCCCCCAGGGCGACTACGACTCGCTTGACGACGGCTGGCACAGCCACTACTGGGATCCGCTCAAGAAGTTCTTCGCTTAGGAAAATCGCACCAGAAACACAAAGAGCGCGGCGCCGTTGTAGCCACGCTCTTTGAGTCGTCGGACCGCTTCATGCCCGGCAGTGCCCCCAGGCACGTGCCCTGCAATCGAGCCGGTCGCATCCTTTCTTACGGATTATTTCTTTTCGCCACCTGTATGGCCGCGGCCATCGCGGGTTTCATTGCCCTTGAACTGCGCGGGGTCTCTGCGTTGCGCTGCAGCCTTATCGCCATTTTTGGGTGATTCGCCCTTGTAGCCGTGCTGCGGGTCGAAGGAATTGTCCACATCCCCATGGAAGTTTGCTGCACCGTGGAACCATGGACCGACACCAACAAAGACGCCGCCAGTGAACCACTCGGGACCATAGTAGCCGTCAGGAACGCAATTGTACGGAGCGTAGTCATAGTAACCGTAGGGGCAATCCGGGGCGACGCCGACTTCGACGGTCACCTGGGCCAGTGCTTTGGGAGAGGTTGCCGCAAACATCAGTCCGGCAACAGCCGTTAACGCAAGAACCTTGAATCCGCTCATTGAATCTCCTCACTAGTGTCGGGGCTGTTCTCGAACGACCCCACCGCAATCGACTCTAGCGATTCGATTCTTTCCAGTCTGATCAATTCCGGGCACATGCTGGGTGCGCTCGACGCTTCGGAGCGATGGGCGAAAGTTAACATCTGCACAATTCCTCGCTAATCTTGAGGTCGCGAGAAGATCGGCGCTACCCGCCTGCAATCGCTCCAAGAATAATGAGCGGTTCTTTGCCCTCGGCAACAACCGAAGGCAGTTCCTTGTCCATCGATTCGTGCGACCAGTCTTCTTCGCAGGCGAAGATGCGCATGAAGGCACGGCGCTTTCCTGTTCCATGCTCACGAATCGTGCCGCCAAGAGCGGGATAACGCGCCTCGAGCGCGTCGAGTGAACGGCGCACGGTGACTGGCGCGGGAACCTGCAGCGGGACTTCAGCCGCAGTCCCAACAAGCGCGCGCAGATGCTGAGGCAGCACGACGCGAATCGTTGAAATGGCTTCGTCTCCTTCGCTCATGCCAGCGTCTGCACTTCCACGCTCAACACCGAAGGCAGATCGCGCACGATGGCCGTCCAGCTGTCTCCCGCGTCCGCCGATGCATAGACCTGCCCTCCCGAGGTTCCGAAGTACACGCCGCACTCGTCCATCGAGTCCACCGCCATGCCATCACGGTAGACGTTCACGTAGCAGTCCTTCTGCGGCAAGCCCTTGGTCATGGCTTCCCACTCGTTGCCGCCGGTGCGGCTGCGGTACACACGCAGCTTGCCGTCGGGAACAAAGTGCTCCGCATCGCTCTTGATGGGCACCACGTACACCGTCTCCGGCTCATGCGAGTGCACATCGATGACAAAGCCGAAATCGGTGGGCAGATTGCCGCTGACTTCGTGCCACTGGTCGCCCGCATTATCGCTGCGCATGACATCCCAGTGTTTTTGCATGAACAAGACACCTGGCCGTTCCTTGTGCATGGCCACATGATGCACGCAGTGGCCCACCTCGGCCGTGGGGTCGGGAATGTACTGCGAGTGCAGCCCTTTGTTGATGGGCTTCCAGGTCTTGCCCGCGTCGTCTGTGCGGAACGCCCCTGCTGCCGAAATGGCAATGTACATGCGGTCGGCGTTGCTGGGGTCATGAATGATGGTGTGCAGGCACATGCCGCCAGCACCGGGCTGCCAGTGCGGCCCCGTACCGTGCCCGCGCAGTCCGGCCAGTTCCTCCCAGGTGTTCCCTCCGTCGATTGACTTGAAGAGCGCCGCGTCTTCCACACCCGCGAAGACGGCCTCGGCATCGCTCAGTGACGGCTCCAGGTGCCAAACCCGCTTGAACTCCCATGGATGCGGTGTGCCGTCGTACCACTGGTGTGTGCCGGGGACGCCGTTGTACAGAAACTTGTTGCCCACGGGAGCCCACGTGGCACCGCCGTCGTCTGAGCGCTGAACTACCTGCCCCGACCAGCTGGACGATTGCGAGGCATAAATCCGGTCCGGGTTCACCGGCGAGCCTTTCATGTGGTAGATCTCCCACCCCGCAAAGAATGGACCGCTCACTTCCCAGTCCTTGCGCTTGCCATCCGCATGCAGAATGAAAGCGCCCTTCTTGGTCCCTACCAGCACGCGTACTTTGCTCATTGACCGCCTCCTGTTGGCCGCTGCCTGTCCGTCCTCGTTCATGGTTTCTTGCAGCGCCGTTGAAAGATTCTTCCCCATATGCCCCGCGAAAGACAAGCGCTTTTTTTGTGAGTATCACACCTTTTTAACCAGTAGCAACGTTGACGATTCTCCTGCCATTCACTCTGAGTCTCTTGTCCGTGATTTACAATCGCTGACCTCGGCACACACCGGGAAGTTTCCCCCACCAAAATCAAACTGGAGGACGTAAGCAATGAAATTCATGTCAACCTGGTCCCTGATTCCGGGAACCATAAGCACAGCCGCAGAGAAGTTTCTTGCCGGAGCGGCGGTCCCCGAGCCCGGCGTCACCTTGCTCGGCCGCTGGCACAACGTGGACTGCAGCGGGGGCTACGCGCTTTATGAGACCGACAATCCCGCCGCCCTGCACATGGGCGCACTCAAATGGGCCGATTTGCTTGAGCTCGGAATCACGCCCGTGATTGAAGACGCCGCAGCCGGAGCCAACCTGGCGGCAGCCTACAAAAAGTAGAACCGGGCCCCAAAAAACAGAATCCTCATTTCGCCCATCGGCTCTCGCACCATTGAGCTTCGAGAGCCGGCGGGGCCATATCCAGCCTCTGGTCCACGGCCCCAATGCTCTAGACTCAAATCTGGAGCGTGATGAAGTTTTTTGGCGGCAGAAAAGACGCAGAGGCCCCTGCGGACAAGCAGGAGGAACGGCCTGGCTTCTTCAACAGGATGAAGCAGGCGGTTACGCGCACGCGCGAATCGCTCTCCTCAAAGATCGAGGGCATTGTCGCCCTCACCCGAACGGTCGACGAAGCCACGCTTGATGATCTTGAAGCTGCTCTGATCACAAGCGACCTCGGCGTGCAGACCACCGCTACAATCCTGGAGGCATTGCGTGACCGCGCGCGCCGCCAGGCCATTGACGGCGGAGATGAATTGCGCGACCTGCTCAAGGCCCAGCTGCGCGCCATTCTTGAGGCGCCGCAACGGGCGATCCCCGAACCGGATGCGCCCCCCAAAGTAACATTTCTTGTGGGCGTCAACGGCACTGGCAAGACCACCTCCGCGGGCAAGCTGGCCGCGTGGAGCCGCGCTCAAGGGCATACGGTTTTGCTGTGCGCCGCGGACACGTTTCGCGCGGCCGCCATCGAACAGTTGGAAGTCTGGGCCTCCCGTTCCGGCGTGGAGATGATCAAGACCCGTCCTGGCGGCGACCCGGCAGCGGTGCTCTATGACGCGGTGAGCGCGGCCAAGGCGCGCAATATTACCGACCTGTACGTCGACACGGCCGGCCGCCTGCACACCAAGACAGGCCTCATGGACGAACTTGAAAAGATGCGACGCACCGCAGCCCGTCTTGTCCCCGGAGCTCCCCACGAGGTGCTGCTGGTGATGGACGCGACCACCGGGCAGAACGGCTTGCGGCAGGCCCGCGTGTTCACGCAGGCCGCCGGCGTCACCGGCATCGTGCTCACAAAGCTAGACGGCACGGCCAAGGGCGGCATTGCCGTGGCCATTGCGCAGGAACTCAATTTGCCGGTGCGCTTTGTCGGGGTCGGGGAGCAGATGACCGACCTGCTCGAATTCTCACCGGAAGCATTTGTCGATTCGCTGCTGAATTAAATGACCAACTCGTTCACAAATTCGGAGCAGGATATTCGCTGGATGCAGCGAGCTCTCGAGCTCGCACGACGCGGCATCGGCGTCACCTCACCCAACCCCGCAGTCGGCTGCGTGATCCTCGACAACGCGGGCGAATATGCCGGCGAGGGCTGGCACGAATACGACCTGGTCGACCACGCTGAAGTCGTCGCACTTCGCAGGGCCGTCGAACATGCGGGCGACCGGGTTCGCGGCGGAACAGCCTACGTAACACTCGAGCCGTGCAACCACACCGGGCGCACCGGTCCTTGCACTCAAGCACTTATCCAGGCAGGGATCGCACGCGTGGTGGCAGCTACCAAAGACCCGAACCTGTCCGTGGCCGGCCAGGGGATGGAACGGCTGGCTGCAGCCAGGGTCATTGCAGAGTTGGGTGTGTGTGAAGCTGAAGCGCGGCGTCTGAATGAAGGCTTCGCGCGCTGGAGCCAGCACAGAAGGCCGCTGGTGCTGATGAAAGTGGCCATGACGCTCGACGGCCGCATCGGCCCGCCGCCGGGCCTGCATCGGCCTGGCAGCCCCTTCTGGATCACCAGCGAAGCTGCGCGTGCGGCGGTGCAGCCGCTGCGCTGGCGGGCAGATGCGGCGCTTACCGGCATTGACACGGTGCTTGCCGACGATCCCCTGCTCACCGACCGAAGCGGCATGCGGCGGCGCAGGCCTCTGCTGCGCGTGGTCCTGGACTCAGCCCTGCGCATGCCCCTCGACTCCAACATGGTGGCCTCGGCCAATAAAGATGTCGTCATCTTTACCGTCTCCAACGACACGCAGCGCGTCAGTGATCTTCGCCAGCGCGGCGTTGCCGTGGAGGTTCTGCCCGCCGAGGCGGGACGCGTGCCCCTGAGCAGAGTGCTCGACCTGCTGGGCGAAGAAGGGATTCTGACCGTCATCACGGAGACCGGGACGCGGCTAAACACGGCACTGCTTGAAGGCGGCTTCGTGGACCGGGTGCACTTGTTCGTGTCGCCCCAGATCATGGGCTCCGACGCCGTCCCTGCATTCCGCGGCATGCACCAGGCCCTCCGCATGGGCGAGGTTGAAGTCGTCCGCTACGGCAACGACATCGGGCTATGCTCGCTGCTTCGTGATCCGTGGGCCGGCTGATTTCTGTTCCGTGCTGCTCGTTCCCGTTTCTCGTAGAATGAAAGTATGTTCACCGGCATCATTGAGCAAACCGGAACCCTTGTCAGCGTCGTCGATACTGGCGGAGTTCACCGCATTACCGTCGAGTCTCCTGGCCTGGCTGGGCGGCTGCGCGAGGGAGACTCGCTTGGAGTTTCCGGCGTCTGCCTGACCGCGCTCAATGTAAACCCGACGCTCTTCCATGCCGACCTGGCGCAGGAGACGCTGGACCGGACTTCACTCGGCTCGCTGACCCCTGGCGCCAAAGTCAACCTGGAATTGCCCACCGCCGCGGGCAGCCCTCTCGGCGGCCACATCGTGCAAGGGCACGTGGACGGAACCGGAACAATTGCCGCACTTGACCCGGTAATTTCTGCGGCAGATCTATCCTTCAACAAGCAGACGACCGACTGGACGCTCAAAGTTCAGGTTCCTGAAAACCTGCGGCAATGGATGGTGCACAAAGGGTCGGTTGCCGTCGAAGGCATCAGCCTGACCATCGCGGACTTCGACGGCGAGGCGATCTCGATTGCCATCCTTCCGTTGACTTATTGGCGAACGAATCTGCACACGCTGCAGCCCGGTGCGCAAGTGAACATCGAGGCGGATGTTTTGGTGAAACTGGCCCACGCGCAGATGATTGCGGAGAAGAAGCTTTCCTTTGAATTGACTGAAACATGGCTCGTCGCGAACGGGTATTGACGCCGCGCCCCTTGTTACTCGTTGGCCGGCAGCTTGGGTGGATCCGTGACGTACTCATCCCCAACTCGCGCCAGCAAGAGGTTGCGGCGGTCGGTCAGCAGCTTGAGCTGATTCGTCACTTCGACGAATTCCTTTTTCTGGTCGGCTGTGAGGCCGGCCGACGCGCCTGTGGCATCGGCTGTTGACGTGGCCAGCTTGTTCAGTTCATCCAGCCGGGCCTGCAGTCTTGGAATCTCGCGGTCGATCAAGACTGGGCGGATGATGGTGGTCCTGGCCAGTCCGCGGGCCATCTCGTTGCGATTGTTCTCGCCCCATACAGGCAGAATCCCCACATGACCCAACTCCACGCGAATGCCCGCAGGGCCGTAATCCCTGCGGACAGCGGAGAAGAGACCAATCATCGAGTCGCGCGGATCGCCGTCCTTGTCGGGCATCAGGCCGTCCACGTAGGTGCGCGACTGGTTCGATAGAAAATTGCCGAGCGAGTAGAAGATCACCGTGTCGCGGCCGTCCTGGGTCTTGTAGGTCTCCACATTCTGCAGCACATGGGGATGGTGGCCGACAATCACGCTCGCTCCTGCTTCGAGCATCTTGTGAGCGGTCTCCACGTCTTCAGGCCGGGGAGCGGGCGCGTACTCGATGCCCCAATGGATGGAGACCACCAGAAAGTCGCACTTGGCGCGG
>CAZTLV010000037.1:0-39627 GCA_964614635.1 uncultured Occallatibacter sp.
TGCTGACAACAGCAAGCTTCTGCCCACCGACACCATGAAGAACGCCGTCTACTCGCTGGCCCGCGCCTCAAAAGCAGAGACCATTGAAGCCTTTGCCATGGAGCTCGGTGATTATCTTCTGGCCGACAATCCGCAGGTCAGCGGAGCCTGCGTCGAAGTTGAAGAAAAGGCCTGGGAGCGAATGGTTGTGGATGGCGCACCTGAAGCAACCACCTTTAAACTTGGCGGTCCGGAAGTCCAAACCGTCCATGCCGTGCGCGATCAGGGCCGTGAGTGGTCGGTCAGATCGGGCGTGGATGGTCTGGTGATTCTCAAGACCACCAAGTCCGCGTTCACCGGCTACATTAAAGACAGGCTCACCACGCTCAAGCCCGCCACGGATCGCGTCTTCGGCACCTGCGCCACGGCCACCTGGGATTACTCCACCGGAACACCCGAATACGCGGAAGTGAGATCGAGAATCGTTGCTGCGATGTTCAAGGAGTTTGCGGCACACCACAGCATGAGCGTCCAGCACACGCTCTTCGATATGGGAAAAGCCGCGCTGGCGGCGGCGCCGGAGATTTCGCGCATCAAGCTCACCATGCCCAACCTCCATCATCTCCTGGCTGACCTCAGCCCGTTTGGACAGGACAACCCCAACCACATCTTCGTCCCCATCGATGAGCCGCATGGCTACATTGAGGCTACGATTGAGCGTTAGGCCAGTTTCGGCCCACCGTCTACTTCAAATCAGCCAGGTCGCTGGGCTGGTCAATGTCTACTTCGCCGCCCTCAAACGGCAACACAATTACAGCCCATTGCGGCTCAACCAGCAGCGACCGGGCCCCATGGTCGCCTCGCAGCGCAAGCAAACTCCCAAATGCCGCCCGCGGGAACACGGCAGGCACCCCATGAACTCCGCCATAGGCTGAGGCCAAAATGGCGGGCACAGCCTGCGCACTGAACGTTTGAATCAATGCTTGCAGATGACCCGCGGTGAGTCGTGGCTGATCGCAACTGAGGATCAGCACCCCTGATGCCTCGCGCGCGACAGTCTCCAACGCCTCGACGCCGGCACGAATCGAGCTGGCAATTCCGTGCTCCCATGCGTTATTGACGACATGGATTGCACCCTCGAGCGCGATTGCCTCGCGAATCAGCTCATAATGAGCGCCCAACACGGAGATGACCGGCGCCGCCCCCGCCTCATTCGCCAGGCGAACCGCTCGCTCAATGAGCGTCTCGCCATCCAATTTCAGTAGCTGCTTCGGCTGGCCCAGTCTCCGACTCGCGCCCGCGGCAAGAACGATCGCCGGAATCGACGCACTCATGGATGCCCTTCGACGTCCGGCTGCAATAAAAGCAGCAGCGTGATCCCAACGACTGTGAACATGCGGAAAGCCGCTGACTGCCCATTCCACTGGGCTGATTGCCACATCAGAAACCATTCACCTCCGACAGCAAGAAAGGCAATCAACCACATCATCAATGACAGAGTCAACGCCGCAACGGGGACGCTTTTGGCAGCGTTAAAAGCAGCCGCAGGTTGCCGCAGCGCCAGCATCAGCCGCATGCTTCCCCACCACAGCAGGATCGCCGTCAGAACCTCCCACGCAATGATCGACAGGTAGAATGCCGCCTGGATTGCAGGTGAGTGTATCGCTCGCCACATGCCACTGTTTCCTGGAAACGTTGTATCCATCGACAGCGTGTGGCGAACAAACACAAGATTCGAATTGAAATCGGTCAGGTTATTGAAGACGACCAGCGAGTAGTAAAAAGCAACCCCTGCAACCACCACCGTCTTCGCGGCACGCGTAATCATGGCTCATGCTATCTTGGCCGCGCCGAACTGCTCAAGCAGAAACCCGGCAATCGCCACCCATCTTGTTTGCCATTGCACGGCCAGCCAGCACGGGCTCTTTCCGGCTTCGTCACTACTGCCCTGGCTATTCAGGACCGGATTTCCACACCGAAACAATGAAAAAACTTAGATGATCTTTATGTGCTAATCGATATCCTGTGAGCAGTTTGTAATCAAAATCGACCAAGATAAAACAAAAACAAGAGCACCGGCCGTCCAGGCGCCGATTTTTAATCTTTTCATATCCCCAGGTATTTTCGGGGAGATTCCAATTTCTGAGGCCAATCCAAGTGATGTCTTCGTTGCGTAGCTTTCCTTCCCTGCTTCCGCGACTGCTTGCCATTTCGGCAGCCGCTGCGCTGTGCTGGTCCTCGGTCTTCGCACAGCAAACGCTTGGCGGTATCACCGGCGAGGTCACCGACCCCTCAGGTGGTGTGATCCCCAACGCTACTGTCACCGTTGTGGATGAGCAGACCTCGCTGACCCGCTCGACGAAGACGAATGCCACTGGTGCCTACACTTTTGTAAACCTGCCCATCGACACTTATACCCTCACCTACACGGCGGACGGTTTTGATGTGCAAAGAACACAACACATCGCAGTGCAGGCGGATCGCACAGCAACCGTGAATGCCACCCTCAAGGTTGGACAAACCACTACCACGGTCGAGGTGGAAGCGGCTCCGCTGATGAACGCAGTAGACACGACCAACGGCTACGTGCTCGACACGGCGCAAATTGAAGCCGTACCGCTGGCGACAGGCAGCTTTACCGGCCTTGCCACACAATCGACCGGCGTCAGCGCAGAACTGGGCGGCGGTACCGGCGCCAACTCCGGGCTAGGCAACTCGCCCATATGGGCCAACGGCCAGCGCGATACTTCAAACAGCTTCCTGTTGAATGGCGTGGACGCCAGCAACCTGTTTAACGGAAAGAGCACCAGCCAGGTATCATCTGCGCGCGTGATCAACTCAACGGGCGCCCAGACCAGCCCCGGCGGTGGTGGCGGCGCAATTCTGTCTGTGGCTTCCATTTACCTCACCATCGGCAATGCCATTCCCACGCCCGCACCCGAGACTATTTCTGAAGTGCGCGTGAACGCCTCGATGTACGACGCGGAGCAGGGATCAACCTCCGGAGCGCACATCGACCTCAGCACCGCTTCCGGCACCAATACCTGGCACGGCACGGCCTATGCGCACCGCGGCACCAGCTGGATCAACGCCGCGCCATTCTTCTTCAACCAGGATCCGGACGTTCCCGCGGGCAACAAGGTTCCGGGATTGAACCGGTACATTCTCGGCGGGGCAGTCGGCGGTCCCCTCATCAAGGACAAGCTATTTGGGTTCGTCTCTTTTCAACACCTGCATGTGGCGGACCAGGAGATCGGCGACTCTTTTCTGGACGTTCCCGTCGGCCTTTCCGATGACCGTTCTGCCAGCGCATTGGCGTCGCTCGCAAACAACGCCTTTGGCACTAGCCTCAGTTGCACCAATCCCCCTTATACATGCCCCGGCGTCATTGATCGCGACGCACTCGTCTTGTTCAACTCACCGGCTCTACCGGGTGAACCCGGCAAGTGGCTCATCCCCAACGATTCCCTCAAAGGCGTTGCTCCCAGTGCCTCGCATCTCGACAACGCCTTCCTCCCCGGCACCGCGCGGTTCAAGGCAGACCTGGCCGTGGCCGACCTCGACTACAACGCGACCAAGAAAGACACGCTCAGCCTGAAGTACTTCTACCAGCACGATCCCACAATTGCGCCTTACGGGTATTCGAACGTCCCTGGGTTCGACGAGCACCTCGACTCAGGCGCACAGGTCGCCTCCATCATCAACACATTGGTGATCAAGTCGAACCTCAGCACCACTGAGACGCTCGGCTTTATCCGCGAAAAGAACTGGGGAGACAACGTCCAGCCCTTTGGCCCCAATTCAATCCCCGGCGGCGCCGCTGGAACTGGTTCCATCAATATGTTTGAATCGAATGCCTTTCCTGGAGTATCGATCTACAACATACTGGGCAGCAATCAGCCTTCTGGTGTCAGCCCTGTGTACCTGAACATCGGGCCCAACGCTGAAGGACAATCCTCCAACACCGGAGTGTTCCAGAATCGGCTGGCGCCTTCGGGCAATGCGATCTGGATTCTGGGCAAACACACCATCAGCTTTGGGGGGAGCTATACCTACACCCAACTGAACACCATCGATAAGCGCACCGGCACAGGAACCGTTGCCAGCGACGATTTCAGCCAGTTTGTGCAAGGTTTCGTTACCCCCGGCAGCTCAGCAACAGGGTTCTACGTCACTTCATTCCTGCAAGGCAATGCAAACCGGTACTACCGCGCCAACCAGCTGGGCACCTACGTGCAAGACAAATGGCAGATCACGCCAACCCTCTCGCTCACGGCCGGCGTCCGCTATGACTGGGATGGCGGACTCACCGAGAAATACGGCCGCATCTTCAACTTCGAACGCTCCCTTTATAGCTACAATGCAGCCTCCGACGTAATCAACAACACCGGGTTGATCATCGCCGGCAACAACGCCAACGGCACCAGCGGCGTCAGCAACACCACGCTCACTGGCCGGCAGTGGGGTATCGGTCCAAGGGTAGGCGCAGCATGGCAGCCGTCGATGTTCCACAGCAAGGTGGTTGTCCGCGCGGGAGGCGGCTTGTATTACGATCGCGGCGAACTGTTCAGCTACTTCTCGCCTGGTTACGCCATCGGCACTGTCACCGGCGGTCCCTTCGGCGTCAATCAGCAGCTCCCCTTTGTGAATGCTTCAACCTGCCCGTCGGCGTCGCAATCGCTCTATGAATTCTATATTCCAACCTGCGGAGGAAACGGCGGCTTCGGTCCCCCCACTGGGCCACCGACGGATGCGAGTGGCGATCTTGAGAATCCTTATGGCACCAGCCTGGAATTTGCGGCTCCGAGCAGCCCAAAAGCCTCGGACCTATCGGCGCACCTCCCCAACGCGTGCAGTATCGTCAACGAGGGGCTGGGAGGCATCTCGAATATCTGCAATGCAACCCCAACCAATCCGAATGGTTATGCCATCAACAACGGCCAGCCCATTTCTCTCGGCGTATACGACCGCGCAAATAAGCTGCCGTACACCATGAACTACACGCTGGATATCCAATGGCAGCCCAGAAACGATCTGGCCATTGAAATAGGCTACGTGGGCAACCTCGGCCGCCACCAGGTCATCCCGCTGCCCTTCAACCAGCCCAAAATCGCCTCGCCCTCCAGCCCACTACTCGCCGGCGGCTCCTGCCCCCAGGCGTATAGCTATGGCTACAACGTCGGATTCAACAGCTTGCCTGCGACGGCGCCTGCCTGCTTCGGGTCGTCTGCCTCTTATCTTGCCAATTACGAGGGCGGCAACGTCGATCTGCGCGTTCCCTACATCGGCTACGCGGCAGAATCCATCTCCTATGTCGCGGAAGGAATTGATGCGTACAACGCGGCACAGATCCATGTCGACAAGCGGATGAGCCATGGAATCCAGGTGGGAGCTTCGTACACCTATTCGCACGCACTCGACGAGCAGAGTGGACTCGGCCTCTTCTATAACGGCAACAACCCCCTCGACCTGCGCAGCGGCTATGGCTCCTCTGATTTTGACCGCACCCACGTCGTTAACTTCAACTACGTCTTCCGCGTCCCCGATTTCGCCAAGCAGAGCTCGCTCGAGGGCAAATTCATCGACGGATGGTCGCTGGTCGGGGACACCGTTCTGCAGAGCGGACAGCCATACAGCATCATCGACTTCTCAGGCTCCATCGGCAGCATTTACTACTCAACCGCCGACGGCATTACCAACCCGATTGTGCCTTTGGCCTCGGGTTGCACGGCCAAGACTGCCCTGACTCACGCATCCGGCGCATGGTTCCCCGTCACCGGGGTATCGGCGCTGAAGCCAAATTGCTTTACACTTCCACTGCTGCCGGCAGGCAGTCTGAACGGCGCCATCCCGCCTGATGATCCTTACGAAACCGGCTTCACCACCGGGCAACGCAACATCTTCCGCCAGGCCTTCCAGAAGCGTGCCGACGCTTCCTTGATCAAAGACACCAAGATTGGCGACAAGTTCAGCCTCAAGTACACCTTCGATGTCTACAACCTGACTAACACCACCAGCTTTGACATTCCGGGCAACGAGGTCTCGCAAAATGCGGGCTACAACGCCTTCCCGACTCCAGGGACGCCCGTCCTGCCCGGTACTTGCAGTGCGGGCGGAGTTGGAACCGTCAGCGGCAGTTTCTATAGCTGCCCGAGCGGCCTCGGCATCGTGACCCACACCATCGGCAGTCCTCGCCAGATTCAAATGTCGCTGCACTTCAACTTCTAAGTCATGCGGCTCAACCGGGAAGGCGGTCCCATCCGGGGCCGCCTTTCTCTCTTATGACTTCCTCAAGGTTCAGAGGCCCGGCAATCGCAGCAACCATGACGTTCCCCTGTCGCAAATCCCAGCATCCTGAGCGACAATAGACGAATGACCGACCTTGAACGAATTCTGCCCCTATGGCGGGAGCTTGAGACCGCTTCGGCGGACTACGTTTTAGCAACGGTCGTGGCGGTCGAGGGTTCCAGCTATCGAAAGCCGGGCGCATGCATGTTGATCGCCCCGGACGGCCGCCGCGCGGGCACGGTGAGCGGCGGATGCCTCGAGGCTGCGGTGGCCAATCGGGCCTGGTGGCTTACTGAGAATGGACCAACTGTTCAGCGCTATTCCACGGTCGAAGAAGATGGCGACATGCCTTACGGCTCTGGCTGCGGCGGCGTTATCTTTCTTTTATTGGAGCGCCGCCCCACCGCCAATCCGCTTCTCGCCGCTCTCGAGCAAGCCTTTCTTCAGCGCGTTGCAATCGCCATTGCCACTGTCCTGGAGAGCCCGCAGATCGGTCGCCGTGCTGTTGCCGGCCTCGAGTCCGATTCAATTCCTGAAGCGAAATGGATAATCCAATCGGCCGACGCACCCTTGCAGGACCTCGCGCAATCTGCTTTGGCGCTTGGTGAGTCGACGGAACAGCACATTTCAATCGATGGAAGTGATGTCCGCGTCTGGACCAACTTCCGCTCTCCCAGGCCCTGCCTCTGGATCTTCGGAGCTGGCGATGACACCAAGCCGCTCCTGAGCCTCGCAAAGGAACTCGCCTGGTTTGTCTCCGTGGCAGACGGCCGTTCGCAACTCGCCACCCGAGAGCGATTCCCTTTGGCAGATGACGTTACCACCCTGCGCATCGCGGAGCTTCCCGGTGATCGCTCTGCCCGTTCCGTGACAGCGTTCGCCGACATGCGAACCCATGACGCGGCCATCATTCTCACGCATAGCTTCGAGCAGGATGCGCGCATTCTTGCCTCCCTGATGAAATTGGATCATCCACTCGCTTATATCGGTGTACTCGGCCCAAAGAGGCGCACACGAGAGTTGCTCGCGGAGGTTGTCCGCCTGCTCGACCTGCCATTTGAGTCCACCATTTCAAGCGATCTGTGGATCGAGCGCTCCCTCGCTCGACTGCACGCCCCCATGGGACTCGATCTCGGCGCGGAATCTGCCGAAACCATAGCCTTTTCCATTCTCGCGGAGATTCAGCAGTGCCTCACATCCGCCACTGCCCTGCCGCTGCGTGAAGTGCGTAATACAATCCAGACCCTCTCTCGCTGATCAGCCTGGTAATCGGCGTAGTACACAAGATGGCCCTTGCCTGGCGAAGTATTTGGACTAGAATATGAACTCTGGCGCCGTCAGAGCCTTCCCTTTGCAGGGCCGGGTCAGTTGCACTCAAATCGCCGTTGCAGTAGAGACACACATCCTTTGCCAGGAGTTGATGGATGGGATCGGCATCTTCAATCCCAAAAAACGCCACCGACGCGCTTGCTGAACAGCTGCCTCGGTTGACGGCGAATGCCGCGGCCATTGAGGCGGACCGCTGCCTCTACTGTTACGACGCGCCCTGCACCCACGCATGCCCCACCCACATCGACATTCCTCGCTTCATCAAGAAAATCGCCTCCAACAATCTGCGCGGCTCGGCTGAAGCCATCTTCGCGTCAAATCTTCTGGGCGCGACATGCGCCCGCGTCTGTCCCGTGCAGGAGTTATGCGAAGGCGCATGCGTTCTCGGCGCTGATCACAAGCCGATCTCCATTGGACGTCTGCAACGCTATGCGATGGATTATGCCCGCGACCATCGCAGCTATCCAGTGGTTAAAGCCGCTTCCACAGGCCGGTCAATTGCCGTGGTCGGCTCTGGACCCGCCGGTCTTTCCTGCGCCGGCGAATTAGCCCAGCTGGGGCACACAGTCACAATATTCGAAAAGCGAACGCAGCCAGGCGGCCTCTCAACCTACGGCATCATTGCGCTTCGTGAACCGGTTGATGTCGCGCTTGACGAGGCGCGCATGATCGAAGGCTTCGGCGTCACTATCAAGACCGGCGTTGAATTCGGCAAGGATCTCTTGCTCCCCACTCTTCAGAAGGACTTCGACGCGGTTGTCCTCAGTGTTGGCCTTGGTCGAACGCCGAGCCTCGGGATCGAGGGTGAAGAAACGATTGTCGATGGATTGGAATTCATCGAAGCCAGCAAGGCGAACGCAGTGGGCATGAAGATCGGCCGCAACGTCATCGTCATCGGCGCCGGCAACACCGCCGTTGATTGTGCAACCATCGCCCGGCGTCTTGGTGCCGACCGCGTGACCATGGTCTATCGCCGCACTGATCGCGAGATGAGTTGCTATGAACACGAATACGACTTTGCCCGCAAGGAAGGCATCGAGTTTCGTTTCCTCACCCAGCCTTTGCGCGTGGTACTTCAGGGTAGCTTCCCCACCGGTCTCGAGTGTCTGCGCGTCGAGTTGGGCGCACCCGACGCTTCCGGACGCCCTGCGCCAATCGCGGTTGAAGGCTCGCATTTCTTACTTCCTACCGATCAGATTGTCAAAGCAATCGGCCAGCAAAAGCCTTCACTCGCTTCGCAGCTTAGTTTGGAGACCATGAATGGATTCATCGCGGTTAACACGGAGTTTCAAACCAGCTGTGCCGGTGTCTACGCGATCGGCGATTGCATTCGCGCAGAGGGCGCTGCTTCCACGGTAATGGCAGTTCAGGACGGCAAACTAGCCGCAGCGGTCATCCATCAGGAGTTCGCGCAGCAAGTTGCTCCTGTCGAGGTGAATTAGCCATGGCAGATCTTCGCATCAACTTTGCAGGCATCAAGTCGCCCAATCCCTTCTGGCTCGCCTCTGCGCCCCCAACCAACTCCGGCGCACAGGTCCACAAAGCCTTCGAAGCCGGTTGGGGCGGGGCAGTTTGGAAGACCATTGGCGCGCCTGTCCTGAACGTCTCCAACCGCTACGGTGCATGGCACTACGGCCGCCAGCGCATGTTGGCGATTAATAATGTTGAGCTCATCTCCGACCGACCACTTGAAATCAACCTGCGCGAAATTGCCGAGGTCAAGCGCGCATGGCCCGATCGCGCCGTCATCGTCTCCGCCATGGTCGAGTCCAAACCCGAAACCTGGCGCGACATCGTTCGCCTCATTGAAGACACCGGCGCGGACGGCATCGAATTGAATTATGGCTGCCCACACGGCATGAGCGAGCGCGGCATGGGCGCTGCAGTCGGCCAAGTGCCGGAGTATTGCGAGCAGATCACGCGCTGGGTTATGGAGGCCGCCAAAATTCCGGTGATCATGAAGCTCACGCCCAATATCACCAACATCGTGCTGCCGGCACGCGCCGGCGTGGCTGCCGGGGCAAATGCACTTTCGCTCATCAACACCATCAACTCCATCGTCGGCGTCGACCTTGAAACCCTCGAACTCACGCCCAGCATTGCCGGCAAAGGAGGCCACGGCGGTTACGCAGGCCCCGCAGTCAAGCCTATCGCGCTCAACATGCTCGCCGCCCTGGGAACCGACGAGATTGTGGGCAAATCGGGCATTCCCATCTCCGGCATGGGCGGCATTGCCACCTGGCAGGATGCGGCCCAGTTTCTTCTTCTCGGCGCATCCAGCCTCCAGGTGTGCACCGCCGTCATGCATTATGGCTTCCGCGTGATCGAGGACCTTTGTGACGGGCTCTCCAATTGGATGAACGATAAGGGCTTCAAGACTGTCGCCGATGTCTGCGGCCACAGCCTACATCGCGTCTCGGATTTCAAGAACTTCGACCTCTCGTATCGCGCTGTCGCCCGTATCGACGCAAGCAAGTGTATCAAGTGCGATCTCTGTTATGTCGCCTGTAACGACACCGCGCATCAGTGCATTGACCTGGTTTCACCGCAAGGCGTTCTAGTTGAGCCGCGCGCCTACAATATCCGCTCCAATGGCAAGGATCAGGCCATTGCGACTCGTCCTCAGCCGGTTGTCCGCGAAGCGGATTGCGTTGGCTGCCGCCTCTGCTATAACGTGTGTCCGGTAGACGATTGCATCCAGATGGTCGAAGTACCCTCCGGGCGCAGTGAAGTTACATGGAGTGAGTTGACTGAGAATCAAACCCAGGTCACCGAGGACTGGGAAACCATGAAAGCCTATCGCGAGCGCGTGGGCATTCACATCCACTAACGCACCTCAAGATTCACCATCTCACGGTAAGAGGAGAAAGTTGAAATGGGATTGCTGATCAGGGGCGGAGAAATCGTGACCGCGGAGAGCCGATCGCGCGCCGATATCTTTGTCGAGGATGAGACTATATCCCGCATTGGACTTGACCTCGACGTACCCGCCGGAACCAAGGTTATCGACGCTGCGGGAAAGTTCGTCTTCCCCGGCTTCATTGACCCCCACGTTCACATTCACCTCCCATTCATGGCCACCTTTGCCAAGGACACCCACGCCACCGCCAGCGTTGCCGGCCTGATCGGCGGGACAACGACGTTCATTGAAATGGTCTGTCCTTCGCGTAACGAAGACGCGCTCGAGGGATACAACACGTGGAAGCAGAAGGCTCAGGGAAACAGCGCGTGCGATTATGCCTTTCACATGGCTGTCACACGATACGACGCAAACACCGAGACGCAATTGCGCGAGATCGTCGCCGACGGAACTGCGTCCTTCAAGATCTTCCTTGCTTATAAAAACTTCTTCGGCGTCACCGATGAAGAGATGTTCAATACGCTCAAACTGGCCGCCGGTCTTGGCGTCATTACCACCGCGCATTGCGAAAACGCTGAGTTGGTGGGTCAACTGCAGCAACTCTTGCTTTCCGAAGGCAAAACCGGTCCCGAGTGGCATGAGCCAAGCCGGCCTGAAGCCGTTGAGGCGGAAGGCACTAGCCGCTTTGCGACTTTTCTCGAGGAGACGGGCGCAACCGGCTACGTGGTGCACCTCTCTTGCGCCCCGGCTCTGCGCACCGCCGTCGAAGCCAAATTGCGCGGAGTCAAAATCTACGTCGAGTCGGTGCTGCCGCACTTTTTGCTCGACAAGACATTCGCCGAGCGCATCGGCGTCGAAGGCATGAAGCACGTCATGTCCCCGCCCCTTCGCGACAAGCGTAACCTTCCCGTCCTATGGAGCGCCCTTGAAGCCGGCCTCATCGACACGGTGGGCACGGATCACTGCCCCTTCGACACGGAGCAGAAGCTTCTCGGCGCCAACGCTTTCACGCAGATTCCCAACGGCATTCCCGGGCTCGAAGATCGAGTCAACCTGATGTACACCTACGGCGTCAAGCGCGCCGGGCTCAGCCTTCACCGCTTCGTCGATGCACTGAGCACCCGCCCCGCCAAGCTGTTCGGCCTCTTCCCGCGCAAAGGCACCATCGCCGTTGGCTCCGATGCTGACCTGGTCATCTATGACACCGGGTATCGCGGCATCATCTCTGCAAAAACGCAGCACACCAACAATGACTACAACGGATTTGAAGGATTCGCCATTGAGGGCCGTCCCGCCGTGGTCACAGTACGCGGAAAGGTGCAGGTGCGCGATGGGGTCTTCGTCGGCGAGCCCGGGCGCGGAGAGATGATTCGGCGCAAATCGCGCCATTCCGCGCAACAAGCGGTGACCCATGCCGGTTGACACCAAGGCTGCGGTTGATTTGCTCAAGGAGCTGCGCTCCCTTACCGCCGACGAAAGTGGCGCGCAACGTGTCGCATGGACACCCACCTGGCTCAAAGCACGTGAGTGGTTCCAGAGCAAACTGCGCTCGCTTCCCACCGAACACCATTTCGACGCAGCCGGCAACAGTTGGACCACTCTCCCCGGTGCTTCTGATGAGACGCTGATCCTCGGCAGCCACCTCGACTCCGTTCCCAATGGCGGCTGGCTCGATGGCTGTCTCGGCGTCATCGGCGCATTCGCAGTCCTCAGCCGCATTGCTGAGGAATACAACGGCAAACCGCCCGTCACCGTCCGCCTCGTCGACTGGGCCGACGAAGAGGGCGCGCGCTTCGGCCGCAGCCTCTTCGGATCGTCAGCTTTCGGCGGCACCGCCACCATCGATCAGGACCGCGGGCGTACCGATGCAGCCGGAATTCGTCTTGAAGACGCGCTGACCGATTGCGGCGTCTCGATCGATTCCATCGGCGACGCACAACAGGAGCGGAAGAATGCCGCTGCATATCTTGAGTTGCACATCGAACAGGGACCAGTGCTTGAGGGCATGGGCCTTCCCCTCGGCGCGGTGCTTGGCACCAAGGGCGTCGAGCGTCACGCCATTACCTTTCACGGTCAGGAAGCCCACTCCGGCTCAACACCCATGAATGCGCGCCGAGATGCGTTGGCGGCTGCTGCAAAGCTCGCACTTGAAATTCGTTCTATCGCCATGAAGCATCCTGACGCTGTCTGCACCATCGGCAGCGTCAAGACTTTTCCTGGCATCGTGACCGCTGTTGTCGGTCGCTGTGAGGCAACCCTCGACCAGCGCGACCTCAGCGCCGACGTGCTCGCTGCCATGTACCGCGAGGCCCAGCAAAAGAGCGCACAATTCGCCGAAGAAGAAGGATGCACCGTGGAATGGTCCCGCATCTGGAACATTGCGCCGGAGCCATTTCACCCCGCCCTGATCGAGCGCTGCGAAGAAGCAATTCGCGAAACCACCGGCCGTTCCCATCGCTTGCCTTCAGGACCGTTGCATGATGCGGCTGAAGTCTCGCGATCCGGCATTCCCACCACCATGCTCTTTGTGCAGTCGCTCAAAGGCATCAGCCACAATAAGATTGAAGATACACAGGAAGACCATCTGCAGCTTGCCATCACGGCGTTCGATAAGCTGGCATCGAAGACGATCGACTGGGTTCGGACGTCCTGAGGAGGTTCCAAATCATGAGCGCATCAGAGATATTGGCCCACGCCGTGGTCTCTCATTGGATTGACGGGAAGTCGGTCGCGGCAACCTCCGGGCGCAGTGGCGCCGTGAGCAACCCAGCCACCGGCGAAGTGATCGCCGAAGTAGGCTTCGCATGCGTTGAGGATGTGGATCGCGCCGTTGCAGCCGCTAAAGCTGCCGCACTCGAGTGGCGAACTACTCCTCTGTCACGCCGAGCCGAGGTCCTTTTCAATCTGCGCAACTTGATTGCCGAGAACCGCAGTCAACTCGCCACATTCATCAGCCTTGAAAATGGCAAGACCATGGCCGATGCGCTGGGCGAGGTCGCGCGCGGCCTTGAGAATGTTGAATTCGCTTGCGGCATTCCTAACCTTCTGAAAGGGGGATACACTGAACAGGCCAGCCGCGGCGTCGATGTCTACCAGATTCGTCAGCCGCTTGGCGTTCTAGCCGGCATCACGCCCTTCAACTTTCCCGGCATGGTTCCGCTGTGGATGATCTCGAACGCTATCGCCTGCGGCAACACTTTTGTCCTCAAGCCCTCTGAGAAGGTCCCATCCGCCAGCGTGTTTATCGCGGAGTTGGCCAAGCAGGCTGGCGTTCCCGACGGTGTTCTCAACCTGGTGCACGGCGACAAGGTTGCCGTGGATCGGCTGCTCGCGCATCCTGACATCAAGGCCATCAGCTTTGTTGGTTCGACGCCCGTGGCCCGCTACATCTACGAAACGGCCACCCGCAACGGCAAGCGCGTGCAAGCACTGGGCGGCGCCAAGAATCACATGCTTGTGCTGCCCGACGCGGACATCCCCATGGCCGCTGATGCAGCCGTTTCTGCCGCCTATGGCGCGGCCGGCGAGCGCTGCATGGCCATCTCTGTCGTCCTCGCTGTCGGCGCTGTGGCCGATCCCCTGATCGCTGCCATCCGCGAGCGAATCGCCCGCATCAAGGTTGGCCCCGGCTCTGAGCCCTCCAGCGAGATGGGCCCGCTCATCACCCGCGAGCATCGTGATCGCGTTGCCTCGCATCTGGACACCGCAGTGGCTGAAGGCGCAACCCTCGCCGTCGATGGCCGCCTCGATCCCGCTATGAAGACCACCGGATTTTTTCTCGGCCCGTCAATCATCGACAATGCGAGGCCGGGCATGGCTTGTTACGACAAAGAAATCTTCGGTCCCGTGCTCAGCGTCGTTCGTGTCGGCACTTACGCTGAAGGGCTCGGCCTCATCAATGACAACCCCTTCGGCAATGGCACCGCCATCTTTACGCAAAATGGCGGCGCGGCACGCCAATTTCAATTCGATGTTGAGGTGGGCATGGTCGGCATCAATGTGCCTATTCCCGTCCCCGTTTCCTACTACAGCTTCGGCGGCTGGAAGTCTTCGCTCTTCGGCGACCTGCACATGTACGGCCCTGAAGGCATTCAGTTTTACACCCGCTCCAAAGTTGTCACCAGCCGCTGGCCTGATCCTGGCGCGAGCAAAGTGGACCTCGGCTTCCCGCAAGTCCGCTAGCTCTAGGCTGCCTCCGCTGCGGCTCCGGGGGATGCGGGCACACTCACCTTCATCAGCACCAGGTAAGTTGCTCCCGCCGCAAAGAACCCCACGAACCAGGCATAGTCATACAGGAAGTGCAGCCACGGAACAGCTAGCCCGATGAGCGCAACTCCCACGCCCAGCACCAGCGCTGCAACCGCCCGCGGATTGATGCCCTTCGAATAGTGGTACTCCCCTTCGCGGTGGTAGAGCGAGTTCACATCCAGCACAGTCTTGCGAATCAGAAAGTAATCGCACACCATGATTCCCGCAACCGGCCCCAACAGTCCCGAGTATCCCACCAGCCATCCAAATATATAGGCATCCGGCGTGGCCAGGAGCTTCCATGGGCACATCGCCAAACCAAGAAATCCAGTAATCAGCCCACCCGTTCGAAAGCTGATCAACCTCGGGTATAAATTTGAAAAATCATTCGAGGGCGAAACCACGTTGGCCCCTATGTTCACATTCAATGTGGCCACAAGAATGGCGATCAGGGCAAAGAAAGCGACGACAGGTTGATGAAACGCGCCCATCAATGCAATCGGGTTCCAGATGGGATGGCCGAAGAGCACCGCCGAAGCTGACGTGACAGAGATGCCCACAAAGGTATACAGCGTCATCGCCACCGGCAATCCGAACGCCTGCCCCCAGGCCTGCGAAGTCTGTGATTTTGAGTAGCGCGTGAAGTCTGGAATATTCAGCGCCAGCGTTGCCCAATAGCCTACCATCGCCGTCAATGAAGGAAAGAAGACCGCGAGAAACGCGCCTGTTGAATGAAACTGGCTCGGCGTTGAGAGCATTGAGCCAAAGCTCCCAGCCTTGATCCGCACCCATATCAGCAGCGCTGCGGCCATCACGAACATGAACGGAGCGCCGAAGGCTTGCAGGTGCCTGATCGACTCAACTCCACGCCACACCACAACCATGTTCAACAACCAAAAGCCTAGAAAGCACGCCCACAGAACTCCGCCGCTCGCTGCAAACGATGGCCATATCACAGCGAGCATCGAATGAATTGCCGTGCCGCCGATCCACGACTGAATCCCGAACCACCCGCATGCCACAATGGCACGTAGAATCGCCGGCAGGTTCGCGCCCCGCACGCCAAACGGCGCACGAATGAACACCGGAAACGGAATCCCGTACTTCGCCCCCGCATGAGCATTCAAAAGCATCGGAATCAACACAATCAGATTTCCCAGCAACACTGTGGCCAGCGCCTGCTTCCAATCCATCCCTTTGGCAATTAATGAGGATGCCAGCTGATAGGTCGTCACCTCCATCGACATCGCGAACCACAGGGCAATGTAGTTGTACGTGCCCCATGTCCGCTGCGCCCGCGTGGTCGGGGCAAGGTCTCGGTTCGAAAGTGACGGGTCGATAGAACTCACTGCTCCTCCTTTGAGAAAGTCAAGCTTTTCCCTGTCATTTTGGGAAGGATCCGGGCACCTGAGAGTCATTCACTCTCCTAAAAACCCACCCATCGACCCGCAGGTTGATTGATTTTACACTGCGACTATCGTGTTTCCCGCAATTGCGGAATTCCCAGGCTTCGACTCGAAATGCCGTTTCTTTGATCATCCACGGAGTGCTTAGATTCACACCATGAAGAGCGCTTCTTGAACCCGCCGTGTCAGGCCAGGGGCCCAAGGGCGACCAAAGCCGGCCTGCCATCGAGCTGTACTAAGGACTCAAAAGACGATCCATCCGCCAAAAGACCTCGTTCTCAGTCGACATACAGCCGTTCCCTGCAAAATCCAGGCAAGAGGACTACATTGTTAATGGGTGATTTTGTTCAATTCAGATCCAGGGTTCGACGGCGGTCACCCGAAACAAGCGCTTCACGAGCCTGGATCTCTCAGCAGCAAAGAATCAGCACGTTGGGGTAGAGAATTGCCCGAGTCGATTGATTGGCCTGTCAAATCACACACGTCGCGGCCTCGCCGGCGCATCTTCCTTTTCCTCCTCGCAGCCATCGCCGTCATCGTGTTTTCAAGCCGGACTTCGCTTTCCTATTGGGTGGACCTGCTCTGGTTCCGTTCGCTCGGCTACGGCGACGTATTCTGGAGGACGCGCGCCCTCGAATGGGGGATCTTTGCAGCGTTTGCCGCTGCCACGTTCGTCGTTCTCTTCGGCGCATTCTCGGCACTCAAACATGTGCACGCTGCCGATCTGCCCGGCACTCACACCATCTTCATTGGTGGCAATCCCATCAGCCTCCCTGTCGAATCTGCCCTGAACGTCATCGCGTTTGGCGTCTCGCTGTTGATTTCGCTTGCTACCGCTGCTGCAATGGAAGCGCAATGGAACGTGCTGGCGCTCTACTGGTACGCACCTCGCGCGGCTGGAAACCTGTCCGACCCCATCTTTGGTCTGCCTCTCAACTTCTATCTATTTACCTTGCCTGCATGGCACACCATTGTCGGCTGGCTGCTCACAATGTCCGTGCTCATCTGCATCTTGTCGGCTTTGTTCATCATCATCACCGGGGGTACACGTGCCTTCGGAGGGCAGTTAAGCGGCCCCATCCAGATTTCATGGCGAGCCCCTTCCGTTGCAGTCGGAGTGCTCCTGTTCGTCTTCGCGCTCCATGTGTATGTGGGCCGATTCGACCTGCTATTTGAACACCACACCATCTTTGAAGGCGTCACTTACACTGACGCGCACGTCACTCTCACCGGAATGCTGATTGTTTCCTGGGCTCTGTTGCTGGGAGCAGCTATCGCGTTTGCGAGCGCCGCATTCAAGCCGCGTGGGCGCTGGCTTGCCGCCGCCATCTCTCCAGCCATCGTCTGCTACGTCGTGATGGGTATCGTTGGATGGTACGTCAGCAGCTTCCTGGTCAAGCCAAACGAATTGGTCCGCGAGCAGCCTTATATCGCGCATAACATTGAAATGACTCGCCAGGCCTACGGCCTAGATAAATTCACCCAACGGGAATTCCCCGCCGAGACAACCGTTGGCGCCACCGACCCAGCCAATAACCAGGCCACTTTGCAAAACATCCGTCTGTGGGATGTAAAAGCACTGCAGGACACGCTACGCCAGATTCAGGAGATTCGCACATACTACGATTTTCCTGACATCGACATCGATCGCTACCAGATCGATGGAGCTCCCCGCGAGGTCATGCTTGCCGCCCGTGAACTTAGCCTCGACAAGCTGCCCGAGAGCAGCCGCAACTGGATCAATGACAAACTCATTTATACGCATGGTTACGGCATCACCATGAATCCGGTGAACGGCTTTACGGCCGAAGGTTTGCCAACACTGATGCTCAGCAACATGCCCGTCCAGAGTACGGTCCCGGGTATCAATGTCACGCGGCCCGAGATTTATTTCGGCGAGATGACCAACTCCGACGTCTATGTAAAGACCCGCCAGCAGGAATTCAACTACCCCGAAGGCCAGACTAACAATCTCACTTCTTACCAGGGGAGCGGGGGAATCGTTGTCGGTGGATTCCTGCGCCGCATCCTGCTCGCGTTCGACCGCGGCGACATTGCCAAGCTGCCCTTCAGCGATGATGTGAACGCGCAAAGCCGCCTGCTGATGCGCCGCAACGTTCACGAACGCGCTGCGGCCCTGGCGCCTTTCCTTACATTCGACGACGATCCATACATCGTTGTTGGTGACGACGGCCGACTCTGCTGGGTCATGGATGCGTTCACCTCATCGGACACCTATCCCTACTCGGCACACGAGAGCCTTGGCAACCAATCCATCAACTACATGCGCAACAGCGTCAAGGTTGTCGTCGACGCCTACGATGGAACCACGACCTTCTACGTCTTCGACTCTGAAGACCCCATCCTTGCTGCCTATCGAGGCATTTTCCCTTCCCTCTTCAAGGATGCTTCCGCCATGCCTGCATGGCTGCACAAGCACGTCCGTTATCCTGAGCTGCTTCTCAGCGTCCAGGCACAGGTCTACGGCTTGTACCACATGACCAATCCTGAAGTGTTCTATAACCGGGAGGACCTGTGGACCGTCGCCACAGAAACCGGCTCAGTTCAAGGCGGCGATCAATCCACGCAGCCCATGCAGCCCAACTTTGTCCTGATGAAGCTACCCGACGAGTCCGGCCTTGAGTTCGTTGAGATTCTCCCCTTCACGCCTGCCAACCGCAACAACCTCATCGGCTGGATCGCCGGACGCAGCGACGGTGCACACTACGGCACGGCGGAAGTCTACGACTTCCCCAAGACCCGGCTCGTCGATGGCCCTCAGCAAATCGAGTCCCGCATCGATCAGAACGCGCAGCTTTCCGGCCAACTGACGCTCTGGAATCAGCAAGGCTCCCACGTCCGGCGCGGCAGCCTGCTGGTGATTCCCTGCGGGCGCGCCCTCCTCTATGCCGAGCCCATCTACCTTCAGGCCGAACGCAGCCCCATGCCCGAGTTGCGCCTCGTCGTCCTCGCTCTGCAAGACCGCCTGGCCTACGCGCCAACCTTTGAGGCGGCCCTCGCGTCCCTGTTTGGTTCGGAGAGCTCAACTCTCAACGCTGCTGAATCACTCCGGCCGGCAACGGAAACCGCCGGAGCGCCCAAGCCCACTGAGGATCAGAGCACGCTGATCACGCAGGCCAGCAAGGATTTTTCCGATTACCAACGCCTCACGTCTGAAGGCAAGCTCGCCGAAGCGGGCCAGAAGCTTGACGACCTGAAGCAGGTTCTTGACCAGTTGAACGCTCACCGCAAGTAGCGGCCGCAGAATCGCTAATGCGCGTTTGAATATCCGCTCACCGCCGGGAGTATCAGCGCGCGAATCCGCTTTGTATCAGGGCACGACTTCATCAGTCGTGCCGAAGAGGCCGGAAGAATGAGGGGTTTTAACCCCAGAGGACCCGCAAGCAGGACGCGGCATGCATTTTTTGAAACACGCTTTCCTGTAGCTTTAAATGGTGCCTTGCATCAACAGTTCTGGTATTTCCAGTTGCGCTGCTTGCCTTCGCTGATCCATTCGACGGCCGTGGCAATACGCTTGTCGCGAGTTTCATCACGCTTGGCGTCGACGATCCATTCGACATACTCCTTCTTGCAACTGGGGCTGAATGCGGCGAATGCGGCAGCGGCCGCCTTGTTTGCCTTGAGCGCTCTGGTAAACTCAGCCGGCGCAGGCGGAGCCTGGACTTTCGCTACTTTCGGCCTGGCGGCGATGGGGCTGGTGTACTGGCCGCTGTCAATGAAGCCCACAGCCTTGCGCAGAAATTCGAGCATCTTCTTGTCGGCGGGCAGGTCTTCGACGCGAGTAAGACGTCCCAGCGAACCCATTGCATCGGGCTGCAGAACCTTTGCTTCGCGCAGAACTTTAGAGATTTCAACACCCCAGAACCCAAGGGTGCAGTGCTCTTTGAAGGCGGACATATTGCAGAGGATCGCGCCCTTGTATTCGAAAAAGGGCCGGCTCCATTTGATGGCTTCCACAACGCCGGGACAGGCTTTGTGGACCAATTCTCGAATGTGCATAAGGATCGGCTGTGCGTACGGTTTGGCCTTTCCAATATAGGCATCAACTTGGGGATTGAATGTGGATACTGAGCTCACGGTTCGCTCCTGAAAGGTTTGGACAATAGTGTAAAACCGTTTCGGCCAAACTTGCACCGTGAAAATCGCCACATCCAAAGTCGTATACCGATGTGCTCCGCGCTTCCGCAATGCGCCGGTCACCCTGGAATGATCGCGCTCCTTGCATTTGTAGATGCCATCCGCGCTGACACTCCGGTATAGTGCATCCATGCACTTCTTCGTAGTCCTGCTCAAATCTTCCCGCCGCTCTTTTCTGCCGTGTATTACCGTCTCCGCTCTCGCCATTCTTTTCGCCTTGTTTGCCACCCGGCACATCGTTGCACAGCAGGCTATGGCCAATATGCCGGGCATGGAAGGCATGCAACGCGCTACGCCTCCTGAGCAACTTCCGGCACCCATCCGCATGACCGGGATCGGTAACAGCCATATGGCCATCCATTCCAGGCCCGAAGCGCAGATCTGGTTCGATCAGGGGCTCAACCTGATGCATGACTTCTGGGATTACGAATCTGAGAAAGCATTCGAGCAGGCCATCCGTGTCGATCCCAAATGCGCGATGTGCTGGTGGGGCCTAGCCCAGGCCGTGGGCTTTCGCAACAGCGCCACCAAGGCTTACGGAACGCGCGCTCTAGCCGAAGCAGTACGCCTGAAGAACCCCAGCAACGATGCGGAAGCGCTCTACATTGATGCGGCCCAGGCCCATTCCGTCGCCAAGGAGGGCGACAATACCGCCGAGGTCGCTCTGCTGCGAAAGCTTGTCAGGTTGGATCCCTCTGACATCCAGGCGCGCATCTTCCTGGCCATAACGTTGGAAGACGGCTATGACGACAAAAACGAGCCGAAGGACGGCGAGAAGGAAGGCATCTCAATTCTCGAATCCATTCTCCACGACGCGCCTAACGATTCAGCTGCGAATCATTATTGGATACACGCAATCGAGCCCAGCAATCATCCTGAGCGCGCACTTAAGAGCGCTACATTGCTCGCCGGCCTCGCCCCCGCCTCGGGCCACATGGTTCATATGCCCGGCCACATCTTTTTTCGCGTAGGAAACTACGCCGACGCCGAGCGTTGGTTCAGCGATTCAATGGCTGTGGATGAGGCATACATGCATGCACAGCATGTCGGCGTCGATGACGACTGGAATTACGTCCACAACATGATGTATGCCATCGCCGATCTCATGGAGCAGGGCAAGCTCGCACAAGCCAACGCCCTTTCTGACCATCTTGCCGGGGCGCGCGGCAAGCTCTCCGCCTCGCTCTACATCTGGTCTGCACGCGATCAAATGGCGCGGATCAACAATCGGCTTCCTGTCGCATTGCGCATTGCCGATTGGGACTCCGTGCTCACCATGCTTGGTCAGGCCAACCTCGGAGACGCGGACAAGACGCCCAATCTTCATGCGCTCGCCGCAGCGCTGAGCGAATTTGCCAGCGGCATGAAAGCGCTTGAGAACAACGATGTCGCCGCCGCGCAGGCTGCCTCCGATCGCATGGATATTGGCCTCTGGCGTGCCCAGCAGCAAGAAGACAACCAACCCAAGGACCCCACCAAGACTGACGGCACAAAAAAAGACGAGAACACGAAGCAGAACGAACCGATCATGCTGCCCATCTCGCCCGATGCGCTGCCCGCGCCTCTCCTCAAGAGCCTCAACGTAGCCTCGCTGGAACTGCAGGCTGGCGTGCTCGCTGCACAGGGCAAGTTCGAGGCCGCCAAAAAGCTCTATGCATTCGCGCGCCTTCAGGAGAAGAAGCTCGGCTATCACGAGCCGCCGTTCTACATCCGCCCCGTCGGCGAAAACGAAGCCAGCGCGCTGATCCGTGCAAAAGACTATGCGGGAGCCAAGGTCGCCTATGAAGCCGCCCTGGTTGAGCGCCCTAACTCCGGCTTCGGGTTGTACGGCCTCGCGTATGTCAAAGAGCTCTCTGGCGACGAGGCCGGCGCGCGCGAAGCCTATGCCGCATTCCTTGATGCCTGGCCCACTGCCGACCCCACGCTTCCGCAAGTGACACATGCCCGTCAGGCGTTGGCAACCAGTTCCCAGGCGAGTGTCTCAGCGCCTGTCCACAGGTAAGTCCGCGCCCCTGTATTCCAACGACGTTTGATTTCAGTCGCGTGCTGCCACTGGTTCGACCAATCGGCGAGCGTTCACATCCCGCATGGGAGGCATGCCAAATACCCTGCTGTACTCACGACTGAACTGGCTGGCACTTTCATAGCCGACCTCAAAGGCCGCGCTCGCCGCATCCAGTCCCTCGGTCAACATGCGATTCCGCGCTTCATGCAGCCTTAATCGCTTCTGATACTGCAGGGGACTCATCGCCGTAAGCGAACGGAAATGATGATGAAACGTTGAGACTCCCATCTGTGCCACTGAAGCCAGATCTTCCACCCGCAGCGACTTTGCATAATTAGCCTTAAGCCAGGCCACCGCCCTCGCCGTCCGGTTGCTCCGTTCGCCCAGAGTGGCGATGGCCCGCAGATGCTTGCCAAGCGGTGAACGCAGGAGCCTGTAGATGATTTCCCGCTGTATCAGTCCGCCCAGGAAGGGAATGTCGCCCGGCTTATCCAGCAGATCCATCAGCCGGCAGCAGGCGCCGAGCAACTCCACGGAGGTCTTGCCAACTGCCATACCGCGCGTACCCGAGGCTACCTCAGTGGCGAGAAACTCATCCTGGCTTAGAATCTCGCGCACCACTGGCATCTCCAGCTTCAGCGCCAGCGCCAGAAACGGTTCGCTCTTTGAAGCCTTCGTAATTTGCCCCACCACCGGCAGATCCACTGAAGTGAGCAGGAAGTTGGAACCATCGCAGATATGGGTCGTGCCGCCGACAGTGATGCGTTTCTCGCCCATCACGCAGACAACCAGTTCCGGTTCGTAGGCTGCGGAATAGCACTCTGTCGGCGCGCATTTCCGCGAGATCCTGAGGCCCGGCACATCGGTAGTAACCAGACCTTCGAGGGGAATGTGCGCAGCGATTTTGTGCGTCAGCTCCGCTCTCATCTCGCCGAATGCCGTCTCTCCGCTCGAACCGTTGCCTTTCAAAGCTTTCATCGGCCTCGCCCCTTCAATTCACCTTAACGCCGAATTCATCAAAGTGTGCACAAAAATGTATGCATCGACAGAATTAGGCAACAGATCGGCAGGATCAGGATACCGGCCCCGCGGCAATTTTTTGTACTCTGATTCACGAGCGAGATGTTCCCAAATCTGCACTGGATTTTGAGGAGACTTCATGTACAAAGCAAAGGCCTATTCCGTAGCCAGCGCCAAATCGCCGTTTGCATCGTCAACCATCGAACGCCGCGATCCTACCGGGCACGACGTCCAGATCGAGATCCTCTTTTGCGGCATTTGCCACTCCGACCTTCACCAGGCCCGCAATGAGTGGAGCGGACTCATGCCCACCGTCTACCCCTGTGTTCCCGGCCATGAGATTGTCGGCCGCGTCACCAAAGTCGGTTCCGCCGTCACCAAGTTCAATCCGGGCGATTTGGCCTCGGTCGGCTGCCTCGTCGACTCCGACAGCACCTGCCTGGAGTGCAGGGCCGGCTTCGAGCAGTTCTGCCCCAACATGGTCCTCACCTACAACTTCCCTGACAAGCACACCGGGGGCGTAACTTATGGTGGATACTCCGACAGCATTGTCGTCAGCGAGCGCTTCGTCCTGCGTGTCCCGTCGAATCTCGATCTCGCGGGAACTGCGCCCCTGCTCTGCGCCGGAATCACCACCTACTCGCCCATGCGGCACTGGGGAGTCACCAAGGGCAAGAAGGTCGGCGTCGTCGGTCTCGGAGGGCTCGGCCACATGGGCGTCAAGTTCGCTCACGCTTTCGGAGCCCACACCGTAGTTTTCACCACCTCCCCGAGCAAGAAAGAGGATGCCCTGCGTCTCGGGGCAGACGAGGTCGTCCTCTCGCGGAACGCAGATGAAATGGCCAAACATGCTGGCAGCTTTGACTTCATTCTCGATGCCGTTGCTGCCGACCACGACATCAATGCCTTCATCGGCCTGCTGCGCCGTGACGGCAACCTCACCATGGTGGGCGCGCCTGAGAAGCCGCTGTCCGTTGCCGTCTTCGGCCTCATCATGGGGCGCCGAAGCTTCTCCGGCTCTCCCATTGGCGGCTTGCCCGAGACCCAGGAGATGCTCGACTTCTGCGGCAAGCACAACATCACCGCCGATGTTGAAGTCATCCCCATCCAGAAAGTAAACGAAGCGTATGAGCGGCTTCTCAAGTCCGACGTCAAGTACCGCTTCTCCATCGATCTGGCGTCTCTCAAGGCTGAGTAAATCTAATCGAATGCAAAATGAACATAATGAACGGAGGATCAGAGTGACACAAGCGATTGTTGTAAGGGACCGCGTGGTCCGGGATACCGGCGAATGCTTGAAGTCTCTGCCGTTGGGAGAGCAGGCACTCCGGATGAGGTCGGAACCGTTGGAGCGCTTTTGATGGAACCCGATGGCGCGTTCATCACGGGGAGTGACTTCCTGATGGATGGTGGTGTAACGGCAGCTTATTGGTATGGCGAACTAGCCCCGAAGTAACTGGTCGTCACCTCGAGTTGATGCCTGGCCACGCCCAATCCGCTGGAACTGCTCCGCAAAGAAGGTGAAGGAGAATGATGGAAAATCGAAAGCTGGGAAACAGCAATCTTGAAGTCTCAGCCATCGGCCTTGGCTGCATGAGGATGAGCGCCGGCCACGGTCCTGTACCGGGAACCAAAGAGGAGATGATAGCGGTCATGCGGGGCGCGGTCGAGCGAGGCATCACGCTCTTCGATACGGCCCAGGTTTACGGGCCCTTTGTGAATGAAGATCTCGTTGGCGAAGCTCTGGCTCCAGTCCGTGACCAGGTCGTCATCGCAACCAAGTTTGGCTTCAGCTTCAATCCTCACGGCCGGCCTTCTCCCGGCCTCGACAGCACGCCTGCTTTCATCAAAGAAAGCGTGGAGGGATCGCTGAAGAGGCTGCGGGTGGAGACGATCGATCTGCTCTATCAGCATCGTGTTGACCCCGAAGTGCCCATTGAAGACGTGGCCGGCGCGGTGAAGGACCTGATCCAGGAAGGCAAGGTAAAGCACTTCGGCCTCTCTGAAGCGGCTGCACAGACCATTCGCCGCGCACATGCTGTTCAACCCCTTACCGCGGTGCAAAGCGAATACTCCCTGTGGTGGAGGCGTCCGGAAGAAGAAGTATTGCCGGTGCTTGAAGAACTCGGAATCGGCTTTGTTCCGTACAGCCCGCTGGGCAGAGGCTTTCTCGCTGGGTCGATTACTGAAGCTACGGAATTCCCTGAGGGAGACAACCGCGGCAGCTACCCTCGTCTTTCTCCTGAGGCCCGCAGGGCAAACCGGGTATTCGTCGACGTCATGGAAGTCTTCGCAGCAAAGAAGAAGGCAACCACTGCCCAGATCGCTCTCGCGTGGCTGCTGGCGCAGAGACTCTGGATCGTGCCCATTCCCGGCACCACCAAGCTGGCGCGCGTGGAAGAGAACATTGCAGCAACGGCGCTTGAACTTTCCGCTGACGATCTCCGTGAGCTCGACGAAGTCACCTCAAAGGTGGAGGTCCAGGGCGATCGGTATCCTGAAGCGCTGGAGCGCATGACGAATCGCTAGGTGAATCCCCGCAGCAACATTGGAGAACACCCAATTGGACAAATGGAAAAAGGACGAACTTCGCAAGATCGTCGAGGCCGATGACTTGCACATCGCACCCTTCCGAACCGACGGAGTAACCTATGGTACGCCCACGTGGATCTGGTCCGTCGAAGTAGACGGCGACCTTTACGTCCGCGGCCACAACGGGCAGAGCTCCCGGTGGTACCAAGCCGCGGTGCGCCAGAAGGCGGGCCGCATCATCGCCGCAGGAATCACAAAGCAAGTCTCATTCGAGCCAGTGGATGGACCAATCAACGACCGCATCGACGATGCATACCGGGCCAAGTATCCCAACAGCCCGTACCTGGATCCCATGATCGGCAACCGTGCTCGCGCCGCGACCATCAGGATAATGCCAACCGTCGCCAACTGTTAACTAGCTCCATTTTGAATGAGGAGAAACAATGCAAAAACGCAAGTTAGGCAACAGCAATCTTGAAGTCTCCGCCCTCGGCCTCGGCTGCATGGGAATGACATTCAGCTACAGCCCCTTTCCGGAGAAGGCGGCATCCATCGCCCTTCTTCGTGCGGCCGTTGAAAAGGGCATCACCTTCTTTGACACCGCTGAAGTCTACGGCCCTTTCAACAACGAAGAGCTTGTCGGTGAGGGCTTGGCGCCCTTTAAAGGCAAGGTGACCATCGCCACCAAGTTCGGATTCGACATCAATCCCGACGGAAGTCGCGGCCCCAGGGCAGTCAACAGCCAGCCCGAGCACATCCGCCGAGCCGTGGAAGGCTCGCTCAAGCGCCTCGGAGTCGACGTCATCGATCTTCTCTACCAGCATCGCGTCGATCCTGAAGTACCCATTGAAGACGTCGCCGGCGCAGTCAAGGACCTGATTGCCGAGGGCAAGGTCAAATATTTTGGCTTGTCCGAGGCCGGCGCAAAAACCATCCGGCGCGCCCATGCCGTCCAGCCCGTCACAGCACTGCAGAGCGAGTACTCGCTTTGGTACCGCACGCCCGAGGAAGAGATCATCCCCACGCTCGAGGAGCTCGGCATCGGCTTCGTCCCCTTCAGCCCTTTGGGCAAGGGCTTTCTCACCGGCAAGATGGATCAGACTGCGACATTCGACAAGACCGACATTCGCAGCTCCATTCCGCGCTTCTCGGCTGACGCCATGAAGACCAACCTCGCCTTGGTCGATCTCCTCGATGCGATAGCCGCGCATAAGAAGGCGACGCCCGCGCAGATCGCACTCGCCTGGCTATTGGCGCAAAAACCGTGGATCGTTCCTATTCCAGGGACCACCAAGCTTCACCGCCTTGAAGAAAACATCGGCTCCGTTGCGGTCGAGCTTTCCGCAGACGACCTTCAGCGGATTGAATCCGCCGCCCAGATCAAAGTGCAAGGCGCACGTTACCCCGAGCACCTTGAAAAAATGGTCGGCCTCTAACCCGTAATCAATGCCACTCCCGTGCATTCTTTGCCTCAATGGATGCGCGGGAACATCTGTGAGGAGAAAACAATCGATGGAAATCAAGAGAATCGGTACTGAGCCATCCGGCAAAGGGCCGGCAGATTACTTCACCGGAACTGTGCGGGTCGACATGTTGTTCACCGCACCCGATCCGGCCCGTGTTGTTGGCGCGAGCGTCACCTTTGAGCCCGGGGCTCGCACTGCCTGGCACACCCACCCGCTCGGCCAAACGCTGGTTGTCACCTCCGGTTGCGGCCGCGCCCAGCGCTGGGGCGGTCCTGTCGAAGAGATTCGCCCCGGCGACGTAATCTGGTTTGCCGCGGGCGAGAAGCACTGGCACGGTGCGGCGCAAACCACGGCCATGACTCACCTGGCCATTCAGGAAAGGCTGGATGGAAAGACCGTCGATTGGATGGAGCATGTGAGCGACGAGCAATACAGGGGCTGATTCCAGTCACTTGCCCGCTCGAACTCCTCAGAATTCTTGATTCGCGAGGCTTTCTTTATCAGGCACAGGCCAAGGAGGCATCCATTCGTGCTCAGGCGGCGTCGGAGCGGAGCCGCGATCTGCAGGATCGAATTGCCCGTGACGTCCGTACCGCATGGCTGGCTGCAAATACAGCTTTTCGGCGCGTTGCGGTGACACGCGAACTCTTGAACCAAGCCAACCTGGCGCTCTCTCTGGCGGAGACTCGTTACCGTTTGGGGCTTAGCTCAATCGTTGAACTCAGCCAGGCTCAGTTCCACCAGACCGATGCGGCAATCGGCAACACCGACGCACAGTATCAATACCTGCTCGCTCTTTCCACCCTCAACTACCGGATCGGCACCACACCTGATCAATCTGAACCGATGTGAATGCATTCCTGGTGATGAAGCTCAAGACGCGGATGACGCAGGACATTGGCAAAACCAATGACCTGGAGTGTGCCTCTGGGCGCCGCGGCGATTGAGTAACTGGAACGACCGCCAGGACGCAGTTGAGGGTGGACCGCGAGATCGAGAGCTGACGGGCGGCTAGCGGACCTCGCGGTTAATGGGGCACATGGGTGATTGCGTAGTCGAGGATGGGATCTCGTCCAGCTTGAAAATCTACTGCCGAGGCGGGAACGAATACTGCGGGATTGATTCCTTGATCCTCGATGATCTGCATCTCGGCGGTGTAATCGATCCAGGTGGAAACCGTGAATTGCCAGTTGTTGGAAAGACCATACGCGACCGGGTATCCAGAATGACCTCCAGAAGTATCTCCGACGACGGTTACATTGGGCAGCTCGCGCATCATGGCGATGAAGTCTTCGTTGGAGCTGTAGCATCCGCGGCCAATCAAGAGAAGAACGGGCGCTCGAAACTGCCACGGACCGCGCGGCGAAAACGAGCGCGATTGCAGCGGACCAAAGTCGGAGTGGGACGCACCGTCGCGGAATTTATCGTAGCCACCAATCCGGGTTTGGTCCGCGAATCGGCCGGCAAAGCTTGTTCCAGTAGCGCCATCTCCTCCAGGATTCATGCGCACGTCTACGATCAACCCTTGGGCATTTTGAAACTGCTGGAGTGCAGTATCGAGATTCGCTGCTTCTGGACCGGATGAGGGCGCCCAGGAGTTGATTGCAATGTAGGCCGCACCTTGTAGCCAGCCGGTCGTAAAGAAAGCACCTTGTTGAACGTCGGTGCCTTGGCTCTGCAAATACTGTTGCCAGACGGTGCTGTTGAAGTTAATGGATGTCGTGGGGACAAAGGTGGGGGTCTCTTCGCCACCCGGGGCGATAAGATACACATGCATGTCATGGAGGTTGGCCAGCATCGACACAACAACCTGATTGAACTGATCCTGAGAGGTTGCCTGAATGGCCATGGGGCGATAGGTGTCGCGGAGGGCGGACCAGTCGATGTTTTTGTAGTCGAAGTAGGAGTAATTCTGATCGAACGTCTGCCATAGAAAATCGAATTGGTCGGCATAGGAAGCTGAGGCGGGCGATTGAGTCCCTGGAGACACGTGGTTGCAGCTGCCAAGGAGCGCAAAGGGGAGAAGGAGCAGAAGCAGACGGGCAGAGGAGAAAAACGATCCGACGAACCGCTGACGTAGGTGCAAAGCAAAGATGCGGGAAATGGGAATCCGGCAGCGGCTTCTATGTGGAGCTTTCATCTGGGTTGCTCACCTGCGTCTTTTGTGGGGAACCCGATTCCAACTGAAACAGACGCGGGAAGCATAGCACCACTTCTTGCACGGTGCAATTCAGCAGCTCACCGGCGGAGGCCTCAGCGGGCGAGGATGGGTTGGTTGCCGAGGATGCGGTAAAGCGCGGAGCGGGAGATCGAAAGCTGGCGGGCTGCGCCAGCTTGTTGCCACGATTGAGGTCCAGTACGTACTGGACGTGGTGGCGGATAACTGAATCGAGGGTAAGATTGTCGGCGGCCTGAGGCAGGCCAGGCGGCATTTCCAGCTGGATCTCAGGAATGATGGCAGGGCGCATCAACGGGCGTCAGCCCCGCCACAGCCGGCTGAAGTTGGGAGGCGCTCCGCATCGATCTCACTGGGCCAGGCCTCCGTGGCCCCGAAGACGCGATCATGGGCCAACAAAAGTCTTATCGGCGAGGGTCCAGAAAGCATGAACCGCAGAGATTGTTAGCCTCTGCGGTTGAATTCCAGCTTCGGATTTTTGCGATTGTAGCCGCCGTTCGATTTAACGGAAGCGCTTCGATGGCTCGTCGGAGAAGATTTGTCCGTCGCGGATATGGATAACCCGATGAGCGTAATCCGCGATGTCGGGCTCGTGGGTCACCAGCACGATGGTGTTACCGCCGGCGTGAAGGGTGTCAAAAAGGGCCATGATTTCGACACCGGTTTTTGAGTCGAGATTCCCAGTAGGTTCGTCGGCCAGGATGATCGAGGGGCTGTTCACCAGGGCGCGGGCGATGGCCACGCGCTGGCGTTGGCCGCCGGAGAGCTCGTTCGGCTTGTGGTTCATGCGGGACTCCAGCCCGACGTTGGTCAGCGACTCCTTCGCGCGTGCGATGCGCGCCGCCGCGGGCGTGCCGTTGTAGATGAGCGGCAGCTCCACGTTGTGCAGCGAGCTGGCTCGAGCCAAAAGGTTGAAGGTTTGGAAAACGAAGCCGATCTCTTTGTTGCGGATCCGCGCCAGCTGATCGTCGTCGAGTTCGCTCACCAATTGGCCGTTGAGCCAGTACTTGCCCTTTGAAGGCGTGTCCAGGCAGCCGATCAGGTTCATCAACGTCGACTTGCCGGAACCCGAAGGCCCCATGATCGCGACGTACTCGTTGTGCTTGATGCTCAACGAGACCCCGCGCAGGGCTTGCACCTGCTGCTCGGAACCCATGTCGTAGGTGCGCCACAGATCTTCGACCACGATGACATTGCCGGTGGGTTTCACCGCAGGTTGCACAGTTTCTTCGCTGCCGATGCTTTGCAGAGCCATCTGATTCTCATCCTTTGCCTGTTGCAGCCGCTACTGAGATTTGCCGGTGTTAAGAGCTTGCGCCGGCGCCAGGTACAACTGGTTTGATGGTGTCCCGCTTGACCAGCGCATTGTTCTTCAAGGCGCGAAGCGTCTTATACGGGCCGGTCACGATCTCCTGGCCTTCGCTGAGGCCCGAAAGCACCTCGATGTCCGTGGCACCTGTAATGCCGGTGGTGACAGGGACGAACTTGGCTCGAAGCTTGCCCTTAGAGTCCTTGTCGACCACATAGACGCCCTGGACCAACGCGCTGTTCGGTGTTGCGCTGGCGGTGGATGCGGCCTGCACGCCGCCCTGGCCTTTGGGCTTGTCATCCTCTGGATTGTGCATGGTCAGCGCTTGGATAGGCAGAGAAAGCACGCTCGGCTTATGCGCGGTGGTTATTTTGGCGGTGGTAGACAGTCCTGGACGAAGTTCGTTTGACGGGTTGTCAAGCGTCACCACCACCTTGAAGTCTTTGGCTTCCTCAGTCCCCGATGTCGAAGTCGACGTGGCCTGGCCGGTCGACCGCAGCAGGGCCTGGTCGCCGATGAGGGTAACATGCCCTTTAAAGGACTTGCCGGGCAGGGCATCGACGGTGACTTCGGCGGGCTGGCCGAGCTGGATGTTGACGATGTCGGTTTCGTCCACCTTGACTTCGGCCGTGACAATGCTCATGTCGGCGAGGGTCATGAGCGTGGAACCCTGGGTGTTCTGGATGCCTTCAACGACGGTCTCGCCTTCGCGGACCGGCTCGTCGGTGACGATGCCGTCAAACGGGGCAACGGCGATGGTCCTGTCGAGCAGGTCCTGGTTGAAGCGGAGGCTTGCCACCTGGGTTCCCAGATGTCCGCGAGCGGAGTCGGTCTGAGCCCTGGCCTGGTTCAGGCCTGCAATGGCCTGGGCTACGCCCGCCACATCCAGATCGTAGGCGGCTTTCTTGGCGTCAAAGTCCTGCTTGGCCATGATGCCGTCTTTAAACAAGGCCTGGGCGCGATCCCAATCCAGCTTCTTCTGTTCCAGATCGGCCTTGGCGTGGTCGACGTTGGCTTCGGCGGTTTTCTCAGCAGCGATATAGGAGGCAATGTCTGTTTTGGCGGCAGCGATGGTGGCCTGCTGGCCTGAGACGTTGGCTTCCTGCTGCACATGCTCGATGGTCGCAACGGTTTCGCCCCGCTTGACCATGTCGCCCTCTTTAACAAAGAGGTGCGTGACACGGCCCATCGCGGTGGCACCGAGATTGACGTAGGTCTTTGCCTTGATCTGGCCTGTTCCGCTGACCACTGTGGCCAAATCCTGCTTGGCGATCTTGGCGGTCAAAACTTTGGTGTAGCCGGATTGCTGATGAATGATGAAAAAAGCCACCAGCCCCGTGGTGACCAGGACAGCGAGAACAATCAAAAGTATCTTTTTCATGGGCGATTCGTGCTCCGGATGTCGTTAGTTCCAGTGTACGCAATTCTTGCTACTTTTGTTCCCATTTGGCTGCAAAACCGATTGCGCACAGGTCAGGGCGGTTGCAAGCTGCCAAACGGCAGCGGTGAAGGCTGTTCACGGAAACCACGGACACCAAGACCGGTTTGTGGGGACCGGATGCGCCGGGAATGCTTTCTCCGTGAGGATATGCTTTCCTTTTGGACGGCTGAAAGAGCCGACGGGACTCAAATCCTGTGCACGGTGGCAAGCGATCTATCGTTATTTTGTGTTTTGGGTAACATTTATGGCCTTTTCGCGTCCAATCACAAGCCGACTCCATACGGTTCTTGCCCATGCTCTCCTGGACCCGTAGAATAAAGACTCGCAGGAGTTTTGAAGGCAATGATGTTTAACGGTCGAAATCTTCTCTTTACCGCACTGGGTTGCGGACTCGTCTTTATTCCCCAGGCCAGGCTAACCGCTCAGCAAGCGGCAGTTCCATCGAATCCACCCGCAGCGGCCCAAACGCAGGCTGCTCCCGCGTCCAGCCAGGACCAGGAACCGGATCCCCGCAAACGAGAGCGCTCTGACAAGGAGAAATTCGCCGCCCAAAAGGCAGTAAGGCAGGAGCTGAAGGGTGCATACAAGACCTGGTTGAACCAGGACGTAGTCTGGATCATCTCCGATGAGGAAGCCAGGGCGTTCAAGACTCTGAGCAACGACGAGGAGCGCGACGCCTTTATCGAGCAGTTCTGGCTGCGCCGGAATCCCGACCCCGATTCGCCCGAGAACGAATTCCGCGAAGAGCATTACCGCCGCATCGCTTACTCCAATGAGCACTTTGCCGCCGGCAAGCCTGGTTGGAAGACCGACCGCGGGCACATCTATATTTCGTTCGGAAAACCCGACTCTATTGACGCGCACCCCTCGGGTGGCAGCTATCAGCGGCCTATGGATGAGGGCGGCGGCGAAACCTCTACCTTCCCGTTTGAAGTATGGCATTACCGCTACCTTGAAGGCATTGGGCAAAACATCGATCTTGAGTTTGTAGACACCTGCCAGTGTGGCGACTACCATTTCACAATCGATCGTGGCGAAAAAGATGCGCTGCTGCATGTTCCCGGAAGCGGTATGACTCAGTATGAGGAGATGGGCATGGGCAAGAAGTCAGACCGCTTCCAGGGTGGCCTCGAGCACCTCGGGTTGGGTCCCCAGAATTCGTCCTCGACGGCAAAGGAGTTCGACAGAATTGAGCTTCAAGCCAAGCTGTTTGCTCCGCCTCCCATCAAGTTTACCGATCTTGACAACGTCATCACTGAGCACAAGCTGATCAACGGGCCGCTGTTCCCATTCGATGTCCGCACCGACTTCATCAAGGTGACGGATAGCACGGTCCTGGTACCGGTCACCGTTCAATTGAGGAACCGCGACATCACCTTCGTGACCAAAGATGGAGTGGCCAAGGGATTTGTGAACATCCTTGTAAAGGTGACCACGCTCACCCACAAGACTGTGCAGAGCCAGGAGGACACAGTGCAGGTGGAACAGCCGGCCGAACTCTTGCAGAAGAGCTTGAACCGCGCATCGGTCTACTGGAAGGCGCTTCCATTGCTTCCTGGGCTCTACCGTCTGGATATCGCCATCAAGGACGTGAACAACCCCGACCATATAGGAATATACGGCCGCAGCCTTGAGGTGCCCACATTCAACGACGAAAAGCTTGCGACTTCTTCACTGATTCTTGCTGACGAGATGAACACAGTTTCTTCGCGTGAAATTGGTGCCGGCAGTTGCGTCATTGGCAATACGCATATCTGCCCCCGAGTGAGCCCCAACGCGGCTACCCCGATCAACTTCAAGCGCGGACAGGAATTGAACTTCTGGATGCAGGTATACAATTTGGGAATAGACGACACCACAAAGAGCAACCAGGCCACGGTCACCTACCAGATCAGCGAGGCCAAGACAGGCACCGTGATTTTGGAAAAGGAGCTTGAATCGAAGGATCTGGGAGCCCACAGCGACCAGCTGACAGTGGAGAAGTCGCTTCCAATGGCAGGCTTGGAGCCGGGGAAGTACAAGGTGACGATCAAAATAAATGACTCAATCTCGAAACAAGAGATTGCGCAATCGGCACCTTTTGTCGTCGAATAGTATTCATCCAGCGCAGCAGGGTTATCTGACCCGAGATTCAGAGGCCCGCGCTGGTTTGAATTGCAGTAGTTTTGCCAGGGACGTCGCCCGGTCACAGATGGTGATAATGCGCACGGTCCAACTCGTCGTTCTTGCAGCGCTGGTTGCCTCGGGGAGCGTCCCGGGGACCTGCGCGCCCGTTCGTCGAGCTGGCCCGGAATCGGTTTCGGGCTTGGTGCGCGACTCCGGCGGGATAGCGCAGATCGGTGCAGTCGTCCAGTTACTGCGCCCCGATCTCACCGTCATCGCAAGTGTCTTTACTGACAGCAAGGGCCGATACGTCTTTCCGGGTGTCACGCCCGGCCGCTACGCGCTCAAGGCGATGGGCACCTCCTTCCTGCCTTCTCTCCGAGAAGATGTTCGCGTCCGCACCAATACAGTTGTCAATCTGACCCTGAGCACCTTGTTTGAGGTCATGCAGTGGCTACCCGCGGAACCGCGAAACGGCAATGGCCAGAAGGACGATTGGGCGTGGACGCTGCGTTCCGCCGCAAACCGGCCGCTGCTGCGCTGGCTTGAAGATGGGCCGCTAGTGGTGGTAACCGACGGATCGGGCACTGCACCGCGGCTGAAGGCCCGCCTGGTGGCGACGGGACAAGAGGGAACGTTTGGTGAGAGCGGCGAGCGCATCTCCGCAGCCGTCGAAGAGACGCCTAGCGATAGCCGTGAACTGCTGGCACGCGTCGATTTCGCTCCGAATACGGATGCAGGCATGGAATCGATGCTCGGCTTTCGCCAGGATCTCGGGTTCGCCGGATCGGTTCAATCCGTGGCCGCTGTCGCGGTTCATCCGGAAATCGATGGGCCGGGCGCCGACGAGCTGGATGAGGCGGCGATTCGGACCTGGGAGGATATGAATCTTGGCGATGAGTTCGAGGCCGAGGTGGGATCTACCCAGGTGTTTGCGGACTTTGCCAACCATCTCAGCACTAGCGGAGCTACCAATACCGTTTTGTCGGCTTTCCCGTTTGCCACTGTGGGCTGGCGCAACGGCAACTCGGCCATTCACTACCGGATGGCGACAATGCTCCCTGGTCCTCATGCCCTGGATGACACGGAGGCACAGGCCTGGTTGCCGCGGCTCTCATCGCGAAATGGAAACCTGATAGTAGAACACGGGTTTCATCAGGAAATTGGCTGGGACCGGCGCACCGATGCTTCAGCAATGTCGTTCCTTGTGTTTGCCGACAAGATAGACAATCCAGTCTTAGAAGCGATGGGGCATCTCTCACCCGGCAATGCGGCGGCGGATACCAGTGCGGTTTTGTTTGACGAGGCCAGCGGGCTCATTCATGCAGCGGGTCCGAGCTATTCAACCGCGGGGTTCGTGGCCAGTGCGGAGCACCGTCTTCCCGGCGGCAATCAGATTCGCATGACCTACGGAAACGGGGATGCGCTGGTGATGTCTCAGTCCCCACCAAACGCACCGGGACCTGCAGCGGGCCTGGCCGCAATGATTGCGGCTGCGCGCCCCCGCCGAGCCCAGGTCTATTCTCTGTCGCTTTCTGGCACACTTGAAGGAACCGGGACGCGCTGGCGTGCCAGCTACAGTTGGCAACCGGAAGATACCGTTACCCGCGTTGCCCCCTATGCTGACAATGCAGCGGAACCATATTTTAACCTTCACCTTCGTCAGCCTATCCACCTGCGGCACGACGGAACTGGCGGCTTCGAAGCCCTGCTCGATCTCCGCAACCTGCTCGCCGAGGGCTATCAGCCCTTCCTGCTGAGCGACGGCTCCATTGTGGTGGTTGCCCAGGATCAGCGCAGCATAGCCGGTGGGCTCGCATTCACCTTCTAAGAGCCGGTTCGAGGCCTTGGAACCAGCTTCCATTCTGTGCTATATTCTTCAAGGGTCGACAAGAGTTTCCTGCCTGATCGAGCCATGCGATCTGACCCAAATTGCGGCTCATTCTGATCACCTGGACGCGTAGCTCAACTGGCAGAGCATTCGGCTCTTAACCGACAGGTTGTAGGTTCGATTCCTACCGCGTCCACCATAAAGCCCCTGGTTTAAGCTTCCCACAATCAGCCTTTTAATAGTTGTCAATGTCATCAGCTTGCCAGTGCCTCCTTGACCGGCTTCGCCGAATTCAATCACGGGGATCGCGGGCAAGGGCTGCTATCCGCGACAGGTCATGTTGTCACCGAAGCTGCTGGAGTTGCTGCGTGTCTACTGGAGCTGGCGCAGGCCCAAGGACTGGCTCTTCCCCGGAGACCGGCCCGGCCAGCCCTTGAGCGACACCGGAGTGCGGACTACCTGCGAGAAGCTGCGAAAGCAGTTGGGCATTTCCAAGCGGTTCAGTCCGCATTTATTGAGGCATAGCTTCGCTACACACCTGCTCGATGCCGGTACCGATCTGCGCACCATTCAAGTTCTTCTTGGCCACAAGAACCTCCAGACCACGGCTTGCTATCTGCACGTTTCCGAAGCCAGGCTTCGGTCCACGCGGAGCCCACTCGACGATCTTCCCATTCGTGAGGTCAGGATTCACCAGGGAGGCAGCCTGCAAATCGTTGACCGCTTCTTGGCTGCAGTACTGACCAGCTCTAGAACGCGGGCTCCAGATCGTCAGCTCAACTCGTCATGAACCTCATGATGCGGTCTTGTACGCCTTTAGCCACCTCGCCGATTTAATCAGCAAGTCTGCTGACTCTCTTCCCGCTGCCCGCGCACTGCCACTCTCTCGCTCGTCAAAATCAGGATTCGATATCTCTCCCCACCGAAGCTGTATTCAATACCCATAAAAGGACACCGATTCGAACTCGTCCTGATCATCGCAAACGGGCCGACCGACGCACGTTGCTTGTCTTCCGGTAGGCCCAAACACCATAAATGCCGCCAACCAAGGCCAAAACAACAAACGGAATGTGAACCGCGGTAGCGATTGCCGTGAGCCCGACTAGAGGCAACCATGGAGCACTGGATCGCCACCCTGTAATCTTTGATTTTGTTTCGAATACTCCGAGGAAAAACAAAAACACGAAGAATGTTATGATCCCAGCGCACAGCGCCCCCATAGTAACTTGCCATGCCAGAAGTCTGTTCGCCTGGTGCCCCCATGCTTCCAATGTGTCGCCGATTATGCTCACCACTGTGATGAACATACACGCGCCGCCGAACGAAGCAACAAGGATTGTTGTCGGGGTGTTGTGATACTCGTAGGTCGATTTCTTCCTCTTCCATTTTCCCATTGTCATCCCCAGCAAAGTGGGCGCACTTTATCTCCTGATTGTTAGGACCGGGCATTCTGCGTCGACAATAATCCGGAAGGCTCCCGATGTTCTCATTTCCATGCTGAGAAGTGAAGTCCTGCGGATTCCGAGGACAAGGAGGTCAATTGACCGCTCTCTTATGTGCTCAAGGATTCGATCGTGCGCCTTGCCGACAGCCACAAATGTTCTTGGATCGCAAAACTCTCTTGCCTGTTGCGGCACAAGGGCTTCAAGCGCCTTGAAGAAATGGTTCTGAAGATCGGATATTCGATCCGGATGCTCAATGGCATCATCCTGAACCACATTGAGCACATCAATCCTTGCCCCGCAGACTTCTGCGAAGGTCACCGCGTAGATCGCTGCATTGGCGCCCGCCGCAGTGAAGTCCGTGGCAAACAGTATCTTTTGGAATGGAACAGTCTTCGAAGACGCGGCGTTGACATGTGGGCCAACTGTCAACGATGGCCAACGTGTGGAACGGAGTATCTTCTCCGCGGTGGAACCAATGATGCCTCTTTCCAGCCTACCGCCGCCATGGGTTCCTAAGACGATCATTGAAGGCTCGTTCCTGTCAGCCAGTTTTGGAATAACGTCGTGAGGATCACCCTCCAGAAGGGCAGCAGCGCTCTGCAAACGATCTGCGCCTAAGAGAGCGGCCTCTCTGGCGAGCAAATTCTCTAAGTCCTTTCGCTGGATGCTCACTTGTCTGTCACTAGCTTCAACCTCCAGGGCGGCTTGGGAAAGCGTAAAGGCATGAGCCACTAGAAGCTTCGCTGAGAAGTAAGCAGCAATATGAGCGGCGAAGAGGCCAGCTTTGTGAGAAAAAAGGGAGAAGTCCGTTGCGTAGACAACCGTCTTGAGATTCAATTCGGGTCTGTCGCCAATAATCGGCATGGTGCCTATCTCCTGGTACAAAAGCTGCAAATCAGAATGGCTAAAACGATCGCGCTCACCGCGGCATAAAAGCGATCGCGCAGAAGCGAAAATCCAATCACTCCGGATGTGACGCGGCAGATTGGCGTCGCAATCAGTAACAAGATGCCGAATACGATCAGACTTTGGCTGTCCAGTCGATAGATGCCGGCGAGTATTTGGGCAATGCTCCTAAAGGCCGGTGGAGCGCCAAGGAAGTGCTGATAATCGGGCTTGGGTCCCTTGAATTGCAGTAGATAAAGAACACCCCCAGCCATTACAACCAGCGCTGCTCCCGTCACGCCGATCTGCAGCATGCGCCCCATGGCCGTCTCAAGCCGCTGATCCCTTCGAAAGATCACTCAAAGCCTCCCGGTCAGTCCGTTGGAGATCATCTCAACTCCCAACGCACAAATGACAATGCTGAATCCCAGGCGAAGGGCTCGGACGTGCGCATTGACCAGGATGTGAGAGCCAACAAGTGCCCCGGCGAGAACGCCTAACATGACCGGCATTGACAACCCGGGAAGAATGTACCCACGACTTAGATAAATTCCTGCACTGGCCGCAGCCGTCACACCGATCATAAAGTTGCTCGTAGTTGTCGAAACCTTGAAAGGTAGCTTCATGACCTGGTCCATCGCGAGGACTTTCACCGCTCCCGAGCCGATCCCTAACAGGACAGAAAGCGTTCCTGCAACGAACATAATTCCGAAGCCGGCCGGGACATTCTGAGCAATGTACTCTTCCCTACTGCCTTCGCCAGGGTAGGTGCCTCTCAGATTCAATCGCATCGCAAGCGAGTCCGGCCGTGAAGTTTTCGTCCAAATAGGCGCCTTTCGCAGAGACGCCCAAGCTGAATATAAAAGCACTACGCCGAAGATCCCTCCGATCCAATTTCCAGAGACTCTGGCAATCAGATACGCGCCTAATAGCGCGCCAAGCGTAGTGGCGACTTCCAGGAACATTCCAATGCGAATATTGGAATAACCCTCGCGGACATATGCGGCAGCAGCTCCTGAAGAGGTGGCAATCACTGACACAAGCGAGGCTCCAATCGCATAGTGGATGTCGATTTTGAACAGTACACACAAGGCGGTAACAATAACAACTCCCCCACCGAGCCCCGTTAGAGCACCGAGGAAGCCC
>CAZTLV010000038.1:0-38765 GCA_964614635.1 uncultured Occallatibacter sp.
CGATGTGGCTGGTGATGCGGGCGCCCTTCTTGGCGATGGGCTCCTTGGCGATTTGAACCAGAATCTCCTGGCCAGGCTTCAACAAGTCGCTGATGATGGGCAGGTCGGAAGTCTGCATGTTGCGGCGAGAAGGTCCACCCCTGCCACCGCGGTTGCCCTGGCTCTGACCTGGACCTCCACGGCCGCGGCGTCCGCCCCGTCCATTGCGGTCTCGAATCGGCTGTGCTGCACCTTGACTCTCGCCGGCAGCGGGTTGCCCGGAAGCGACGGCATCTTCCTCGTCGTCATCGTCTTCAAATCCGTCTTCTTCTTCGCCGTTCTTGTCGTCGAAGTTCAGTTGGATTTTGTGGTCGAGGTGGGCTTCCTGCAACATTTCGCCAAGGTCGCCGGAGCGAATCTGGTTGGGCAGCGTCTCCTCTTCATAGTCTTCAAGATCGTGCTCATCGGCCTTGTGATGATGATGCGGAGCATCGAACTCTTCTTCTTCGATGACTTCTTCTTCGATCAGTCCGCTCCCAGGCGCGTAAGAGGAGGCAGCGACAGCAGATGCCTTTGGAGCCTCTGGAGGCGGGGCAGGTGAAGGTTCAGTCTTCCTTTTTCCACCAAGTCCGAAGAGCCGGAATCCGGTTGGCGGCAGCGGATCGACGTGGTGAGAGGCCGATGCATCGGCCTCGGGCTCGGCAGGCTCATCTCGAGCAGGAAGTGGCTCCTTTGAGCCAAGGCTCGGAACAGACTTATCTTGCCGGACGACCGCGTCAGCGACCGTCTCGTCGGCGGAGGGCTGCTCAAACACCTGCACGACCGTGTAGTCATCAGATTTTTCTGCGACGTGTTGGGGTGCGGGCTCAATGGAGTCCTCGAACTGGTCGTCTTCGAACGGCTCCAATTCAGACGATTGAGATTCGGTCAACTCCTCTTCGAGAACTTCATCCTGGGCAAAATCGTCTTCAACCACGGTTTGAGGAGCGGCCTCGCTGCGCTCCGAAACGAGATCTTCTTCCTCGATTTCGTCGGGAGCGCCGAAGTCCTGAAATGGCTCGGCATGGATTGTGTGGTGATCGACCTCGGCACCAAGCTCCGGGCCTCGGTTGCGATGCTTCGAGAGCGATTCGCCCGGCAGCAATCCGCTGCCATCCCACTCGAGAGGCGACTCAATCATGGTGGAGGGCTTGAATGTGCTTGCTGGGCGGGGTGGCGCGGAAAATGTTGATGCTGCCTTTGAAGAGTCGTCCGCGTTGGTGCCGCCATATTTCGAGAGTGATTCACCCGGCATGACGAAAGGCACTGAGGCCTGGGAGGATGCCGCGCTGGCGGTGCGGGGAGCAAAACCGGCGGCGGGGATTGACGGCTCGTTCGTTGACTCACGGAAAGGCTGGGGGTCATCCTGCGAATCCGATTCCTGCTGGTTCGAAGAGGAGGTGGAAGCGCCCTGATCCCGATCGCCACCACGGCCACCGCGACGCCGCCTGCGTCCGCGCCAGCGCTTGGCCGCCGGATCGCCGGATTCATCCTTTGCATCGCTGGGATCGTGGGGCGTGAATGAAGGCTCGGCGTCTTCTTGTGAAGCATCGTTGGTCCCCGGTACGGCTTCGACTGATATCTGTGGTGTTCTGGCGGGGCGATCGGGGCGTCGGTCCTGTCGTTGGTCAGTTCCCTGGTCTGGGCGTTGGCCGGAACGCGGCGTGCGAGCCCCACCATTACTCTCGGGTGCGTTGCTGTGCCTGACTTCGCGCGGAGCCTGGTTGCCGCCGCTTACGGCAGCTTTTTCAATTTCGTCAGACTCTTCCTGGTCCTCAAGCTCAAGGAAGTCGGTTACATAGAGGAAGGCGTCGCGCTCCAGGCCAACATCCACAAATGCGGATTGCATGCCGGGCAATACACGGGTAACGCGGCCGTTGTAAATGGAACCGGCCAGGGTGTATTCATTTTCGCGTTCGTAGTAAATCTCCGCGAGCTGATCGTCTTCAAGGATTGCAAGCCGCGTTTCATGCGGCGTGCTGGAAATACAAATTTCTTTTGCCATCGTACCTTTCCGTCCAGCGGCTTTCGCCTACTGGGAACTACGGCAAGGCTGGATGAAATCCCTGAGAACGGAAGGAGAGGGGATGAACGGAAGGAATGACCTGTGAGTCGTTATTTTGCCGGTTGCCGCGCGAGTGCCAGCCTCAGGAGGCGGCAGGCTGCGGCGAAAGTCTTGCGGGACAAACCAAGCGGACTTAACGAGATTTAGGTAACTTTGATCCGATTGCAGAGAGTTTGTGGCCAACCTTGCCAGCGAATCTGGCGGGGCCGTTCCAACCGTGGCCGGTGCACGACGGTGCAGCGCGATCGGGGTGGGGAATCCTGGTCCCGATGCTAGTGCGCTTTCCGTGCAACCAGAACCCTGCCAACGGTTTTCCCGTCTCTGCGTATTCATGAACCCAATCCTGCCGGGCTCTAGATCCATCCGGACCTGGCCGGCTAAAACATAAACTTTGGTCTCTCGCGCGCCGGACAATTCCGGATAAACGCTTGAGACGAACTTGTAAAGCCTGGTGAGAGGTGGCTGGTTAACCCTGCGACGATGCTCGTCGACGCAGACCCCGGCGTGACCCAACTCTCAATTTACGAACCTGCGCATGCGGACATTCATAACCGCACCCAGCGCCAGGAACGTAAACAACACCGAAGATCCGCCGTAACTCATTAACGGTAAAGGAATTCCGGTGACTGGCATGAACCCGATGACCATGCCAACGTTGACCGCGATCTGAAAGGTCAACACAGCCACTACACCCATGATAATCAAGGAGCCGGACAGGTCGGCGGCTGTTTGAGCGTTTTGAATCAAACGCATCAATACGAAGAAGTATAGCAGCAGGACAAAAAGCGCGCCTACAAACCCGTGCTCTTCACTTAGAGCCGCAAAGATGAAGTCGGCATGTGGAATGGGGAGAAAGTCGCCCTGTGTCTGGGTTCCCTTGGCGGCGCCTTTGCCCCATACTCCGCCGGAACCGACGGCGATTTTGGACTGCAGTAGCTGATAGCCGGTCCCCTTTGGGTCGCTGTCAGGGTTGATGAAGCTGGTGAGGCGGGCTTTCTGGTAGGGCTTGAGGATCTTGCCGCTGGTCCAGACACCGGCGATCAGTGCGGTACCGCAGGTAATTAGAATCAACGCCTGGCGCACGTTCACACCGCCCAGAAACAAACCAGCCACGAGGATAGGTGTGTAGGTGAGCGCGGTGCCCATGTCTGGCTGGATGAGCACCAGAATCATGGGAACGCCGACGAGGGCAAAGGCCTTGAAAATGTCTCTCCAGGTAAGGCTGCGCCCTCCCAGGTTGGCAAAGTACCGGGCGACAGCCAGAACGAGGACCAGCTTCACCCATTCTGAAGGCTGAAACTGCATGTGTCCCACGCTGATCCAACGCTTTGCGCCCAGGACTTTATGCCCGAAGATGCGAACGGCCACAAGGGAAACGAGGCAGGCGCCATAGGCCCAGGGGACGTAATCAATGAGCTTGTGGTAGTCGATCTTGGCGAAAACAAACATGGCCAGCAATCCACCGGCGATGTAGTAAGTCTGCTTGGTGTGGAAGCCGGCGTACTTTGTGTGCAGGGTTGCTGAATAAATCTCAAGCACCGAAATAATACAGAGAAGCAGGACGAGCCCAAGCAGGGTCCAGTCGAAATCTCGAAAGCTGAGGACGCGTCGCACCGGGGCTAGAGTCCCTTCCCCGGGCTTGCGGGCGGGGATGAGGGTTTTTGCTGAGGAACGGCTGCGCTGCGCGGCGAGGCAATTGACGGTTTGCCAGCTTTGCCCGTCTTCGACCGCAGGACATCATCGGGGGATGCGGTTTCGGCCGCAACAATCTGGCCATCCTGGACCAGGAAGTGGCCGGCCTTCATCTGAGACAACGCACCCTCAGGTTTGGTGGAGCCCGGGCTTGCGGTGGGGCTGGGCTCGGTCCAGACGGCGCTCATCTCCGCCGGAGCGACAGTCTTGACAGGGACGAGGTTGTGCGCAAGGCGGCGCTGCTTCTCCACATAGGCCGACACGACCGAAGCGCCAATGCGGGCTGCGAACCAGCTCTTGTTTCCATTCTGATAGAGTACGGCAACCACAAGCTCGGGGTTGTGTGTTGGGGTAACTCCGACAAACCAGACGTTGGGATTGGTGGCGTGGCCCTTGGTGGTCTTGTCCAGAGCCTCGTGGCTCATCACCTGCGCCGTGCCGGTCTTGCCACCGAAATTTATGCCATCCAAGTGTTCCCCCCCCGCCGTGTGGTACAAACCAGGCTGCGTTACCTGGTACATGCCGTCGGTAACGATCTGCCAGTTTTCAGGATCAATGGGGACGTTGACCTCCCCGGATCCGGGGAAGCTGTCGACAATCGCTTTCGCGAAATCAGATGGGAGCTGATTGGGAAACACCACGTGCGGTCGAACCAGATGTCCGCCTGAGGCAATGCCGCCAATGATGCGCGCCAGTTGCATCGGCGTGGCTTCAACCGCTCCCTGCCCGATGGAGACGTCGAGGGTTTCATCGGGGTACCAACGGTTGTGGTAGTTCTTCATCTTCCACTGCGCCGAGGGCATGAGGCCTGCCTGTTCACCGGGCAGGTCGATGCCGGTCTTCTGTCCGTAGCCGAATTCCGCCGCATACTTCGCGATGCGATCAATGCCAAGCTTGTCGCCCAGCATGTAATAAAAGGTGTCGCATGAGTAGGGGATCGCGTTGTGGATATCGACGACGCCGTGGTGCTCGTCGCAGTGGTGGAAGAAGCCGTAGGGACCCCAACCGCCAGAGCAGGTGATCTTCATATCCTGGGCGATGCCTTCCTGCAAACCGGCCACGGACATCAGGATCTTGAAGGTGGAGCCGGGAGCCAGCTGCGCCTGGATAGCCTTATTCATCAGCGGATGGTCCGGGTCGTTGATGAGCTGATTCCAGTTGGCGCGGTTGATGCGAACTGCAAACTCATTGGGATCGAAGCTGGGATGAGAGACCATGGCCAGGATTTCGCCGTTACGCGGATCCATGGCCACGATGGCGCCGGTGCGGTTTCCCAGCGCCAGCTCGGCCGCTCGCTGCAAATCGTTGTCGATGGTGAGGCGCAGGTCCTGACCAGGAGTAGCATGCTGGATCCCCAGGTAGCCCACTTCCCGGCCGTGGCTGTCGACAACCACGTCACGGGAGCCGTCCTGACCACGAAGCAATTCGTCGTAGGTTTCTTCCACGCCGGCCTTGCCCACCACATCGCCCGGCTCATATGCGGCATAGCGCGGCTGATTCAGGTCGTCTTCACTAACCTCGCCCACATAGCCGATTAGATGGGAGGCGAAGCCGTCGTTTGGATAGAGGCGGCGTTCCTCGTCGATCGTTTCTAACTCAGGTAATTCGTTGCGATGTGCCTCAATGAAGGCTTCTTCGTCGGGGGTCACATCGAGCTTGATGGGGATGGGCTGGTAGCCGGGCGACGCACGGTAGTGGCGAAGGGTGGCGCGCAACTGCTCCAAATCAAGATCGAGCCCGCGGGCGATCAGTGGCAGGTCGGCATCCACGTGAGGGTTCTGCTCGCGAACCAGGAAGCAGGAGACCGATGGGTAGTTATCCACGATCAGTCGGTTTTCGCGATCGAAGAGCTTGCCGCGCGGCGCCAGCACCGGCTCCTTGCGTACCCGGTTCTGCTCCGCGAGCAGCTTATAGCTCTCCGCGCCCAGAACCTGCAGGCGCCAAAGCCCCGCGGCGAGTGCCAGCATCATGAGCAGAATGCCATACTGCACCGCCGTCAACTTGACGGTGGAGAGCTTTTCGCCGCGATTACCATTGATGGAAAACATCTTCTGAACCTTAGGATAACGCCATTCTGACTGATTCTGCGTGCGTGCGGTTCACAAGGATGGCTCAAATTGAGCGAGCGAGTTCCGGCCTTGAAAACTGCGCCAAACTGTTCCAGCTCATGCGCGCTGTTGTCCGCGCACCTTCAATCATGTAACTGGAGACGGTCAAGCAGGGGAAACAGCACCATGGCGATGAGCGAGTTGCCAATGGCCTTAAAGAGCTCCGAGAACCAGGTCCAGTCCAGATCGAGTCCGAGCAGGACGCGGTAGACAAACACATACACCACACTCGCAAGCAACGAGAGCAGAAACACAAGGAGCATGCGGATGGTGAAGTTCTCAACGTCGATGCGAACACCGACCGACGCGGCAATGAAGCCGACGACAGACTTCGCGATTCCGTTGATGCCGATGGCGTGGTGCGTGAGCGCATCTTCAAAGATGCCCATCGCAGCGCCCATGAGGGTTCCCTGAATGGGGCTGCGGCGACCCAGTGCAAAGTAAACCGTGATCACCAACGGGAGATCGAACCACGCGAAACGGCCAAGGACTCGCGGAAGCCATGCCTGCAAGACGAGAGCGGCGAGCGGTGCCAGCGCATAGGCAAGGGCAGGATAACGGCGAATTTCAAGATCGCGGCGGAAGTTCGCGCCCAGAACAGCCATGGTTATGGATTCTCCTGGGGCTTGGCATCCGGGGGATTGGCCTGTGCTGGCTTGGCTTGCGGGGGTGCCGGATTCTGCGGCTTTGCTTGTTGAATGGGCTTCGTTTTCGGTTTGGAGACGGGTTTCGTCGAGGCTGCGCCTGGTGGGTGCGGCTTTCCGCCGGCCTGGGCAGCCTTCACCGACTCCGTTGAAGACGGTTTCGCCTTGTCGGCGGATTGGCTGTCCGTTCCAGGCGAGGCGTCGGCCGGTACATCAGAATTGGCTCCTGCGGTTGCACCGGGTGTAAAGCGATCGGGGTGCAGCGCCTGGGGCGGGCGGGCCACGGGATTGGGATTGGAACTATCGAGCAACGGTTGCTGATCGGGTGGAAGGTTGGGAACTTTCAGATTTGGCAGCCCTTCGGCCATGACCTCCGAAGCCTTTTTCTGCGCGTTGATGGCTGCTGCTTCAGGGCCTTTAAGGGCTTCGCTGGTGGCCAGATCCTTTTGATCCTGGGTGGAGAAGCGCGGTTCCGTGTCCGTGACAACCAGGACCTCATCGAGGCGATCGAGGTGGGCGGCGGGCTTCACGATCACATCCACTTGCGAGTCGTGATCTGGATCGCGGACGACCTTCTCCACAACACCGACTGGCAGACCGCGCGGGAAGACGAGATCGCCACCGGCGGTGAGGACGTTTTCGCCGGGCTGGATGCGGTTATCGGCCTGGACATGAACCACCTGGAGTTGCCCAGAGGCATTGCCCCGTAAGATGCCCCGAATGCGTGTAGTTTCAAGAATCACGCCGGCGCCACTGGTTTGATCGTTGACGGCAAGGATCTGCGCAGAGTGTGGAAAGACGTCGCGAATCTTGCCCACAATGCCGTCAGCGGTAATGACCGCCATGTCGGGGCGAAGCTGAGAGTCGGCCCCCTTGTCGATGTTGAAGACGTGCGATTGATCGCTGCCGCTGGAGCCAATGGCCTGCGCGGCCACCGTCTTGTAGATGTATTTCTGCTGGAAGTCCATGAGGGCCTGCAGGCGCTGGCCCTGCCGAGCATCTTCGAGCAAGGCAGCCTGTTCCAGACGCAGCCGGTCGACGGTCTTCTGCAATTCCTGGTTCTGCTGTCGAACGTGACGCAGGTCAATGTAGTTCTGCCAGAATCCGCCGGCGCCAAGCTTGGAAGATTGAATGAGCTGCTCTGGCGGCGAGACCAGGGCGTTGGCCCAAAGCCGGATCAGCCGGACGCCCGGGCCGTCCCGCGGGTCAAGCGTGTTGTGTCCCGTGTCGGTCTGGCGCACCTGCACAGCAAGGCCAATCACCTGGACCAGCAGAATGCCCAGCAGCACCAGGAGATTTCGATAGCGGATGAAAAACGATTCCATGACGGCGAAACGTGACCAGGTGAAAAAAAGTGAAGGAGCGATCGAGTGACAAAGTAAAGGAGTGAAACAGGTGAAGAGTGGTCAGCGCACCAACAGCGTTCAACGAATTGCTATTTGTTGTGATTCGTTAGTCGCAGGCTGTCGTTGGCAGCACCGCTTTTATTACTTGCTTCACTGTTTCACTTCTTCACTTGCTTCAATCAATCTTGATCTTGCGCAAAAGCCGGAAGTCAGAGAGCATTTTGCCGGTACCCAACACAACCGATGCGAGCGGATCGTCGGCCACCGAGACGGGCAGGCCGGTTTCCTCGCGGATGCGCTTGTCGAGTTTCTTGATCAGCGCGCCTCCACCAGTGAGGACGATGCCGCGATCGCTGATGTCGGCTGAAAGCTCTGGCGGCGTGCGTTCCAGAGCCACGCGAATGGCATTGATGATGACCGCAATGCATTCACCGAGGGCTTCTCGAATTTCGCTGTCGTCGATGGTGATGGTCTTGGGCACGCCCTCGATGAGGTTGCGGCCCTTGATTTCCATGGTCAGCGGTTTATCAAGCGGGAAGGCGGAGCCAATCTCTATCTTGATATGTTCAGCGGTCCGCTCGCCGATAAGCAGGTTGTACTTGCGCTTGAGGTAGTTGGTAATGGCCTCGTCCATCTGGTTTCCTGCCATGCGCACTGATCGCGAGTACACAATTCCCGACAGGGAGATCACGGCGATATCCGTGGTGCCGCCACCGATATCGACAACCATGTTGCCCGAAGGTTCGGTGATGGGAAGGCCGGCGCCGATGGCGGCGACCATCGCCTGTTCCACCAGGTAGACCTCGCTGGCTTTGGCGCGATAGGCCGAGTCCTCGACCGCGCGCTTCTCGACCTGGGTGATCTCAGAAGGCACGCCGATCACGATGCGCGGGTGCACCAGCATCTTGCGGTTGTGAGCCTTCTGGATGAAGTAGTTGAGCATTTTCTCGGTTATTTTGAAGTCTGCGATGACACCATCCTTCATCGGCTTGATGGCCACGATGTTGCCGGGGGTGCGGCCAAGCATCTCCTTGGCTTCCTTGCCGACAGCTTCAACCTCACCGGTGTTTTTGTTAATGGCGACAATGGAAGGCTCGTTGACGACGATGCCCTTGCCGGCGGCGAAGACAAGTGTGTTGGCGGTGCCAAGATCAATGGCAAGATCGCTGGAAAACATGCTGAAAAGCGAGCGAAGTCCGTGCGACCGCGAAGAGCGGGATGGATAACCGTTCAATGACATTGGGAAACTGGTTCTACCTCAACGCCTATTGTACGGCCAGCGGGCCGCAACAGCGTTGCACGCTGGTAATTCGGCACCGGTAAAGTTTGTTCAAACTTTACCAGTACCGGTAATTCGCTGGAAATGGCACCGCCGGGGTAAACGGTGGGATAAACTCGGGGCTTGCCGGTCCTGCCTCGTTGGGAACTAAACTGTTCCCTGGCCTCCTACCCAATTTTGAGGTTTTCATGGCGTATCCCACATTTCACAACCTGATTGGCGGACAATGGCTCCCCGCCGCGAGCGGCCAGACGATGCTGAACGTGAACCCGGCCGATCATTCTGACGTAGTTGGAGCGTTTCCTTTGTCGCATGCCGACGACGTGGCGAAGGCCGTGGCTGCGGCAAAAAGAGCGTTTACTGCGTGGCGCCTGGTTCCCGCGCCCAAGAGAGCGGAGATCCTGGTACGGGCGGGGCTGCTGCTGAAAGAGCGCAAAGAAGAGTACGCACGCCAGATGACCAGGGAGATGGGCAAAGTGCTGGCTGAGACACGTGGCGACGTGCAAGAGGCCATTGATGAGGCGTTTTATGTGGCGGGAGAGGGACGACGCCTGTTTGGACAAACGACGCCAAGCGAGCTAGAAAACAAGTTCGCAATGAGCGTGCGGATGCCGGTGGGCGTTGTAGGACTGATTACACCGTGGAATTTTCCCATGGCGATTCCCAGTTGGAAGCTGTTTCCTGCGTTGGTCTGCGGCAATACGTGCGTCATCAAGCCAGCGGAAGATACCCCGCTGTCCACTTACAACTTAGTCCAGACACTTATCGATGCCGGCCTGCCGCCTGGAGTGGTCAACATTGTTGCCGGATTAGGGCCGGATGCCGGCGCTCCGCTTGTCGAACACCCCGATGTCCGCGCCATCAGCTTTACAGGTTCGAGCGCAGTGGGTTCGCAGGTGGCGCAGCGTGCAGCTGCTACTTTCAAGCCGGTCTCGCTGGAAATGGGCGGCAAGAACGCGCAGATCGTTCTCGACGACGCCAACCTGGAACTGGCCTTGGAAGGAGCATTGTGGGGCTCTTTCGGAACTACCGGTCAGAGATGCACAGCTACCAGCCGCATCCTGCTGCAGAAGGGAATTGCAGAGAGGTTTACGACGCAGTTTGTCGACCGTGCGAAGAAACTCAAGGTCGGTAACGGCCTTGACGAATCGGTCGAGGTTGGGCCGCAGGTCAACCCGAACCAGATTGAGACATCCACCAGGTATGTCGAGATCGCTCTTGCAGAAGGGGCAAGCCTGCTGGCTGGCGGTCACGCATTGACTGACGGAATTTACGCTTCAGGAACGTTCTTTGAGCCGACCGTCTTGGGCGGAGTGACTCCTACGATGCGAATTGCACGCGAGGAGGCGTTTGGACCGGTGGTGAGCCTCATTGAGTTCGAAACCTTCGAGCAAGCTGTGGAGATTGCCAATTCGATTGACTACGGGCTTTCGACGGCTCTCTACACAAAGGATGTAAATCGAGCGTTCACGGCGATCCGCGACCTTGAAGCGGGAATCACTTACATCAATGCTCCCACCATCGGCGCGGAGGTTCATCTGCCATTCGGGGGAGTGAAGCATACCGGAAATGGTCATCGCGAAGGCAACGGAGCCATCGACTTTTTTACAACCTGGAAAGCGGTTTATATCGATTATTCCGACAAGCTGCAACGGGCCCAGATCGATAACGCGGAGTGAACAGAAGAATTACTCAGACCCAAAGCGGTTCAGGGCCATCCAATCGCAAGGAGCAAATCATGATTATCGGCGTTCCCATAGAAATCAAGGACAACGAGGCGCGAGTCGGCGTCACTCCGGCAGGCGTGAAGGCGCTGACCGAGGCTGGGCACTTTGTGCTGGTCGAGACCAACGCCGGGGCGGAGTCTGGATTTCTTGACGCCGAGTACCAGGATGCCGGCGCAGAAATTGTGGGCGAGGCAGGGTATGTGTGGGGCAAATCGGAGATGGTGGTCAAGGTAAAAGAGCCCATCGAGAAGGAGTACGGCTTCTTCCGTGAGGGGCTGGTGCTGTTCACTTATCTGCACCTTGCGCCGGTGCCGGATTTGACTGACAAGCTGCTGGAGTCAAAAGTGATCGGCATTGCCTATGAAACGGTGCGCGACCGGCAGGGCACGCTGCCCTTATTAACGCCAATGAGCGAAGTAGCCGGACGCATGAGCGTGCAGGTGGGGGCGACATATCTTGAAAAAGAGCGCGGTGGGCGGGGCATTCTGCTCGGCGGCGTGCCGGGTGTTCCGCCGGCGCACGTTTGCATTATTGGCGGTGGGATCGTGGGCACCAATGCCGCGCGCATCGCTCTCGGGTTCGGGGCGAAGGTGACTCTGGTTGATGTGAACCTGAATCGCCTGCGCCAACTTGAGGACATCTTCGGAGGAAGGTTGTATACGCTGGCATCGAACAGCTACAACCTGGCCCACGCAACCAGGGAAGCGGACCTGGTGATTGGCGGGGTTCTGATTCCTGGAACTACGGCGCCCAAGATCGTTACCCGCGGCATGGTGGCTGCAATGAAAAAGGGCGCAGTCATTGTGGATGTGGCCATCGACCAGGGAGGTTGCGTAGAGACGGCGCGGCCCACCTCGCACTCTAATCCAAGCTATGTGGTGGATGGCGTGGTGCATTATTGCGTGACCAACATGCCAGGAGCGGTACCGCACACTTCAACGCTGGCGCTGACCAACTCGACATTCCCCTACGTCTTACGGATTGCCAACGTTGGCGCGAGGGAGGCGCTCAAGCAGGATACCGGCCTGGCCGACGGCTTGAATACCTGGATGGGCACGCTCACCCATCGCGGCGTCGCTGAAAGCCAGGAACGGGCCTGGGCAGCCGCGGCAACCTTGATTGCGTAAACGTCCTCTGCCGTACAATCATTCTTCGCCTGGAGGACCCCATGGAACGCCGTGATTTTCTTGCCGCCTCACTCGTCACTTCCGCCGCTGCCATGACCGGCAACGCGGCCGCGCAAGCCCCTTCGTCCAGCGCTCGCGAGTTCTACCACCTGCGCCGCTACAGTTTGAAGAGCGGGCCGCAATTGAAGCTGACCGAGAGTTTCCTGGGTGATGCGCTGATCCCGGCCCTCACTCGCCTCGGCATGGGACCGGTAGGTGCTTTCAGCCTGACGATCGGCTCCGAGACGCCGGCGTACTACGTACTGATGCCAGGATCGTCGATCGAAGTCCATGCCGAATTGAACCTGCGACTGGGACAGGATGCAGAATTTGTCAAGATTGCCGATCCATTCTGGAATGCGACCGCAGCTTCGCCTGCCTTTCGACGCGCGGATAGTGTATTGCTGCGGGCCTTCGAAGGCTGGCCAAAGCTGACACCGCCCGCTGCCGCGGCCACCAAGGACAAGCGCATCTTTCAACTCCGCATCTATGAGAGCCCCAGCAACGGCGCACATGTTCGCAAGGTAGAGATGTTTCATTCGGGAGAGTTTGAAATCTTCAAGGCTGCCGGTTTTCACCCCGTGTTTTTTGGTGATACGCAGATTGGCGCGCGGATGCCGAACCTGCAATACATGCTGGCCTTCAAGGATATGGCCGAACTGGATGCGCAGTGGGATGTCTTCCGCAACGATCCTGCATGGAAGAAGCTCTCTGCCAATCCGCGATATGCCTATGACAATATCGTGGACAACATCACCAACCTGATTCTCACCCCGCTGGCCTGTTCGCAGATCTGAGATCCGGAATCGCACAGAGCGGGCAAGCCATAATCGCCGCTTAGTTTTTCAATGCGAATGCAGCGACTGGAGATTCTTGTTGACATCATATATCTAATAGGCATATATCTAATAGAGCCATGGCAAAGCGTTCAAGTTCATCGATGCAAGTGCTGCTGGGACTGCTGACGATCGAACCGATGTCGGGATACGACCTGGGCCAGACGATTCGCGGATCGATCGGCCACTTTTGGAACGAAAGCTACGGCCAGATCTATCCAAATCTCAAGAAGCTGGCGGCCGACGGATTGGTGAGCGCGGCGACCGAGAAACAAAAGGGTAAGCCGGACCGCCGCATTTACTCCATCACAAAAAAGGGACGCGAGCATCTGGCAAGCTGGCTGGCCGTCCCGCCGCAAGCTGAAATTCCACGCAATGAATTGCTGCTGAAGCTGTTCTTCGGCGCACAGTTTTCAGCTGAGATTTCGGCCGGATACGTCGAAAGCATGGCGGAGTCGGAGCAAAGATCGCTCCTGTTCATCAAGAGTGTGGCTGTGGAGATCGCCAAAAACCAGCAGTATCCCGACGCCCCTTATTGGAAGATGGCGGTCCGCTTCGGAGAGTTCGAATTAGAGGCACATTTGCGCTGGGCGGAAGAGACATTGGTCGAATTGAACAGACTTGCCGGCAATCCCAAGAGACAAGCGCAAACTCGCGAGGAGAAGCGACATGCAAGCAAATGACGTGTTCGCATCATCAAGTCTAGAAGAGTCCCAAAAACCGGGACAGATCGCCTCGTGGGGATGGCTTGTAGGCTTCCTCCTGATTGGGGCGGGCGTGGTGACCATGGGCTTTTTGGCCCAAAACGCGCCGACGGGCGGCGGAGCGGCACCCGGTCAGTTTGCGAGTCACAGCCAGGCGATTCCCATCTACCTGAGTTTGATCGCAATGGACTGGGCGCTCCTGTATTACTGCTGGGCCGGAGTACATCGCCATGGCGGTAACCTCAAGACGCTTTCCGGCGGGCGATGGACCTCGTGGAAATGCATAGCGACAGATGTTGCCATCGCGCTGCCGTTTTGGGCGCTCTGGGAAGGCGCGGCCTTTGGTGTGCATTGGCTGGTCGACCCGCGGATGTCGGGCGCAGGTAGCGCCAAGTCTGTCGCCAGCCTGTTGCCGCAGAGTCTGCTTGAAATTCTGCTTTGGATTGCAACTTCGATCACCGCGGGAATCTGCGAGGAGTTGGCATTTCGCGGCTTCCTGCAGCGCCAGTTCCATGCACTGAGCGGAAACATCGTCGTCGCTGTGTTTGCGCAGGGCGTGGTATTCGGTCTCTTTCACGCTTATCAGGGTTGGCGGAATGTTGCCGTCATCAGCGTGCTTGGCGTGATGTTTGGCATCCTCGCGGCATGGCGCAAAAATCTGCGCGCAAACATCATGGTTCACTCATGGGCCGATATTTGGGGTGGCTGGCTGCAAATGCTGGTCTTCAAATAAGGAAGGCAGGTCAGCGCTTTCTATTCACTGACGGGGTTCAAGGCGGCAGGTGATTGCCGCTGTGGTGGCTGTTCACTGTTCCCTGCCTTCCAAGACCGCTCTATAATCGCGGCATGCCGTTCCTTGCCGACCCTCGGCGTCGTTCCGTTGCCCTGCTTGCGGGCGGGGTGGTGCTGGGCCTTGCCTTGCTAGGCGGGCTGAATGCTTTCAACACCACGAACGTCCAGTTTCTGAATCCAGAGACCTCTGGAGAAACGCTGCTGTTTACCAGCCTGACTGTGGTTGTGTTTCTGCTTTTGCTGGTCCTGTTGATGCTGCTGCTGCGCAACATGCTGAAGCTGTATGCGGATCAAAGCAGCAGTGCCCTGGGCTCGCGGCTGCGTACTCGCATGGTGCTGGGCGCGGCATTGATTGCGCTCACTCCGGCAGTGTTCATGTTCCTTTTCAGCTTTAACCTGATGAACCGATCCATTGACCGCTGGTTCTCACAACCCACGTGGGAACTGCGTGAGGACTCGACTCGGGCGGTACTGGAACTGGCGCAGTACGTCACCGCGAATGCGCGCGTGGAGGCGGAAGCGATCGCCAGCTCCGGCGCCCCAGATCGGGATTTGCCGGATCTGAACGATCAGTTGAGTGCGCATCGAATTACCCTGGGCGGCGGATTCGCTGTGGTTTATGACAAGGATTCGCACCAGATGACCAGTTTTCAGGCGCCGCCGGAGCAGAGCCAGGCAAGCCTGCTGCCATGGCTGCCCACAAAAACTGACGAGGGCGAGTTGGGCACTGCTGTTCCCCTGCATGGAGCGCTTTCGGCCAATGTTCTGTCCTCTGCGCAGCGCAGCGATGAGGCGGTGCTCAGGGTTGCCGGGCAGGATTACGCACTGGGGATGTCCGCTACCGCATCAGGCAAGGTGGTGGTAGTGGCATTGCCCATGCCGCAGGGGCTGAGCCAGACCGCGGCCCGCATCCGGTCAGGTGCAGACGCCTACTGGAAGCTATTCCGGGCTCGCAACCAGATTCGCACTATTTTCTTTCTCCTGCTTTTAGTCATTACTGTTTTTGTGTTCTTTTCAAGCGTCTGGCTGGCGTTGTTTCTCTCCAAGCAGATCACCAGGCCTGTTGAGGCGTTGGCCGACGCAATGGACGAGATTGCGACTGGAAAGTATGACCACCGCGTAGCGCTGATTGCCAATGGAGAAATGGGGGACCTGGTCCGCGCCTTTAACCGCATGGCCGCCGACCTGGATGCCAGCCGGCAGTTGGCGGAAAGTTCTTCTGCGCAGCTGACCGCGGCGAACCTGGCCATTGAAGAACGCCGCCGGGAACTGGAGACGATTGTTGAAACAATTCCCTCCGGCGTGGTGACGCTGAATGGCTCCGGGGAGGTGCTCCAATCCAATCGTGCCTTTGCTGCGCTGATGGGACGGCGGGCAGATGTGAGCCTGGCCGGGGAGAGAATCGAAGCGCTGCTGCCGGCTGATTGCGCTGACGATCTTGCCGGAGTGATTCGCCGCGGGCAACGTATGGGCGCGGCCTCGACAGAAATCGAGCTTTATGGTCGCGGCGGAACAATTCATTTGGCGATTACCAGCGCGCGCCTTGAACTGGCTCCGGGGCAGCCGGGAACGGTGCTGGTGGTTGAGGACACAACCGAGCTTTTGCGCGCACAGCGGCAGTTGGCATGGAAGGAAGTGGCGCAGCGCGTAGCCCATGAAATCAAGAATCCGCTCACCCCCATTGCCCTTTCCGCCGAACGGATCGGCAGACACCTTGATCGGGGCACGAACGACTCTCCAAACATTATTCGCAAGTGCAGCGAGGTAATTCTGGGTTGTGTGGGAACGTTGCGGACCCTTGTAGACCAGTTTTCAGTGCTGGCCCAGTTTCCGGCGCCACAGCCGCGGGCCTGCGACTTGAATCGCGTGGCGGAAGAAGCGCTGGCCTTGTTCGCCGGCAGGCTTAATGGGATTACGGTGCAGTGGGACCTGGAGCCGGATTTGCCGACTGTGATGGCCGACCCTCAAGCAATTCGCCGCGCACTGGCTAACTTGATTGACAATGCAGCCGAGGCCATGCAGGGCAGCTTGTTGCGCGTGCTCGGCATTCACTCGTCGCTCGGTGAGGATGGCGGTTCGGTGGAGGTCGCAGTCTCCGATACAGGCCACGGACTCACGGATGAGATCCGCGAACGCCTGTTCCTGCCGTTCTACTCGACAAAGCACCGCGGCAGCGGGCTGGGTCTTTCGATTGCAGCCAAGATCGTGCAGGAGCATGGCGGGTCTTTACGCGCGGAATCCAATAGCCCCAAAGGCGCGCGCTTCCTGATGCGGTTGCCGTTGATGGAGCCCGTCTCCGGATCCGAACTTTCCGGGGTGACACCCGAGGGATTCGCTCTCACGTCAGGTAACGGGGCCTTGCCAGCCCGAGAGAGCGTTCCGCTCAAGGGTCTTGATTCATGAACCACATCCTGGTGGTGGACGACGAGGCGGAGATCCGCACCTCGCTCGAAGAGATTCTCGGCGAGGAGGGTTATGGCGTATCCACCGCAGCCACCGCGGCCGAAGCCATGGTCCTGATTCAGGATGCGCCTTTCGACGTCGTGTTGCTCGACATCTGGCTGCCTGACCGGGATGGGCTCGATGTGTTGGCCGATATGCATAAGTTGGCCGTGGAGATGCGGCCCGAAGTGGTGATTATCAGCGGCCATGGCACCATCGAGACCGCCGTAAAGGCCACCAAGCTCGGTGCCTACGATTTTCTTGAGAAGCCGCTCTCGCTTGATCGCACGTTGATTGTGATCAAGAACGCCGTGGAAGCACGTCGGCTGCGGACTGAGAATATCGAGTTCAAACGTCAGTTCAATGCCGGCTCGGTGCTCACGGGCGCAAGCGTACCGGTAAAGGCGCTGCGGCAGCAGATTCGGCTGATGGCGCCCACCAACGGCAGGGTGCTTATTTACGGGGAGTCGGGCACCGGCAAGGAACTGATCGCACGATCAATCCACGCGGAGAGCCTGCGCCGCGACCAGGTGTTTGTCGAACTGAACTGCGCGGCCATTCCCGAGGCGCACATTGATGCTGAGCTTTTTGGGTACCGGCACGGGGCGCAACCGGGCGGACCGCCTGAGCAACGAGGTACGCTGGAACGCGCAGACGGGGGCACGCTCTTTCTCGATGAAGTGGGCGACATGAGCCTGAAGACGCAGGCAAAGGTGCTTTCAGCGCTCGACGACCAACTGTTTACTCCCGTCGGCGGCACGCTGCCTTTACGCGTGGATGTGCGCCTGATCGCCTCAACAAACAAGGACCTTGAAGAGGAGATTGCCAAGGGCAATTTTCGCGAGGACCTGTTTTACAGGCTGAATGTCGTTCCATTCTTCGTGCCTCCGCTGCGTGAGCGCAAGCAGGACATTCCGCCCCTGGCGCGCGAGTTTCTAAGCGAATTTGGGCGGCAGTACGGACGCCCTCGGATGGAAATCGACGACGAGGCGCTAGGCACACTGGCCCTCTATCATTGGCCGGGTAATGTGCGCGAGCTGAAAAATGTGATCGAGCGCGTCCTCATCCTCAATCCGCGGACGCTGCGCATCGAACGCAAGCACTTGCCGCCTCTGACCCATAAGGCGGGCACCCGCTCGACGGAGGAATTCTCGTCGTTGCAACAGGCGCGTGATGCCTACGAGCGAGAGTACATTCTCAAGAAGATTGAGGAAGCCAGGAACAACATCAGCCATGCAGCTGAGCTGTTGGGTCTGGAACGCAGCCACCTTTATCGCAAGATGAAAGCGCTTGGTATTGGCGTGCGTGAATAGAGAGCAATTGGTTTAGGCGTCCGCGATTCGATACTGGGAATTGAATTCAGTTCCGGCCGCTGTCCACAATCGGACGGTTTTTTGCGAAAACGAACAGGCGCCGGTGAATCCCGGACCTGCCATCCGCAGCTATCCCTTCCCTCATGAACAGTTTGAGGGCCGTTTTGCTGGCCAATTCTTTGGTTGATGAATTGCTTACAGATATGCTGACCATCCTCGGAGGCGAGTCATGGCATATTTCGAGCGGGTGCGTGATGTGATTTCCGGGCCGTTTAGTCCCGATGTGATCCGGCAGCGAACAACTGCCGGGTGGCAGATGGTTTCAATCGAGTGGCGACGGGAGTTGCCCGAGTCCGAGACGCCGCCAGAGGGCGGCTTCAACGAGGACATCCCCTACGGGCTGCGCATATCCGACGACTGCACGCGCCTTGAAGTTCATCCCAAGGAGCACCAGACGCTGATGCTGATGATGGAACTGCTGGTGCAGGACTTTTCCTACTCGAGCATCGTCAGCGACCTGAATGAGAAGGGCTTCCGGCAACGTGACGGGCGCCCCTGGAGCCGGATCGCCGTATTCAACATGATTCCACGGTTGATTGAGGTGGGGCCGCGTTTCTTCAGCTCGGATGAATGGGAGAAGCGGCGACAGAAGTTTTCCAAGGCCAAGTCACCTGAGGCGGTATAGCAGCATTCAGGATCACTGATCTCTTGCCGACTTGAAAATCGGTCCGATGGACCCGACGTTGTCTCCCAACTGCGGGTCCACGCGGAAATCCCAAACGGCCTGATTGATGTCAGAGGCGGACAGAATCTCGACCAGCGCATACTCGCCAATCAGCAGCGGCTTGTCAGGCGTGATCTTGAGCCAGTGTTTGCCTGGCAACACCTCGACTTTTGCGCCCATGACATCTTCGTCCTGGGTGACCGTGCCATTCGGGCTCATGTGGATTGCGCCCACGATACGGACAGCTCTGCGCTCGTCTACGTGCACGATTGCGAACCCGGAGGTCGCCGAGCGCGCGCCGTGCTTGCGGTTGGCCAGCGGTTTCGCACCGCCGGTGTCTACCGTCATTGCGTGGGAAACCACCTGCTGAGCGTCTTCGCGCCCTGCGAGCGAAAGATAAATCGCAGGGTCATTGACGTGCAGGTGGACTCTGGCGTGCGCGCCATCAAGTTCAAGACTGGCGTTGGCGCCGGTAGCGGGGTTCAGGATCTTGAGACCATGTTTGGTTTTGGTTTCGACCGCGCCGAGCTGGTTGGGAAGCAGTTCCACAAGCTCTGGAGTATTTTGAAATGTGTCCAACGCAAACACACCGTCCTCATTCGGCAGCTCAAGGCCCTTGGCTACCTCGGGCATGAGAGCCTTCTGGTCAGCGCGTTCGGCAGCTTCTTCCTTATCGATGTCTTCGGCTTCCTTCATGGCTGGGGACGGATCTTCCACCTTTTCAACGGCGTGATCACGCTCCCACTTACGCGTTGCCTCCCAGTCGACCAAACTTTCGGGCAGCTCTTCCCAATCGCCGCTACGTTCCACTGAGATGTAGCGGACTCGATCTCCGACAACTTCGTATTTGCGGACAAGTTGATATGTGCCGTCCTTGAGAATGAGCCGATGGTTGGTCTGTGTGCCTGGCTGCTCGGGTTTCACGGTGAGCGTTTTCTGTGCATACACCTGGCCGGCCACCAGGGCAATCAATACGATTGCCAGCAGACCGGACAGCAAACGCCGCAGATTCGTAAGATTAGCCATTGCCCCACAGTTTAGACGAACGTGGTCACCGTGTGTTTGCGGTTACTCTCGGTCAAATTCGGGGCGAAACTGGTAACCATCACAGCACGACCGCATCCAACAATGTGTATTCTTGATGTAAGGGATGCATTCGTGACAGGGTTTCAGGCAGATATCCGCGGAAAGCGCCGCGCCGGGCTCACTGGCTGGCCGGTGGCCACCGTGGTGTGTCTTGTACTGCTGGCTCTGCTGACCATCGTCCAGGTAGCTCACGTTCATCCCGTCGAGAGCGACGCTGATCACTGCCCGCTTTGCATTGTGATGCACACTGCTGCTCCGGTCGCGGTGACAGCAGCCGTCGTGGTGCTGGTCCAGTTCGAATCAGCCACCCCGGTGTTCAAGGCGCGCACAGTCGTTCGTTTCTGGCATCCACAGCTTTTTACGCGCCCCCCTCCCTCCGGCTGCTAGGGCAATCTTCCCCTTTCCTCATTTGATTTTGGTTCCCGCTTGACCCTGCCGCATATCGTCGCAGGGTAATGGCGCCTCGGCAAAAGCTGATTGGGTGAATTGAAGGAAGCCCCTCATGCACAAAGGATGCCGCGGCGTTCAATAGCCACGGCTCACCTTCAGCATTTTTCAGCTTTTGTAAGGAGGCCACGCATGCCGTTCAATCGCGGCACTTTTCTTCGTATTCTTCCCTTCTTCGCACTGATCCTCGGCGCGGTTTCCGCCTCGTCTCAAGGCGGCAATGCCGGCGCTGTCCGCGGCACGGTTACCGACCCTTCCGGCGCAATGATTCCCGGCGCAACGGTCCATTTGACCAACGCAAGCAGCGGTCTGGACAGGACGGTGAGCGCCGACGCCACAGGCCAGTTCGGCTTTCCAAATGTCCCTTTCAACCCTTACCACATCAGCGTCTTTGCCACCGGCTTTGCCCCACTGGCCCGGAACTTTGAGATCCGCTCGGTGGTAGGTGTCAGTTTGAAGCTGGTTCTTCAGATTGCCGGCACCAGCCAGACCGTCACAGTGGAAGCAGGCGGTGATCTGGTGGAAAACGATCCGACCTTTCACACTGACGTAGACCGCGACCTGTTTGTCAAAGTGCCAATGGAGAGCGCATCTTCCACGCTCAGTTCGCTGGTCACAGAGACCACACCCGGTGTAGCGGCCGATTCCAACGGATTGTTCCACGGCCTCGGCGATCACGCCTCCAATTCGTATTCGGTGGATGACCAGTCGATCACCGATCAGCAGAGCAAGGTTTTTTCCAACCAGATTCCGTCGAATTCGATTCAGTCCATTGAGGTCATCAGCGGCGCGCCACCGGCCGAATACGGCGGCAAAACCAGCCTCGTGATTGTGGCGACCACGCGTTCAGGTCAAGGCGTTACCAAGCCGACGGGCAGCTTCAGCGGTTCCTACGGAGCGTTCGGCTCGGCAACGGCGGGTTTCGACCTGGCGTATGGCGGCAAGAACTGGGGCAATTTTATTGAGGCCGATGGTCTCAACACCGGCCGCTTTCTCGATCCCCCGGAGTTTGAGGTTTTCCACGACAAGGGCAACGAGCAAAATGTGTTTGACCGAGTGGACTACAGCTTTTCGCCTGTCGACTCGATCCATGTGGACCTGAACTACAGCCGCTCCTGGTTCCAGACGCCTGACTCCTATGACAACGAGAACGTGCAAAATGTTGTCAGCATCGGCGCAAACTCTATCCCGGTCTTTGGGAACGTCGGCAGCACGGATCAGCGCTCCAAGATCGGGACAATCAACATCTCGCCAACGTATACCCGAGTGATCGGCAACGACTCGGTTTTCAACCTGGGTGCCTTTGTCCGCAGAGACGAATATAACTATTTTCCGAGCGGCAACCCCCTCGCAGATCTGGGCCCTTCCAATCTGCAAACGGCCTCGATTTCCCAATACCGCACGCTCACCAATAGCGCCGTACACTCGGATTTCTCATATTCGAAAGGAATCCATAACTTCAAGACGGGCGCACAGTATGGACAGACGTTCCTGAACGAAAACGACACACTGGGTGTAGTGGAGTCAACCTACAACTCGCCCTGCGTCGACCTGAACGGCAATTCGCTGGCTGGTTACTCTGGCCCTGTGAGTTGCCCAACCGGCACAACGATCCCAAACGCCAATTACAAGCCCGTTCTCGCGCCCTACGATCTAACTCGCGGCGGTGACCTTTTCAGCTACGCGGGTCACACCGATATCAAAGAGCTTGGACTCTACATCGAAGATCAGATCAAGGCAGGAAGCTGGCTCTTCAACCTGGGACTCCGACAGGACGTTTACAACGGGCTCACGGATGCCAACCAGACGCAGCCTCGCATCGGTATCGCTTATAACATCAAGCCGTCGGCTACTGTGTTGAGGGTCTCCTACGCGCGTACGCTGGAGACGCCATTCAACGAGAATCTGATTCTGTCCAGCGAGGGATGCGCGAATGCCGTGCTGGCGCCGCTGCTGAACTGCACTCCGGGAGTTTCGGGAATCATGCACCCGGGTTTCCGTAACGAGTTTCACGCTGGATTTCAGCAGGCAATCAGCAAAAGGGTAGTCATCAGCGGAGAGTACATCTGGAAGTACACCCACAATGCTTTCGACTTCAGCGTGCTGGGCAACACTCCGATCACTTTTCCGATCGACTGGCATAGCTCCAAAATCCCCGGCTATGCGGCTAACATCGAGATTCCCGAGTGGCACCACCTCAGTGCATACTTCATCACCTCCTCTGTGGCTGCGCGCTTTTACCCGCCGCAGGTTGCCGGGGCCGGAGCCACAGTGGGCCAAACAGGCCTGCCTTTTCGAATCGATCACGACGAGAAGTTCAACCAGACCAGCCACCTCCAGTACACGATTCCCGGCGCCAAGTTCATCAGCGGCCTTTGGGGTGGGTTCAACTGGCGCTTCGACAGCGGGTTGGTAGCCGGATCCACACCTTGTTATAGCCCGACCGATCCAAACACCGCATGCCCGAATAGTTCAACCATGATCAATGGACAGCCTGGCGTGGCGATGGTCGATAACAATGTTCCACCCACTATGAACCCTGTGACGGGGGCGAATGTGTACCAGCCCTTGACTGCAGACGAAGAGTTTCAAGCGGGATTTGCCTGCAACGGAGTTAAAGCGACACGCAACAATCCGCTGCCTACTGTCTGCCCGGCGTCGGAGTTCACCTCGAACCTGATCGACATTCCCGCCCCTGGAGCGGGTGATAACGACCATGACCCGCCACGCATTCAACACCGCGACCTCTTCGATGCGTCCGTCGGCAAGAACAACATCTTCCATGCCGACCGTTACAAGGTTGACCTGGATCTGACAGCCATCAATGTGACCAACAATTATGCTCTCTATAACTTTTTGTCGACCTTCTCCGGAACGCACTATGTGACACCGCGGGCATTGACGGCAAAGATTACTTTGAATTTTTAGAAAGATCGAACGGGCGAGGCAGGCTGATACGGCTTGCTTCGCCCGTGGCTTTCAAACTCCGCAAAAGGGAAGAAAAACTAATACGGAATTGCGTTATAGAGCCGCTGGTAGGCGGTGTAAATCTCATCGCCAAAGCAGGCAAAGGTCACTTTACGGACAAGGTCGCTTCTGTGCAGTTCTGCAACTGTCTCCCGCATGGCAATTTCTACGGCAAGATCGACAGGGAAGTGGTAAACCCCGCAACTAATGGCAGGAAACGCGAGGGTTTTCAGGTTGTGTTCATGGGCAATCGCAAAGCATGAGTGATAGCAACTGGCCAAAAGCTCTCGTTCTGCATGTTCTCCCCCGTGCCACACTGGGCCCACTGCGTGGATGACATACTTTGCCTGAAGCCGATATCCCCTGGTCAGTCTTGCTTGCCCAGTTTTGCAGCCGCCCAGTTTGTGGCATTCAATCATCAGCTCGGGTCCGGCGGCGCGATGAATAGCGCCGTCAACTCCTCCGCCGCCGAGCAGGGAGCTATTCGCGGCGTTCACGATTGCGTCGACGTCGAGGGTTGTAATGTCGGTTTTGAGAATCTCAATTCTGTCGATCATTGAACCCAGATCCACTCTAACCCTGTTCGCCTGCATTTTCGAGTTTGATGCCAGGTTTTGCACTGGCAATTGAAGCTGCAAACCGATGAATCAAATTGGATTGCGCCGCAGCCCAATTCTCTTCACGTCGATTGAGCTAATTTTCTGTTTCCATCCGATCAAGAACTCTGCCATACTTAGTGGTGTCCACCTGGTACGGCCAATCCCAACAATTAAAGAGTGAGGTTGCATCGATGTCGGCAAAGTATGTCTTTGTGACGGGCGGAGTTGTGTCCAGTTTAGGTAAAGGCCTGGCGGCCGCTTCGATAGGTTGCCTGCTTGAAAGCCGCGGCCTGCGCGTGAACCTGATGAAGTTCGACCCCTACCTGAACGTGGACCCAGGCACCATGTCGCCTTTTCAGCACGGCGAAGTATTTGTGACCGACGACGGCGCTGAAACCGATCTCGACCTGGGCCACTACGAGCGCTTTACCCATGCGCCGCTCTCGCGCGACAACAACCTGACCACGGGCCGCATCTACGAGCAGATTATTCAAAAAGAACGCCGCGGCGACTACCTGGGCAAGACCGTGCAGGTGATTCCGCACGTGACCAACGAGATCAAGAACGCGATGCGCAAGGTCTCATCGAACGGTGCGGACGTCACCATTGTGGAGATTGGCGGCACGGTGGGCGATATTGAGTCGCTGCCGTTTTTAGAAGCCATTCGCCAGATGCGCCAGGAACTGGGTCGAGAGAACACGGTTTTTGTACACCTGACGCTAGTGCCCTGGATTGCGGCCGCGCAGGAACTGAAAACCAAGCCGACACAGCATTCAGTGAAGGAACTGCTGGGAATCGGGATCCAGGCCGACATTCTGCTTTGCCGTTGCGACCGGAACCTTGGCCGCGAAATGAAACAGAAAATTGCCGCGTTCTGCAACGTCGAGGAACGAGCGGTGGTAGGAGCCAAGGATGTGCCTTCAATCTACGAAGTGCCTCTTTGCTTTGCGGCGGAGGGTGTTGACTCTCTGATTCTGAAGTACCTGCACAAGGAAGCTCCAGAATCTGACCTGGCGAATTGGAAAAGCCTCGTGGAACGTTGCTATCACCCCAAAGATGTGGTCTCGATCGCAATCGTCGGCAAGTACGTGGAATACGAGGATAGTTACAAGTCACTGAAAGAGGCGCTGACCCACGGCGCGGTCTCACAGAACCTCAAGCTCAATGTGACATGGATTGAGGCGGAGGGCCTGGAGTCAAAGGCTCCTGATGACCGGAGCTACGAAACGCAACTCGCAGGGTTCGACGGCATTCTGGTTCCTGGCGGATTCGGCAAGCGCGGAATCGAAGGCATGTTGAACGCGATTCGCTATGCCCGCGAGCACGAGGTGCCTTATTTCGGAATCTGCCTGGGAATGCAGACCGCCTGCATTGAGTTTGCGCGGAATGTCTGTGGGCTGAAAGACGCGAATTCCAGCGAGTTCGATCCTGCCACACAGCACCGCATCATTTACAAGCTGCGCGAGTTACTGGGCGTGGAGGAGATGGGCGGCACCATGCGTCTGGGTGCATGGACATGCATTCTTCAACCGGATTCAATGGCCGCGAATGCCTACGGCGGCGCCACAGAGATCAGCGAGCGCCATCGTCACCGGTACGAATTCAACCGGGAATACGAAGCGCTGCTGACCGGCGGCGGGTTGCGGCTGAGCGGCACAACTCCGGACGCGACGTATGTAGAGATTGTGGAATTGCCGGGCCATCCCTATTTCCTCGGTTGCCAGTTCCACCCGGAGTTCAAATCGAAGCCACTGGAGCCGCATCCGCTGTTCCGTGAGTTTATTGTGGCAAGTTACAAGAACCGGATGGGCCGGATCGCAGCGGAGAGTGTTTCCACAGCGATTGTCGCTTAGCGGCGAGGCGAACGGTGCCGAGATTATGTTTCCGGCTGGGTTTGGCTCCGTGGCGTGACTCACTCGCACCGCCGCGTAAAAAGAGCTTGAATCCGAGTGCGCCTTGGCTGGGTAGAGGTTCGCATCAAGGAAAATCGATATGGTTACCGATGGTTTCATTGCCCAAGGCCAGGGTCTCGGGGCTTGAAGTGCTAGGCATCCTGGAAGCCACAGTCGCCTGTTTCACAACCATTTCCAGACCTTCGAGTACCAGCTGCCGGACTGTAGTTCCTGTTTCCGCAGCCAGGATTTTCATGGCTCGATGAGTCTGGTCTGGAATGTCGATCGTTGTACGCATAAACGCATAATAGCATATATATGTATATATGCATATCTTTCAGATTTGTAGCCGGACGACACACTTTTAATTGCAGCTCAGGCAACGAATTTGGCCCGTTCCTGCTCACACTTTATGGTCATTCTCATGGCGAAACTTTGGGTTGCTGATGTGTGTTCTGTGCAGTTGACAAAGGCAGTTGCCAAGCCTATCTTTGCCTAGTTTTGTGATCGGAGAGAGAGTTAGAAAACATGGCGTATTTTGAGCTTCAACCTGCTGAAGCGGACCTTCAGCAATTATCTGAACAGTACTGGCAGGAAGCGAGCGAGAGGGAACAGCAGCTTGAGACTGCCGCATTTGAAGCCGGCCAGGCAATTCGAGACGGCGAATATACACTGGCGAATCTTGAAACCATTGTGCGTTGGAAATCCGAGCGCGTTGTGCATTACCTGATCGGCAACAGCAATGAAAGTATCAGGGTGGCACTGGCCATCGCGGCCTCGCCGCGCTCTTCGACTGAAGACGCGGTCATGGCACTGGTCGGGCTCCGCGGCATCGATATCTCCATCGCGTCTGCGATTCTGGCAGCCATTCACCCTGAGAGCTATGCGGTATTGGATTACCGTGCTCTTGAGGCCCTGGGACACGCACGCCACGATATCGCCTTCTACGCTGAATATAATGCGCATTTCAAGCGCCTGGCCGGGTATGGAATCGTAGAACCCAAGGAGGGTCTGCCCGCGCCCACGGCACTTCACGCTCTTGAACGGGCGTTGTGGCAGTGGTCAAAGAGCCGCCAAGATTGGGGAGCGGCCGAGCTTACAGCGGTAAAATCGGGTTCGTGAACAATTCCTTTGAGATTGGACCGGTCCAGGTTGGAGAGGGAAGGCTTGTCCTGATCGCCGGTCCATGCGTGATCGAAGGCGAAGCGCATGTCCGAACCATGGCCGATGCTCTGCAGCGCATCACCTCCGATCTGGGCGTTCCTTTCATCTTCAAAGCCAGCTACGACAAAGCCAACCGCACAAGTGTGAAGAGCTTTCGTGGTCCGGGCCTCGTGGAAGGAACACGGATTCTTGGTCGCCTGGCCAAGGAAACAGGTCTGCCGGTGCTGACCGACGTGCACGAGCCTGCCCACTGCAAGATCGCTGCAGAAGCTGTAGACGTGCTGCAGATTCCAGCCTTTCTGTGCCGGCAGACTGACTTGCTGGTCGCCGCAGGCAAAACGGGGCGCGCCGTGAACATCAAGAAGGGCCAGTTTGTTGCGCCGTGGGATATGGAGCATCCGGTCGAAAAGGTGCGTTCGACAGGCAATGAGCGTGTCTTCCTCACTGAGCGCGGGGCAAGTTTTGGGTACAACACACTGGTGGTGGATTACCGCTCGCTGCCGGTGTTGCGCCGGCTGGCGCCAGTGGTGTTTGACGGTACTCACTCGGTCCAGCAACCTTCTTCTGCGGGCAGCGTAAGCGGAGGACAGCCGGAGTTTATTCCGCTGCTGGCCCGGGCTGCGGTGGCGGCCGGCGTGGACGGTTTGTTCCTCGAGGTTCACGACGATCCGGCGCACGCGAAATCCGACGGCGCAAATGCGCTGGATCTGAAGCTGTTGAAGCCTTTGCTTGAAAAGCTGCTGGCGATCCATGCGGCGGCTTCGGCCTAGTGTGCCTCTGCAATCACGCAACGCTCTATCGCTGTCCTCAAGTCAATTGATTCCGCCTCGTTCCAGAATGTAACCATAGCCTTGGGATTCCTAAGGCTTGAGCGCAGCCGGTTGGAAGTCCTTGTCACCAAAGTTCCATAGGAAGAAAGTGAAGATGTCGGTCCAGTCGGAAGCCTGCTGAGAAATGGTGTCGGTGATTCCGTGACCGGCATCGTAGTTGACGCGCAACAGGATGGGCTTGTCGCTCGCAGTCGCGGCCTCCAGCCGTGCTGCCATCTTCGCGCCTTCCCACGGATCCACCCGGGGATCGTTGGCTCCCGCCGTGACCAGAATCGCGGGGTATTTCGTCGCCGGCTTTATATGTGCGTATGCGCTCATCTCGAACAGCCCTTGAAAGCCTTCTTTCGTGGTGACCGTGCCGAACTCGGGAATATTCGGCGGTCCATTCGCGCCCGTTTCCATCCGCAGTGTGTCAGAACAGGGAACCCCGTCGACTGCGGCGGCGAAGAGGTCAGGGCGTTCGGTGACGGCCCTGCCGATCAGAATTCCGCCGGCACTCTGACTCCATATTCCGAGCTTCGGTGTCGATGTGTATCGATGGTCAATGAGATATTGCGCCGAGGCGATGAAATCCCGCCACGTATTCGGCTTGGTGAGCTTCTGCCCCGCGAGGCGCCATTTTTCTCCAAACTCGCCGCCGCCGCGCACATGAGCCACAGCGAGAATGCCGCCACGTTCAATCCATTCAGAGTTTCGCCGGGAGAAGCCTGGCTTCCATACATCTCCATAGGCTCCATAGCCAATGAGAGCCGTGGGATTGTTGCCGTCGAGCTTCATACCCTTCTTATAAACAATCGAGAGGGGAATGAGCGTGCCATCCGGCGCGGGCGCCATTCGCTCCTCTGAGACAAAATCCTTGGGGTCAGCGGCATTTTCAGGGACAAGGTGCATTGGATCGACCGCGGCGGTGACGGGACTGTAGCGGTAATAATCTCCAGGTCTTGTCCACGAGGCCATATCGATGAGCGCGCCGGGTGCCGTAATGTCGGTGACTACGTCGTCGACACTGCCGTCAAAGGGGAGCGAAATTTCTTTTGGCTTCGAACCTGGTTCATAGGAAAGACGAAGAACCTTTCCAATTCCCGCGACCGCCTGCTGGAAGTAAAGGGCGTCTTTTGCGGGACGCAGAACATTTGAACCGACATAGGAGCCAGTCAAGACCGCGGAGCTTTCGGGCACCACAACCTCCACCTTCGACAGATCCGGTTCTGCGGCGCTGACTCGAAGAATCTTTCCGTTCGGAGCGTCTTTCAGCGTGACCAGATAAATCTCGTTTCCGACCAGAGCAAGATCGGTAATGTTGTCGTCATAACTTACCAGCTTTTTCCAACTTGTCTTGTTTTCAATTTCGGAAAGCGGGGCTACATAGATCTGCTGAGCCGGTGCAACGCCATTACTGATGACCGCAAGGGCATAGGCCGAATTCGGAGATGGAGAAACGAAACTGAATTCATCCTCTGTAATTTTCACGCCTGGGCAGACGCCGTAGCCAAACACCGCCCGATCTGAACCAACGTCGGTGCCAAGTTTATGTGCGTAGACTTTGAGCTTCTTGTACTTCTCAGTAGGAGGAGCTCCCGGCGCGACCTTTTGACGCTGCAGGTAGTAAACGGTTGCTCCGTCAAGGGAAAAAGTCCCGCCTTCAAAGCGTTGAAAGCTCTCAGGAACCTCTTCTCCGGTGGCTGTGGCGTAGATGTTCCCGGTTTGATCTTCTGAGCCTCCGGGAGAGGTGCCAATAACCACATATTTTCCATCCCAGGAAGGCGAATATTGGTCGAGCGAGACATGGTGGCCGCCGGTGTCAAACTTGTTGGGGTCAAAAAGCAGGCGCTCGTGCGGATCGGTGCCCTCGCGAACATAGAGCGCGGCAAGATTCTGGCCCTGCTTGCGTTTCCTGTACAAGGTGTACTTTCCTGCCACCTGCACATCGGTGATGGTGTATTCAGCGGCATTCATATAGGTCTGCATCTGCGCGATAAACGCCTTGCGGCCAGGCATGGAGTCGAGCAGCGCACGTGTGTAGTCAGCCTGGGCCTTCATCCATGCCACTACGGCAGGATCCTTCTGGTCTTCCAGATAACGGTAAGGGTCCTCAACGTTTTGACCAAAATAGGTGTCGATAACAGGCTTGACAGGGGCCACGGGAGGTTTGGCCAGCTGGGCATTCAGAACGGCAGGCAGTGCGGTAAAGGGGGTAAGGCAGAATGCCAGGAATCTGTGGGAAAGGAGCACAGAGAAGTCCTCCGCTGTTTTCTGGTTCGCCCGGGAACGGCGCCTTGAATGCGTAAAGTAACACGCTCGGTAGGGGCTTCGCCACAAAAAATCGGCGACATTCGACCCCGAGAACCGGGCCTCAAATGTGATTAAGGGTCAAAGAAGGCGATCGAAGGCTCAGCCAGGTTCCTGAATGTCCGGGAATGATTCCTCGGTAAAGATCGATTCGATGGACGTGCCAAAGAGTCTTGCTAATTTGAAGGCGAGGGGAAGACTTGGGTCGAAGCGGCCTGTCTCGATCGCGTTGACCGACTGCCGCGAGACTTCGAGCCGCAGGGCGAGATCGGCCTGGCTCCAATTGCGTTCGGCACGCAGAACGCGGAGGCGGTTCTTCATCGGTTCCTCCACATCTGGATGCGCAGTGCGACGCCCGCGGAGACGACGAACAGGTCTAGGTTCAGGGGTGGGATCACCTCGGAGATGGAGGGGTATGCGAACAGGCAGCCAAGAAATGTATCCGCAACAAAGGTCACACCCAGGCCCCATAGGAGTGCCTGGACAACCATCATGCGGACGAATTCATCTGTCTCCCGAGCAAGGTAGCGGCCAACGATGGCGATGACCGCTATCACCGGGATCGCGGCGATGGCGGCAAGCAGGTAGGTCATCAAGATTGAGGGATGCGCCTGCTCGTATCTGTCATGGGCGATCTTGACCATTAAGGCAGTCCCGGCCAGGTTGGCTGCGAACAGCCGTAAGGACCGAAGCTGAAGAGGGCTGAGGTGTTTATTGCAAAATGGCATGATTAGTTTCCTTTCCTAAAAGACAAGATAACTTTACATAAATTCGAATAATATGTCAAGCGTGCTTGTCTTCTTGGGCAAAAGTCGGGCCTTCTTAGGCTCTTTTCGCCTGATAGCATTTCGTTATGTTTTGGTCACTCCTTAACACTCCTGCCCGCGGCTTTGCCGTTATTGTTTTGGCGCTAGGTTCTCTGGTAACAGGTTCCAGCGCAGTTGCCCAGGACGCTCACCTCGCGCCGGTTTCAGATCGAGCACATATTGATGAAGTTCTTCGCGGCCTCAACCGAGGTCGCACTGTCGGCCAGATTGCGGTTTCGCCCGACGGGAAGCGGCTTGCCTGGATTCAAAGGTCGAAGGACGGCATGGAAATCCGCGTGGCAGCCCCAGGCGACATGGGCAACAGTGAACGGCTGACGGCGGCAGCCAAACCCGAGCAACATTGCCACGAGGACGACATCGTCTGGTCCCCGGACTCAAGAACGCTCGCATTCTTTTCCGATTGCGCGAGGCCTGACGAACAGGTGGACTTGTACGCGGCGCCAATGGACGGCAAGCCGGCGCGGCGGCTTACCGCGTTGAAGGGATACGTGGATGCGCCCGCGTTCTCGCCAGACGGGACCAAGGTGGCATTCCTCTATGTGGAAGGAGCAACGCGACCCGCTGGCGCTCTGTCAGCCATGAGGCCGCCTTCCGGGGTGATTGGCGAGGACGGATTGGAGATTCAGCGGATTGCCACTGCCACGGTGGATGCAGCCAGCCCAATTCCCCCACAGATCATTTCGCCTCCGAATTTGCATGTATACGAATTTGACTGGTCGCCCGACTCGAAGTCATTTGCTTATGTGGCAGCCGCGCCTCCGGGCGAAAACAACTGGTGGGTTGCCAAGTTGTACACGCAGCCGATGAGCGGAGAAGTTGCCCCCGAAGCCATCCTGGCACCGTCTGAGGTCTCTGGTCCGCTGAATGGATTTCAAATTGCTGTGCCCCGATGGTCGCCTGACGGCAAAGAGATTGCGTTCATCGGGGGTTTGATGAGCGACCAGGGCTCGACCGGCGGAGATGTTTGGATTGTCTCTGCAGCTGGTGGGCCTCCGGCGAACTTGACACCGCGGCGGCGCTCATCACCGGCCTGGATCGAGTGGGACGGCAATCAGCATATTTACATGACCGAACTCGCGGGCGGCAATTGCCAGCTCGTACAATTGAAGCTTTCAGGAGATCGGACCTCCACCAGTGTTAGCGCTGGCATTTCGCCTCCTGTGTTCAGTGTCCCCGGCGCTGTGGGAGATGGACGACTTGAAATGAGTCTTTCCTCCACGGCCAACCGTTCCATGTTCGTCTTTCAGTCGAGTTCATTCGACCGCCCCGCGGAAGTCTATGCGGCAAAGACGGGCGTTGCGCAGAACAGTGATTCAGGCGACGGGTATACCGGCTTGACTCAACTATCGCATTTGAATGACGGTGTCGAGCCGGCCTGGGGCAAGCCTGTGTCGTTGACCTGGAGCAGCGATTCGTTTCAGGTGCAGGGATGGCTGCTGTTGCCCAAGGACTACAACCCGGCAAAGAAGTATCCGCTGATTGTTGAGGTGCACGGCGGCCCTGCCGCAGCGTTGATTGCTCATTGGGGTGCGGGCGGCGGGTTGAGTGCGGCGGCGTTCTCCGCGCTGGGCTACTTCGTTTTGCAGCCGAATCCGCGTGGCAGCTTTGGCCAGGGCGAAGAGTTTACCCAGGCCAACCGCAAGGACTTCGGGTATGGGGATCTCCGTGACATCCTGGCGGGGGTGGATGCTGTGGTAGCGAGGTACCCGGTGGATTCCGGCCGCGTGGGACTGACAGGCTGGAGCTACGGTGGGTTCATGACCATGTTTGCCGTGACACAGACCCAACGATTCAAGGCGGCCGTTGCCGGGGCGGGCATTTCCGATTGGCAAAGCTACTACGGAGAGAACTCAATTGACCAATGGATGATTCCCTACTTTGGGGCTTCGGTTTATGACGATCCAGCGGTCTATGCCAGGAGTTCGGCGATTACATTTATCAAGCAAGCCCGCACCCCTACGCTGGTAGTGGTCGGCGATCGGGACGGCGAATGCCCAGCACCACAGTCATACGAGTTCTGGCATGCGCTGCGAGATGAGCATGTCCCGGCGCAATTGGTGGTCTATCCCAACGAAGGTCACGGCTTTGTCGATCCTGCTCATCGCCGCGATGTAATGGACAGGGCTGTCGAGTGGTTTGAGCGATCGATGCCGCCAGGGCGGTAAGGGAGGGGCTGCTCGCCATCAGCAATTGCAAGCGTCTATGGGAGCATAGGTGAAAGAAAACGCCGGAAGCCTCGCCCTGCCGGCATCGCCTGCCCGGGAGCGGCCGGTCCTGATACACTTTTCTTTGGAGTATTGTAAGCGTGTTTTCGCCGACTGGCTGACTGGGCCTTAACGCCGAAAGCTGGTCATTTAAGCGGATTTCGCCGGCTACAAGCCACCCTGGGGCATGTTGTCGGACCGCTATCACCCATTTTTTTCTTGACGTATTCGGAGAGACCGTTCCGCGGTTCGAAGAGGCGGGGCGGGGAGGATTCATGCGGCGGTTTTTGACGCTTGTTTGCTTGTTGTGTGTGGCCATACCGGCCGGGATGACATTTTCCGGCTGCACGCGAAACCCGGCGGGGAACTATTGCAATGGCTTGGGCTATGGATTGAAGAACACGGACGTGGCTTCGATCTTTCTGCAGCCCCAGACCACCGGCATCTCCCTCGCGTTTGGTCAGACGACACAGGTCTCGACACCAACAGCCCAAACATGTAAAGGGGCTTCTGCGACGGTCAGCACTTATACCTATGGGACAACCAATAATCAGTTGGTGGACGTTTCGCCCACGGGAAACATCTGCGCCGGCACATGGAACCGGAACACCGGTGGCGGAATTGCAAATTACACCGTCTGCTACAAGCCGAATCCAATTCCCTCAACGGGTGGCCTGCCTTATGCGTCCGCCTACATTACGGCTTCTTCCAATTCGGTAACGTCCAACCCGGTGCAGGTATACGTGCATGCCCAGGTAACATCAGTGACGCTGGCACTTGCCGGCCAGCAGCAGTGCTATTCGCAAGGGCAGTTGGAACAACTGGATGCGCAGGCTTGCTTCACCGGAAGCAACAACCAGCAACAATTGTTTTGCGCGCCGTCCACAGTCTCAAGCGCCAACTACGCTTGCAAGTTGTCTCCAGGCGTCACCTCGGTTCCCAACTGTTCGGCTCCGCTTGGGACTCTAAGCTACCTGGTCGGATCTCCTTCAGTTGCTACCATCAATGCGGAGACCAACCAGATTACTGCTGAGCAGCCGGGCACAACGGTGATCACCGCTTCGATTGCACAATCAGGGTCTTCGGCTGGTTACTTTTCTACATGCCCCCCGGCGTCGATCAGCGTAGCTTTGGCCAACGGCGCGACCGCAGGTACGGTTACGCAGGGTACCCAACAGAACCTGGTCACCACGATCCGGGACACCAACAACAATCTCATCACTGGATTAACGCTCGACTACGAATCCACCGATCCGGTCGACATCAGCTCCCAGACAGGCGGCGCCATCGCTACTTCGTTCCCGGGCGTGGCTTCGGTCTATGCCATTTGCCAGCCACCCACCTGCAATGCGGCTCCGATCAACGTAACTGGCCTGTTTGGCACCGGCCTCTCAATTACGTCGAACCCGGTAAACATCACTGTCCCCGGCACTGCCAGCCAGTACGTCTGGCTTGGAGCACCCGGCCATTCGCAATACTTTGTTCCCGTTGAGTTGCTCACCGGCACGGTTGGAACCCCGGTGCGAATGCCATTTGTTCCCAACTCGATGGCGATGGACAGGCTGGGACAGAATATTTACTTCGGCTCCAGTCATGAGTTGATGATTTACAGCAGTATCACCAACCAGCTCAGCAAGCAGGACACCAACGTCCCAGGCGTTGTGCTCGCTGTCGCGCCGAACAACCAGACGATCCTGATTAACGATCAAGTACGCAAGGTCTTCTACGTCTACACCTCGACATCCGGGATCCAGCAGTCTTTTGGAGGGGTCGGCAATGCTGCTTCCTGGACGCCTGATTCGAAGACGCTGTACATCACTGACAGCGCCAGCCTTGGCGCCGGTCACAGCGACACGTTATACGTCTACAGCGAAAACACCGGCTTTACCAGCTACGATCTGAGCACCACGACTGGCGGTTCACAAAACCTGACCATTACCATTCCCAGCGTGGGCGCATACCTGAGTGGAAGCCCTGGATTTTCAACAGTGGCTCATACTTGGTGCCCCTCCGGCACAGTGGGGAATAACGCAAGTATCTCCTTCTATCCGCAGGGAGACTCGGTAGGCGTCCAGACCGACGTGCTGGCGGCGACCACCGATGGGCAGCACATCCTGGGCGCCGGACTGACCGGCGGCGGGGCGACACTTGATGACATTGGAGTCACAATTCCCACATCACAATGCCCGGGCGCCGGGACGAACACGCTTTCACCGCTGACGATTGCGCACACGCTGAACCAGTTGCCGCTTTCCAGTGTGAGCGCGACGGCTCTCACCGGCGTGGTTCCCTCGCCAGCGTCAAACCTTGCATTCATCACTTACAACGGGTCAACACCGGGAGCCATGCTGCCCTACTATGTGCCAGTTTCAGGCGGTGCGGCTGGTACGGTGGGTTATCTGCCATTTGGCGGCAGTGCGGCATCTTCAATCACTGCTCCCGTGGCCGGTAATTTCAGTCCTGACGATTCAATTTTCTTTGTCTCCACAGCGGGCGACAATCTGGTTCACTACATCAGCGTCCCGCTGGTCAAAACAAATCCGGCAAAGGCCGACACGCAGCAGATAGCGCCCAACCTCCCCGCTTGCACACCTCTCTCCGCTGGTGGCATCGATCCTGGTTGCACACTGACGACGCCGACCACGAATCCTGTGCCGGCAACAGTCATTACTGTGACTCCGCGCTCTACCACGTAGTCTTGAGCGCCGCAAAATCGCAACACAGATGGGCCGGCTGATCGCCGGCCTTTTCTGTGTGCGTATCCATTACGGTAGAGCAACGGGGAGCGCCGCTTCAGCACGATAGAATCAAACCATGATCAAGGGGATCTCCATTCTTCGTCCTGCCGGCGCGGCAGTCGCGTATGACCGGCTGGAGAGTTTCTTTTCTGCGCTCGGATTTGAGCGGGGAAAGGGATGGAGCGAAGACACGAGCAGGGGAGCATCGTTTCTCGCACCTTCGGGTAACTTTGAGGTTGTGAACGGTCAGTTTCCTTCTACCGCGGACGTACTTGTGGAGGTTACCTCGCTGGATGCCGTGTACCAGGCCGCGGAATGCTGGCTGAAGGCGAATGGCGGCGATGGAATTGTTGCGCAGCTCACCCCGATCACAGAAACACATTGGAAGTCGCGCATTTTTACCGTCGAGCCGGAGGCAGGGTTCCCACTGAGTTTCTGGGCGTGGCTAGATCCGCTGAAGGGCAAGCCAGTGGCCGTGGACGGCGACTTGTCTGCAATCGGGATGAAGTTCTCCATTGTGGTGGCCCGCTGGAATGCAGTAATCACGGAGCGCCTGTTGGATGGCGCGCTCGATGCGTTGCTCCGCAGTGGAGCGAGGCGGAGCGAGATTGAGGTGGTCCGCGTTCCCGGCGCATGGGAGATTCCGGCGGCCGCCAGAACCGTTGCAAACCTTGGCAAGGTTGACGCCATCATTCCGCTTGGTTGTTTGCTACGCGGTGAGACCGCTCATTATGAAGCCATCTACAACGAAGTCGCGCGCGGCATTGGCCAGTCGCAGCAGGAGACGGGCATTCCCCACAGCTTCGGTGTTCTTACTTGCGAATCGCTTGAACAGGCACTCAACAGGGCCGGCGTGAAAGCAGGCAACAAGGGTTTTGAAGCGGCTGTCGCGGCCATTGAGATGGTGAGCCTGCGTCGCAAGCTTCAGGGTGAAAGTTCGCAAGGCGGCCAGGCTTGAGCGGCGGATCGCGGCGCAAGTCGCGCGAACTGGCGATGCAGATGTTGTTTCAGGCGGACATCGGCAAACAAACGGCCGACCAGGTCCGCGCCACTTTCTGGAAGGCCGGCGACGAAGTTGAGCCGGATGTCCGAGGCTTCGCGGAGGATTTGTTTCGCGTGGCCATCGCCCACCAGGCAGAAATCGATGACCTGATCGTTGCCAACTCCAAGCACTGGCGGCTGGAGCGCATGCCCGCTGTGGATCGCAACTTGTTGCGGATGGCTGTGGGAGAGATGCTGGGTTTCAAGGGGACGCCTTTTCCCATTGTGATTAACGAGGCGCTTGAAATCGGCCGCCGCTTCTCCGCCCCGGAGTCGATCAATTTCCTGAACGGTATGCTGGACGCTATTGCACGGAGTTTGATCGGCAAGTGAGGGACGCTCGCTGAGCGGTCCAGGCAATCAATCGCAGTTCGATGATTTGGCCGGATGCCAGGCCTAAAGCTGATCAAAGATTTCGCGGAAGTCCCAAGCGCCGGATTTGTATTGCAGCCACTCGGCGGCGCGCACTGCGCCCATCGCCAGACAGCGGCGGCTGCGGACATCGTGCTTCAATTCAATAAAATCGTCCGGTCCAGTCGCGGTAACCACATGCTCGCCCATGGCGTCGCTGATGCGGTGGGAAGTAATCTCCACCTTCGCTCCGGGCTGTGCTGTCTGAATAATCTGTTGCAGCGTAATGGCGGTGCCCGACGGAGCGTCAAGCTTGGTCACATGATGGGTCTCGCTGACATGGAATGTATACCCATCCAGTCTTGCCAGGTCGGCGGTAAGGCGGAAGAGTTTTTGCACGCCGATGGAAAAATTGGTTCCATAGAGCAATGCGCCGTGGCGTCGAATGGCGAGAGCCTTCATCTCGTCGAGCTGCGCATACCAGCCGGTGGTACCGACGACAATCCGCGCTCCCAGAGCGAGTACGGCACGCATGTTTTCCACCGCGGCCTCGGGTGCGGTGAAGTCGATGACCACGTCGACGCCGGCAAGGCTGGGCGCGGTGAGAGCAGAGGCATGCTCATTCTCAAGTATGTCGAGCGCACGCACCCCGTGTCCGCGCTCATGAGCGATCTGAGCGACCAGGCTGCCGGTTTTTCCTTTGCCGAGGACGAGAATGAGCATGGGTCCCTTAGGAGCAGTGAACAGTGATTAGTGGGCAGTGAACAGTGGACAGTGATCAGTACGGACCCACTGTTCACCGTCCACTGGTTATTGAAACCTGTTTTCTCGCCTCCACATCGAAAATGTTCGGATCGGGATCTTTGAAGAATGCGGCGTGCAGTGAGCGTACCGCCTCATCGGCATCATCTTCGTCGATCATGAAACTCATATTAATCTCGCTTGCGCCTTGCGAGATCATACGCACGTTGATGTGGCGGATGGCGGAGAAAACCTGGGCGGCCATGCCGCTTTGCCCGCGGATATCTTCCCCTACCATGCAAACGAGCGCTTTGCGGCCCTCGTACTTGACGTCTGCCAGTTTGCTCAAGTCGGCGGCGATAGCGGGAAGGCTTTCATTCGAGTCTACGGTCAGAGACACGCTGACCTCTGAGGTGGAAACCATATCAACGGCGCACTGATGCTTGTCGAAGATGGCGAAAATCTCACTAAGGTAGCCGTGAGTCATCAACATGCGGCTGGCCACAACGTCGATAATGCTGAGTCTTTTCTTGACCGCAATTGACTTGAACGGGCTCTTGCAGTGTGGCGCCAGCGAGGTGATGCGCGTACCCTCAGAACTTGCGTTGCGGCTGTTCAGTACGTGCACTGGGATGTTCTTCCTGACGGCCGGCAGAATGGTCGCCGGGTGCAGCACCTTGGCGCCAAAGTAGGCAAGTTCGGCAGCCTCCTCAAAGCTGATGACCTTGACGCG
>CAZTLV010000039.1:0-36847 GCA_964614635.1 uncultured Occallatibacter sp.
TGGACAACTTTGAATGGACGAGCGGCTACAGCGTGCGTCTGGGAATCCACTACGTAGACTACAAGACGCTGAAGCGCACACCGAAGTTGACCGCCGGGTGGTATCGCGAAGTGATCGCCCGCAACGCACTGGTTTAGCAAGGTCGAGCTTTAAGATGCGCATTCAGTGGTGCTGGAAATGCAATTCGTCAAATCATGACTTCCGCGCCCGTTGCGATGCTCCAGAAAGACAGCCAGAAAGGGGCCGACGTTGGCCATCGTGTTGTCTGGCGCATTGTTATTGTTTTTGGGAACGTCCCTAAGAAACCGCCTCGCCGGGATGTTTACACTGCTGGTGTCTGTTTTCATCCTGACTTTTGTCTTGACGGGCTGCAACACTTTGACTGGAAGCTCCAGCGGTGGTGGCACCCCGGGAACGCCAACAGCTACCAGTAACGTGATCGTGACAGCATCTTCAGAGAGACACATTTTGCGCAATCATCTCGCGGCGCATTATTGCCGCTCAGTCTGCAAGCCGCCCTCTGGCACCAGAACCACTTCGCATCCGACCGTCTGCGAGCAGCTCACCACTGCACTTCTCAGCAGGTGTGCCTTTGAGCCCGCCGGCACCAACTCCGGAAATCTCAGCTTCTTGATTGAGTCGCCGATGCCCTCAATCTTGTGGTCGCCCGACATCTGTTGCGCCTCAATCGCTCCCTCAGAGGTCAACTCGATGCGGAACGTTCCCCATCCGCTCATGCCCGCGATCTTTCCAAGCTTGAAGGTGCGCAATTCCTGCAACACTTCCGTCCCATTCTTCGGCCCAGGCTTGGCTCCGGCAGCTTCGAGGCGCGTAAAACCCGCTTTGATCTCATTGCGTGTATCCGGTGGCGTGTCCTTGTTGACCGCCGCGTCCGCCAGCCGGTAGGCCGCACAGGCTTCATCCTTCTTGCCCATCGCCTCATAGATCTGGCCCAGGTGGTCGCCAACCTCAGCGCGAAGGTCGTCGCGCCACGCCGCGGCAATCAGGGGCCTGGCGTCTTCGAACTTGCCTTCCTTGTAAAGAATCCAACCAAGGGTGTCCCAGGAAGCAATCAGCAGTTGGGCCGACTGAAATGCCTGGGTATTGGCTTCCGCCGCGGTAATGGCAGCGGTCTTCTCTTCGACCATATCGACGGACTTGCGGGACATCGTCTCCGCATAGGACAGATCATGGCCTGTTTCGCCGAGGATGTAGGCCGCGTCATTCATGATCCCCGGTTCGGTTGCATCCTCAAGCACGCTCTTTGCCGCGCCCGCCGCTTCATCGTTTCTGTGCAGGCGAAAGAGAATGTCGGCCAGTTGTACGCGCACGTTGTTGTCTTCGGGGTGAAGGTCTGCGGAAGCCTGCATGGTCTTGAGCGCGCCGTTGTAATCCTCTGCCTGGAGTTGCAATGTGAAGAGCGACAGCGAAATACGTAATTCGTCAGGATGCTGGACCAGATAATCTTTGAGTGTTCTCTCCGCCGCAGCTGCGTCGCCGTTCGCTTTCTCGGCCTCGGCCAGAGCTCCGGCTGCTATAGGATTGTCAGGATGCTTTTTCAACTCGGTTTGAAAATCGGCTATGGCTTCTATGTAGTTGCGCTGCATCTGGGCTACTGAGCCGAGCATCGTCCAAAGATATTCCTGATTGGGATTCTTCTGCCTCAAGGCCTCGAGAGTCATCTTCGCGGCTGCGTAGTCTCCGGCTTGGAGCTGCTCTCCGGCCTTGCGCATCAACTCCTGCGGTGGGGTATTGTCCGAGACCGGGGCGGGATCTGGTTCTACAGTGTGGACAGTTCCCGGGTCCTCCGCCTGCAGCGTAACGGTGATTGACTTGTCATCGTTCTTAATAATCTTCGGTGGCGTTATGGGAGTTGGTGCCTTCACACCATGGACCACGAAAGATTTGGCGGGCACGATCAACCGAATCCACGCTTCACCATCAAGGCTGATGTCCTTGATGAACTTCTGGTAGGTTTTCCAGTCCTCTTTTGCCACCGTTTCCTTGAGGACGGTAATCGTGCGTTCTGCCGTGATCTCAAGGCCGTTAAATCTATAGGTCTTGTCAAACGTCGCAAAATCCGTCTTGACGTGAATGGGATCGGGCAAATCCGTGCCGAATTTCTCGGGCAGCATCATGTGCGTGATGGCAATCATCTGCCTTGGCGCGCCCAGATCGATGTCCTCGGTCGGAGCCTTGCTGTCGTTTGCCAGCCCAGGAAACTCAAGCGCCGGAAAGAGCGGCACGATCCTGTGATTATCCCAGTCTCCGAAGGGGTGACGCTGGTAGTCGTAGGTCATTGCGATCGGCGTCGACAGGTCATCGACGTTCTTGAACTCAGTATTGCTCGTCGTTCCGCTGAATCCCCGCAGATTCGAGATGTATTGCGAAGCCTGGTCCCACTCCGCGGGTGCTAATCTTTCGGCCAGGGTGCGCACCAGAATCTCCGCATCGTTTCGGATTGTTGCTGAGATCTTCGATGTCATCTTTCCTTCCGCATCGAGACTTCCGTTTGCTTCAAAGCGCTCGACCAGCGGATAAGGCGGATTGGCCGGTGTGGCGACGAGGGTCGCTGGTGCGGCAGGCGGCACGACCAGCGCCTTCTGATCACGAATGACTGCCACCAGGTAGCCGAACGGTCCTACCGCAGGTGTGCTGTCGAGCCAGATCCGGCCGGAAGGCATCTCAACTGTCGTGATGACGTGATTGAAGAATGCCGGCGACGGCACATCCGGAACCGGAGCAATTCCCGCTCCAATCAGAGCCGGCGCGGTTTGAAATCCGCTTGCCCTGAGCAGCGCCTCAAGGGCCGTGTCTTTATCCTTGCAATCGCCATACTGGTTATCGAGGACCTCGGAAGCCAAATGCGGCTGATACCGGCCTACGCCGAAATCAATTCCGATGTACCTGATTCTTGATGAAACATACTCATAGATTGCGCGCGCCTGCTCTTCGGGAGTTTTTGCATTGCGCGTGATCTCTCGCGCTCTTGCCTTGAGCGCATCGGTCGGCTCAGATCGGGACAAAGCCAACCCTCTGTACCAATCACCCACCTCTGCCCAGCTGTGGTAGGTCGTCCAGGCAACCGATGGAATCTTGCGTCCCTTCGAGTCTTCATCTGGATCCTTTGGAGGCTCTGGCTTCGCGCTGTCACCTGCAGCCGGCTTTGGCGCGGGAACAAGCTGCGCTACATTCCAGGTATACGTGCGCTCTGAATCCGTTTCCGTGATTGTGGGTTTGTGGTTCGGGCTCCAGACCTGAACGTATTTCTCTTTGGGCACCACGAGATTCACGATCTGGGCCAGTACAACCATTGTTCCGGGAGCCTGAAAATGCGTTGTTCCCCAGAACTCGCCCGGAGCCTCAGGCTTGAAGACCGTGATGCGATACTCGTACTCGAGCGTGTCTCCAACCGATAAGGACCGCACCGCGATGTGCTTCTGTTTGACATCGCTATAGAGTGGAGCTTCCCGAGTCACCTCGGCAGACATGTCCATCGCTGTATCGGGTGGCGTGTCGACCGTTGATCCATCCGGCTTGTGCACGCGCACAAGCGTAATCTCGACAGTCTCGTTCGCAGACGCATATCCAGGCGCAAGCACGCCAAACAGTTGCGCGGCGCCTTGGGATTGGATGCGGACTTGCTCGTGAGTCACTTTCTCGCCGGTTCCATCTGAATGCATCCTGTAGGTAGTCTCTGACCGGTCAAAGACCAGCGATTCATTGCGATACGGATCTTTTGTCAGAGGGGCCGTGGCCTGAGGCTGCGCAAAACTGCAGAAAAATGACAGAACGAGAGCGGATATCAAGGCGAGAGAATGTACGCCCTGAATGGACACCGCGAAATCCATTTGACGGGACCTCCCGGCAAAGGCTCCACACTTTTTCGGCACCCTGAGACAGGATTCCATATCCTTGCTCCCTTCCTCAGTTTCAGAGCCTCTCACAGTTGTTTCTGAGCGGCAACTAATATCACGGTATTTCGCACGGGTTTAGTAACAGCGTGATCCAAATCACTCGCACTGTTTGTGTCGTACAGACCGCGCTTCGCAAGGATTGTCCTTCAAAGGTCAGTGGGGCGCCATAACCTGATAGCGGCATGACGAGTCTCCGAGAACAGAAAGGGGCGGTTTATGAAGTCTACCGTTTGTCTTCCGAGTCCTTTTCTGGCCGATCAACCGGACATTCATTGGTCAGAAGTGGAGAACTTGGCATTTCACTTGTTGAGGCCAATTTCAGGCTGGAATAGCGCGTCGCTCCGGAATCCCTTACAGGTGCATTCATGCGGAGTCGTCCAGGAAATGCCGAATATACGACTCGGAAATCTGCCGGAAGGGAGCCTGTCTGGTGCTAGTGGGAGAGTTCAAATCGACAGATGATTCGCTCAATGAAGCCAGCAGACGCTTCATGTGTGGGCTCAACGACGCTTTGGAATTGCGATTAGCAAACCTATGGAAAGACTCATCGATTGCTCATGTCCGCTGCCGAAATTGTATGCATAGGTGGGCTCCAGATACCAGCCAAATCTCCGATTCGGCCAAGGCCAAAACATGAAATCGAGAGCGGCTTCTCCCCCAATCGAATCGGCGCTATTACCGCCCTTGATCGTGTGCGCCCATTCCGGGCCGACACCGAACATGAATTCCGCGGTTTTGGATAATGTATAGGGCTTCTTAAAAAGGAGGTCGGTGTCCCATTCTGTCTGACCACGGCTAAAGGAGGGTGTCACTCCCGCTTCGATTTCCAACCACTCCTTGATAGGCGTCACTTCGACAGCGACGTTGGGACCATAACTCGGAGTGCCGTGATTAAGCGCCCATTCCCCCGCACCGCCGAGTTCGACAATGGCCGCTGGCTCCTTTTCCTTTTCCTCGACCTGACCAAAGGCTCTCCCAGCAAACAGCAGAGCGGCCAGGACCGCGACCTTTCCAGTTTTCATTTAAAGCTCCACCAAACTCAATTTGTACAGCACGGCCATGTTGACCGCATAAAGGGGGAGTGCAGGTCAGAGCTCGTCGCCGCCTTCAAGGAAGGCATATTGGAGATCAACTCGATTATTTCTATGACTGCTCGCCGGGAAAGCGCAATGTCAAATATTGAGAACTGATTACATGACAAAGCCGACGCTGGCATACATGGACATTGCACTTGTTGAGGCTAGTTAGAGGGGCATCGGAACTTCTCGGATCTGGCGATATTCCTTAACTAGTCACTTCCGAATCACCGAGTTTGCGACGGCACGCCCAGAATGCCGAGCAATCCTGTACGCTGAGCGCTGGCAGACCCCGCTCCAATCTGTATCATTCTGCCAAGTCCGCGCATAAACTCTATCCGTCCTACCCGCGGCTCGTTTTGAACATCGACCGGAGCGAATCTTCCAGGCCGTCGCTCTGCAGCCTTTCCGGGGTGTACTGAGGAGGCAGCTTTGCGGTGGGCGACTCACTGTTCGACTCGATACTGCGCTGAGAATCATTGCTGGTGGGAATGCTGCTCGCGCCGCCGAAGAACCGGCGCTGAAGATGTTCAATGGCTGCCACATCGAGGCGGTATTCCTCTTCCACCCGGCGAAAGTCCTCTTCCACCCGGCGGTATTCTTCTTCCACCCGGCGGTAGTCCTTTTCCACCCGATCCCGCAATGCTTCTAACGGATGTCCATCCGATCCTGACATCGTTGCGCCCTCCGCGGCTGTGTCTTCCTGACGCAGCCCCGCGGCTTGACTTTGTCACGTCCAGGTGGGATTTGCACTGACACAAAGGATGTAGTGGGCGAAAGACCCGGTTACCTGGGCTCCATCGCCCCCTTTTCTTCGGATCGACAAACTTGCGCCCCCTCCCCCATACTGTCCGGAACGGAAAAACAGGAGGCTTCAACCGCATGTGCGATGAATTCATTCACCAGGGCCTCACCCACGATCCCACCGTTTCGCGCCGCGCCTTCGGCCTCGGGGCAGCGGCCACCGCCGTCGCGCTCCATGCACCCGCCGCAACGGCACAAGCCAAGGTAGTAGAGACAGACGTCAATGTGCCCATGGCCAGCGGCATCGCAGACTCCGCGCTTTTCTATCCAGAGGGCAAAGGCAGCTGGTCCGCCGTGCTTTTGTGGACCGATATCCTCGGCCTCCGGCCCGTCTTCCGCGAAATGGGCCAACGTCTCGCCGCGCAGGGCTACGTGGTCCTTGTCCCGAATCCTTTCTACCGCAACGCAAAAGCGCCGGTGGTGGATGGCACGTTCGATTTCAGCAAGCCCGAAGACCGCGCCAAGGTCATGCCGATGGCAGCAGCTCTCACCGCCGATGCCAACATCAGCGATGCCAGGTCCTACATCGCCTTTCTCGACGCGCAGCCGCAGACCAACAAGAAAAAGAAGATGGGCGTCCAGGGCTACTGCATGGGCGGCCCGCTCACCTTCCGCACCGCGGCCACTGCCCCCGACCGCGTCGGCGCCGCAGCCACCTTCCATGGCGGAGGTCTCGTAACCGACAAGACCGACAGTCCGCACCTGTTCATCCCTCAGATGAAGGCCGAGGTTCTCTGTGCAGTCGCCGACAATGACGACAAGCGCGATCCCGCCGCCAAGGACACCCTCAGAGCCGCCTTCGCCGCAGCGCATCTCACCGCAACGGTCGAGGTTTACGAGGGTTGCAGCCACGGTTGGACAGTGCGCGGCAGCCAGGTCTACAACGAAGCCGGAGCCGAACGTGCCTGGACCGAACTCCTCGCACTCTATAAACGCACCCTCACATAGCCGCGTCATGCGTCATCAGCAACGACATGAAAGTCGGGTGGTCGAATGGTTCCGGCGAGGCTTACCAGCGAATAAAGGCCCAAACCCGTGGCAATCTGGAGTTCGTGATCGCGCCAGCCGATTCTCAGGAGCTGGCTGCAACACGCCAGAACAAAGGAGAATTGAATTCTGAGAATCGCGAATGGTCGCCGTGGAAGGAATGCAATGAGCAATTGCCACGGATATCCAAATGTCTCCTTAATTCCAGAGAGAGGCCACAAAACAGCAGCAGTGACGATGATTGACGAAATGCCAAGTAAAAGCTCCTTCGGTAGCGAACGTTGAACTGGACGGAGAATGGACCAGGCCATTTCGATCAGGACGACGCATTAAAAAAGCGAATCGATATACGTCTCGAATTCAAACCCGGTCGGGCTTTCGTGGTGCATCAATGCTCGCAGGATCAGCATCGGGATATCGCTTCCCAAACCCCGCACGTTCTAAGAGAAGAAGACGGGAAGCGATCTGTAAGTGCGCATCTCCACACGAGCACCGAGATCAACGCTGCTTGCGCAACGATGCCATTCATCGCCAATAGGTTCACTAAAAACACAGATTCCTCGCCTCGCTGTTTCCTCGATCGGCACAAAGATGAAAAGGCCGAACAATTCTGGTGATTGGGGCTTGCTGATAGCTGAGGTTCGAACCAGTCGAGGCCGAGCAGCGTCACAAAACCGCAGCTGGGGAGCCATTTGGCCTGAGTTCAGGAGCCGCATCCATGAGATTCCACGCCTGGGGACCCCTCTGCTCACTATGTAAGAATTTCCGGTGCCAACTGAGTCGCTGACCCGCTCCGATTGCGGGGTCGTCTGCAAAACTAGGCAATCAGGGAACTTCCCGGTTTGATCCGATTGGCACGGAGCGTGCTTCTATAACCCAGAGGGCGAAATTACATCGCCTTCACTGGAGGCGTTATGGTGGAATTTGCGTCTCTGTCACACGGAGTGGCAGCCAAACACATCGTTGCTTACGCTGCCATCGTGGCATTGGGCGGAGCCATCGGTGGGTACTCGATTCATGAACACCACATTGCACAGAATCTTGCGGCCAAGAATGACGCTACGGTTGCCTCGCTCAGTGCGACCCAGCATGAGCTGGGCGACCTGCGAGCGAAGGTGAATTCACTGGCCGCGCACGCAGAAGCGCAAGCTGCTCCGTCAAACCCTGGTGCACAGCAGTCCGCGCAGATCGCCGGGAGCCGGCGCCCGTCTGCGGCTCACCGGCTGCGAGATGATCCGCGCTACAAGAAGCTGCAATCGCAAATTGATGCACAGGGCAAGGCGATTGAGCAGAATCGGAATGACCTGGCCAGTACGCGTGGCGACCTTACAAACACGCGCACTGAGTTGTCGGGCTCCATTGCTCACACGCATGACGAACTGGTGTTGCTCGAAAAGAAGGGGCAGCGCAACTTCACCGAGTTCGATCTGACTAGATCGAGACAGTTCCGTCGTGAGGGACCGTTTGAGTTGCGCCTGCAAAAAGCCAACATCAAACACCATTATGCTGATCTGGATCTGCTTGTGGACGATCGCAACATGTCGCAAAAGCACGTGAATCTCTACCAGCCAGTCATGTTCTCCACGCCCGACAGCCCACAGCCGGTCGAGGTGGTGATTAACGACATAAGCAAGGACCGCATTCACGGGTACGTAAGCGCACCAATGTACAGGCAGTCGGAACTGGCTTCGATGTCAAATGCAGCGGAGAACGGTGCTTCCAGCCTGACTCATGGAACGACGGACTCCAACGAACAACCTGCGCCCAGAGAGAAGCTTCCACTGCCAAAGTAGGCTAGTGCTCCACATGGAGACTCCGATCTGTCGTATAACGTCAGCATCAACCTTGAGATCGGCATCAATTTGCAGTTAACCAATGGATTTTTTTCTCACTAGCTCCCGAGTCACCAGGCTGTTGGGCGCTGACAGCTCAACGTCCGGCAAAGAAAGGACACCTTAATGATTCATTCAGACAAGTCGCTTTCCTCTGGCCGCTTGCCCCTCACGCTGGTGCTTGCTGCGGCAATGCTTGCGGGATGTGCGTCGAAGGAGCAGAAAGCCATTGACCAGGCTAAGGCGCAGGCGGTCAAGACCGGCCAGCCGCAACAGGTGGTCACTGTGGACAAGAGTGGAAATACGACAACGACTGTGGTGCAGCCACCGGCGCAGGGGCAAACCGCCGAGGAGATCTCAACGACAATCAAGCCTCCCACTGCAGCGGTACCTCTGCCGGCGCCTTCGGGGCCGACGGTGTCCGCAGTGCCAATGCCGCCTGCTGTACCTCTGAAGGTCAGCATCCCCGCCGGCACAATGCTTGCCATCCGCGTCGATCAGCGCATCAGCGTGAAGTCCGGCCATGCTGGCGAGACGTTCACCGGCGAAGTTGTAGAACCGGTGGTAGCAAGCGACGGAAGCACTGTCGTTCCCAAGGGTGCGCCCGTCGGCGGCGTGGTCGACGAGGCACGACGCCGCGGCCACTTCAAAGGCCGCTCCTTACTAGAGCTTCGCCTGACCTCGCTGACGTTAAACGGAACAAAGTTTCAACTGACGACAAAGGATCTTCAGCGCACCAAGAAAGGAAAAGGCCGTCGCTCCGCAGCCATGATTGGCGGAGGCACGGGGCTTGGCATGGTAGTGGGAGGAGTGGCCAGCGGCGGTGTTGGGTTAGTTGTCGGCAGCCTGGTGGGCGGTGGCGCCGGAACCGCGGCCGCGGGGCTGACCGGCAACCGCGACATCGTGATACCAGCCGAGTCGATCGTTCACTTTACGCTGGCCGACGATCTGGTGGTGTAGTCGCCCTAGTGTCATTACGTAGAGTGCAGATTCGTCCAGCAGATCCCCCCTGGATCCCGTGCTGCGTAACGGACAGCCAGTCATGCCGGATGCACCTCGAATGATTGACGGCTGGCGAGGCGGACTGTAGATGAGCGCAGATGATCGCCTGGAAGACCAGCGCCGCGGAAATGCGATGCGTGCCCACCACAGGCTATCCCTCCTTACTCGCTCCCGCTGCCCAAAGGGGTGCGATATGCGGTGCGTTGTGCTGACGACTATAAATCGGTAACGGTCTTTCTCATCAGCAAGCGCAAGTATCGGCGTTGGCCGAACTGGGATAAGATTGCGCCGCTGGTACCATGCGAGCAAATCATCGAAGACGAAGCCTCAAGCACGCAGGCGCCGCGCAAGACGCTGTACTTCTAACAAATAAGGAAATGAGACGGCGCGGTATCCTTTATCACATACCCAAAGAGAACGCATGATTCCCTTGAAGGCCGCAATGAGCCCTGAATTAGACTAAAAGCGGCTGATTCATTGAGAGGGAGATATGAGGTCTGATCTGAGTTTGACATTGTTCAGCGGGACCGGGGCATTTGCGTTGTTGGCGACGGCATTGGCTGTGGGAGCACAGACGGGCCAAAACCTGGTGATCAACGGCGACTTCGAGAGCGGCAACACCGGTTTTACTTCGGGATATACACTCGGCGATGTTTCAGGTCCGGGCGCTTACACAATTGGCACCAACCCCTCGACGGCGACCGGAGCCTTCGGAGATTGGTGTAACTGTGGCGACCATACGTCGGGAACCGGAAAGATGATGATCGTGAATGGTGCCACCAACGCTGCCTTGCCGATTTGGGAGGAGACTGTAGCCGTGACGCCTTCGACGACCTACACCTTTTCCTACTGGGGCGCCGAGGTAGATCACGACAGTTCGTCATTGCCTCACTTGTCCCTGAAGATCAACGGTAGGGTGATTGGAAGCAGTACCTTTCCGGAGTACCCTCCCGACAACGGAGGTCACTGGCAAAATTACAAGTTCACGTGGAATTCGGGTTCGAGTAAAAGAGCGGACCTGGCTCTTTTCGACCTGAACACGGACGCGTCGTGGAACGACTTTGCGCTGGACGACATAAGTTTCAGCGCTGGTCCAGGTCCCGCCGCCGGACATTAAGGAGCGCCTCACAACGCTCCGGCTCCTGGCCCGATGACCTCCCGACGGTAAGACCGAGACTGATGTCGATCGACTAATTGGTGTTGGGCGGCGCAGATGGATTCAACTGCGGCCTTTTATGGTCGCCCTGTCTCGGTGGGGCGGTTCTTGGCGGATAGACCATCCAATATCCAATGGTCGGCCAACCGTAAATGAAGAGTGCGGGAGCACCGTAGGCCATGACGTCCCGCTCGGCGGGTATACGTTTCAGGCGCAAGATGTTCAGATGAACACGCGGAAGCAGTTCCGACGCGGTTTTAGTTTCCCCTTATGGTTTTATAAAAAGTTCCTTGCCAGCCAGATGGATTGGCGATAATGACGAAGCATGCTAAGAAGGCAAACCACCGAAAAGATGATCGAGCGAGGCCTCAAGTCTTCGCTGATTGGCATTGGGTTCAATTTTGCCCTCGCCTTGGTGAAATGCACCGCCGGGTTCATCGGGCATTCATTCGCCTTAATCGCAGATGGAATTGAGTCACTTTCCGATGTCATTAGCTCAACGGTGGTCTATCTTGGCCTTCAACTATCCATCAAACCGCCAGATGACGATCACCCTTATGGCCACGGAAAAGCCGAGCCCGTAGCTGCCATTATCGTCAGCCTTGCGCTGATCCTGGCCGCGATCGTTATTGGAGCAGAGAGCATAGTACGTATCCAAACTCCGCACCCCTTACCGGAACCGTATACGTTATGGGTTCTTCTAGCGGTGGTTGGAATCAAGGTATTGCTTTCCCGCTATGTATCCTCGGTCGGCAAAGGAATCGAGAGCACAGCCGTTCGAAGTGACGCATGGCATCACTTGAGCGATGCCATCACTTCGGCCTTTGCGTTTGTCGGCATATCGATCGCGTTGTGGATCAGAAATCCTGCGGCAGACGATTGGGCCGCGCTTTGCGCGTCTCCAGTCATCATTTTTAATGCCTGGCGGCAACTTCGGGCACCGTTCGCGGAATTGCTTGATACCGCGCCTGCTCCACAGCTGGAACAAAAGGTTCGCTCCGTTGCATCAACTGTTTCAGGAGTCATCGGCCTTGAGAAATGCCACGTCCGCAAAGTGGGCTTCCGCTATTACGTCGATTTGCATATCGTCGTCGAAGGAACCTTGACAGTCCGTCAGGGGCATAACATTGCACACGATGTGGAAGACGCTGTGCTGGATCAGGTGCCTCAGATTGCAGAAGTCCTAGTTCACGTTGAGCCGGAAGAAGAGCTATTAACCCCTGCTCTCAAAAGATGAGAAGGAAGCATAAATTCGACTTTTGTGCGTTCGGGCGGTATGTGCGGTGTGAAATCATCCGTCACGGCCCGCTTTCCCCATACCAAACTTAATTCTCAACGAAATGACGATACAGGGAGCGAATCAACTCAGACTTTGGAGTTCCGGCGCCAATCGCTTGTTGCAAGCTGCGCGATTGCGCGGCGGACAATTCGAGAGCGGCAGCTTCTCGGGCGATCCGGTTCGCATCGTCTTTCCAGGAAATCTCCACCCGATTTCCATCAGGATTCGTGATCCTGTGCTCCATAAAAACGCTTTCCAGAGCGGAGATTCTGCCCAGGAGCTGAACGATGTATTCTCCCAGGGCTAACGCCATTTCCTTATCTGTCATTGTTTCCTCACTGGAGCGATTGACTGCCATCGCGCCGCAAACCTATCAAAGCCGCCGGGGCTTCCCAGCTTCTGAGTGAACGGCCCCAAAAGGCCGCACTCGGGTTTTGGCCAGGGAGTTTGGGCAATTCTTTCAAAAGCCCTCTGCAGCCCACAAAGTCGGCTTCCCTGTGTGTTTGATGCTGGCGGTGCGCCATGCGCTTGCCTCGATCCGCTTCTTTCCGCTTCCCAAAACCAATCTTCGCCGTTATCGTGAATCAAGTTGCTCTCCCCTCGACAGGAAGAGAGGATGCCTTTCAAAGACGCCAACTGCTTCGAACCTTGTCATTTGCCTTTGGTTCAAGCTTCATCTTTAGCCGAAGCCAACTCGGCATCGCTGCACAGTCAGCCGTGCAGTCAAAGGACGGGCCCTCCTCTGCTGGAGCCCTTGTTCACGATCAGACAGCGGCAGAGGCGGAAATGGAAAAAGTTACGGGTATTGGAGGTCTGTTCTTCAGAGCTCACGATCCGAAAGCATTGGGGCTTTGGTACCAGCAACATCTGGGAATCTCGCTCATGCCAACGGGCCTGAAAGATTCCGTATGGCAGCAAGACGCCGGACCCACAATTTTCGCTCCCTTTAAAGAGACGAGCGGCTATTTCGGAGATCCCAACAAAGTCGGGATGGTGAACTTTCGTGTCCGGGATCTGGACAAAATGGCGGCCCAGCTACAAACTGCAGGGATCGAGGTCAAGGTTGATCCGCAGACCTATCCCAACGGCCGGTTCGCCCGTCTGCATGGCCCCGAGGGGAACCACATCGAATTGTTGCAGCCGATGGTTGCGGACGCTAAAGGCTAGGTGGTCGAGGCACTGGCTGTAACCTCGCATTCGCCGACACGCGAAAGCGTATCTGGCCGGCCAACAGCAGGCATCTTCTACAAGACGCAAGGTATATACTTTTGAGGGGGATCGAACACGTGGTGACCCCGCCGCGTGTCTGTCAACATTCTCACTTCGTCCAGCTCCAGGTGGTCTCTAAAGATTCACAATGAGTGACTCCACGCGGTCTGACAAGAAGCCTTTCCCCAAAAAGCCCGGCTCCCCGGGTGTCGGAACCCCGTTTGCCGGTGAGAGCTCTTCCGGGGACATCCCGATCCCTCCAGAAAACCGCCCCCGGTTCGACCCCGATGCCACGATCATCGACCTCCCTCCCCGACCCGACGTCGCGGCCACAATTGTTGATATCAAAGGCCCTCGACCTGCGCCTCCGCCTGGAGCCGATTTACCATCGACTCGAATTTCCGGAACTCAGGCAAGTCAGTCCGACGTGCAGATCGGTGATTTGCTTGGCGGACGATACGAAGTCCTGCAGCTGCTCGGCGAAGGCGGCATGGGCGCTGTCTACAAGGCCCGAGACGTAGAGCTTGAGCGCGAGGTCGCGCTCAAAGTGATCAAGCCTGAAATGGCAGAACATCCCGAGATTCTGCAGCGCTTCAAGCAGGAGCTGATCCTCGCGCGCCAGATCACTGACCGGAATGTCATCCGCATTTTCGACATCGGCGAAGCCGGGAGAACCAAGTTCATCACTATGGAGTACCTGGAAGGCGAGGACCTCCATCGGATCCTGAAGCAACGGGGCAAACTGGACATTGCCGAAGCGGTTGACATCATGGAACAGGTGGCCAGCGGATTGGCCGCCGCTCATCGGGAAGGAATCATCCATCGGGATTTGAAGCCGGGCAACATCATTCGCGACAAAAGCGGCCGCGTGGTGGTGATGGACTTTGGACTCGCTCGCACATTTTCAGGCGACGGTATGACACGCACCGGCGCCATGCTGGGGACGATCGAGTACATGTCCCCGGAGCAGGCGCAGGGTGGCGACCTGAGGGCCAGTTCCGATATCTTTACCGTCGGCCTGATTCTGTATGAGCTGCTTGCCGGGGTCACACCCTTCTATGCCGAGAGCGTCATCGCGAGCCTCTTGAAGCGCACGCAGCAGCGCGCTGTGCCTTTGGCGGACATCGACAAGAATATCCCGGGAACGCTCAGCAACATTGTCGTGAAGTGTCTTGAGAAGGATCCGGCAAAACGCTATCAGAACGGCGAAGAATTGGATGCGGACCTTCGCGCGTGGCAAGGCAGAGGCACCGGAAAAAAGGTTTCTGCTTCTTCGATGCGCCTGCGAATGAACCGCGTCCGGGAGCTTCCCTGGCAGCGTATTGCGATAGCGGGTGTCCTGATCCTGGCCATTGCGGCTGGAATTTCGTGGTACGCCATCAGGAGGCAGCAGACCGCGAAATCAGGCGCACATGCGCCCGTTTCGGTGCTGGTTGGCGACTTCGCGAATCATACCGGCGACCCGGTTTTGGATGACACGCTCGAGCCGATGCTCGGCGTGGCCTTGGAAGGTGCCAGCTTTGTAAACGCGTACAGTCGCGGTGATGCGCGCAAACTCGCAGAGAAGCTTCCGAACCCCTCGAGCAAACTTGACGAGCAGTCTGCCCGCCTGGTTGCAGTGAACCAGGGCGTCAATGCGGTGATAACGGGTGAGATCAACCTTCGAGGTAACGAGTATGAGGTCTCGGCGATCGCCCTGGATGCAGTAAGCGGCAAGGAACTTGCAAAGGCGGAAATCAAAGCCGACAACAAGGATGCAATTCTGCGCGACCTGCCCGGTCTGGCAGAACCAATTCTCAAAGCTCTGGGCGATACCACGCCCGCTTCGGTCCAGTTTGAGGCAGTCAGTGGTGGCTTCACCGCTTCATCGCTTGAGGCCGTTCACCAGGATGCTCTCGGAATTGAAGAACAGTTCGCGGGCAAGTTTCAGGATGCGTTCAATTCATTCCAGAAGGCTGCGGAACTGGACCCGAAGTTCGCGCGGGCGTACAGCGGAATGGCGGCCATGGCCTTCAACCTGGGACGGACCGCGGACGCCGTAAAGTACATGAAGCTTGCGATGGAACATGTGGACCGCATGACCGAGCGGGAGCGCTATCGCAACCGCGGAATGTACTATTTCACCACCGGTGACTGGCAAAACTGCGTACAGGAATACACACAGCTGGTCACGCACTACCCCGCCGATCGCGTCGGTCAGAACAACCTTGCCTCCTGCTATTTGGCGTTGCGCAACGCACCCAAGGCACTCGAAGCAGCAAAACACGCCGTTGAGATTGTTCCCAAGGGAGTCGGGCAGCGTCTGAACCTGGCATTCATCAGTGCGTTTGCTGGGGATTTTGCCGAAAGCGAAAAGGATGCTCGGATCGCGATTGAGATCAGCCCTTCGGCTCCGCTTGGATTCCAGGTGCTCGCCGAAGCGCAGCTGGGACAAGGGGAGCTTGAGAAAGCAGCCGAATCGTATCACCAGCTTGAAAGATTTGGACCACTGGGCGTAACGACCGCGACTGCAGGCCTGGCCGACCTTGATGCCTACGAGGGGAAGTATGCTGAGGCTGCTCATCTTCTCGAACAAGGAGCAACAGCCGATGCAGCGGGCAAGATGCCTGACAACGCTGCGAGAAAATATGTGGCGCTTGGAAACATCGAGGAGATCGAAGGCCATCAGGCAGCAGCGCTTTCTGATCTTGGCAAGGCGCTCGCTGCCAGCCAATCCATTCAGATCAAGTTCCTGGCGGCAATCACGTATGTCGATGCAGGAGAATTCGCCAAGGCGCAAAAGCTTGCCACGAGCCTTTCATCGGAACTCACAACCGAGCCGCAGGCTTACGGCAAGATTATCGCTGGGCTGATCGCACTTAAACGGAAAGATCCCCGCGAAGCAGTAAAGCAAATAACAGCTGCAAACAGCCTTCTGGACACCTGGATCGGCCGCTTCGAACTTGGCCGCGCATACCTCGATGCGGGCGCGTTCACTGAGGCTGACTCCCAGTTTGACGAATGTGTGAAACGCCGCGGCGAAACCATCGAGCTGTTCATGGACAATGTGCCGACTTACGCTTATTTTCCGCCCGTTTACTACTATCAGGGTCGCGTTCGCGAGGGGATGAAGAGCGAGGGGTTCGCAGACTTCTATGAGACCTATCTCAGCATTCGCGGGCAGTCGTCTGAAGATCCACTCGTTCCCGAAGTCAGGCATCGGATCGGCCAATAAACGCTGCCGGGATCGAACCCACCAAAACGCAGAGGCTCCGCTGCCTTTGGTAATTGCGGCCCACAGGCCAGTCGTCCATGGCTGAACCCAACGGAATATGAACCCCTGTGCGGATCTTGTTTCAGCGCCGAGCCAGGGCATCGTGAACCAACAATCCACCCATCGTTCGCAAACTTCGGAGAGTCAGGTACCGCGAACTAAAAAGTGCCGGCATTATTTGCCGGCACTTTCTCTTTCTCAGCCATTGTGCCTTTGGCCGCACGCTCGTAGTCCTCTTGCTGCCGACAGGTACGGCTAGTTTCCTGAAAGCGATACCGCTTGCGTGCCGGCCTGCGTGTTATCAGTGATCGTCAGGTTGGCGCTGGCCGTCTTGCCGCTTGAATTGAACGTGACAGAGATCGTACAACTCTTGCCAGCCGCGAGCGAACTTGATGAACTCGGGCAAGTGTTGGATTCCACAAAGTTGCCTGGGTTCGTCCCGTTGATGGCAATGCTGCTTATGATCAAAGGCGTTGTTCCCGTGTTGCTGAGGGTGACGGTTTTCGGCGAGCTGCTCTTGTTGGCACTTACCGTCCCAAAACTCAAGCTCGCCGGGCTGACGCTCGCAGAAGGATAGGTCGCGTTTACGGTCTTCGTAACCTGCGCCGCGACCGCGTAGGTGGAGTTCCCTGCCTGGTTGGCAATCACCGAGCACGTCCCTGTCCCGCTGGTCATCGTATAGCTTGCGCCTGAATTGCTGCACGATCCAGAACTAGTAAAGGTCACCGCGTTCCCGCTTGCCCCGCCTGTTGCCGCCACCGTGAAGCTGCTCTTGTAAGTGGCACTTGCCGGAGGATTCGTGGTGAAAGTAATGGTTTGCGGAATCAGAACGGTCGCACTCAGCACAACCGCTTGCGGGCTGCCAGGCGCATTATCCATGATCTCCAGTGTTGCGGTTTGCGGTGTGTAGTAAGGACCTGCGACAAAAGCGATCGTGATCGAGCAGTTCTTCCCTGCCGCGAGCGGCGTCGGGCATAGATTCACCGCGACAAATTCATTCGAGTTCCCACCCTTAACGACCGAAAGAATCGGTTGGTTGATGGTCACCGGCGCCGTTCCAATGTTTGTCACGGTAATGGTCTTGGTTGTGATGCTTCCCTGCGCTACAGTGCCGAAACTGATTGAGGAAGGCGACACGCTGACCAGCGGTCCATTCGCGGTCACACTCTTGGTCACCTGAGGCGCTGCCGAGTAGTTCGAATTGCCCGCCTGGTTGGCAATCACCGAGCAACTTCCAGTGCTGTTGATCATGGTGTAGGTTGCGCCAACATTGCTGCAGGCTCCCGCACTGGTAAAGGCCAGTGGATTCCCGCTGGCGCCGCCTGTCGCAACCACCGTGAAGCTACTGTTGAAGGCGGCACTTGCCGGCGGGTTCGTGGTGAATGTGATCGCTTGTGGAAGTGGGGTTGCGGTGGTGGACTGTGTGAGAGTTGCGGAACTGTAGTTGTTATCTGCCGCCCAGGTCGCAAGCAGCGAGCATGCGCCGGTACCGCTTGTCATCGTGATGGTCGTGCTCACGTTCGAGCAAGACCCGCCGCTTGTGATGACCGCCGTGGTGCTCGCGGTGTTGGTTGAAGCCACTGTGAAGTGGCTATTGTAAGCGGCGCTGGCCGGCGCTCCGGTAAACGTCACCGTTGGTGATGCGAGAGTGGCGTTCACGAGCAACGTAACTGGCGTCGCTGCTGCGTAATTCGAGTTCGCCGCCTGGTTGGCGATTACTGAGCATTGCCCGGTGCCGCTGGTCATCTTGTAGGTCGCTGCGCCCGGGGTTGTGCTCGTGATGCTGCACGCCCCTGAACTCGTGAAGGTCACCGCATTCCCGCTTGCGCCGCCCGTGGCCGCCACCGGGAAGCTGGAGTTATAGGCAGCACTTGGTGGAGGGTTGGTTGTAAATGTAATCGCCTGACTTGCGGGCTGAATCGTCAACGTGCCGCTCACGTAAAGGAATGAGTAGTTAGTCGCAGCAAGAGTGCCGGTCGTCACCGTGATCGGATAGCTGCCGGCATTGCTCGCAGCCGTAGCCGTTGTTGACAACGCCGGTATGCCACTTACCACCGAACTTGGATCGCCATTCACAAATCCGGTGATCATGGAGGTAAACGCCGGAATCGACTGCCCGTACTGAATCGATGTGCTGTATGCCGCTACCTTGAGTACGGCCGGGTAAATGGTGAACGACTGGACGACCGATGCAGGGCTATACGTACTGTTTCCCGGATTCGACGCCGTGATCGTGCACATGCCGACCCCGGTCGTAGCACCGCCTGTCGTGCACGGTCCCGATGCCGAGAAGTTGACCGTCTGCCCCGGGGCTGAAGTGGTCGCGCTCAACGTGAACGTGCCGCCATACTGCACGGACGGCAAGGGCGGGAAGTTGATGGTCTGCGACGACAAGTTTGAGCTCTGCGGCAGAATCGCGAATGTTCCTGACGCGGGACTGGCGGCGTTGTAGCCAGTGGTGCCCGTTTGCGATGCGGTAATAGTGCAATTTCCCGTGTTGTTGAGAGCCACATTGGCCGAGGAAATGCCGGTCGATGGGTCGATTGTCTGGCTCCCTCCAGCGATGGTGCAGGGTCCCGTTGCGCTGAAGTTCACCTGAAGACCGTTCGGCGCGGTCCCCGTCATCGCCGTCGCGGTGACCGTGATTTGCGAGACTGAAAGATTGACGGAACTAGGCAATGCTCCCAAATTGATGGTCTGGTCATTCTTCAGCACCGCCGGTGGCGAAGGTGGACTCTGGCGTGGCATCGGATCGATTGGGACTGGGAGCAGTGTGGTCGATATGGTGTAGACCACGGTTTGCGATGTCAGATCCGGGTTGGTGTCAGTAAATGTTGTCGCAGGAGCAACACCATTCTGGCCGCTCACACTGCCAACCTCGATCGGCGTGGCGCCATCAGAGCTGCGATAGATTGTGTAGGTTCCAACCACTCCGAAGGTCGGCGCTGTCCAATCGACCCTGACAGGAGACGCCGGCATGCCTGGCTGCGTCGGCGTCTCAGTGGGTGAAGCCGGCGGACGAACGACCGAGTTTGCGGTTTCGTACGTCAACTCGTTCGTTGTGGCGCCGCCGCTGCCCTGTGTGTCGGCCCCGCCACTACCAAGAGCAACGATGCCGCCACTGCCCAGCGCTACGATTCCGCCGCTGCCAAGTGCCACGATGCCACCGCTGCCAAGAGCGGGGGTCCCGCCAGCTCCCAACGCGAGTGTGCCTCCGCTGCCAAGCGCTACGATGCCGCCGCTGCCGCCGAGCGTTACCGCACCGGCGGCACCGAGCGTGACAGATCCACCACTCCCGAGCGCAACGATGCCGCCGCTGCCAAGCGCTACGATTCCACCGCTGCCGAGGGCAACAATGCCTCCACTCCCGAGTGCCACAATACCGCCGCTGCTGCCGAATGCGTAAGTGCCACCGGCGCCGATGTTCTGTAAAGATTGGCCGGCGGGCGTGACTGTCCCGCCGTTGGGTAGTGTGCCGGATTCGGCGCCGCTAATTTGGACTGTCCCGCCGCTCGGGCCAACGGTGATGGTGCCACCGCTGCTTAGGCTGTAGCCTCCACCGCTCCCGAGTGCGACTATCCCGCCGCTGCCGAGCGCAACGATACCGCCAGCACCCACCGTGGCGCTACCACCACTGCCAAGTGCGACGATACCGCCGCTCCCAAGCGCGCTCGCCCCGGCACCGCCCATGGTGACGGTGCCACCGCTGCCAAGCGCGACAATCCCGCCACTGCCAAGCGCAACGATACCGCCGCTGCCCAGGGCAACAATACCGCCACTGCTAAGCGTGAAGTTGCCACCGCTGCCGAGTGCAACGATACCGCCGCTGCCCAGGGCAACAATGCCGCCGCTCCCGAGTGCCACAATACCGCCACTGCTAAGTCCAACCGTCCCACCGGCTCCAGGCGTGATTGTCCCGCCGCTACCCAGGGCAACAATGCCGCCGCTGCCGAGTGCGACGATACCGCCGCTACCGCCAAGGGTGACGGTCCCCGTGCTGCCGAGGGTATACGTGCCGCCAGACGATGGGATCGTCACTGTGCCCCCGCTCATAAGTGAGATTGTGCCGCCCGCGCTAAGCGTAACGGTGGTGCCACTGTTGAGCGTAGCTGTCCCGCCGCTGCCGAGCGCGACGAATCCGCCGCTGCCAAGCGCGACGATTCCGCCGCTCACCAAGTTGACCGTGCCGTTGCTGCCCGGCGTGATTGTAGTGTTGCTGGGGACGGTCACAGTGCCACCGCTTCCCAGAGCCACGATGCCGCCTGCATTCATCGTGATCGTGCCGGCGCCGCTCAAAGTCACGTTCCCGCCGTTGGGCAAAGTGGCAGTACCGCCACTACCCAGCGCGACCGTTCCACCGCTGCCGAGGGCCACCGTTCCGCCCGCGCCGATATTCAACGGCGCTGCAGAGGTGCCGAAGGAAAGCACATTCGCCAGCGATGCCAACTCGCCGCCAGTGGCGCCCACCTGGCGCAGGTCAAGACCGGCCAGGTCGTTGTATCCCCGCATCTCTGTATTCAACTGGCCATCGAAATTGATGTCCTGCCCATCGGTCCATGCCGGAGTGATCGGTGCGATGGAATTATCAACACGGTAAGCTGCGCCGCTGATGATCGGAGTGCCGTCACAATGCATGGAGGCGGGAGTAGCCAAATCGCCGGACATGTAAGGCACATACCACGCCGAGGTTGGAAACGTTGCCGCGCTGTTTAAAGGGCCGGTAAGCTGAGTTATCGAACCTGCCGAGCTTTCGTTCAGAGTGTTGAGCGTCTGATTCGAGTAAGCCACGGTCTTATTCGGTCCCAAAAGATCGAGCTGGAAAAGATAGTTCATCACGCTCTGATAGTTCGGCTTGCAATTGGCCTCGAAGGTCGGCACGTAACTACCAGCCGCGTCATAGTAGAGCCCGCCATGCGTCAAGCCGAGCGTATGGCCGATCTCATGGTAGAGCGTGCCGGCTATGACATTTGCGCGCTTGCTCATGTCCTGGTTCGGGGCCGTCAACCAAAGGCCGAGGGTCACGGCTGAATCAGCGCCGCCCAGATCGGAATAACCGGAGATGCTTGTAATCGTGCCGGAAGTGAGGCTGATGATCGGTTCGTTCGGCGTGCTACTGGAATAGCTCCAGTTTGGGACACCTGGAGTCGACACGGTAATTGTCGTCGTATTTGGGCAAGTTGCCCCAGCGTACACCCCATTGAGGCTTGGGTTTCCGAGCACGCCGGAGATCGTGATGCGCGTTGGGCAAGAGTTCGTCCCGCTGCCTCTGTCGGCGGTGACGATGGTCGTCACGCCGCTTGCCACCTGAATCGACGTCAAGGTTCCGTAACGTGTGTTCCAGGCTGGTATTGCCAGTGAGTGGCCGAAGAGAACGTAGTGATAGCTATCCTTCTCGCCGTACGGGAATCGAGCGGAGCAGTCGCCACCCGCCGCGCACGAAGCAATATCGCGCGGCCACAGTTTCGAGAATTCCAGGCTGTTCTTCCATCCGATCACCCCGGGCTGACCGGGGAACTCGCATAGCTGAGCCGGAGTGGTTGAGTTATCCGTGCAGGTCTCCTCGGGCACGGCGTTTCCAATCTGGAGATGCAGCGCTATCCCGGCCGATGCGTATGCCTGCTGGACCATCGCGAGCGGATCGTTGCCCTGTGGGTCCGGCGAGGGGAACAGATTTTCCTTAGTGGAATCGCAAACGCCGGGTGACAGCACCGCGCCGCACATGTAATCGAGTTGAACGAACAGGTCCTTTTGACCGGAATGCGCGCCCGGCAACTGTACCCACGATCCGGTCTTTACGTCGTAATATCCGGGCTGACCAGCGTGGAAATCGCCCGAGGGCGGGCCGGTCTTCCAGGCGTCCAGAATTCCGTCGTTGTCGGTGTTGCTCACCGGCGTGCTGAGAATCACCGCGTTATAGGCTGAGCCGGAATTCAGCGGGGTCATGAACTGGGTAGCATGCGCGCCGACTGAGGCAGTGCCAGAACTGTTGTTCCAGGCTCCACCGGCGGCATATAGAGTTGTATTTTCTCCCCCGCCTACCGAGTCATAGAATCCCTGCACTGCCTGAGATGTTGAGCCGCTAGGTTGCGCCAGGCCGTCGTAAATGACCACAGACTTGAGCGGGAAGTTTGGAGACAATACCCGATAGATGATCACCAGGCTTGCACCCTCGGTGAGCGGGAACACGCTTCCACCGCCATCCGGCAAAGAGACCGTGTGCGTGCCCGAGGCAAAACGCACACCGTTCGCTCCCGGCGCGAAATAGGCATTCACGTCGGCGCGATACGCGCGCAATGTTCCTGTCAACACGCCGTCGGTGTAGTTGGGAAGGTCGTTCCCAATCTGCTGGCCGGTAATCGAGAATTTATCGAACGTTCCAGTGGTGGCCGAGGGCGCCGCCGTGTTTTCGACGGTCTCCCAATAAAGGAACGCATCAATGATGTCGGCGCCGTCCGGAACACTTTGGCTGCCGGTATTGGGGATGAAGATGCTTCCAGTAGCAATGCCGCCGGTGCCGGTTCCCCGGAGAGTTACTCCGGCGGAGGCGTAGTCACCGGTGACAAAGTAGTTGTTCTCGAAAACGAGCGGGTTGGGCTCCGGCGGTTCGGGCTGGCCAGCTGAGATAAGGATATTGACCGCGGACGCGGGATTGACCTGCGTTCCGGCTGCGGGGTTTTCGTCGATCACACCCCCAACAGGCACGATACTGCTTGTCCCCGTGCTCACCGTACCCACTGTCAAACCTACACCGGTAAGAGCCGTCGTCGCCGCCGCCTGCGTGAGCCCAACAACGTTGGGGACTGCCACGCCAACCGGCAGGCCGTTCAGGCCGCCGTTGCCGCTGAGATTGATGGTTTGGAGTGTGGCGAGCGGAGACAGATTCATGGTGTTGTCGCTGAACGCTGCCGTACCCGCGAGATAGCCAGTAGCCTGCGGCGTGAAGCTGAAGCTCTCGGAACAGGATGCGCCCGGAACCAAGGTAAATGCTCCCGAGCAATCAGGATTTAAGTTCTGTGTGAAATTGGCGGGGGTGCCCAGGCTCAAAGTACGCGTGCCCGTGAGCGGCTGGTTGCCAACATTCTGAACGGTGACCAATTGAGGGCTGTCAGCGCTCGTGATGCCCACATTGGAAAGGGCAAAGCTCAACGATGGAGGTTGTGAACGGTTGAGCTTGAAGACCTGGTTGTTGCCATAGGCCGCGATGAAGACATCGCCCACGCCATCGACAGCCACGCCGGCTGCAACAGACAGACCGGAGACTATGGTCTGGACGCCGTTCGGCGTAACCTCCAAGACCTGGCCTGTGCTTTGATCCGAGATGAAGACATCGCCCGCGGCGTCGACAGCCAAACCGTTCGGGCTAACCAAGCCGCTGGCGGGTACTGTGGTTTGAACGCCACCGGGGGTAATTTCCACCACCCGGGAGTTGCCGCTATCCACGATATACACATCGCCCGCTCCATCCACAGCTGGAAAGTAAGGACCGCTTACGCTGGCGGGCAAATCGGTCTGGATGCCGCTGGGCGTAACTTTTACCACCCCAAGCACCAAATCTGTGATCAAGACATCGCCCGCTCCATCGACAGCCACACCGGTCGGGCTAGTCAGGCCGGTGACGGGTACCGGAGTCTGAACGCCACCAGGAGAAACCTCCAACACCCGCTTGTTGCCTTGGTCCGCGATGAAGACGTTGCCTGCTCCATCGACAGCCACATCGTATGGGCGATTCAGACCGATAGCCTGCACCGTGGTCTGGACGCCGCTCGGTGTAACCTCTACGACCTGGTTTTTAATGAGCTCCGAAATGAAAACATCGCCCGCGGCATCGACCGCCACGCCGGCGGCACCGCTCAGTCCGCTCGCTGGCACGGTAGTCTTCAGGGCTGAACCAAACGCAATCGCGGCTCCCTGACCAACGCCGTAAACCGGCAAGGTCGCCAGGAGGTTGGCGCTGCTGTCGAAAAGCTCAACTGCACCCATGCGCAGTCCTGGCGCGAGGGGGGCGAAGTTGACGTTCACAATGCAGGAATTCCCAGCCGAGATGGCTCCGGTACAGGTGCTGCCGGTGCCGAGCGTAAAGTCGAGTCCGCTTGCGCCTTGGGTGACAACCTGGACCGCGCCGATGTTGATGTCCGCTGTGGCCACGTATGTCAGCGATAGACTATTGCTGCACGGCGCCGGAGTCGTTTGTCCCGATGGGCAGACGTTGACAGTGCCGAAATTCTCGAGGGCAAAACTCGCGGTCGCATTCGCAGCCGAGTAGATGGTCACAGAGCATGTTGTGCTCGTTCCCGCGCTCGTGCAGGCTCCGCCCCAGCCCAGGAATGTCGAAGCCCCGGTTGCATTCGCCGTCAGGGTGACCAGGGTTCCGCTCGGATAGCTCCCCGCGCATGTTCCGGTCTCGGTTCCAGCAGCTCCGCTGCAGCTGATTTGCGCCAGGTTGTCGGTCACCGTCCCTGTGCCCGAGCCCGTTTCCGTCAAAGTCAGCGTGTAGCTGGGCGCCACACTTACACCGCTGAGAGCGATGGTTTGCACAGCGGGCGCGCCGTTCAGAGCGTTGTCGGTGATGACGGCGGAGCTCGAGAGCGGATTTCCGCCGCTCTGTGGATCAAAACTAATGCTGACATTGCAGTCTGCGCCCGGCGTCAGCGAGAAAGTGCTGGAGCAGTCGGCCGGAGTGCCCGGGCCGGCGACTTCCGCAAAGTTGGGCGGGTTGACGACCAGCCCGGGGCCAACTGAGCCCAATGTCTGGTTGCCAACATTTTGAATTGTGAATGATTGCGGACTATCAGTGCTTGTGATGCCCACGTTCGTCGCGGCAAAATTCAACGATGGCGGCACTGACTTGTTGATCTCAACGACTTGGCCATTGCGATTGGGAACGAAAACATCGCCCTTCGCGTCGACTGCCACGCCATACGCATCGACGCCACTAAGCGTGACCTGGCAGGCGCTGACCGTGCAACCGGCTGGAACTTCTACAACTTTGGGCGCCTCATCTGCGACGAAGACATCGCCCGCCGCATCGACGGCCACAGCTTCCGGTCGTACCCATCCAGTGCCCACTGTGGTTTGGCAGCTGCTGCTGGTGCAACCGGGCGGAATCTTTACGACTTCTACGAGACCAAAATCGGCGACGAACAGATCGCCCGCCGCATCCACAGCCAAACCGATCGGATTGGAACCAACCCCAGGACTGTAGACCACAGTCTGGCAGGCGCTCGTGATGCATCCAGCCGGAACCTCCACTACATCATGGCCATTGTAGCTGCTGATAAATACATCGCCCCCACCGTCAACAGCGACTCCCAACTGGCTATTCATGCCGATGCCCACCGTGGTCTGGCAGCTACTCGTCGTGCAGCCAGCCGGAACCTCCACCACTTCATTTAGATTGTTATCCGCAATGTAGACATCACCGGCTCCATCCACGGCGAGGCCCTGCGGGTACGCGAGATTAGAGCCCACGCTCGACACACCGCCGCCCGGCGCAACCTTCAACACCTGGGCGCCGCCACCGACATTTCCGTTGCCACCCTCCGCAATGAAGATGTCACCTGCCGCGTCCACTGCCACGCCATTCGGCACGGCGAGAGAGTTGCCGCCGGTGTTCACCGTAGTCGCCGTGCCCGGTCCAAAAGCAGTCACCGGTCCGTACCCAACGCCGTAGATCAGCTTCGTCGCCAACGTATTTCCCATGCTGTCGAGGAGGTTCACCGCGCCCAGGCGCAATCCGGGCGCGAGCGGCGCAAAAGTAACGTTGACGGTGCAGGAATTGCCCGCGGATATGGTCCCTGAACAAGTGCTGCCGCTTCCCAATTGAAAGTCGAGACCTTGTGTGCCCTGCGTGAGCGCAACCGCCGAGTTGATTGTCGTAGTCGCTGCGAAGTTGAAGGTCACTGGCAGCGTAGTGCTGCAGGGAGCCGGTGAGTTTTGGCCTGCCGGGCAGACGTTTGCGCTGGCGTAACCGTTCGGCGTGAAGCTGAAGCCCATCAGCTCATTCTGCTGATAGCTTCCGCCGGTCGCAGCGGTGAAGCCTACGTAGGCGGTCCCATTGTTCAAGTTGATGGCCTGTGCGATATTGAACGGCCCTGAGAAGATGGGCGTCGATCCCGCGACGGGCGTATGCGTGCCGGGATTAAATGCCGGATCAATATAGACGTAAATGTAATTCGCCGGCGAATCGTTCGGGCCGTTGTAGACGATGACGATCTGGTGCGAGGCGCCATCAGCAATGTTGACCCCGCCAGTGCCCGCTGAAGAACTTGGATTCGAGGCGATCGCATATGTGCCGCTAAGCGAAACAAGGCAGCTGGTCGGCACAAGGGGGCTCACCGAGTTAACAGCATAGTGGGCGGGCGAGTTTGCGAGTCCGGGCCCGCAATCCTGGAGAGCGATGTGGTTATCGTCGTAGGCGCCCGGCCCGTAGTCCCACGGATCATAGCTGTCGGCGTATGTGTCGGCCTCAAGGGCAATGCTATTGTCGATGCCGCCGTAGCCAATACAGCCGCCGCCGCCGCCGAGGGCGGTAAGACCCGAGCCAGTTTCAGTGCAAGTCGCTAGTTTGTCGACTCCGCCGCCTAAGGCGTTTTGAATGACAAACGCGAGCCCGTCGCCGGGAGGCGCAGATAATTGACTAATTTTGAAGGCGTACCAGGCAGTGAATCCATTGGCCACGCTTAGTGGGATCGAATACCACACGCTCGATGCCTGGCTCCCCGTATTCTTCGTCAGCTGCAAGGCATAGGCCGAGCCGCTGCTTGCATTGGGGTCAATCGATGTGGTGTAGGAGTTGTCCGGGACGAAACTGAGCCCGCTGCCCACGGAATTGAAACAGAAAAGCGCGCCGGACGGTGAGGAGTTGGCGGTGCAGCTGGTCGACGTCAAGCCTGGTGAGGCTTGCGGAGTGTTGAAGTCGGAATAGCTAACTTGCTGAGCCAAGCCATGGACCGGGAAAATGGCTGCCAAGGCCAAAGCGCACAGAGAAACGATGAGATGCTGTTGAAAACCTGAAAGACGCACTCTGAGAACCGAGGCAGCAAAAGCAAACCGGAAGGACATGGTAGAGATCTCCTGGGGAAACGGAACTGCTGGGGGACAAATTCGAACAAGGGCCCTTCAAGCGCAAAGCTCCGCTAGATGAAGCACAGTCGTCTTAATGGGCTGGGGAACCCGACTGACTTGAATCAAAATGTTGAGATCTTTCGTTGTTCGTCTTTCGAGTTTTCACCACAGTGATCGGCATGCACAGAAAAAGCTGCAATCAGATCAGGATGGCGGTTGGGGAATTCGATTGATAGCGTAGTGTAACCCGCGAATGTCCTTTTGAAAAGAGAAGTTTACAGCCGGTCACTGTTCTAGCTTAACCGGCTTCTGGTAACCAGTTTTGCGGTAACCAGAATCAGTTACCGGCGAAGAAGGACCCCCTAGGGAAGGTCGAGATTCCGTCGGAAAGCGGGATGCAGTCATCCTCAAACTGATCGCATCCGCCTATTGCAACATCGTTTCGCAGGGAGCACTTCTAGATCCACGCGAAGAGTGGGCAATTCAACATTCGCCCTCACAGGTAGAAGCCGTAACGGAAAAGCATGTCCCAGAGAGCATCGAACAAATCCAACCAAGCGTATAATCATCGCGGAATTCGACTTTCCCCGCACCGTGCTCGAATGCCAGTCGCCAAGTGGAGGGCAGGTGTGGGGTGTAGCAATGAAGGTCGGAATTTCCGTACCATCGTTTGTTCCAGCGGCTCTAGTAACGCTCTTCTGCTTTGCTTTACCTCTGTTCTCGGGTACGCCTGCGGCAACCACCACTACGCTGTCGATCACTTCGGGCGGAAATCCGGTGCGTCACCTATAACCAGACAGGCGCCTTTCCTGGGGGCGTTGCTGTAGGCGACTTCAATGGGGACGGCATTTTGGACCTGGCTGTGACAGACATGAGCGCCAACACAGTGTCAATCCTGCCAGGCAACGGTCAGGGACAGTTCGGGCAGCCGACCTCAACCTACAAAACAGGCCTTGTTCCTGGCAGAGTCGCGGCTGGCGATTTAAAAGGGGACGGCATCCTGGATTTGGCCATAACAAACTTTAACTCGAACACAGTAACGGTCCTGCTTGGCGACGGGAAGGGGAACTTCACGGCCACCCCCGCAAGCCCACAGACCGGCACGAACCCAGGCGGCATTGCGGTTGGCGACTTCAAGGGAGACGGCATCCCTGATTTGGCTGTGGTGAATGCCTCAAGCAACAACCTGACCATTCTGCTCGGCAATGGAGATGGAACCTTTACAGCCACGCCCACGAGCCCTCCGGCGGGCACCAACCCGGAGGGCCCCACCTTAGGTGATTTCAACGGAGACGGCATCCCGGACGTGGCGGTCTTGAACGACGGCATCTACACGATGACGGTTCTCTTGACGCAGTTGACGGAGACAGCTACAGCAACAACGAACGGAGTTTCACCGCTCGGGACCGGAACCCATCAGATCGAGGCAAGCTATCCCGGGAATAGCAGCTACAGCCCAAGCACGTCGGGGACCGTCGGGTTGATCGCTCAGCAAGCGAAACCCACGGTTCAAATCACACCGGCCTCCTCGAGCTTGACCACAGCTCAAGCTCTTGTTGTGACGGTGGCCGTGAGCGACGGCAGCAGTAACCCCACACCCTCAGGTACCGTTACACTGAGCAGCGGAGGCTACACCTCAGCGCCAACACAGCTTATGGGTGGAAGCGCTCCTATCAATATTGCTGCCGGATCGCTTCCGCTCGGCTCCGACACATTGACGGCCAGCTACTCAGGCGACGCCAACTACACATCAGCCACCGGTACGGCCGCCGTGACTGTGAACAACCCCACTTTCACAGTCACCGGCACAGCCGTAACTGTCGTTCCTGGCGCGGGTACGGGAAATGGTTCCATCGTCACCGTGACACCGGTTGGCGGCTTTACCGGAAACGTAGTGCTCGCAGCGGCTCTCACGTCGAGCCCCACCGGGGCCGTGAGCCCACCCACTTTCAGCTTTGGCAGCACCACTCCGGTCAGTATCACCGGCGCCGGTGCCGGGACAGCCACGCTCACCATCTCAACCACAGCAGCCGTCGGTGGCTGCACCGCGGCCTCGTCCATGCACCCCGCAGCACCATGGTATGCCGCAGGCGAAGCGGCTCTGGCCTGTTTGCTGCTCTTCGGCATTCCAGCGCGACAAAGGAGGTGGCGGACCATGTTCGGCATGATGGCGCTGTTTCTCGCCCTCACCGGCGGAGTGCTGGCGTGTGGCGGTAGTGCTGGTCAAGTTTGCAACGCAGTGGTCGGTCCGCCTGCCACTACTGCGGGAACCTACACCATCACCGTGACTGGTACTTCAGGCACGACTGCGAGCACAGGAACTGTGGCGTTGACCGTGCAGTAGGCTTCGACGTAAAGAGACGGCCGGACCTGAACTGCTTTTCCGATTAGTGGATGACTTTTCAAATCCGTATATCAGACGGGACTGCAGGAAACATGCCGAGCTTCTATAGAATGCTCGGCATAGCTCAAGCGGGATATTCTCGGCTCTGAAATGTGGTGGACTTTGCGGCTTTTGCCCGGAACTGTTCGATTCTGCCTGATGGTGGCATTAGGAAGTGCAGCGATTGCCGCATTTGCTCAGGCCACTCACCATGCCCAGCTGAGAGTGCAGACAGGCCACGACTGGATCTCTTCGGTCGCCTTTTCACCCGATGGTCGGTGGGTTCTTACTGGCAGTGAAGACAAGACTGCACGACTTTGGGATGTGGCAAGCGGCAAGGAGCTGCAGCGCTTTGTCGGCCATTCCGGCGATGTCAAATCGGTTGCGTTTGCTCCGGATGGACAAACGGTATTGACGGGCGGCAGTGACAACACTGCAAGAATCTGGAATGTTCAAACCGGCAAAGAGGTGCAGCGCTTTACCACACAGTTTGTGACAGCTGTCGCCTTTTCGCCCGATGGGCGAAAGGCGCTGACGGGCAGCGACGACAAAATAGCCAGGCTTTGGGATGTGGCGACTGGTAAAGAGGTGGAACGCTTCACCGGCCATGGCGCCCTCATATCATCCGTGGCGTTTTCCTCTGATGGCCGCAAGATTCTCACGGGCAGCGAAGACACCGAGCATGAAGGCGCCGAGGCAGACAATACCGCGCGCTTGTGGGATGTAGCAACAGGAAAGGAATTGCAACGTTTCACAGGGCATACCAGCTGGGTAACCTCCGTGGCCCTTTCAGCGGATGGCCGCACGGTGCTCACCGGCAGCGCAGACAAGACGGCCAGAATGTGGGACGCGGAAACGGGAAAAGTTCTCGAGCAGTTCCTTGGGCACCGCACCGGAGTCTCTTCCGTAGCCTTCTCTCCGGACGGCCGCACCGTGATGACGGGCGGCGATATTACTGCTCGATTGTGGGATCCAAAGACTGGTAAAGAACTGCGCCGCTTTCTTGGACCCCCAATTGGAGTGAACGCTGTCGCCTTCTCACCGGATGGCCGCTTCATCGTCACCGGCGGTCACAATGGGACTTCATGGCTGTGGAACGTCGAGACTGGCAAGCAAGTGATCGATTTTCTGGGCCATTCTGACTGGGTTCAATCAGCTGTGTTCTCGAAGGACGGGCGCAGCATCCTCACACGCAACGGCAATTCGAACGCATATGCCAGGAAATGGGATATCGAGACAGGCAGGGAGACGGGCCACTTTCAAGGCCTGCAAAACCTCAACGGCGAGGCGTTTTCATCAGATGGACGCAGGGTGCTCACCTCCGATTGGGATTACACAGACCATTCAGCCCGGCTTTGGGACATTGAAACAGGAAAAGAGCTCCAGCGCTTTACCGGGCACACGGGGGCGATAAACTCGCTTGAACTCTCACCGGATGGACGAAGAGCCCTTACTGGCAGCGATGACCATACAGCCCGGCTCTGGGATGCCGACACTGGCAAGGAGATTCGGCGTTTCGAAGTCGGCGCTAGTGATAATTCGGTCAAGTCGGTGGCTTTCCTTTCCGACGGGCAGCGAATATCAACTTTCGGCTCCGATAACATCGCAAGATTATGGGATGTTGACACTGGCAAGGAACTGGTTCATTTCGAAGGAAAGGAGCCCGGAGCCGTCCCCGTGGCGTTCTCGCCTGATGGGCGCAGAGTTTTCGCGGAGGAGGGGTTTTCAACAGCGCTGTTCGATGTCGAGACTGGGAAGCAAGTTTGGCGCTCGCCAAAGAGTGACCACTTCAGCCTTGTTGACTCCGTGGTCTTCCTGGCAGATGGACACAGGATTCTTACCGGCAGCAACGATGATGAGGCCCGGCTCTTAAATGCGGACACGGGCGAAGTGATTCAACATTTCGCCGGGCATACTGACCGGGTCACGTCGGCCGTACTTTCTTTGGACGGCCTCAAGGTGCTCACAGCAAGTTTTGACGGAACGGCAAGGCTCTGGGATATCGAGACGGGCAAGGAACTGGCAACCCTGGTCAGTTTCACCGACGGCGGGTGGGCCGTTGTCGATCCAGTCGGCCACTACGATGGTTCTGATCCTGACAATTCAGACTCGATGTACTGGGTCACCGACAACCTGCGCACCATTGACCTTGGACAGTTGAAGAAGGACTATTGGACGCCCGGCCTGCTCGGCCGTGTCATGCGCGGCGAGAGATTGCCGGACGTAACTGACATGGATCTGGTCGCGTTGCCACCGTTTCTTTCGACGGAGGGTGACTTTGATCCGGCGAAGCGAGAGATAAAGCTCAAGATCACTGACGACGGCGGTGGCGTGGGCAGGGTCCTGGTGAAGGTAAACGATCGCCTTGTGCAGACCGTTGAACACCCGCTTTCGAGCTCGGGGAGCAAGAGCCCGCTGTTGCCGATCGATCTCGGCAATGCGCCCTTTGTCGAGGGAGAAAACACCATTCACATCACCGCCTATAATGCGGCAAATCGCATCGAGAGCCAACCGGTCGAGGTCAAATACAGTCAGCCTGCTATGGCCAGAGGGCCAGTCGTTGAGGCTGCTCAGAACACAACCTTGAGCTCCGGGAGGTTCTTTGCCATTGTCGTTGGAACATCGAAGTTCTCCTTTGGCGACCCGAAGATGAATCTGACGTTTCCGGCCCGGGACGCCGAAAGCATCGCCACGGGGCTGCGCCTTGGCGCTGAGCGGCTTTACGGCAAGGATCACGTCTGGATGCGGGTGTTAACCAGCGAAGCCAAGGCGGAAGGCAATTTGCCAACGAAGAAGAACATTCGCGCCGCGTTTGATGAGGTGCGCCAGCAGGCGAAGCCGGAAGACACCCTTGTGGTTTACTTTTCCGGACACGGCGCCATGTCGAGCAAGAATCGCGATCTCTATTACTACCTGACAGAGGATGCACGCACGCTCGATGTGGATGGCGACCCGGCACTGGTCGACGTTTCAACAGTGAGCAGCGCGGAATTGTTCGAGTGGCTGCGCGAGCCGGTGAAGACCATGCCCCTCAAACAAGTAGTCATCCTTGACACCTGCGCGGCGGGAGGAGCCGGAGAAACGCTTGCCAAGCTGTCGCAGAAACGCGATATTCCTCCCGACCAGGAGCGCGCGGTTGAGCTGCTCAAGGATGCGACGGGGACGTTTATCCTGATGGGCAGCGCGGCGGATGCCGTAAGTTATGAGGCAAGCAAGTATGGTGAGGGCCTGTTGACATACGCGTTGCTCGAAGGGATGCGCGGCGCCTCGCTCGATGATGGATCGAGGCTGGGAGTCAGCCGCTGGTTTCAGAACGCCAGCGAGCAGGTTCCGGATCTTGCCAGGAGCATTGGTGGTATTCAGAAGCCTCTGATTGCGGCGCCGAAGGGCAGAGGGTTTCCGGTGGCGTTGCTGACCCCGGAGGACCGCGCGAAGATCCCACTGGCACTCGCCAGGCCACAGTTGTTGCGCGTGATCTGCAGCGACGAGGATGATCTCGATCCGCTTCACCTGCGCGATCAGTTGCGCGAACAGATGCGTGCAATGAATTACGCTCAGGTCCGCGGGGCGGAAGATGCACAAGTTGAATACCTGGACTCAACCGACGATGATCTTCCCGGTGCATTATCACCAAGACTGCGCTACCGGGTCTCCGGTGACTTTGTGACCGTGCGGATTCGATTGATAGCGAACGAGAAGACGCAAGCCGAGGAGACAGTGAGCGGAAGCGCTTCCGACACGAATGCACTGGCCTCGATGCTGGCAAAGAAGATTGCTGCGATGGCCATCAAGAAGCAATAGCGGGTTCCATGCTTTACGAATGGAACAGAACACTTTCCGGCTGGTCGAGCACTGAAGCGCACAGTATCCAGCGCAATTTGCACAGATCGTTGTCTTCGTCCAGGATCCCAGCCAAGAGACTACCAATCGCAATTCTCACCTTCTAGGTGCGCGGGTATCGGATTGGTTTGCGGCTGGAGGTCCTCGAGCGAAATCTGGCCCCGGATCAGTGCGTTCAGCTCCGCAGCCATTTGGGCGCAGGTCATCGTGTTCCCATCTTCGCAGCAACTGTGATCACAGCAACAATCATTTTGTTGCCCGACCTCGTTCGTCGACAGTTTGAGCACTCTGACATCGAACCGTTTGTCTTGTGCATCCTTTTCCATTTCATGCCTCTTTCCCCGTATTGCCGGGAAATTAGTGTCGCATGGCAATTGGCGAAGAAACTGAAAAGAATCGCCCTCTAAACAAAACCCCGGAACTAACTAGATACATTCTGCTGCTGGTGCCGCCTTTTGCAACTATTCGCTGCGCGGCACCCCGCGAATTCCCTTCCCTGCTCTATCAGGCATCAGGCCCGGTCCTTCAATCTCGGGCAAATTCAAACCCACTGATCAAGCAGCCTTCCCACTCAGTCGCGCCCGAGCTTTCGTGGCGCAGGAGATCTCCCATGACTTCAAATTCATTAGATAGCAGGCAAAACGTAAGGTGCACAAACTGTCTCCTGGTTCAGTTCCTGACGACAGATAATCTGTGTCGGCGATGCAGCCGACCTTTGAACCGGCTCGGCATCTCAAACATATCTGCTTTACCTCTAGACGCTTCTTCTGCGAAAGCACTGACCACACGTGTCGGCGCCATACTCCGCTCCAGTCGCAAGGAACGGCGCCTTAGCCAAGAACAGGTTGCCAGGTCGATGGGCGTTAAGCGCAGCTACATTTCGCGAATTGAACGTGGCCGGTCAAGCCCGAGTCTCTACTCATTGCACCGCGCAGCATCGGCACTTGGGATGGATCTCGCGGAGTTGTTCATTCGCCTGCGTTCAGTCTAACGACTCACCTTCAGCTAATGGATGCTTCGGTTTGCAACGAGGCACCGTGGCTTCAGCTCGGAAATTAGCGTCCAATCCAACCTTCAAGGAGCTTGGGGACTGAAAACAGGCCCCTAATCACTTTCCTTGATCGAATTGAGGAGCGTGTCGTCATTGGCCTCGAATATTCGGTTTTTGGGGCTATAATTTCGATCATCTTCCCCAACAAGTTGAAGGGCGGTTGTCAACGACGAAGATCGTTCACAATGGGGCTCTTTCTCGTCTTCTGAAAGGTGCGCAAATCGCCTCATGTCCGGCGATATGCATAGGTTGGCATGATGCAGATCGTTTATCCGTACCGCGATCCACGGGTTATCGAATCGATGGAGCGCTTGCGGCAAATCGTTCAAGGTATCGCTGCCGCCTCGAGGATGGCGATCATCAATCTTACGATGCGTACATCCCAAGAACGGGGGCTCCGTCGATGAAGTCGAACTGCACGAAAGTGGATCATCTGGAGGCCCTCTCACTTGTCGGGCTCATTGAATCACAAGTGCAGCGAACTCCGAATTCCTGCGTGGTCTTTCATGACGACCATTGGCTCACATATTCAGAGCTGAACGTGCGGGCCAATCAACTGGCTCGCGAATTGCGCAAACATGATTTGGGCCCGAATAAACTGGTCGCCGTTTGCATCGAACGATCGACAGACCTGACTGTCGCTTTGTTGGCGATTGTGAAAGCGGGAGCGGCCTACCTCCCACTCGATTCCGATTTACCTCCTGAACGCATCCAGTACATGCTCGAAGACAGCGGAGTTCGGCTGCTGATTACTCAGATGAGCCTTCAGGCTGAAACTCTCGAGTTTTCCGGAACGCGTGTTCTCCTTGACGACACCGGTTGGCGGTCAAACCCAAGCGGCAATCTTGAGGTTGCCGTGGACCCTGATGACCTGGCATATGTGATCTACACTTCAGGCTCGACAGGAATGCCGAAAGGCGTTGAAATTCCTCACGGAGCCCTCCTGAACTTGCTTTTGGCGATGCGAGAGTTGCTGCAATTCAGCAAGGAAGATCGACTCCTGTCGGTGATCACAATCTCATTCGATCCCGCAGGAATCGACGTTTGGCTCCCATTGTTGACGGGGGCGTGTACGGTATTCGCGAGTCGTGAACAAGTGGCGGACGGCAAAGCATTGTGCGAATTGCTGGATCGGCACGACATCACGGCCCTGCAAGCGACTCCTGTGACCTGGCAGCTATTGTTCAATGCCGGTTGGCGCGGTAAGCCAAACCTGAAGGGGGTGTGCGGAGGAGAAGCCATGCTACCCAAACTCGCTGCAAAACTGGTTTCCTCCGTGAAACAGGTGTGGAACATGTATGGACCAACCGAGGCCACCGTGTCTTCGACCTGTTACGAGGTGATCAAGGCCGAGGAGATGATCCCAATTGGCCGGCCTATCCCCAATGTGCAGTGCTACATTCTCGACGAACAGCGGCAGCCAGTTCCTGCGGGAGGGATCGGCGAGTTGTTTATCGCCGGCAACGGGTTGGCGCGCGGGTACCTTAACCGCCCCGAACTCACTCAAGAGAAGTTTGTACCAGACGCGTTCCGGGGATCCCCGGCAAGAATGTACTCAACCGGCGACCTTGCGCGGTGCCGTGCCGACGGCAATATTGAATGGCTCGGACGAATAGATCACCAGGTGAAGATCCGCGGTTATCGAATCGAGCTGGGCGAGATTGAGGCTGCACTCGAAGATCAGCCCACAATCAAGCAGGTTGTGGTGATTGCACGCGAGGATACGCCTGGTGAAAAGCAGCTGGTTGCCTATATTGAGACGTATACAGGCGTCATTTTGGATTTGAGGGAGTTGCGAAATCATCTCAGACAGAAGTTGCCCGAATATATGGTCCCTTCCGCCTATGTAGTCTTAAAACAACTCCCGATCTCTCCGAATGGCAAAATTGACCGCAATGCCTTGCCTCCGCCTGCTGGTGCGAAGCGAGGTTACCGTGCAGATGCACGGGAGCCTGTGCCTCCGAGCAACCCCTCCGAGGAAAAGATCACTGCAA
>CAZTLV010000040.1:0-36776 GCA_964614635.1 uncultured Occallatibacter sp.
GTTCCCGCTATGTGGCCATCCGCTTTGAGGTTCGCGGGCGCGATCTGGGCACCACAGTCAAGGAATCCATCGACAAGATCGCCAGGAATGTGCAGTTACCGCGTGGCTATCACCTCGAATGGTCGGGAGAATACGATAGCGAAAAGCGAGCCGAAGCAAGGCTGCTCTTCATCCTGCCCCTGACGATCTTTTTTATCTTCATCATTCTCTACACCATGTTTCGTTCCTTCAAATGGGCGCTGCTGATTATCCTCAACGTGGCCATGGCTCCCACTGGAGGCTTGCTCGCTCTCCTGCTGACCGGCACATTTTTCAGCGTATCTTCCGGTGTCGGTTTCTTGGCGCTGTTCGGCGTCTCGGTTCAAACGGGTGTCATCATGCTTGAATATATCAACCAGCTTCGAGCCCGAGGCTACACTGCTGAAGGAGCCGCGATCGAGGGCGCTGTCCTGCGGCTTCGCCCCATCATGATGACGATGCTGGTGGCCACCCTTGGATTGCTTCCCGCCGCCATGTCGCACGCGATCGGCTCTGATTCGCAGCGCCCTTTTGCTATTGTCATTGTGGGGGGACTCATGGCATCTCTCGCAATGAGCATCTTCCTTCTGCCCACGTTGTATGTCTGGATTGCGCGAGAAGGCGACAGGCTCCCGAAAGCGGAGGTGACAGGTGAAGTCTAAGTTCGTAAAGGTTTCGATGCGAAGGTTTTCTGGTTGCATCGTGAGTATGGCATTCTTTGCGAGTTGCGCCAGCGCGCAGCAGGCGCTGACCTGGGACGAGTTGAAGGCGAAATTTGAATCGGCAAATCCGGTGTTGAAGGCCGATGCAGCCAATGTCGAGGAGATGAAGGCCGAGGAGATCACAGCGTTTCTTCGCCCCAATCCCACTTTCACTTTTTCAGTTGATGGCAACCAAGTAGCGCCGCACAATGGGGTGTGGACGCCCTTTAAGGGGACTACTGAGCAACCGAATTTCAGTTACCTGCACGAGCGCGAGCACAAGCGAGAGCTGCGCCTGCAGAGTGCCAAGGAAGGCACAGCAATAACACAGTCCGAGCACGTGGACCTCGAAATCAACTTGATCTTCGGCCTCCGCTCGGCATTTGTGCAAACCCTTCAGGCCAAGGCAGTCCTGGCGCTGGCTAAGGCAGACCTTGACTACTACGACAAGATCATCGACATCAGTCGGGCCCGATTCAAAGCCGGTGACCTTGCCAACATCGATCTGGCCAGGATTGAGCTTCAGCGTGTGCAATACGAGTCTGAATTCCAGACTGCGCTCGTCAACCTGCGCACCCAAAAGATCGCGCTCCTGCTGCTGCTTGATGACCGCACACCGGTCGACCAGTTCGATGTGACCGGGCCATTCGACCTGGGGCCAGACCTGCAGCCGCTCGACGAGTATCACCAAATTGCGATCGACAACAGGCCGGACTTGCGGGCAGCGATCCAGACCATCGAACAATCGCAAACAAATCACAAACTTGCCATCGCCAATGGATCCACCGATCCTACTTTCGGAGGCTGGTTCACAAATAACTCCTCTACGAACAATCCAAATGGGCCGGAGACGATCGGCGCCAGCGTGAGCATTCCGTTGCGCATATTTGACCGGAACCAAGGCGAGAAGAAACGCACTCTGATTGATATCGACAGAAGCCAGCAGGCTGGCGAAGCGGCCAAGGCACAGGTTTTCAACGACGTCGACACGGCATACGAGTTGGTGCGCAGCAATATCGAGTTGATCAAGCCCTACAAGGCGAAATACCTTGACCAGTCAGTCTATGTGCGCGACACTGTCACGTTTGCCTATCAACATGGAGGTGCATCGCTGATGGACTTTCTCAACGCACAGAGCGATTATCGCGTCGTACAACTGGCCTATCTGCAGTTGATCGGAGCGTACATGACGGCGGCCGGACAGATGAACCTTGCTGTGGGACACGAGGTGTTCAATGGCCAGTAATAGATTCCTCCACAGAAGCGCGATCAGTCTGGTAGTCCAAATCTGGGTACTCAAAGGTCGGGCCAATGAATAAAGAGGATGTTCGCGCATGCATTGAGAAGGTCGGCATTCTGCCCTCTGTTCGCGTCAACTCTCAGGAGCTCGCAAGTTTTGCGGCAGAGACAGTTTACTCGGCTGGAATTCCAATTGTTGAGATCACCTTGACTGTGCCTGGCGCCTTTGAGGTGATCAACGAACTGGCCAACCGGCACCCCGATTTGGCAGTCGGTGCCGGAACTGTTCTAGACGATGACATGGCCAAACGGAGCTTTGAAGCCGGCGCAAGGTTTCTGACCAGCCCTGGCTTTGTTCCTGAAGTTGTGGCCTATGCGCGGAAGGTGAATGTCGTGGTGCTACCAGGTGCTCTGACGCCAACCGAGATTATTGCGGCATGGAAGGCCGGGTCGGATTTTGTGAAGATTTTTCCAACTGGCCACGTCGGGGGCGTTCAATACATCCGGGCGCTGAAAGTACCGTTGCCCCAGATTCCTCTCATTGTGACGGGCGGCGTGAACCAGTTGACGGCGTCAGATTTTATTGTTGGCGGCGCAACAGCGATTGGCGTCGGAGGGGAATTACTGCCAAAGGAGGCGCTGCATTTCCGTCAAGCAGATCGAATACAGGAGCTGGCCGGCAGGTTTCTTGCCATCGTCAAAGAGGCGCGGTCTTTGCGGGACACGTACTATTAACGGGACGAATCGGCCGCGGTGGCCGGGACAAGTATTTGAGCTAAATGCTGGATCGATGAAAATTCAAGGCATCTCGCGATGGGTCGGTCCGCTACGAATATTTCGCGTTCTTTGGCAGAGCGTGCTTGCGTGGGCTGTAATCGTGGCGTTGGCCTATTGCGGCTTTATCCTACGGGTCAACGTGATGACGATCACTAGCCTCTACTTGCTGATTGTTGTTGCGGTGGCATCATTCTGTGGCTTCTGGCAGGCCTCGCTCACGTCGTTCATTGCCGTGGCTTGCCTGGACTTTCTTTTCCTGCCACCACTTTTGCATTTTAATATTACAGACCCGCAAGACTCTGTAGCGCTTGTAACGTTTGAGGTAACGGCTCTTGTCATCAGCCGGCTTTCGACAAAGGAATTGAGGAGTGCAAGAGAGGCGATCTTCCATCGCACTGGGATGGAGAAGTTGTATGAGTTGAGCCGCCACGCGCTCTTGATGGATTTGCGGGAACCACCTGGCACGCAGCTTGTTTTGCTGATTCACAGAGTATTTGACGTTCGAGCGGTTGCTCTGTTCGATAACACTCTCGGCCGCCAGGACAGGATGGGCGACTGGGATGCGGGCGAGGAGGATGTGGCCAGGTTGTGCTTTCAGAGCGATGGCGCAAAGGATGATCGGAAGACAGATACTGCACAGCGCCTTTTGCAGAGTGCTTCCGGGCCGGTCGGCGCGCTCATCGTACGCGGCAGGGTAAGTCCTCTCGTTGTTGATGCGCTTGCGTCACTTGTGGCAATTGCGATCGACAGGCATCAGTCGTTTGAAAAGGAGGAGAAGGCTGAAGCGGCAAGAAGGGGCGAGCAGATGCGGGCAGCGGTCATGGATTCGCTGGGGCATGAGTTGAAGACACCATTGACAACAGTTCAAACCGCCAGTTCTGGGTTGCTTGAAATGGGCGGGCTGACGGAGTCGCAACATGATTTGGCCAAGCTGATAGATGACGAAGCGCTTCGTTTGAATGCATTGTGCAGAAAGTTGCTGCTCACGGCAAAGCTTGAAGCGGAACAGCTGGGCCTTGCAAAAGGCGAAGCAAATGTCCGGGAATTGATTTCCGATGTGCTTGTAAGCTGGCAAGTAGAAGGGTTGAAAGACCGGATCGAGGTTGTGGTGCCCGACCCCGCGTTGACTGTGAGCGCAGACCGCGGGTTGCTGGCGATGATTCTAACCCAGTACATCGACAATGCAGCGAAGTATTCGGCACCCGGCACTCCGATCAAGATTGCAGCAGAGATGAGTGGTACCGAAGTATTGATCTCAGTGCAAAACTATGGATCGAAAATCCGAAGCGAGGATAGAGAGAGGATTTTCGATCGGTTCTACAGAGCGCTGGATATGAAGGACTCTGTCCCCGGTACGGGGATTGGGCTTTCCGTGGTGAGAAAAGCGGCGGAAGCCCATCACGGGCATGTTTGGGTTGTCAGCGAGGAACAGGGAGGCACGACGTTTTTTCTCTCGCTTCCCGGGGGCACAAGGAGGGAGGTGTGAATACTGATTCGTTGCACTCAGAGACGGGCACCATTCTTGTTGTAGACGATGACACGTCCTTTCGGCGCGCACTGCAGCTGACATTGTCAGGCATGGGTTTCACGGTTATCGACGCGTCCAGAGGCGAGGCTGCGCTATCGCTGATCCGAGTGAACCAATTTGATGCCGTGCTGTTGGATGTAGACATTCCCGGGATGGGAGGACTGGAAGCCTGCCGGAGCATCCGGCGTTCGATTCCGCGCCTGCCGATTCTTATGTTGACTGCGATGGACAGCGAGGATGCCGAGGTCCAAGCGCTGGATGCCGGAGCTGACGACTATATTACCAAGCCGTTTCGGCTTCGTGAGCTGACCGCGCGACTGCGTTCCGCGGTCCGCCGAAGAAATGCTCAGGACATCAATCCCGAAACATCGATTCGCCTTGGTGAGATCGAGTTGAACCCTGTGAAGTACCGGGTACTGAAGCGTGGCCTCCCGATCCATCTCACTCCGAAGGAATTCGAGATGTTGCATTTTCTAATGGCTCATGTAGGTGAGGCAATTTCACAAGAGGATTTATTGAAAGCCGTATGGGGTCCAAAGTATAAGACGGAGTCGGTATATCTTCGGATTTACGTGAGCCATTTGCGAAAGAAAATTGAAGACGATCCCTTGAATCCGCTCTACCTTTTGACGGTGCCTTACATCGGTTACAAATTCAACGAACCGCATGCCCATTGTTGAAGCAAGTGGATATTGTTCAAGCAAGTCGATACCCAGGTTTTATGCTCTGGTCGATGGCGGCTCAGTGGCGCGCCTGGCCAGCGAACGGCCGTTGCCGGGCACGGCAGCTCCGAATCCATGCGACGCCGGATTGGATGATGTAAACCATTCATGATTAGAGGTGTACCGGAGCATTCGTCGTGGCGCACGGTCATCAATTGCGACTCATTTGTGTCGAGACCTTCGAATTCTGCAGCCATGAAGGTCATAAACTCGGCCCTGTCGACCTTACCATTTTTGTCGGCATCGATTATGAACAAGCAACTGAATAACAAGGACGGAAGAGTCTTGCAAGGTCGAAGAAAGCATTCCTGGCTGTCAATTGAGCGTTGGAGGTGTGAGGAAACGATGAGTGCAAAACTGAATTTCAGGGATGGGCGTTGCGTTAGGATGGAAGAGAAGGCGAGTCATCATGACATAGAGGTGTCATTGATGCAGCGTGTTTTCGTATCCGCATTGAGTGCAATTGCATGTTGCATGGCGTTTTCGACCGTAGTCCTGGCGGGAGGAGCGGACCCTGCCGACTATCCGTTGCGGGTAAACATTCTGACTTATACATCGCACTCACGTCACGCTCGGGAAAGCAAAGCCTTCTCAGACGCGCCGGACTACCTGGATGGGTTGGGTCAGGGTGACTTATTTGAAAACGGCGTACCCCGCGGATTCACTTTCACGTATAGCTGCATCGATGCACTGAGGGCGTCGAGCGGATACGAAACATTTCCGGCAAGGTGGAAGAAGGCGGATAAGACCGTCACAGTGCTGCTGCCTGAGCCTGGAAAGCCCTGGAATTGGGTCGCTTGCGACCTGCGGACGGAGATGAGGCCTGGGATGGCCTATTTCTGGCATGAAGGCTCGGTGGTAGAAAAGGCGTCCACTGTGTTGAAGGACTGGATGGTGAAGCACCAGTGGGATCCGGAGAACGGCAAGGATCAGCCAGTTGATGCGGAGCCGGGATCTTCAAGCTCAAGCGGAACCAGTTCATCGCAAGGCGCCGCGCCCCAATAAGCCTTCAAAGTGCCGTGACCGATCAACCGGTTGCACTCAGTCGTGGTTGGGCAGTTCATCGGGCCATTCGACGACGCTGAATTGTCCATCGGGCAGTCGGGTGAGCACAGGCGCGTAGAGGCCCATCCTATTTCGCTTCCACCAGTTTCCGGTACGGTGCTTTTCTTCAAGCGATGTGAACCAGTATTGCCACAACACTGCCCGCACATAACGTGGCCCCGCCTGGGCAAATGGATTCCCCCGAAACAGTGCAAGTACATCGGAATCGTTTTCCAGTAGGCGTTGTTCCGTCAGGGGAACAAGATCGTTCTGTCGCCAATCTCCGAGCGATGCGAACCACAAATTCCATTCGAACCGCGGCTGGTAAGGTGCGTAGACCCCTGGAGCCTGATCGAGCGCTTGCGGCTTGTAACGGAAGGGATACGGCGTCCAGTTCTGCCCGTCGTTCGAACCCTGAAACTCGATCTCGTACCTGCCGCGGGTCATGATGGCGAAGAGTCCATATTGGTTTGCAACGCGAAATGGCTCCAGGGCCACGACCGGAGCGGACGGAAGGGGCAGATCCGGCGATGCCATTCGAAGCAACTCAAATGTGGTTGCGTAGGCAATCCATGTGAGCAACAATGCAGCGACAGACAGGCGGGCCAGTCTGAAATAATCCCCGCGACCACGAGCGACGGGTGCGACAGCTTCAACGCGCTCACTTGGCGGGTTGAGGATGGAAAGCGATTGATGTTCCGGCTCTTCAGCGACCCGTGGAAGCTCGGGGAGGGTAGCCCGAATGCGCGCAGGTAAGAGACCCCTGATGTTACGGTCGCCAAGTAACAGGAAGCCCAGGGCCAGCACCAGGTAATTGAGGAACGTGTAATTGGCGGTGAGAATCACCCCGATCTCCCATGGCGTAACGATGCAGAAACATATGAACTGCAGGCGCCTGGGCAGAAACAGCATCCAGACGACGGCAAGCTCCATTCCCAGGGTGCCTGCGACAGTGGCCGCGTGGAACCAGTGGGGGAGATGCTCGACGTACCATCCGATCCAGGTGGGCAGTGGGCCATTTTGATAGTACTCATCCATTGCGGTGAAGTCGCGCCATTCCGTTTCGCCGCTGAGCAGCTTTATGATGCCCGATTCAAAGTAGATGCGGAACCATTCCCATTGCAGAAGGAAGTAGGCGGCGCGGGAGGGTGGACTTGCGAGCCCCCATCCCGGCAAGAAACCAGTTGGCGCAATGAACAAGGCAAGGAGGCCTGCTTCAAGCAGCATGCTGTCCGATTGATAGCTTGAGAATGCCTGAGCCGCAGTGACGAATGACATGAAACAAACGAAGCAGATGAAAAAGCTGAGGCGCGGCCAGAGGTTCAAGAATGCCGCAACCGAAGCAATGAGTCCGATCCAGACCACAGCCATCATCATGGACGATCCGGGTGAGAGCCAAAACAGCGTGGGTGCATACCAATATCGAATTAGCCCTGGCTCCGTCTTGAGTGCCAGCAGAAACTCACGCGCAGGTAGAATTCCGCGCGGGCCGTTGAGGCCCTCAATCTGAAACAGCAATGGAAAGAAGGCGGAGAAATAGATCACGCCCAGTGCGCGCAGAAAAAGCCAGCGTGCCACAAATCGGCTTCGCGGCCCGGCCTTGGTATCGAAGAGCCAACCAAGCGGCCCGCTGGCACCCCATTTCGTGCGGGCAGAAGGCGCGGAGCTGAGCGGAGGGTGTTCCATAAACTCTAACCTGCGAAATTCGCACGGCCTTTCACGAGTGAGATTATCAGCAGAAGAGGTTGCCAATCAGCTGGAAAATGAAAGGAGATGCGCTGTGCGCTTGAAATGCGAAGATGGCTGCCAGGGGGTACCCTGATATTCGATCAGGCGTCAGGCGCGACGTTTTTGTCTCAAGCCGATCATTGGGAAGAGACACACCAGCAGACTCGATCAAACCAGCCAAATTATTGTCGATGGAGGAGTCATGAAAGTCCTTTTCATTGGAGGAACAGGAATCATCAGTTCAGCCGCGTCAAGATTGGCCGCGGATCGCGGTATTGAATTGACGATGCTCAGGCGGGGACAGAGGGCGGCCGAGATTCCGGTGGGGATCCGGACGATTATGGCGGACGTGAATGACGAAACAGCGTCGGCGCAGGCGATTGGGAATGAGAAGTTCGACTCGATTGTGGACTGGGTTGCTTTCACGCCGAGGGACGTGGAGCGGGATGTACGCTTGTTTCGAGATCGCACAAGGCAGCTTGTTTTCATCAGCTCGGCAAGTGCGTATCAAAGGCCTGCCGCACATTACCTGGTGACGGAATCGACTCCGCTGACGAACCCTTATTGGCAGTACTCGAGAGACAAGATCGCCAGCGAAGAACGACTGATGAAGGCATACCGCGACGAGTCGTTTCCAATCACCATCGTGCGACCCTCGCTGACTTATGGCGACACGCAGATTGCACTCGCCGTGAACAGCTGGCAGAAGTCCTACACGGCGGTGGATCGAATGCGGCGGGGCAAGAAAGTAATTGTTCCTGGCGACGGTTCTTCGCTCTGGGTGATCACACACAACAGCGATTTTGCCGAGGGATTGGTGGGACTGCTGGGGCATGAGCAGGCCATTGGTCACGCGTTTCACATCACAAGCGACGAAGTGATGACGTGGGATCAGTTCTACAGAATCACGGCGCACGCTGCCGGCGTTGAGGCGCAGATCATTCACATTCCATCGGACTTTATTGGCGCCTGCATCCCTGACGAGGTTGGCAGCTTGATGGGGGATAAGGCAACGAGTGTAGTTTTCGATAACGGGAAGATCAAGCGCTTTGTTCCTGGGTACTGTGCCAAGGTTCCGTTTGCGCAAGGGATTCAGAGAACGATCGACTGGTTCGATGCGGATCCACGGCGAAGAGAGATCGATGATGCAGCAGACAAAACCTGGGACATGCTCATTGACGCCTATGAATCCGGGCTCTCGGATGCATTGCGGAGATTCGGACAAGCTGGATAAGAATTGGAGTCCTCTGGGTTGGTTGCTGCATTGGAAGCAGCATGGCGGACGGGCGGCACCAATTTATTCTTGGAAAGATTCAGGCTAGCCCTCGGGAGGGGTTTCCTGCCGGGTTTCAAGAGGGTGTGCATGGCGGACGATCATACGATTTCGACCGCTCTCTTTGGCGAGGTAGAGGGCCTGATCGGCAGTAGTGAGCAAAGATTCCATGCTTTCGATACCCAGGGCGGGGTTGTAAGCGACGGCGCCGATGCTGCAGGTAATGATGAACCTGGCATCGGCCACCGTTACTTCAATGTTCGAGATCAGTGCATGGAGGATTGACAATCGCCGCTGGGCATCCGCAGGCGGCACTTCGCCGAGCACCAGCAGGAACTCCTCTCCACCGTAGCGCCCTGCGTGGTCATAGGTTCGAATTGCGGCGTTGATGGCCCTGGCAAAAAAACGCAGCGCTTCATCTCCAGCGAGGTGCCCGTACACATCGTTCACCCGCTTGAAATTGTCCAGGTCAACCATGGCCAATACCAGGGTCCTGCTTTCCCGCCGGGCACGCTCCATTTCAGCAGCGAACGCGCGCAGAATGGCCACATGGTTCAGCAGTCCGGTGAGCCCGTCCTGGATAGCCTGAATTCGCAATTGTTCGCGGCTGGCCTCCAGCTCCTGGGTGCGCTCCTCAAGTTCCAACCTTCGCTTTTCGAGTTCTACAGTGCGTTCTGTGACCATCCCCTCAAGTTCGCGGCTGCGGTCGCGCAATTGCTGCGCGCGCAAGCGGTCCACGAGCAGCCCCATGAGAATCACAGCCACTACACAGAGTGCATAGAACCAATTGCTCCTCCACCATGGGGGGAGAATGCTGACTTTTAGATTGATCGTGCCCGACGTTGCATCGAGGCCCGAGTTGCTGGCCATGGCGGCGAATGTGTATTGACCGGGTGGAAGGCCAGAGAAGACGGCAGCGCCATCCTGGCTTTGCAGCCAATCCGGTTGCAATCCTTCCATTCGGTACTTGAAGACCAGTTCGCTGCGATTGCGCATGGCCGTCGAGGAGATCTGAAACTGCAGCGGCAGGTTTGACCACGGCAGCTTGATCTCCTGCGTGTTCGAAAAGACGTCGCTTCCGCGCCGGATGCCGGTGACCGACACGTCAATGGGCACGGGATCGAAGACGCTTTCCGGGTGGAGCAAATGAGCCGCGCCACCGCTTGTTCCAATCCATAGAGTTCCGTCAGCGCTCTCTATCAAGACGCCCTGGTCAATGTCGTTCCAGATGAGCCCGCTCTCCTGGGTCAGATGACGCCAGCTGCTGCCATTCCAAACTGCCAGGCCCGAATCCGACCCGAGCCAAACCCAGCCGCGGCGATCGACCAGAATGGCCAGGAACGCAAGTGAGCGCAACTCGGCGGGCAGGTCGAGCGGGCTTGCGTGGTAGCCTCCGTTGCCGGCCGATACTTTCCAGACTCCAGCCTCCTCCCCCGTCACCCAAACCGAGCCATCCTGGGCGCAGGCGGCGGCAAGCAGTAGCCCGTCCAGTTTAGGCATCCCATCAATGTGTGGAACAGACCATTGGCCGCCTTGGAAATGGATCAGGCGGCTGCTGGCGACGAACCATGCAGAACCGTCTGATGCGGCACAACCTGCTTCCGCCCGGCTTGATGCCCCGAGCACTGCGTCGGCACCGGAAACTCGCTGGGGAACGCTGTTGGGGCTTCCTGAATCTCGGATATAGATTCCCTGGACAGTGGCAAAGAAGATGCGACCCGTAGCGTCTGAGAATGCGTTTTGAATTGAAGAGGGGAGTTTTGCTGTCTGGACAGCAGCCCCGCTCTTGGAATCGATGCGGAGAGTCGCACCGGAAAACGTTCCTCCCCAAACTGAGCCATCGGGATTGATGCCCATTGCGTCCATTTGGCCGAAGGTCCACGGCCTGGAGGCGGACAGACTGCCCACTGCACCATTGAGAGGTGCGATCCAGGCAGGCCCCGTCTCAGTGCCGACCATTACGCGTCCATCAGGCAGTGGTCGAAGACCCCAGATCATGGCGGAAGGCAATCCTTGCGCGTCGGTCCAGCCTTCCCAGTTCCGGTAGCCGAGCCAGTGGAGGAGCCCGCTTCCTGAGCCTGCAAGCCACAGATCCCCGGCAGCATCGAAGGTCATTCCAGTGATGCGGCTAATGCGCTGGAGGCCGTTCGCTCGGCCGATGAGCTTCCAACCGTTTCTTTCCCATCGGGCAATTCCATCCCTGGCTGGAGCTATGACGCGGCCATCAGGGTCTTCAATGAGAGGGGAATGCCCAAAGGTATTTCCTGGATCAGAGCCCGGAATACTGCGATCGGTAAACCGATCTGTCCCCGCGAGAAGGGTCATCACGTGCTTGAGGCCAGCAGCCCACAGCGTGCCTTGGTGATCCATGAGTACCGATCCCCACGTGTCGTCTGGAAGTCCCTTGTCCGAGCCCCATGTCACTACCGAGTGTTCACCAGGCTGACCGCCGGGTTCGATTTGGCCGAAGGGCAAGGAGAAGAGCCTCTTGCCGCATCCGATCCAGATGCTGCGGCCTTTGAGAGGCTCACGCAACACGCTCACGCTGTGCACATTTCCAAGATCCGGGATGGAGGCTACCAAGCGGTCTGGTATGACCGGGAGGTAGGAGATCATCCGGCCAGCAGTGTCGTGCTCCAGACGGTAGAGTTTCCCGTTATCGATCACCAGGAGGTGATGTTCGTCCTCGATGGCCATTCGCCCCTGGCGCCCGACCTTGATCGCCTGCCGGCCCGCGGGGAAAAACCTCTGCCCGTCTCCGTAGTAAAGATTGCCTTCGGTACCCACCCAGACGGTGCCATTCTCGTCCGAGACCACGTCCAGGGCATCCAACTCCGCGATTCCCTGGTCTGCGCCAAAGCGCTCAAATCCTGACCCCAAAAATCGGTAGACTCCGTTTTCAGTAGCGGTCCACAGGGTCCCGTTCCGGTCAGTCGTCAGTGCATTCACGGCAAGGTTCTTGAGCCCTTCAGCCTGTCCATATACATGAAAGACATACTGTTGCGCCTGGAGGCCGATGGAAAGCACAAGCCAGCACAGGAGAGTCCGGAATGGGTTGAACTGTCGCAAATGTCTGTCTCGTTTTGGGATCGCCGTTCCGAGATTCTAATTCCCCAGGGGCCAATTACGAATAGCCAAATGGCCCCAAGCAGGCGTTGTGCCTAGTTCGTACATTTCCAGACAAATCGAGTCCTTATCGGGGCTGGCGGGGTCTCGAAACAGGCCCGGCTCCGATCGCAGCCGCCGGTTAAAGGTAAGGATCTTTGCGAGTGACGGGTTTTAACCGCTAATTGACTGGGGTGCAGCACCGTGATGCAGATCACCAACAGAATATACAAGAGTGGTAGACTCCCCTCATGAAGATCGGCATTTTCCAACGCGCGAGTCTTGCGATCGTACTCATCGGTCCGATGCTCATGCCGTTTGGAATCTGCCTGACCACGCAGCATAAAACGGAGCACAGTTGCTGCGCTGCGCCTGATACGGGCAAATCCGCACAGAGTAATTGCTGTGTGGTGCGCGACCAACTGCCGGCGGTGGTGGTTGCGACGACCCTGCCAAATACGGCGGCGGTAGCCGTCACACCAGCCCCGAATCCGCTTGATGCGGCAATCGCCCCAAGTGAATCCTTGATAGCTGTTTTCATCCCTCCTTCGTCTCCGCCGCCGGGCGCGTTCAACCTGAGAATCTAGCACTTCAACTCCGCTTTGGCTTTCCGGCCCGCGCACTCGTGCGCCCCGGAGTGTTCCCATTGCTTTCCCCATTGGAGTTGAAGAGTGAAACCCATTTGTGTTGTCGCGCCCATTTTTTGGGCGCTTTCGATTTCGTCTTTCGGGCAAACCGAGGTGATGACTGCCCACCGTCTGTCGAGCGACCCCGCTGCGGATTCGATGACTATGGAAGAGGTGGTCGCCGAGGTGCTGCAGTCAAATCCAGAAATTCAGACGGCTGTGCGGCGCTTGTCCCTGGCTCAGCTGAAGACGAATACAGCGCGCGATCTCGAGGATCCCATGCTGATGGTGCGCGACTGGGACACGCCGATCCAAAAGCCATGGGATTTGAACCAGGCACAGCTCATGGTCTCGGTGCAGCAGAGTTTTCTGGGCAAAGACAAGCGGGATCTCCGAGCCAAGGTCGCGGTTGACGATGCTGAAGTTGCGGCCAGCGATCTTGAATCGTTGCGGCAGGAGATTGCGGCTGAAGCGCGCAAGGCGTGCGCAGACCTGATGCGCAACGCGGACGAGATGCAGCTCCACAATCGCCAGGCTGCGGTGCTTAAGGAGGCTCTGGCCGCGGCTCTTGCACAATACACCACCGGCAAGGTTCCACAGGCAGACGTGCTGCGCGCACAGATAGCCGTGACCCGGTTGAACGAGCACCTTCTGGAATTGGAGCAGGAGCGGGATGACACGATTGCACAATTGAATGCACTGTTGGGGCGAAGACCGGATGGTGCGGTCGAAATTGCAGGCGCCTACTCAATTCCTGCCGCACTGCCCCCCATCGAGGATCTTGAGCAGGTCGCGATCGAGAATCGCCCAGAGTTGGAGGGACTGCGGAAGCAGATTCTCAAGTCGAAAGACGAGGGGAAGTTGACTCGGCTGGCGATGAAGCCAGACTTCACCGTTGGCCTAGGGTACATGCTTATGCCCACTGGGGCTACCTATCGCAACGCATACATGGCTGAAATGACGATGAACATTCCGTCGCTGAATCACGAACGCCATGAGGGTGAAGCGAAGCAAGCCGATGCTGCCACGGCCGTGTCGCAAGCGGAGCTTGATGCGCGCACATCCGCCGTGTTTCTTGAAATCCGCAGGGCCCAAATCGACGTGCTTGCAGCGCAGAAGCGGATCAAGCTGTACCGGGATACGCTGATGCCACAAGCCGAAGCCGCGTTCAAGGCCTCCGCCGCCGCTTATCAAAACAATCGCGGGGACTTCTCGAACCTCATCGACAGCCAGAACATGCTGCTCGATGTTCAAACAGCTTTCTACAAGGCGTCTGCCGCAACTGACACCGGCATTGCCGCATTGGAGCGCGCGATCGGCGCGCCTCTGTCCACCGTTCCCAAAATGAATTCTGCAAGAGAGAAGGGATCTAAATGATTGCAAGAGAGAAAAAGCTGATTGCGCTGGGAGCGGGAGCAGGAATGGTGACTGCAGCGCTGGTTGTTGGAATCCTGGCAATTCGCGAGCTGCCCTCGTTGGCGGCCGGGCAAGCTCTCCCCGCAACACACTCACCCGAATCTGCGCCCCCGAACGCAACGCAACTGAAGGATGCAGGCACGCAGCCGGGTGCGACCGTGGAGCTGAGCCCCTCCGAGATTACGGCGGCAGGAGTGCAGGTTGCCGATGTTCGGACTGCGACGCTCAAGACCGACATTGCCGCATTTGGCCGGGTGGAGCAGCCTGAAGCGCAGCTTGCTGCTGTGAGCGCGCGTGTCGGCGGGCGGGTAGATAAGCTTTACGTGCAATACACCGGGGAACGAGTCCAGCGCGGCCAGGCAGTGGCGGAGGTCTACAGCCCGGACGTGGCGACAGCTCTTGATGAGTTTCGGCTGGCCCAGGAGAACCGCAATCAACTACGGCAATCAGATGATATTTACATGCGGCAACAGGCGGACGCTCTGGTTCAGGCAAGCCAGCGCAAGCTTGAGCTTTGGGGTATCTCTGCCAAACAGATTGACGCACCCGAATCGAGCGGCACACCGCATGTGACCATCTATGCGTATGCCGCAGGAACGGTTGTCGACCGCAAGGTGACGCAGGGCCAATACGTCAACGCGGGCGACACGTTATTCACGGTCGCCGACCTGAGCCAAGTCTGGATCAAGGTGGATGTCTATGAGGAACAGCTTCCGCAAATTCGCCCTGGGCAACAGGTGGAGCTCTCATCGGAAGCAATGCCAAACCGCACGCTGCACGGCCACGTGGACTTTATTGAGCCTGCTGCAAACCAGCAGACACGCACAGTGCCAGTTCACGTGCATGTTGCCAACCCTGGTATGCGCCTGCTGCCAGGCATGTTTGTGAATGCAACATTTGTCAGCACCGCGGCACAGTCGTCGATTGTGGTTCCCCGGTCGGCCGTGCTCAACACAGGAAGCCGCAAGATTGTGTATCTGGCCAGGCCCAACGGCGTGTTTGAAGCGCGCGAGGTGGAGGTGGGCGCGCCGACCGAAGATCTATTTCCCGTTTCCAAGGGACTGGCGCTCGGCGACAAGGTTGTCTTGAGCGGCAGCTTCCTGATTGATTCGCAAGCGCACCTGAGCTCGGGAATGTCTGGACTCTACGGTGGATCAAAGGAATTTGCGGGCACTGGTCAGACGCAGGCAGCATCCGGCGCTGCCGAAAAGACAGGCTCGGAGACGAGCCAGGCAAAGCTGGATTTCCATGTTGACTCAGACCCAGTGAAAGCCGGAGAAGAGACTGCCTTCCATGCCAGCCTGACAGATGCAAGCGGTAAGCCAATCGGTGATGCGCATGTAACGGTTACGTTGGAGATGCCCGCCATGCCTTCGATGGGAATGTCAGAGATGAAGAGCTCCTTTGAGCTTCAATGGAGTTCCGGCCAGCAATCCTATGCGGGCAAGGGGCTGGCGCCCATGTCCGGGTCATGGATTGTTTCAGTCGAAGCACGCAGAAACGGCGGCGTGATCGCATCTGTCCATACTCATCTGATCGCCAAATAGGGGAAATCATGATCAACCGCATTATCGAATTCTCAATGAAAAATCGCTGGCTGATCCTCGGCGCCTACGCGGCGGTCGCGGTATGGGGTTACTGGGCCCTTCTTCATACGCCCATCGATGCCATTCCCGACCTCAGCGAAAACCAGGTGATCGTCTTCACAGACTGGCAGGGCCGCAGCCCGCAGGAGGTCGAAGACCAGATCACCTATCCGCTTACTGTGAACCTGCAAGGGCTGCCGCATGTGCGCACGGTTCGCTCAGCATCCGCCTTCGGTTTCTCGATGGTCAACGTGATCTTTGAAGACTCGGTGGACATCTACTTCGCACGAACCCGCGTGCTGGAACGGCTCAGCCTCGCCGGCAGTTTTCTGCCGGCCGGAGTGACGCCGATGATGGGCCCGGATGCAACCGGGGTGGGCCAGGTGTTCTGGTACACCGTGGAGGGGCCCTATGACAGCGGGACTCTTCATTCGATTCAAGACTGGTTCATCAAGTATCAACTCAACTCCGTGCCCGGGGTCGCCGAGGTGGCCAGCGTTGGCGGATTCTTGAAGCAATACCAGATCGATCTTGACCCCATCAAACTGCGCGCGTACAACGTTGCACTCAAGGATGTGGTAACAGCGGTAGAACGCAGCAACAATAATGTGGGCGCCAAGGTGATGGAGGTAGGCGATACAGAGGACATGGTGCGGGGGATTGGACTGGTGAGCGGCCTCAAAGACATTGAGCAGATCTCGCTCGGCGCCTTCAACGGGACGCCGGTCACCATTGGGAACGTTGGCAGCGTTCAGCTTGGCCCTGAATTCAGACGCGGTGTTCTCGACAAGGGAGGAAAGGAAGCAGTGGGCGGCGTGGTCGTGATTCGTTACGGCGCTAACGCCCGCGAAGTGATCGAAGCCATCAAGAAGAAGATTGGTGACATTCAACCTGGGCTTCCTGTGGGGGTGACCATTGTTCCGTTTTACGATCGCAGCACCCTGATTGGCCACGCCGTGGATACTTTGCGTCATGCGCTGATTGAAGAAATCATCCTGATCACGCTGGCACATGTGCTGTTCCTGTGGCATTTCCGCAGCATCCTGGTGGTCACTATTCCATTACCGCTTGCAGTGCTGGGCGCATTTCTGTTCATGAAAGGCGCGGGGATCTCATCGAACATCATGTCGCTGGGTGGAATCGCCATCGCCATCGGCGTGTTGGTGGATGCGGGCATTGTGATGACCGAAAACGTGATTCGCCAAGCAGAACAGTACGAGCAGGAGCACGGCAATTATCGTGAGCACATTTGGGAGATCACGCTGAAGGCAGCGCGGCTTGTGGGCAGGCCCATTTCATTTGCCATGATCATCATCATTCTGGCCTTTATTCCCGTTTTCGCGCTTACCGGCATGGAAGGCAAGATGTTCCACCCGCTTGCGTTTACAAAGACATTTGCCATGGTCGGCTCAACCATCATGGCCATTACGCTTGTGCCGGTTTTGTGCACATTTCTTATTCGCGGCAAACTGCACCGGGAGAATGAGAATCCGGTGATGCGCATCCTGCACGCGATTTATCGACCGGTTTTGCGTTGGGCTCTGCGGCACAGACTGGTGACGCTTGCGGCCGCGCTGGCCATGTTCTCCGCAGCCATCTACGTGGCTACTTCGATTGGGTCAGAGTTCATGCCGCCGCTTGACGAAGAGACTGCGCTCTTTATGCCCATCACCGATCCACGCATTTCGCTAACCAAGGCGACAGAAATACTCCGCCAGCAAGATGCAATCATCTCCGCGGATCCGGCTGTTGCCATGGTGGTTGGAAAAGTTGGCCGCGCGGAGACGTCCACCGATCCCGCACCGGTGAACATGTCTGAAACGACCATTACCTTCAGGCCCAGAAGCCAGTGGCCCGCGGGCCTTACCAAGGATGCAATTCTTGCCCGTCTTGATGAAAAACTGCAGATCCCCGGTGTCACCAATATATGGACGCAGCCCATTCGCAACCGAATCGACATGTTATCCACGGGCATCCGTACCCAGATCGGTATCAAAGTGTTTGGCCCCGATTTAAGCGTGATCGAAAAGAAGTCCGAAGAGATCAAGGAAGTGGTTCGCCAGATTCCCGGGGCAACCGATCTGTATGCCGAAAGAACCACAGGCTCACCCTATCTGGAGATGACGGTGGACCGCCAAGCCGCCGATCGCTACGGCCTGAATGTCGCGGATATTGAAGACGCGATCGAGACCGCTGTGGGAGGCAAGAATCTGACCACTACCATCGAAGGCAGGCAACGGTTCCCGGTACGCGTTCGTTACGCGCGAGACTTTCGTGAAAACCAGCAGCAACTGGGCGACGTGCTGGTGATGGGAAGCAATGGCGCCCAGGTTCCTTTGGACAAGGTAGTCACGGTCAACACCACCATGGGCCCTTCGATGATCACCAGCGAGAATGGCCTGCTGCGCGGAGCGGTGCTGCTGAATGTACGGGGCCGCGATGTGGGTGGCTTCGTGGAACAGGCCAGGCACGCGGTGGCTCAACAGGTAAAAATGCCGCCGGGATACTACATCGAGTGGAGCGGACAATACGAGAACCAGGTCAGCGCTCGGAAGCGCCTTGAAATGGTCATCCCCGTCGTTCTGCTGGTAATTTTTGTCCTGCTCTATCGCACATACCGCTCCGCCAAGGAAGCTGCACACGTCCTGCTGGCTGTACCTTTCGCTCTTTCCGGCGGCATCTTTCTGGTTAAGCTGATGGGGCTGAACTTCTCGGTTGCAGTATGGGTGGGATTTATTGCGCTCTTTGGAACTGCCGTGCAAACGGCGGTCGTCATGGTGATTTATCTGCGTGAAGCAGTAGCGAGGAGAATCGCCACCGATGGCCGGCTCACGCGCGAAGCTCTTCATGCAGCGGTCATGGAGGGCGCGCTTCTTCGCTTGCGTCCAAAAGTCATGACCGTGGCTACCGTTGTGGCAGGCTTACTGCCTTTGATGTGGTCTACAAGAACCGGCGCTGAATTCATGCGGCCGCTCGCTGCCCCTGTCCTTGGAGGAATGGTCAGTTCACTCATCCACGTATTGATTGTGACGCCGGTGATCTTCACCTGGCTTTGCGAGCGGGAACTGCGGGAGGGGCGAGTTGACGCCGTCAAAGGACAAGTCTTGTTGACTTGATCTCCGGACAGCATTAGCGTAGATGAGTTCAATTGAATCGGTTGACGCAACCCGATTGACTGACCGTTTAGTTATCAGACTGATTTGATAGAGAGCGAGACTCAGGATCGACCTAACTACAGCAGCGATGCATAATGCTGCTTTGCAAGCGTTGAAAGCACTCAGTTGCAACGCCAGAAGGATTGGATACCCACCTCCATGCTCATTCGTTCGATGTTCGCCCGGCCGAAGGCCATTCTACTGGTCGGCTTGCTGATTGCACTGCCGAAGTCCGGCGCCTGCCAGGAAATGAAGGTGACCGATAATGGCTACCTGGACACGCAAGGCTTCAGCGTGATGCTCTATCAAGACACCTTTCATCCCATCTTTGTGGATGAGAAGCACGCAGCTATGGAGATGGTTCTTCATGGCCAGCGCATCACAACGAACGGCGATGTGCGCCTGGTGCCCACTCCCGAGCAGTGGGACCTGGTGGCGAAGTTGAAAGGGCAGCGGGCCGACAAGGAACACAACCGGCTGACTGCGCAGTTATCGTTTCCGACCTACCAGATGGATTACAGCATTGAGGTAACTGCCGAGCCGGGTGGCGTTCGAGTGACTGTCAACCTCGACAAGCCATTGCCGGACACCCTGGCCGGTCGCGCAGGCTTCAACCTTGAGTTCCTGCCATCCATCTATACGGGAAAGAGCTTTGCAGTGGATGGCAGTCAGTTCGGTGTGATTCCGCGGAGCCCACAGGACGCGATGAAACAGGTTCTGCCATCAGGCGACGATCCAAAGAAGCTGCCCTACCAGGAAGAATGGGACAAGGCGAAGGGATACACGCAGCCATTGCCGCTGGCCAGCGGCAATAGCATGACGCTGGGAGCAGAGGATCCACTTTACCGCGTGACGGTAAGCTCCGAAACCGGTCCGGTCTCACTTTATGACGGACGAGATCGTGCCCAGAATGGCTGGTTCGTGCTGCGCACCTTGATTCCGTCGGGCAAGACCGAGGGCGCAGTTGTCTGGCATATCCGCCCGAACCTGATCCCCAACTGGACCCGGCCGCCCATGATTGCGCATAGCCAGGTGGGTTATCCGCCTGACTTCCCGAAGGTGGCGGTGATTGAACTGGACCCGAATTTCGATCCGCCAAAGACGGCGAAACTACTTCGCCTGGACGCTAACGGCACCTACAAGCAGGTATTCGAAGGGGCGATTTCCGCTCCGACAGCGTGGCTACGCTATCGCTATGCAAATTTCGATTTCTCCCAAGTAAAGGAGCCTGGTTTGTATGTGATCGAGTACGGGGGCGAGCGAACCGATCAGTTTCCGATTGCCAAAGACGTGTACAGCCGAACTTGGCAATCCAGCCTAGATGGATTCCTTGCAGTCGAGATGGATCACGTCTCGGTACGGGAGGGTTATCGGTTATGGCACGGTGTCTCGCACCAGGACGATGCACGACAAGCGCCGCCGAATACGCAGCATTTCGACGGCTACTCGATGGGAGCGAACACCGACTCGTCGTATAAGCCGGGCGAGCACATTCCGGGATTGAATACGGGAGGCTGGTTTGATGCGGGCGATTACGACAACATCGCGCCAAGTCAATACTCGTTGATTGAAAGCCTGTCGCTGGCGTACATGGAGTTCGGCTTGAAGTGGGATGAACTCACCGTGGACGAGACCGGCCGTTCGGTTGAGATGCACCGGCCGGATGGAGTCCCCGATGCTGTGGAGCAGGTGAAGCACGGTGTTCTCCAGGTGCTGGCGCAGTACAAATCGATTGGGCATCCAATCATGGGTTTGATTGAGCCCAATCTGCGCGAGTATACCCATCTGGGCGACGCCGCATCGATCACTGATGAACGCATTTATTCCGACACGCTCGGTCCCAACGAGATCAACGGAAACTACTCAGGCAAGCCGGACGACCGTTGGGCCTTCACTACAAAGATGCCATTTCTGCAATACGGCGCCGCAACAGCGCTGGCATCTGCGTCGCAAACGCTGAAAGGCTGGGACGACCCCCTGGCAAAAGAGTGCCTGGAGACGGCGGTCAAGCTGTGGGATGACGAGCACGCGCATCCGACACCAAGTCAACGTCCTTCATTCGGCCCACCGGGAATGGCGGCGTTTGGTGAGTGGAGGGCGGCTCTTGAGTTGATGATCGCCACCAAGGGTGGCGAGCCGTATAAGAGCCGGTTCCTTGAGTTGTTTCCCACGGTGCGCCAGCATTTCGCTTTTGGGGGCTGGATGACTGTTCGCGCACTGCCGTATATGAATGCTGAATTCAAGCAACAGCTCGAAGAAGCCGTGAAAGCGTACAAGTTGGAACTGGATGCCGAACTGGCAAAGACTCCATTTGGAGTTCCTCCGAGTCTAGGGACCTGGGGCGGGTCTCAATTCGTCGCCAATTTTGGGGCAGGAATGTACTTTCTGCACAAGGCATTTCCAGAGATTGTGGGTCCGGAATATACGCTGCGGGCGGCCAACTATTTGCTCGGCACGCATCCGGTCTCGAGCACCTCGTACATCTCGTCTGTGGGCACGGTTTCAAAGTTGAAGGCGTATGGAAACAATCGGGCCGACGGGACCTTCATCCCAGGAGGAATGATTCCGGGTTACATCATCATCAAGCCGGACTTCCCGGAGTGCATTGACGACTTTGGGTTCCTGTGGTTCGAAGATGAATACACCATCAGCGCGGCCGGAGAGTGGATTCTGGCGGCGAATGCTGCTGATGCGTTGGTCAAGTAAGCGGCTTTAAGGACGGGCAAGACAGGAAAGGCTGCAGCACCGAAATTGTCCCGTCCCGTTCTTGTTGCAATAGATTGGGCTTTAGTCTGCCTCCTGCGCACTGAGAGCCGATTCGCTGACTGGCATTTCATGCAGCAACAGCTCGTTTGCCTGAACTTCTGGATTCGCATGAAACCATTGTTGCAACACGTTCTGGTGAAGCAGGTTGAGAATGGCGAGCAGTGACAATCCCTGGTGTTGCGCCATCCATTGGCGGACAAGAACCGGTTTTTGAGATCCGGCGGTGTAATCGGCCGCCTCGTGTACCCGAAGGAGCCAACCCACCCGTTCGAAGCCATGTTAACCGTTTCGTTGTTGCCGGCTTGATTGGGGTTGGTTCTCGTCTTTTTTTATCGGGTGGATGATTGACTTCCGGCGTTGCGTGAGCCAAAGAAAGTTGGATGGTTTCTGCCGGTCTGTTTATTATTGATTTTAAAAGCGGCCCCGTAGCTCTGGTAGCTAGAGCGTAGTCTCTCTGTCAAACTATATCGTTTATTTTCAATATCTTAGAAAGATTAAGCTCAGCAGGGATGCAATCAAATGGACACGATTGAGCTTTCGGAAGGGTCCAGCCAGTCGCCCATCTGCTAGATGTGCTCATTCCAAGCGCCCCTTGCCAGTTTTGTTGGCCTGGGCGAGCGTTATAGAACCACACAATATGACCTCCAGAAGACTCCCCATGAGGTCGCTGCGTGCCCTGAACCGACCCAAATACGCCCTCAAGTAGATCCGTACTTCGAAGTCCATAACACCGCCGGTTTTGGAATCTGAATTGCAAGTTCATCTTCGATGAGTGTTGTTTTGTTAATCCAACTCTAACCAAGATCGATGCAACGCCAGGTTTTGCCCCGGGGCTGACCCTATCGGCCCAACATATGGTCTTGTCGGCGCCAGATTTGAATTAAACACTGCCTTTTGGACGCGGCACTCCGAATAGAAAGGTTAGAGCCAAGTGAGTCGGGAAATGCAAAAGAGCCGCCGCAATGATCTATGCTCCCGCGGCAGCTGCAAAAAACCTATGCGCTGTTGCATAGAATGGCAAGCGCCAACGCGGTCGCTGGCGATGTCTCGCCCTGAGCTATTGCGGGCTGCGCTTGAGCACCACCAGAACGGACAATTGGACCAGGCGGAGACACTCTATCGACAGATTCTGCAAGTGGAACCGAATCATCCCGATGCCCTGCATTTCCTGGGCATTCTTGCGCAGCAGGCCGGACAATTCCAGATCGCTTTTGGCCTTATAGGGAGATCAATCAAGGCCAACCCGGCGAATCCGGTTTTTTATGCCAATCTCGGCCAGGCGTTTTGGGAGATTGGCGAGCTCCACGAAGCTGAAGTCAGCTTTCAGAAGGCTCTGTCGCTCAACTCCGATTGTGCGGAGGCGCATAACGGGCTGGGGTTGATACGGAAGCGTGAAGGCAATCTTGAAGAAGCCTGCATTTGTTATCAAGAGGCGGTTTCGTTTCAGCCGGGCTATGTCAAGGCTTACGTCAATCTCGGAATTGTGTTCCAGGAGCAAGGGAAGCTGGAAGAAGCCGAAGCCGCCTACAACAAAGCGATCTCACTCGAGCCGAATTCTGCTTCAGCGCACAACAATCTCGGCGCGGTGCTGAAACTGCAAGGCAAGCTCGACGAGGCTGTATCGAGGTTCCGGAAGGCTCTCTCGCTGGCTTCACAACGCGCCGACGTGCACAGCAATCTGGGTTCCGCGCTTTCTCAGCAGCGCAACTTCGACGAGGCAATCGATTGTTATCGCAAGGCGCTCTCTTTGGAACCGGATCGCGCCGATTTTCACAATAACTTAGGAGGGGTCCTCCAGCTTCAGGGCAAGCCGAAGGAAGCCATTGCCTGCTACGACAAGGCCATCTCGCTAAAACCGGATTTTGCACCGGCTTACAACAATCTGGGGAGCGTGCTCGAAGAGCAGGGCAGAACCAAAGAAGCGGCGGCAGCCTTCCTCAATGCCCTTTCCGTGGACCCGCATTTTACCAAGGCTTGCAGTAATCTTATCTTCCTGCATGCTTACGCGCACGACGCACCAATGGATGTGCAATGCGCCCTTGCCCGCAGATGGGAACTCATTGCTCTCACGGATCAGGAGCGTCTCACCGCGCGGACCAGGAACCTTACACCGTTGCCCCGTCGGGGGAGAAGGCTGAAGATCGGTGTGCTTTCTGCGGAGCTTGGCCAGCACGCCGTGGCGGAATTCTTAGAACCTCTCTTATGGCAATTCGATCATAGTCGCGTTCACATTACGCTGTATTCAACTGCGTTTCATTCCGATCCGCGTGCCTCCCGTATCCGCGAGGCAGCCGATGAGTACAGGTCATTCGTCGGGATATCCGACAGTGCAGCCGCCGAGCAGATACGGTCGGATGAAATCGATGTCCTTGTCGAAACCACGTCTCATACGAGCGGCGGCAGGCTGGGTATCCTTGCGCACCGCGCTGCGCCGGTGCAATGCCACTACATCGGCCATTGCGGCACCAGCGGCTTGACCGAGATGGATTGGTTCATTGCAGACGATACCCTCTTACCGTCGGCGTGCGACTCTCATTTCTGCGAGCACATTTGGAGATTGCCCCGGTTATGGATCTCATACAGAGGCGATCCAACGCTCCCCGAAAGTCGTTGGCAACCCGATGCCCACGGAACAATCTGGCTGGGCTCATTCAACAAAATCTCCAAGGTTCGGGAAGATACTTGCCGCCTGTGGGCGAAAGCCTTGAATGCAATTCCCGAATCGAAGCTCTTGTTAAAGGATTGCATTGCCGGCGAAGACTCCGTCCGCCACGACCTTTTGGCGGAGTTTTCACGTCACGGAATTGCAGAGGAGCGTTTTCAGTTGACCGGATGGACACCGGATTGGCGCTCGCACATGGCGCTCTACGACCAACTGGACATTGCCCTGGATCCAATCCCTTTCAATAGTGGAACAACCGCGTTCGATGCGTTGTGGATGGGGGTTCCCTTGGTAGCACTCGAGGGAGACTGGATGGGCGGGAGAATTAGCAGCACGATTCTCAAGAGCCTGGGGAAGACCGAGTGGGTCGCGCAAACCGAGGACGATTATGTCGCTAAAGTCAGGGCCCTCGCGAGCGATGTGGAGGGGCGGCGTTCCATGAGGACGGCACAGCGTGCCCTCATGGCGGCCAGTCCATTGTGCGATGCCCGAGAGCTTGCTCGGGCGTTTGAGGATGCATTCGAAGCAATGTTCGACCGTTGGGCTGAGAAGGAACGATCCATGTCAGATGCAGTGGAGAGAGATTGATGGTATGCAAATCTTCGAGCAACACCGCACGAGGCTGGCGCAAGCCGGCGGAGGCTCGTCCAGATCTGAACTCTGATGGGCAAGATCTGCAACGTGCTTTCTTCTCCGCTCCCGCCAACTCGCGTTGGTATGACCAGACATCGCCAGATGTACCAGACTTTGAAGTGCCTGATCACTTAGTGGCCTTGCAACGGATTGTCCTCGAAGCCGCGCCTGAGTGGACTATCGCGACGGAAGCCAAGTTTGGCGGCACTGCGATCCTTCTCAAATCTGTGTTGTCAATGATGAGGCAGACCCCACAGGGAGGCCAGTCGGCATGATTCGCAAAGGCATTCACCCGTCCGCTGTAGTGGAGTACTACGGGCCGGCTACGATCCCGGAAAGCACGATTGTCGAACCAATGGCAGTGATTTTCATTGGCGAACGTGGCAGATTGCAATTGGGAGAGATGAACACCATCTATCCAGGAGCAACCATACGCATTGACCAGGGGTGGATGGAAACTGGGAACGAGGTGTCGTTCGGGCCAGGTTGCCACATCTATGAGCCACGTTCGGGCCTGAGCATTGGGAACTACTGCCTAATTGGAGGAGGCGTGCTGATTTGCGGTGTCAACCACGGCCATGCAATTGAGAGCATACCTATGCGCAGGCAGAAGTCCGAGGCGGCGCCCATCATCATTGGCAACAATGTGTGGATCGGTATGGGCGCCATCATTCTGCCGGGGGTCAAAGTGGGTGAGGGAGCGATCATAGCCGCCGGTGCGGTGGTTACTGCCGACGTGGCGCCGGGCCAAATCGTCGCTGGAGTTCCCGCGCAGTTGTTGAGGGGAAGAAGTGGCTGCCAATGAAACTTCATTTGGGATGTGGTATGCGCTATATTTCCGGGTTTGTCCACATTGATGTTAAGCCCGGCCCTCGCGTGGATATCGTGAGCCTGGTGGAAAAACTGCCTCTGGCCGACGCCACAGCTTCGCTGATCTACGCCAGCCATGTGCTGGAGCACTTTGGCCGATCTCAATTCGAAAGCGTTCTGAGGGAATGGTGTCGGGTCTTGAAACTGGGCGGTGTGCTCCGCCTGGCGGTGCCGGATTTCGCCGCGTGTGCTGCCATTTACTATGAGCAAGGCCTGGCAGGCGGCCTTAGCGGCTTGGTAGGGTTGATTTCTGGCGGCCAGCGCGATGAATACGACTACCACAAGATGATTTTCGATGAGCCATTCTTGCGTGATGTATTGCTGACGATCGGCTTCCGCACCGTCCGTAGGTGGGACTGGCGGACCACGGAGCACTGCGACATTGATGACTACTCGCAGGCTTATCTGCCGCACCTGCATAAGGACGACGGCCGACATATGAGCCTGAATTTGGAAGCTGTGAAGTAGCCAGCGGGGCAGGTTCGGATGCAGGGGGCATCCCTTGAAAACCATCTCTGAAAACCCGCCGACGCGGAGATGGGGCGCTCCCGCTGCCGTAGCAATAACGCTGTGCCCCTGATCCTGATTGTCAGTGCGATGTTTGCGCTGCCAAGCATTTGCATTTTTCCTTTTCGTGCAGATTTGAAGAACCAGATCGGCCTGCTTCGCCTCCGTCTACTCCGTATCAAACATGTTCGTGAGCAATTCTTCCTGGCAGCCACGGCTCAGAACATCAAACGGCTGGTCAGATTCCTAAGCAATCAACCACAGCAACCCGCTACCGGAGTCATATAGATAGCGAAATAGATAAAGAGATCTGCAAGAACCCTCCAGAAAAGCCTGCTTCAAACTCCTCCATCGAAAATCCAATCGACTTTTTCAGCAGGCACCCCAGTTATCAACATCATGTCGAAGTTTGCGCAAGAAGCAATGTCCGGACGTTCGAAGCCGGACCCGATCATGACTAAGAATTCAGTGCTTGTGGTGGGGACATCTCATGCGTTACTCGCGTCCGTAGCCGCGATTAAGCGAAGATGGAGCCTGAACATAGCGCGAGTGCCACAATGGAAAAGAGTCCAGTGGTGACGCCTCTGCGCCATAACCTGGTTCTGGCGGAGACGTCCCGTGTTTCAGGCACTGGATCTGAACGTTCCACCGTACCAGAGACGATAAGCTCGCAGGAGTCTGGATGCATGACCCTGAACTCAATCACATCGATTTCAGGCAAGGCTTTGAAGAGGCGGGATAGAACTGCATCAGCATCGGCGGCAGACTGCTCGGCGAATAGAGAGTCTTTTATTTCGGTGTCGTCGGTGCGATCCCATGGGTGAATGTCGCGGGCGCGCCACTCGATCTCTAGATGATGAGACGCCCTGTTCAAGGACAAGCCGTCGCGGCGTACTTCGCCCCTGTGATGAAGAGCCAGGGATTCTTGAATCACCTTGTGCTCTCGGAAAGCTTTGCGCTCTTGCAGGAGGTTCTTAAGTGAGAACATTGTGCTTGCACCTCGGCTTGTCCTGCTTCGAATTCAGGCACGTTCAAAAATATTGGATGTCCATCCTTTTCCCAACCTTGAGAATGAATACCGGCACGTTGCGATTGCATGGTTTACTGTGCAATCGGTTCCGTACCCGACAGCCGACCATAACTAGCCGCCAACCGGCCAGACTCATTCGCCATGGTCGTGTAGTACTCGTAAAGATATCGAGCGGAGTCCACCGGTCTTGGGTATTTGGCACGAATTGAAACGATGTTCTGGCTTCTCCGTATCCATTCCTGCTTCTCTTCCGCAGCCTGTTGCAGGTAGCCTCTTTGCCGCGTGTCGTAGTACGCGGCCAGAGCGCTAAATTGCTCCGGCATATGCGCATCTCGCGCCAATTCTTTTAGTTGAGCCTGCGAATAAAGCGTGCGATTCTCGGCAGAAGAGGCAGTTGTCTGTGCGTTTGCCATACCCGCGATGGCGAATGCCAGAATGCACAATGCAAATAACTTGTGTCTCATGTTGAGCCCCCTCCGATGCTTAAGCATCCGGTGCATTGCATGAGGGGCGCATGAAGGCGGCAATGTACTCCAGATAAAGAATGAGAAAAGATATAAGGAACTTATGTGGGTTTATGTGAGCGCAGTCATTCGATTTTATCTGAATGAGTCCCGTGTGCTTCGGATTGCAGCCTGTCTTTCTGCAAGTTCCATGGCACACATCGATGCCTTGTCGAGGTCGACGAGCTCCCGCGATTCAGTAGATGTGTGAAGGGATCGGTTGCCTCCTAGAATTGGCCTCAGAAGGTGGAATGCCGAGTTCTCGCCAAGTGACACTCTCGCCTACTCGCTACGGAGAGAGTCGATCGGACTAACGTTTGCCGCGCGCATTGAGGGAATGAGACTAGCCACAACGGTGACCACTGCCGGCAGCAGTGCGGCGCCGGCTAGAGTGGCCGGATCTCGCGGCTTCAATCCGAAAAGGAGCGCGCCCGCAGCACGAGACGCAGCCAGGGACAAGCCTGCGCCCAGCACCAAACCGACCGCCAGCAGCGTTGCGGCCTTGCCGAGAATCATGGCAGTGATGCTCATGCGTTGCGCGCCAAGAGCCATGCGAATGCCGATCTCGGTCGTCCGTTCGGTCACTATGTAGGACATCACGCCATAGAGGCCGGTCATAGCAAGAACCACAGCGAGCGTGCCGAAGAATCCTGAGAGCGTGGCCAGCAGCCGCTCGGCGAGCAGTGATTGCAGGATTTGGTCTTGCAGCACTTCAAAGTTAAAGCTGATTCCTGAGCTGACGTCGTGTAAGGTGCGGCGGATCGCTTGTTCCCCTGCATCCATCGGCAGCCTGGATCATCATGGCCTCCAAGGGAGTCAAATTGGTGGTAGTTTGCAACGGCCATGCCGAGTCGTCTCAGTTGGAGCAGTGCCCAGTTCTCGACATTGACCACCAAAAATTGCCGAAAATCAACGGGGTTGCTGAAGCCCGCGCGATTGAGAGCGATGGTCAATTGGCAGTCGGGCGCTCGACGCGCTCCACGGTGTATACCGGCAAGACGTCCTCTTGCCGCTTCAGTTCGAGTCCGAGTTTATCCAGGAGCGTGAAGATTGTGGGGAGGCTGGAGAATGGATTCGCGGTTGGCGTGACGTTCGGCGGGGGCGGGGGCAGGCGCATGGGGACCCAGCCTTCCGTGTTCACCGTGAACAGCCCGCTTAGCTCCGTGCGGTTCAGGACTGGGAGATCCGTCCAGTTCCCAATGTAATGGGCAAGGTCGTCCATATCAATGGCTTTTGCATTCAAGGGATGGCCCAAGCCGCCAACAAAGCCATGGCAACCGTCCGGATTGGTATCGAAGGTGCAATCTTTCTCAGCGGTGGCCGACTTCTGGAGCTTCGGGCCTCCGCTGGCTGCGGTGAGCACATAAACTGACATGGATTTATTCTCGACCCGCATCACGAGTCCGAAGCGATCGGCGAGCAAACTGCGGATCATTTGCTGAATTCGGATTCGTACTACGCTGTCCTGAAGACTGGGAGAGATGACGCTTGCGGGCGCTTTCGCTTCGATATCGTACTTTTCTCGGAAGGTCCATTCGGGAAGAGAGGAAATGCGAGGCGAAGGATTCACCGGCAAATCGTAAGCGTCACTCAAAAGCCTGATTAATGGGACCGCACTTGCGATCAAGTCACCATTAGGCATCATTTGCACGCGCATGTTGCGCGGGTCGGCCGAGCGAGCAGGCTTTATGGAGATGGTTTCAAATGTTTGCGACTTAGCGACGACGGGCGAAAGCACAAGCACGTATACGGCCGCTTGCAAAAAGATGGGCATCGTCCATCCTCCCTAGTAGGGTTCGACGGCCGTGACGCAACGCTTGTTCCCGGCATGTCGGTCGTACCCTTGGAGTTTACTGCTGATAGACATTGGCAAGATGGCATCGTTGCGTTGACTTTGGCAATTTGGCCTGAGAAAGTGGAATGCCCAGCTTTCACCAGTTGACCATCAGTCATGGAGCCGCAACCGGCCGTGTTCGGCATGGGCCGAATGCAGCTACCAACTCGCCGATCATAGATCCGGAACTGCCGCTCCTCTGTTAGCTCAGAATGAGATATAGTCAGCTATAGTGCTTGCTGATCGACCCTGAACACCATGCCTCGTCCTGCCAAACCAAAACAGAAGACTCCCCACGCGTTCGTTTTGGAGGCGCTTATGCCCCTGAACCCCGAGGTGCGTCGGATGTTTTCTGGTTTTGCCGTCTACCTAGGCGACCGAATTGTTTGTATGCTCCGAGATCATCAGAAATCTCCTAGGGACAACGGCGTCTGGCTTGTTCTTTCAAACAGCACGAACCCGATAGATCCAGAACTTCAAAGTGAATTTCCTTCCATCCGCGCAATCGAGCTTCTGAGAAAGAAGATCGGCCATTGGCTCCTCATCCCGAGTGACAGCCCATGCTTCGAGATGGAGGCACTTCATGCGTGCGATCTTCTTCTGCGCCATGATGCACGCTTCGGACGGATTCCAAAATCGAGAAGATAATCGTCGACCGCATGTGAGCTGGATGTGCGCCAGATTGGAGAACTATTGCCATCGGGAATTGTTCTCAGGATGTGAAATGCCCCAGTTTTCGCCAATTGACCATCGATCGCGCATCGTCGCCAGCAGTTTGGCCGTATTTGGTATTGACCGGTGATAACCGAGGGATACCAGTCCGCACACCAACTGGAGAATCGCGAACTTACCCGAAATGTCCCTCATTGCAGTTCCTCCGGTGCCAATGTCCATTGACGATCCAAGTCAACTAGGACTGTATGAAATGCCCGGTCGTTGGTTGACGAGAATTCGAGCTTGACGCCAGACACACCACAGCGCCGATTCCAATCGCGGCAGGACGTCATCGCTCGAATGAAATTCCGCCACCTGAATTGGAACCATTGCGTCGAATGGCTCCTGTTTCTAGGCGAGCAAGCTCAGAGGTGAGGGCGAGCTCGAGGAGCTGTCTGTGTTCAGACCTTGCAGGACTTGGCTGAGGGAGCCCAGAGTTGGTGAGCTCGAAGAGCCAGAGCCGTAAGTTGCGCTGTAGGACTGAAGTAAGCTGGCACCCTGGGAGCTGGTGGAGACAGAGGCTAACTCAGACATGTCGGTGCCGATGACGGAGCTATCGCCGACTGCCATGGCCTCGACGGTTGCCTTGACGAGGGCGGTGACATCGGCCTGGCTCGATGCGGGTGAGCTGGGGCTTGCGACAGCGGCACCGGACGTCGGAGCAGCGTTGAGGACAATCGAGTCGAGTGAGAGCATGTCGCCCTGGGCGGAAGCGAGGTCGCCATTCGCGAGGTCGTTTCCAATCTGGTTAAGCTCACTGACAACGGAGCTGGAGGCGCTTGGGGACGATGCAACATTTGAAAGCAGTGAAGTGGTGATTCCGCTCGCGGAGGCGGTGGCCGTGGACGAGGCGGCTCCGTCGAGCGCGTCTTGCGAGAGAGTGAAGTAGTCCTGCTGCGCGGCAGCGAGATTGCCACCCTGAAGATCCTGGGTGAGCTGGTTGAGGTCCGTAGCGAACTGGTTGGCTGTCGAAGGAGAACTGACTATCTGGGAGAGAAGGCTGGTGGTGATTCCAATAGTAGACACGGCTCAAACTCCTTTGCTGCCCGCGCGGGCCATGATTGCTCACTATCGGCAGGAGGCGAGCATGATTTCAATGCCGTACTGCCAATTGGATCAGCTGGCCCGCGCGTGTCGATCGTCGAGACAATCTACCGGAATGGCCAATTGCCGGTGGTTTCTACCGACCGCTTGATTCGGCACCACTTACAGCCCGTTTCACAGCAAAGCGCGGTTCTTGCCAATGGTCAACTTTTGCCCACGCCCCCGGGTTCCGGACGGCGCGTGCAGCAAGTACCAATCCTGGGCAGAGCAAGTTGGCCGAAGGTGCGAATCGCCCTCCTCGATTAGTGACGGACAGTCAATGCTGAGTTTCGTTGTTTTAATCTCGGCATACGGAACTGGCACCCCAGACCTTGCAAATTGCCAATTTGGTCACAGTTCGTGTCCCGGAGGGACGAGAACCGAAATTTGCTCTTCATTTTCGGTGAGAAGGCTGCGAAAGTGCTCCGCAGGGACAGGGCGTCCGAACAGCCAGCCCTGGCCACGAATTGGCCGATCGTAATGGGCGAAATATGCGGCCTGTTCTTCGGTTTCGATCCCTTCCGCGACAACCTCCAGATCCAGTGTTTTAGCCATCTCCAGTATCTGGGGCAGGATAGTTAGCGTCACCGCCCCTGTCCCGATTGCATGGGTAAATGACTTGTCGATCTTGATGGCATCGACCGCAAGGGAATGCAAATAGGAGAGGCTGGAGTAGCCGGTACCAAAGTCGTCAATCTGCACGCTGTGCCCATGCATTCTCAATTGGCGAATGGTCTCCACGGCCGTATCTTTCCTGGCCGTCGAGCTCTCCGTCACTTCGATAGTCAAGCTCCGCGCTGGCACTCTGGCATTGGCCAGAGACCGTTCCAGCATCGAAAGAAACGCTGGGTCGGCGAGATCCGTTCCTGTCACATTGATATTGAGGCTGAAATCGGAGCGCGCACGCAGAACGTCGCCCAGGTCATGCAAGACCTGGCGCACCACCAGTTCCGTCAATTCGCCCACGAAACCGCTCACTTCGGCAATATGGACAAACATTTCCGGGCTAATCGCGAAACCATCGTCGTCCGTCCACCGCACCAGCGCCTCAGCTTCCACGATCTGGCGGTCTCCCAACCGAACAATGGGCTGGTAAACCATTTGCAACCTGTCGTTGCGAATTGCTTTCTGAAGCTGATGCACCATGCTGCGATTTCGGCGGTAAAGAACCGTGCAAAAAAAGCCGATAAAGCCGCCAGCCAACCCGCCCAGCGCAGTGCACATGACGGACTGGCGGGTTTTTGCGTTGAGCACCATCCCGGTATCGACAAAGGCTGTAAAGCAATTGAAGTAATGGGGTGAACAATGCGTTGCATACAAGCTGTCGCCCACTCGAGCCCACCCGCTTCTCGACAGAAAGGCAAAGGGAACTTCCGGCTTCTCACCGTGCAACCAGCCAGGCTGTCGCCGCGTGTCATCAACCTCTGTGAGTGTAAATTCCAGGGGAAGATCTCCCAGCCGTTCAGGACGCCAGTGAAGGAAAATCACAAAGAAGCCACCGCGCTGCACACCTACTCTCGATTCAGGATCGCCCGCCATGAACCGCATGTCGGTGTAGACCTCGGTTCCATCCTTCAGCAGAAAATCCGGCTTGAAGGCCCTTTGGGTCAGCTCTGAAGGGCGAAACATTGCATCGCATTTTACCGTTCCGCCACTCATCCGGCCTCCATCTTTCAGAAACTCCGACTGAAAGAGCAGATGGTGCATGTAGGCAATCTCTTCGTCTGAGCAAGCGGGGAGACCGGCCGCTGCCATTGACTTGAGGAAACGCTCCGAGGCTTTCGATGACTCCTCTGCCCGCAACATGTAGCGCCAGGCATGACGGTCGAGCTCAATCATCGCCAGTCGGAGCGTGATGATCCGGAACAGGAGGAAACCGCCTGCCATGCCGAGAAGTTCGGCGAAAATCGTGACAATCAGCGTAAACCTTTTCCGCTGTTTGGCCGTGCGCATCCTCATCGCTATCAGTGCTCCCGCTTACCGCCATGATCGCCAGCGATCCTTATCGGCATTCGCACATCGGAAGTCCATTGAAAAGTGGCTCCAATGTCCAAATAATGAATGGCAACCGGTCTGTTCCAACCTGCGGATGAACTTCGGGCCGTCAGCTCAGCCCGTGGGTCTCTGCATCTGCCAGTAGGCCGAATAGCGCTGATTGCTGATCTCGTACATCGGAATCAGCTGGTTTTTCGCGCCTTCGCTGGCAGCCGTGAAGTGCAATCCCGATGCAGAATCGACCTGAACCCATTGCTTCGTGTCTTCATCCGGCAAGGCTGCCGTCGTAGGCAGTGGGGACGCTGCGGGAAGGTTTTTCGGCACCGTGTCACCGCTGTGAATGATGCGGTAAGTCTCGTCGGCCGGCGGTGCACCCAGATCGGCGGCTAGGACAAGCGGGCCATAAAGAACGGCCGCGACGGAGTTGTCCCCGGGCAGCGGTTCCTGACGCAGTTCCATCGGCAGATTGACCGTGATGGTGTCGCCGTCTTGCCAGGTCCTTCGCAAGGCGAGATACGAGCCGGGATCCGCCATCGCTTCGAGCCGGCGGCCATTGATTTTCACCTCTGCGTCTGTGGTCGTCCAACCGGGAATGCGAATGTGAAATGTGCGGAGAGCCGGTCTTGAGGAACTGATTTTGAGCGTGGTGCCCTGCTCGTGCGGAAACTGCGTGACTTGTTCAACAATCAGGCCTTCGTCCATCCAGTCTAGCGTGGACGCGATGAATTGATTGACAAAGATGTCGCGGTTGCGCCGGAAATAAATCGTGTCTGCGAATTTGGCAAACTCCTCGGCGCCGGTTCCTGTACAGCACCAGAACGATTCCTCTGGAGAGTTGTAGGTGCGCCAGAAGCCCGCTGCAAGAGGGAAGAAGTACTGCTTGAGTCCCTGGCTGTTCTGTGTACCAAGCCTGCAATTGAAGAGCGCACGCTCGTATGCATCCATCCAACGCGCATCGCCAGTCCAGCTGAAGACATGACGCTGCAGCTTCATCAGGTTGTAGGCTACGCAGCATTCTGCGTTCGTCCAGCTGAGAGTTCCCTCTAGATGTCCGGCAGGGGATTTCCAGTGCTCATCCTGGCTGGTGTTGCCGATGACGTAGTTACGCGCCGTGAGAACTTCGGCCAGGAAGTACTCGGCGATTTCGCGGTAGCGGCGATCTCCGGTAACTTCGTACATCCGAGCCGCTCCAATGATTTTGGGAACATGTGTATTTGCATGCAAGCCCTGCAACTCGTCGCGGTGTCCGGCAAGCGGATCAAGGAATCCGGGCTGTTCAAAGATGCGGGCAGCTTCGAGGTAGCGCTCCTTTTTGGTCACTGCAGCCAGGTTCACCAGAACTTCGTTCATGCCGCCGTACTCGGTTCGCAGCATGCGCAGGCGTTGATCGATGCCGATACCCACGAAATACTCCTGCGCCCACTGGGCCATCCCTTCAGCAATCTGCAGGGCGTCGGTATTGCCGGTGAGAACGCACATGTCGAGCAAGCCAGCCATGATCTTGTGATAGGTGTAGAAGGGCGCCCAAACACCCTTGCCTTGTGCAAGATGTTCGAAGAGTTCGGTTGGATAAGCGCTCAGGTAGCGGGTTCCGATCTTTCTCTGGCAAGCAAATAGTCCGGAGACGAGTTCATCGCCTCGACTCTTGAGGACAGTGTTTCCGGAACCGGCCGAGGCCAGAGCAACAGCGGACAGAAAATGCCCGCCTGCAAAATGACCCCGTAATTCGCACGTCGGATCTTCCCATCCTTTGTAGGGCGTGGCGCTGGAGGCAAGGCCAGCCGTCATTCGGAATGTGTGCAACAGCCGGTCAACCGGGAGCGAGTCGAGATAACGGGCATTGATCTCCTCCTGCTCCTTGAAAATGCCTTGACTAAGACGAACCGAGGCCAGCGGGAAGGGCTCGAGCCTCCCAGCGGGGTGCTCTGATTCATTGGCTAACAAGGCATTAGCGACGGCCGAGGGACCAACCAGGCAAAGCCCTGCAGCACCGACGGAGGTTTTGAGGAAGTTGCGACGCGAACCATCGATCATGGTGTTACTCCTGCGCAAACCTATTTGCAACCGGCCGCAAAACAAAGGTTCTTGCTGAAAAACGGTATCACGTGATTCTGAAATCGATCCGCGACGGCACTGGTGTGCGTGCCAGAATAAATCTCAAAGCCGTTCGCGATGTTGTAGCTGTCGAGGATATTGTGGAGCTTTGTGGCGTCGAACCGCAGGCCATCCTGATCGCCGACATCCATAGCGATAGCGTGGTACTGCTTGAGATTTCCGATGTTCTGATCGACAAAAGCGAGCGGTGAGTTTGCCGTGAATTTCGCCACGATCTCCGGCTGCGGAACGCCGTCTTTGGTTGGCAGGTCGAAATAAAGCGGAGGGTGCTTGGGATCGGGAGCCCACGCAGCCGCTGTTGCGTACTGGGCGGCAGCGAAGCCAGGCGACTGTGCCGCCAGATCGGCTGGGGATTTGGCTTCCGCAACCTTCTTCTCACTGGCGATCGCCCGCTCCTTCATTTGGTCGGCGGGGCCTGGTCCACCGCCGGCCATCGGAGACATGCAGCAGGGACTCATGATGTAGAGAGCGCCGAAGACCTCGGGATGTTTCATGCCGATGCGCGACGCGCCATAGCCGCCCATTGAGTGGCCGACGAGGCCACGGCTGCGCCGATCCGGAATGGTGCGGTAGTGCGCGTCCATGTAGGCCACGACGTCACGGGCGATGTAATTCTCGAAGTCCCCCGTGGTCATGGAACTTGAATACATCGATCCGTTGTAGATGGTTTTAGAATCCGGCAGCACGACGATCATCTCCTGGGACCCCAGCGCGAATGCGCCCTCGATCGTTTGCGGGACGTGGATTTCGTGCGACCATTGCTCGGCTCCGATCGAGTAACCGTGCAGCGCGTAAACGACGGGATAGCGTCGCTTCTTGTTGTCCTGGTAGCTGGGCGGAAGAAAGACAATCACGTCGCGGTCGACGGCATCTCCTTCCAGATTGCCTTCAAGGGCAGCCCCGTGAATCTTGATGTGCTCAACTGTGACGGGCTTTGCGCCAGGAACGACGTCGGGCACGTTAGTCTGCACCTGGGCCCTGAGGCATGATCCGGCCGCGACGGCCAATGTGATTGCGCATGCAATGAATAGATTCTTTGGTTTCATTTGGACCCTCTCAGCTGTTGGCTTACTGCACTGGATATGAATAGATGTTTACGCTAAAAGGGCGCACGGTAATGGTGCTGGGCAATGCGCCGAGCGTCTG
>CAZTLV010000041.1:0-35780 GCA_964614635.1 uncultured Occallatibacter sp.
CTGCGACTTCCACCGTGTGAAGGTGGCACTCTACCGCTGAGTTAAGCGCCCCTGCGAAGACCGGCAAAAGCTGCGCCAGGGGGGCATCCCATGAGTTAGAGTAGCACCAGCGGGGCTTTGCGGCCAATCCACTGACTGGCCGAACCGCGATCATTCCAATGCGCTGGAGAGCCATTTCGATCCGTCTCGCCACCGATTCCCTTCCCCAATGGGACGCTCAGCCGCGCCCGGCTACCGGGCTTGCTTCTCTCAATTTGTTTCTGGCTCAAGCGGGAATGTCTTTGGTCGCCCCCCTGTCCTTTGCAGGCCTTGGGAGCGCCGGTCTGACCCCTTTTTTGGGGAGATTCTCCGGGTTCAAGCTCGATCATTTCTCGAACGGACCCGGTAGTGCGAAAGCTGCCCGGAATGCACTCGACGAAAATTCTGAAAGGGCGCAACCTTCCGGCCCAGTTAGGGTTCCAGAAGATATGGCAACGCTTGTCCTGGACAATTCGGTACTGGGCGGGGGGGCAGGGTCGCGGCCGGAATCGAGTGCGGAGAGTCATGCGAAGCAGATTGGCGCACTCGATCCCAAAAGCGATGCGGCCGTCATGCTGCGAGTGGCGGCCGGGGACGAAGCGAGCTTTAACTACCTTGCAGCGAAGTATCACCGGGCCATGATTCACTTTTTGTTTCGCATGGTCCGCAACCAGGCAATTGCTGAAGAACTGGCGCAGGAAGTGTTTTTGCGCGTCTATCGTTCCAGGGAGAGTTACCGGGCCGAAGCAAAGTTCACAACCTGGCTTTACAGGATTGCGACCAACCTGGCAGTGAACCACGCGCGGGATACCCGGCACGAGCGGGCAGCGCAAACCCTCTACCTGGATGCTCCGGATGAGGAGACCGGCACCACTCCCGACGTGGCGGACGACGAGCCATCGGTGGAGCAGCGCCTGATGCGCGATGAGCGGATGGCCGCGATTCGCACGCATGTAATGGCTTTGCCCGAGCGGCAGCGGATGGCGGTGTTAATGCACAAGTACCAGGGTATGGACTACAAGCAGATCGGGGAAGTGCTGAAATTGAGCGAATCGGCGACCAAGTCGCTGCTCTTTCGCGCCTACCAGACACTGCGAGACAAGTTGAAGGATTTCGTGTGAGAGGCGGCAGACGCCGGAAATCATCGGCGGGAATTGGGGGTAAGACATGGAACAGTTGAAGAAAAATTGCACCGGAATGGAATCGAAGCTTGCGGACCTGCTGCTCGATCCGGACGCGGCGCCTGCCAAGGTTAAAGCACATGTTGCAGAGTGTGACCATTGCCGCGAAGAGCTTGCGGAACTGCAGGCAACCATGACCCTGCTGGATACCTGGCAAGGCCCGGAGCCCAGCCCCTACTTCCTGACGCGACTGGATGCGAAAATGCGCGAGGAGCGCGCAGCTGCCCCAGCCAGCTGGCTTGACCGCTTGCGCGCTCGCTTTGCCTATGGCCCGGCGATGCACGTGCGACCGCTTGCTGCCATGGCGTTGTCAGTGATGCTACTGATCGGAGGCGGCACATATTTGGGCGTCACCAATCTGGATCAACCGGCCGCGCAGCCAGGGCAGGCGGCAGTTGTGCACGATCTGCAAACGCTGGACAGCAACGCCCAGGTTCTTGACCAGATGGAAGCGCTCTCCAGCAACAGTAGCGATAACGGGGACTAGCCGTTGCTCCCAAACGGGAAAGACGGGGCGGGGAGACAATTGTGAACGGGGTACACAACACGGATTGGATGCGGCGCGTGGCTTTGGCTGCGCTGTTCGCGATGTTGTGTGTGCCCACGGCCTGGGGACACGGCCAGCGCGCTAACGCCCCTGCCTCGCGTGCGGCGGTCCCGAGACTCCAAAATGCCAGGCCTTTGCAAAACAGGCAGCAGTTTCAGCGCCGGAATAATCCCCAATACCAAAGCAGACCTCAAGGAAATCAACTGCCGAGAACGGGACCCGGCTATGGCGCTGGTGCGGGGGCCACGTATCCCGGAGCGGCACGGCCCGGATACACCTATCCTGGTGCCGCGCCTCCCGGGCACCTCGGCGACTGGCTGAATCAACACCGCGGTCTTCCAGTCCAGGATCAGGAACGGCTGCTTCGCAACGATCCCAACTTCAACCGGCTTCCGTCGGCGGACCAGCAGCGGTTGGTGCAGCAGCTGCATTCTGTAAATCAGATGCCTGAAGAGCAACGTCAGCGCCGACTGGCGCGTGGTGAGGCAATTGAGCACCTGTCGGCTCAGGACCGCATGAACCTTAATCTTTCAGCGCGTCGCCTTGCCGCGATGCCACCTGATCGAAAGGCATTGATTCGCCGCGCCTTCCAGGACCTGCGCGGAGTTCCGATTGATCAGCGCCAGACGGTGCTCAACTCCAGCAGGTACCAGGGCGTCTTTACTCCGGATGAACGAGGGGTTCTTTCTGATTTTCTGCGCGTCGAGCCTTACGAGCCGCCGCAGTAGCCAAGACAATCAGCCCGACCAAAAGCGGCAGTGGAGAATGCTTGGAATTGAGCGCAGAGGACCACGGACCGGGTGGAAATGAACCAACAGTTGACCTCAGAGGCGGGGAATCGCCCACAGCTAACCATCCTGCTGCTGTATTGATCCCACTTTCTTCAGTTCCCGGGATGACCCTCTCGTCATTCTTTCGGTGGATTTGACCTGTGAATCAATTCAACAGTTTGAGAGGTGCACGCAAGCGAATGTCCCGCGACGACGCCCCCACCTGAATCTCAAATGTGCCCGGCTCGGCTGCCCAATCCTTCTTCTCCGGGCTCCAGTAGGAGAATGCGGCGCGGTCCAGCTTGAACTCCACTGTCTGCTCTTCGCCTGCCTTCAACTTCAACCGCTTGAAACCCTTTAGCTCATGAACCGGGCGGTCAATCTTCGAGTGGCCATCGTGGACATAGAGCTGAACCACTTCAGCGCCGTCGCGGGCGCCTGTGTTCTTGACCTTGAGGCGCACGATGGCCTGTTCTCCGGTGGAGGCGTTGCTGGAAGTCAACTTCAGCCCGCTGTACTCAAACGAGGAGTAGCTCAGCCCAAAACCAAACGGAAACAGCGGCTCAACATTTTTGGTGTCGAAGTAGCGATAACCAACGTAAATCCCTTCGCCGTAATCCACCTTGAGGTTTTCGCCTGGGTAGTGGCCATACGCAGGAGAGTCCTCAAATCGCTTCGGGAAAGAGACCGGCAGTTTGCCTGACGGATTAGCCGCACCAAACAACACTGAAGCCAGCGCGTGCCCACCCTCCTGCCCGCCGTACCACATATCCAGCAACGCCGGTGTCTTGTCGATCCACTTGGTCATGGTCACCGGGTCGCCGGTATTCAGCACCACAACAGTATGCGGATTCGCCTGCTCTACCGCTTCAATCAACTCGTTTTGCCCTTCCGGCAGGTCCATGGTCTTTACATCGGAGCCTTCCGACTCCAGCCGGGGATAACGGCCGACTACCACGACTGCCACATCGACCTGCGCGGCAAGATCAGCGGCTTCCTTGAGTGCCTTTGCTCTCGCCCCCGCAGTATCCTGCGTGGGGTCCTCGCCTTCCATGCTGACGCCAAGCGCAGATTTCAACTCAATATCCTGGCCCAAAAGCGCGCGGATCCCATCCAGCGGTGCGGTTGAAGATTTTGGGCGCACCAGGGAGCTGCCGCCTCCGCCCGTGCGCGCGACGGCGGCGTTCGGCCCAATCACGGCGATGGAATGAATCTTTGCCCTATCCAGCGGCAGCAAAGCACCCACATTCTTGAGGAGGACAATCCCTTCCGTCGCTCCCTGCAGCGCCACGGCCTGCCGCGCCGGAGTGTCCACTTCGCCGCCGCCCGGATGCGGATGATCGAACAGTCCGCTGACAAAAATCACGCGCAAAATGCGGCTGACATTGTCATCGAGCGTGACCTCGCTGATGTGTCCGGCTTTAACCTCGGCCAGCACTTTATCGGCCGTGAGCCAACCCGCGCCGCTTCCAGAGCTTTGCATCCGCGCGTTCGTCATCCAGGCTTGCATCGGGGGTCCACCGGGCATCTCCAGGTCCATGCCCGCGTTGACTGTGGCAGCCGTCGAATAGGTGCTGCCCCAGTCGGAGACGACGAAACCCTTGAATCCAAAGTCCTTTTTCAAAACATCGGTCAGCAGCGGCACACTCTCGCCGCAGTGCACGCCATTCACCTTGTTGTAAGCCGACATGACGGTCCAGGCATCGGCTTCTTGAACCGCGGCTTTGAAGGCAGGAAGATAAATCTCGTGTATCGTCCGCTCGTCGATCTGCTCGTCGATGCGGTGCCGTTCAAACTCTTCATTGTTGGCAGCAAAATGCTTGACGGACGGAATGACGCCCTCGCTTTGCACGCCCTTCACGTAGGCCACGCCCATCCGGGCCGAAAGATAAGGATCCTCGCCGTAGCCTTCGAAGTTCCGGCCCCACAACGGCACCCGGTTGATGTTCACAGTTGGCCCCAGGATCATGTCGCGACCGAGCGCCTTTACCTCTTGCCCAATCGCCTGACCTTCACGCTGCACCAGTTCCGTGTCCCATGTTGCAGCCATGGCCACGCCCGATGGGAAACTGGTTGAGAGCACTTCTACTTGCGCATTGGCAGCGCTGGTGACGGCGGAACTGCCGGCCCACGATCGCACGCCCAACGGGCCGTCCGCCATCTTGATTGCCGGAATCCCAAGCCGTTCAATCGGCGCCGACTCCATCCAACCCGAACCCGACAACATCGCAGCCTTCTCTTCGACCGTCATACGGCTCAGAAGGTCGGCCACGCGCTTGTCGGCTGACAGTTTTGGATCCTTGTACGGCGCGTTGGCGGGAACTGTCTGGCCCTCAAGCAAAACGTTCTGCAAACAGGTTGTGACAACAAGTGCAGCAAACACCAGAAAGATGGCACGGCGCATGTTTCGGTCTCCAGGGGCAGTTTTTCCCTGCCGGGACTTCGCGGGCAATGGTAGCGGATAAGCGCGGCTTGAAACAACCCTGGGCGCGCTGGTAGCGTTTCGGCGCCTATAGCCCTGGGCTACAATCAAAGATGGGCTAAGGCCAGATTTCTTTGCGGAGTGCCCGCAATAAAAGCAAGGAGCTTCAACTTCTATGGCGATTCCCGCCACTCAAATGCGTCCCGGCATGATCATCAAACACAAAGACCAACTCCACCTGGTTTTCAAAGTGGAGCATCGCACGCCAGGCAACCTGCGCGCCTTTATTCAGGCCAAACTGCGCAACATCCGCACCGGAGCCATGTTCGAGGAGCGCTTCCGCTCCGCCGATGCCATTGAGAAGGTGGTGGTGGACGAGATTGCCATGGACTTTCTCTACGCTGACGGCGATGACTACTACTTCATGAACCCGGTGGATTATGAGCAGACCGTCCTCAAGAGTTCCACGCTGGGCGATACTGTCGATTACCTCACGCCGAATCTCCAGATCAAGGTCAGCTACTACGATGGCGTCGCTGTGGGTGTCGAACCGCCGGCGGCGGTCGAGCTCACCGTCGTCGAGACCGAGCCGGGCCTGAAATCCGCAACTGCTTCCAGCGTAACCAAACCTGCCAAGACCGAAACCGGCCTCGTGGTCCAGGTTCCAGCCTTCATCAACGAGGGCGAAAAGATCCGCGTCGACACCAGCGAAGGCGCTTACTTGAGCCGTGCATAGGCACTGCTCCAATTCTGTTTTGAAAACGCAATGAAATGACGGCGGCGCATCCCACGCAGGGTGCGCCTCTGTTCTTTTTGCTGGTATCCTCACTGGCAGAGGATTCTCACTGGATCTACATTGCGGACCACCCAGTTTTCAACATTGAGAATTCGAACCAGAAACTCACCACTCTTACCACGAAGGGAATCACCAAGATGCCTATCCCCGGCTCAATCGCCACTGCCGCCGTAAGTTTCAAATACAACGCAGATTTCCTGAAGAAGAATGTTGATGGGTTAAGCGACGAAGAATGGACGCACTGTCCCGATGGATGCGCCAATCATATTCTGTGGATTGTGGGCCATGTGACCTGGGCTCGCAGCGCGATACTGAAGCGACTGGGACAGGAGTGGTCGAAGCCATGGATGTCAGTCTTTGCTCGCGGCGCGAAAAGCGACGGCCCCCCTGCATATCCCACCCCTGCGGAAGCCACGCTCGCCTGGGATGAGTCTTGTGCTTTGCTGAGTGCTGCCATGGAGTCAGCTTCAGAAGAGGCACTGGCAGCTCCGTCGCTTCAGGGACCGCCGAGCGCCGACGGAAAAGTGAGCGGGGTGATCAACTTCCTCGCCTACCATGAAACCTACCACATTGGCCAGGCCTCTTATCTCCGCGGCTGGCTCGGGCACCCCGGAGTGATGGGTTGATCACGATTGCGATTGCTCCAATCGCACATGATCATGAAAAACCACCGCTGGTTGGCGGTGGTTTTTCATTTGGACGGGGCAGAGGCGGCGGAGATCCCCGTCAGAATTTGCCTTCAGGCAAGCTCACCGGCTTGGCCTCAAGCAGCGCTTCAATGGTGGCCAGCGCATCCAGTACCCTGCCCTGGACCGGCGCATCCACCTGAACCACGGCCAGTGCCTTTACCGGTTTGACCCCTGAGCGCTCGCGGCCCAGGGTGAAGTTGGCGATGTTGACGCCATGCTCGCCAAGAATGGTGCCGATCCGGCCAATCACGCCCGGCACGTCGAGGTTGCGGCAAACCAGCAAGTTTCCCTCGAGCGGTGTCTCAATGTCGATACCATCAAACTCAAGGAGCCGCGGCTGTTCGCCGTGGATGACGGTCGCACTGGCGTGTGTTGATCCCGCCGCGGTGTGTAGTTCGATCTGCAGCACTGAGGCTGCGCCGCCGCGATGGCTTTGTGTTTTCTCCTCGTGGATGCGGATTCCGCGTTCCCCGGCGACGGCAGCGGCATTGATGCGGTTCACATTTTCTGAACCTTGCAGCAACCCTTCGATAGCAGCGTTCCGCACCAACTCTATTTTGGCGTCAGCGAGCGAGCCCCCATAAATAAAGTGAATGGCCTCAATGCCACCCTTGCCCGTCTGCGCCAGAAACGATCCCAGCCGCCCGGCCAGATCGATGTAGGGCGCAAGCACCAGGTATTCCTCGTGGCTCAGCGAAGGCAGATTCACCGCATTCTGAACCACTCCCAACTTCAGGTACTCCCGGACTTGCATCGCGATCTGAATGCCCACCGCCTCCTGCGCCTCTGCCGTCGAACCAGCGATGTGCGGCGTCAGGATGACGTTGTCAAGATCGCCATAAGGCGTATTCTTTGCCGGTTCAGACACAAACACATCCAGCGCCGCACCGGCCACCTGCCCGCTCTTCAACGCCTCCACCAGCGCCGCATCCTCAATCAACTCGCCGCGTGCGCAGTTGATGATGCGCACTCCCTTCTTCATCGCCGCCAGGCTCTTTGCATTGATGACCCCAGCCGTTTGCGGAGTCAGGCCCACATGCAGCGTGATGTAGTCAGAACCAGCAATCAGCTCGTCCAGCGCCACAAGCTTGATGCCGTTCTCACGCGCCACCGCCGCCGACACAAAAGGATCGCTGGCGATAATCTCCAAGCCAAATCCCTTTGCGCGTCGTGCCACTTCAAGGCCGATCCGGCCAAGCCCCAGAATTCCCAGCGTCTTGCACCGTAACTCCGCGCCTTGCAAACTCTTCTTTTCCCATTTGCCCGCGTGCATGGTCGAGTTGGCTGCGGGCAGCTTCCGCGCCAAAGCAAGCATGAGGCCAATCGTCAGCTCGGCAACGGCAACGGCGTTTGCTCCCGGCGTATTCATCACCACGATGCCGCGGCGCGTTGCTGCGGAAGCATCAATGTTGTCTACGCCAACTCCAGCCCTGCCCACCACACGCAGCTTAGGCGCGTGCTCCATCAGCGCGTCGTCCACCTGCACCGCACTGCGAACAACCAGCGCGTCGGCATCGGCCAAGGCTGCCGGCAACCCGTCCGGCAGTTGGTCATGCGTCAGAACTTCCCATCCCGGCTCAGCTGCAAATACGGCCAATGTTGCCGGAGAAACCTTTTCTGCCAGAACGATCTTCATCACATCTCCCTTGCCCTTTTGCCCGGATTCGTACTCATCAAAGCGAATGTCGTGCTTTTCGCACAGCAGATCCAACATGCGCACGACGGCCGAGTGCGGCTTGCCTTCTCCCCGCTCGTACTTCCAGATCGAGTTGGGATGCACGCCCAAGCGCTCGGCCATCTCGTATTGGTAAAGGTCAAGCTGCTTTCTTGCAATCAGCAGCTTTTCCCCAAAGCTAAGTTCAGCCATGAATACCGCTCCTAGCTGCTAGCCTTCAGCCTCTAGCTAGAGACCGGAAGCTGGCAGCGCACTAACAAACAACAAGCCCCAAGCAGCTCGAATCAAAATGGACGAGCTAGTAGCCAGATGCTAAGAGCTGGAAGCTGCCGTCGCATAGATCTTTTGCGCCGCCGCAACCGCCTGCCCATACTCGACCGGCAAGCCCAGCGTGTCCTTGGCAATGTGCTCCATCGCCCCCAACAACGCCACCGTATCCAGATAGTCGAAGAAGCCCAGGTGCGCCACGCGGAAGATCTTGCCCTGCATCTCGCCCTGGCCATTGGCTGTGACCAACGCAAACCGCGACTTCAGCGCCTTCACCACATCCCCTGAGTTCATCCCTTCAGGAACGGCAACCGCTGTAGCAGCAGCCGCAGGGGCGGTGGGCGCAAACAGAGTAAAACCCAGGGCCACCAGGCCCCCGCGCGTCGCCTCTGCATTCACCTGCGCGTTGTCGATCAGCGCGATGCGGCCTTTTTCCAGGTCCCCACCCGCCTGCCCCGCAATGTAATCAAGCGCCGCCCCGAGGCCGGCAATCAACGCAACCGCCGGCGTGTAGGCACTCTCGCCTTTTGCCGCGTTCTTGCGCTCCTTGCGCAGGTCAAAGTAATAACGCGGATTCTTTGAGGTCTCCATCGCTGCCCACGCCTTGTCGCTCACGCTCAGGTAGCTCAGGCCCGGCGGAATCATGACCGCCTTTTGCGAGCCGCCGATCAATATGTCGATTCCCCAGCCATCCACGTCAAAATGCGTGGTCCCAAGGCCAGTAATTCCGTCCACCACCAGCAGGGCATCGGTTTGACCGACCAGCCTGGCAATTGCTTCAACATCGTGGCGAACCGCGGTTGATGTTTCCGTTGCCTGGAGGAAGACGACGCGATGTTCCGGCTTCAGAGCTGCTTTTACCGCCGCGAGATCGAAGGTCTGCCCGTAAGGCGCGGTGAGCACATCCGGCTCACAGCCAAATGCCTTGGCCAATCCCACCCAGCGCTCGCCAAACTTTCCCGCAGTAAGGACCAGCACCTTGTCTCCAGGAGAGGTCAGGTTTGAAACGGAAGCCTCCATCGCGCCTGTGCCCGAACTCGACAGCAGAAGCACGTCGTTCCTGGTACCGACAAAAACCTTCAACTGCGCCAGGACCTTCTGAAACAGGGCGCGGAACTCCGGGGTGCGGTGATGGATATCCGCCGCAGCCATGGCAAACTGGGCTGCCGGCAATAAAGGCGTTGGGCCAGGTGTGAACAAACGCGTCTTGCGAATCATGGGTCTCTCCTTGTTTCTCGCCCACGCGGAAGCCGTTGCAGGATTCCGTCGAGTCAAACAATCACATAATACACTTTATTGTGATTTATGTGAATAAATTCGCCTGTGCAAATCTTCGCAAGCCTAAAACGGCAATCCTCACAAAACCGGGCACCATCGCCCTCGGCATGCAAAGTGGGTACAATTCCCCTTTGAAGCAGGTCATGGCGCGGCTGTCGAGCCCCTGAACCAGGTAATCCTGCCACGGCAGATCGTCGCGGACTCCAACAAAGTGGCTAGAACCGATTGCAGATCGATTATTTAACTGACTTCACCTAGCAGAAAAGGAACGCAATGACTGACGCAGGCGAACTTGAAGCGATCATCTCGAAGCATGTAATCACCGCCTTGAAGGCCCATGATACCGTCCGCACTGGCACCTTGCGACTCATCAAAAACGCATTGAAGAACAAGGCCATCGAGAAGCGCGCGCCGCTGACGCCCGCCGAATCCGAGCAGACGCTGGCGACCATGATCAAGCAGCGCCGCGACTCGATTGAGCAGTTCAGCAAGGGTAATCGTCCCGAGTTGGCAGCCATTGAGGCCGCCGAGATCGTTGTCATTGAGGAGTTCCTGCCCAAGGCGCTCGACGAGTCAGGCCTTCGCGCCATTGTCGCTGAAGCCTTGGCTGAAGTTACCGCCGCTGCAGGAAAAGCTCCAACTCGCAAGGAAATGGGTTTGGTAATGAAGGCAGTCCAGGCCAGGCTCCAGGCCGCAGGTCTCCGGGCCGAGGGTCGCGTTGTGAGTGAACTGGTGAAAAATGAACTGGCCGGCTAGGCGCAATCGCGATCTGCTGTTTACCGTGCACGAATCTGCATCACATTGAATGTTGGCTTCTTGTTTTGCCTGCCTTGCTTGTGAAATCTTGGGCACGAGGTGAAGTGATGCAAATCGTATCGATTCGCAAGGCTGTTCAATTCGCTTTGCTTGCATTGTGGTGCGCTGCATTCGCGGGAACCGAATTGCTGGCTGCGCAGGGTAATCCCGCGACGAGCGTGCACGTTTTTTTCAAGGTCCAGGTGGACTCATCGATCTCCGCTCCGGTCAGCGGGCGGCTGTTGATCTTCGTGAAGCCGGGCTCCGGTGATGCGTCAGTAAGCACCAGCGAATTTCACCTTGATTCGGTCTGGGTGGCGGCTCAGGAGGTGCGCGACCTGGTTCCCGGAGCCGTTGTTGAAATGGATGTCAATGCGATTGCCTTCCCCGCAGCCTTCTCCACAATTCCTGCCGGCACCTATGAAGCCCAGGCGGTGCTCGATGTCGACCACTCGTACAACTACAAGGAACGGGTCCCAAGAGATTGGATCAGCAACGTCGTGACCCTGCGGGACTGGACGCCCGGCAGCGGACCCGAGCCCGCTCTGACGTTAGATCACCACCCTGCGGAAGACGTAAGGCGAACTGCGGCCATCGCCAATTTGAAGGCTGAAGCAGGTCCTGGTGTTGCTCAGCTCGAGGAATTTGAGAGCCCGATGCTCAGTCGTTTCTGGGGCCATCCGGTCAAAGTCAGGGCCTGGGTGATTCTGCCGCCGGGCTACGACCACCACAATCCAGACAAGTTTCCGGCGATCTACTGGACGCATGGTTTTGGCGATGGAATTGATGGCGCGCTGGTTTCTGGCTTGCGTATTTACGAGCGCATGAAGAACCGCAAGATGCCCCCGATGATCTGGGTGATGCTTGACGAATCCATCCCTCAGGGCACCCATGAGTTCGCGGATTCAGTCAACGACGGCCCCTGGGGTGCTGCACTGACCACGGAGTTTATTCCCTTCCTTGAAGGGAAGTATCACATGGACGCGCGTCCCTCAGGTCGCTTGCTGAACGGTCACTCCAGCGGCGGTTGGGCTACATTGCAATTGCAAGTGAACTATCCCAAGATCTTTGGTGGAACCTGGTCAACATCTCCGGACCCGAGCGATTTTCACGATTTCTCCGGACCGGATCTCTACGCAGCGAATGCAAATGTGTATCGAAGGCCAGATGGTTCCCAGTTCCCGATCTATCGGGACAAGGGTAGAGTCGTAGCGACACTGGAGCAGTTTGCCAGGCTGGAAGAGGTATTGGGACCCTATGGAGGCCAACTCTCATCCTTTGATTGGGTGTTTTCACCCAAGGGCAAGGATGGCGCGCCTGAACCCATGTTCGATCGTCAGACGGGCTGGGTCGACCCGCACGTCATGGCCTATTGGCACGACCACTATGACCTTGCTCACTTAACTGAAGCCAACTGGGCCGCCCGCGGTCCCGATCTGAAGGGCCGCATTCATGTGATTGTCGGTACAGCTGACACGTTTTATCTCGATGGTCCCGCACACAAGTTTGAAGCGGTGCTCACGCGCTTGGGTGCCGATCCGCACTTTACATATTTGCTTGATCGAACGCACTCCGACCTTTACCTGGTGGCAAAAGATCCCTATGGCCTCTTCGATCAAATCGGCGCCGAGATGTATGCGGCAGCGCGCCCCGGCGTGGATTGGAAGAAGAAAAAATAGGTCGAGCCGCCTGAGAATCGGGCAGCTGGCCAAGTCGGTCCAGCGGACTGTAAGTCGCGGCGATTCGACTGCGGGCAGGCGAACACCTTCTCACGGGCGCTTGCTTTCAAGCTAACCCATACGAGGCGATCGGATACCTGCGATGAAAGCTAGTTGGTGGGCGCGGTTGCCGGGGCGGGTGCCGCAGGCGCCGGCGCAGCAGGCTGGTTCTTTGAGAAATTCCGAATATAAGTGACGAGGGCCCAGACTTCATTGTCCTTGGCCCGGCCCGCATCTTCGGCAGGCATCTTGTCCTTGCCCTTGCGGATCATGTCGAACAGCTCCTGATCTGACTTGCCGGCAAGTATCTTCGGGTTCGTCCAATCCATAAGGTCCAAGCTCATGTCCTTGGCCAGATCAGTCTTACCGTTGCCGTTTTCTCCGTGGCAAATGGCGCAGTCAATGCCATACATCTTCTTAGCCTTGTCTTGAGAAGCAACAGTCGGCTTTACGGGATTCGTCGGGGCTGGTGTGTCTTGAGACGGTCCGGCAGCAAGGGTAGAGGCAGGTGTCAAAGCCGCAATTTCAAAAAGAAGAACAGCGGAAAGTACTAGAATCGGTTTCAGCATGGCAGGCTCCACAGTTGCAGATGTCATGTACAGGCGTCTTGCAGCTGATAGTTTTTCCTGGCCCGAATTATAAGCCAATTGGAAGGGTTCGGCTCAGTTGATCTTCCTGAGCCACAGGTTGCGGAAGGAAACCTTGCAGGGCACCCCCTCAATCTGCAGACCAATCAACCCCGAAACATTGTTCGATGATGCGGGATCGTCGTCTACCAACACGGCCATGAGTTGGCCGTTGAGGATATGAAGGATGGTCCCGCCTCGAGCAATGATGGTGTACTGGTTCCATTCGCCATCTTTGACAAACGCTCCCAGTTTGTCGCGGTCCCCAATCACTCCAACCAGTTGCGGAAGCTTGTCCGGCAACGATCGCACGACCTGACCACGCCAGGCGATGATACCCCGCGATGTGTTTTGTGAATAAAGCTGCCCGCTGTACTGCCTTGCTTTATCGTTGACCGGGTACCAGAAATCTGCCTGCGGACCGATCATGGCCCATCTTGGGTCGCGCCCCTGGCCCACCGTTCCTGGCGGAGTTCCAGGTGGCATCCCGACGCTGCTCCGGTACTGAATGCCGCTCCCTCCACCCTTCTCCACTTTGATCTCCAACTTCAGATCGAAATCCTTCGCTTCAACCCCGTGATAAATCAGGAAAGTGTTTGGGAACGCAAAGCGGTCAAACATAGCGGGCGCAGTTTCGCCAACAATTGCTCCATCCTCAACCCGCCATAAACCCGGCTGGCCGTCCCAACCGGTCAGGGCCTTGCCGTCGAAAAGTGAAACGTAGCCGACGTGATCAGAGAATTCAATCGGATCGGGCTCAATGAAGACCCCATTTCTCTGGCCTGACAGGCCGGGTTGCACCTTGAGAAGGGCCGTTCGATCCTGGGCTTTTGCGCTGTCAGGTTGCGCCTGCGCAGCGGCCTGCGCTGGGCCATGAAGAATGAGAGCCAAAAATGCGACCCCGATCACAGTCGGAATGTCGGTGTTGATCGTTCTCTTGCTCATGCGCGAATCTCCCAAAGCGAGGCGCAGTTCAGTACAGCCTCAAATCGCCCTCGGGGACTGGGGCGTGCATCAGCAGACCGAGTTCGCCGGCCAGACGCTCCAGCCTGGCCCGCGTGGCCGCAGTGGGAGGAACAAGCGGAAGCCGGACGTGGTCGTTACAGAGTCCCATCAGGCTGAGGACTGTTTTCACCGGGCAGGGGTTGGAGTCCCAGAAGTTTGCATCGATCAACCGGGTATAGCGCCGCTCGATCTCGCGGGCATCGGCCCAATCGTTGGTGAGGGCGGAATGAATCATGCGGCTCATCTCTGCGGGAATCTCATTCGCAGCCACACTGATAAGCCCATGCGCGCCCACGCCGATGGATGCAAGCGCCATGTTGTCATCGCCTGAGAAGATCTTGAAGCCGTGCTGCAGGCTGTGCACCAGTTCCGCAATCTGTGGTAACTTCCCGCTCGACTCTTTGATTGCCTGGATATTCCGCGCCGCCTCGGCCAGACGTACCACCGTAGCCGGCTCAAGATTGACCGCCGTCCTTCCGGGAATGTTGTACAGCACCACCGGCAATGGATCAACCGCTTTGGCAAGCGCCAGAAAGTGCTGAAACTGACCTTCCTGCGAGGGCTTGTTGTAGTAAGGATTGGCCGAAAGCACGGCGCTGACCCCGCGAATCTGCTTGAGCAGACTGGCGATGCGCACCAGCGTGCGGGTGGAGTTGTGCGTGCAACCGGCAAACACAGGAACGCGCCCCGCAGCCGCTTCCGCCACGATGCAAACTGCGCGAAGCCACTCTTCTTCATCCAGTGTGGCCGCCTCGCCCGTAGATCCGCAGGCAACCAGAAAATCAATCCCGGAGTCGATCTGAAAATTAACCAGCGCCCGCAGCGCCGTCTCATCAATAGACCCATCCACCCGAAAAGGCGTAACGATAGCTGTACCGCAACCCGTAATATCCATCACTCAAAAAGTGTATACCGCTGGATGGAATATCTGGGCTGGTGCTTTTCAGACGCGGTGGTCCGCTGAAGTGTGTGTGCCAGATCACATTCGGCCCCGCTGGCGAGGGGTACACTTTCCTTCGTTGTCGCAAGGCTTGAAAACATGCTGGTTGAAGAGAACCTTTGTACCTTGAGCTACTCGCGGGGACCCGACCGGCCCCTTCTGGATCTGACCATAGGCGATTTGCTTCATCGGACCGCGGACCGCTTTGGCGACCGATTGGCGGTGGCCTCATCCCACCAGAACAATCGCATGACATGGGCTCAACTGAGTGACGCGGCTGACAACGTCGCACGAGGACTCTGGTCCCTGGGCATTCGCAGGGGCGACCGGGTCGGCCTGTGGTCGACCAACTGCATCGAGTGGATCATGATGCACATGGGCTGCGCGCGAGCCGGCGTGGCGCTAGTGAACGTGAACCCTGCTTACCGCTCGCACGAACTGCAATACACACTCAAAAAGTCGCAGATGAAGGCGCTGTTCCTGTGGCGCCGCGACAAGCGCGCGGACTACGAAGAGATTCTGACGCGTGCGCGCCACAGGCTGACCCTCGAACTGCAGCACACGATCTATTTCGACACTCCCGAGTGGTCGGCACTGCAGGATTCCCTGGGCGAGTTGCCTGCGCATGTTGCGGTGGAAGACGTCGCCAACATCCAGTACACCAGCGGAACCACGGGGCTGCCCAAGGGCGTGATGCTGTCGCACCACAACATTGTGAACAACGGGCAGTTTCTGGCGCAGGGCTTTCACTACACCGAGCAGGACAAGATTGTGGTTCCCGTACCGCTGTTCCATTGCTACGGCTGCGTCATCGGGACGATGTCTGCATTGAATACGGGTGCGGCGATCGTGTTGCCAAACTGGACATTCGATGCGCAGGCCACCTTGCAGGCCGTGCATGACGAGCGGGCTACGTCGGTGTATGGCGTTCCCGCAATGTACGTGGCAGAGATGGCGCTGCCAGACTTTCGCAGCTACGACCTGCGCAGCTTGCGAACCGGAATGATGAGCGGTGCGCCCTGCCCGGTCGAGTTGATGAAGCGTGTATTGGACGAGATGCATTGTCGCGAACTGGTAATTGCCTACGGGCAGACTGAAACTTCGCCAGTGGTGACGATGAGCGACGCAGCGGACTCCATCGAGATTCGCGTCAATACAGTTGGAAGAGCGATGCCGCAGACCGAGATTCAGATTGTCTCCCCCGTGACCGGCGAGACGTTGCCGACAGGCGAACAGGGCGAAGTTTGCGCGCGTGGATACGTGGTCATGAAAGGTTACGACGGCGATCCTGAAGGGACTGCACAGGTCATCCATGCGGATGGCTGGCTGCACACCGGCGACCTAGGCATCATGCGCGAGGATGGGTGCATTCACCTGACCGGGCGGTCGAGAGACGTGATCATTCGCGGCGGAGAGAATATCTATCCGCGCGAAGTGGAGGAGTTTCTCTACACGCATCCCAAAGTGGATGAGGTACAGGTCGTAGGGATTCCCAACATGAGGCTGGGCGAAATTGTGGTCGCCTGGGTGCGGCTGCGTCCCGGAATTGAGTCCACTGAAGCCGAGATACGCGAATTCTGCCAGGGACAGATCGCCTACTACAAAATTCCCGAGCACGTGCGGTTCGTAGACGACTTTCCGGCCACGCTGTCAGGCAAGATTCAAAAGTACAAGATTCGCGAGTTCGAAATTGAGGCCCGCGGGTTGCAACAGGTAGCCGACGCGGCGACGGCTTAACCTCAGGCCGCGTTCGCAATGGCAGGTGCCCGGGTAATGGAAACGACGGTGATATCGTCTTCCTGCCCAAACTTCTTCGCCGTTTCGACAATGATGGCGGCGGTCTGAGTAGAGATGGCCATAGCGCGCTCAAATCCAAACAATTCGCCCTTCTGGTTCTGGGCTTCGACGACCCCGTCCGAGTAAAACGTGAGGCGACTGCCGGGCTCAAAGCGAAACCCGGTTGTCTCGTAGCGGACGCCGACCGCTACACCCAGCGGCAGCGCGCCGGGCAGGTCCACTTCTTTTCCGTCGAGATAAGGCGAAAGATGTCCCGCGTTGGCGATGTTCACCGCGCCGTCGGCGGAGATGTGCGCTGCAAGTGCGGTTGAAAAGCTTCCCTGTATGCGCCCGATCAGCCGCTCATTCAAGTTAGCGAGCAGTTCGGATGGATCGGTTGTGTATTCCGCAATTCCGCGAATGGCTCCTACCAGAACGGAGACCATCATGGCGGCGGGCAATCCCTTGCCGGCGACATCTCCCACGACGACAAGTAGGCCGCATTTGCCATCAGGCAATATCTGAAAGAAATCTCCGCCGACCTGTTGCGCGGGCTGGTAGATGCTCTCCACCGTGAACCCTGGAACGGTTTCGACATGCTCAGGCACCAAGATTTGTTGCACCTGCTGCGCAGCTGCCAGTTCGCTTTCGAGCTGTGCCTGGCGGTGGCTCATGGTAGTGGAGCGCAACAGCATGATGATCGCAAGCGAGAGTGTGGACAGCATTCCGGAAACATCGTCGAGCGACACCGAAAAGGGGCCGGCAGGGAAACGTTCAACTAAGTTGAATCCCTGGATCGCAATCGAGCGCCAGGCAGGAATCTCGAACATGGTGCCCAGCGCCACTTCGGCATAAACGTAGAGACTGAGAAGAATGACCGGGATCAGCAGAATGCCCGCCTCGCGATTGCCACGGCGGAAATGCTTCAGCAGAATAATTGGGGTGACAATGGAAAGGAGCACGACATAAGGGATGCTCTCGAGCAACTGAAGCGTCTCGGAAGCTGCAAGTATTGAGCCTTGAAGTGCGCTGAGAGCGAACCCGATCCCGGTAAGACCGAGATAGATTCGCCACCGCCAACCGATGCGGTGGCGGACAAACGAGAAATACAACGAAACCCAGAGAAATGGGTGGACGATGCGGAGCATGTCCACGGCAACTTCCCAGGCCATGGGGACATTTTGAAACTTGAAGAGGACGTGGAACGGCAATTGCAGAAAATTAAACGCTCCCAGGGCGAATATCCACAGATACTCGGTCTGACGGCGTTGGGAGCTGTAGAGCACGAGGGCCACTGTGCCCAGAGCGATCAAGAGCAGTTGGCCGAACCACTCCAGTGCATTCTGGCCAATGACCGCGAGCCAGTCATAGCGGTAGATGGTGTTTTCCTGTCCGATGGTGAGGTTGGAAGCATCGAAGCCCGGGTTCTGCGCGCTCCACTCGACGCTCGAGATATGTACGCGCAAGGCAATAATGAGAGAACCTGTGGCTAGGAGACGATCGGGGATGCGCTCCATGACTCTGGCGTTCAACGTGTAAGGCGCATACGGAGCGATCCGGCCGGAAGCGATCAGCCTTTCACCGTTGACATAGATTTCGAATGCGCGGCCAAGCTCCAATTCCTTCAACGCCAAGCCGGTTTGGGCAGGGTCGACCTTCACGTGGAGGCGGTACCAGACCACCTCGGGGCGAGTACGCGGGAAGAGGGTTGTAATCGAGGTGTGCGGGTCGAAGAGCGTCCATTGCGCGTCGTCGAAGTCTGGCCTTGCGTAGGCGGGGTCGTCTCCAGCGTGAACCAGCCATTTGCCGCCAAGGTCGGCAGGCTCACGCAAATCGGTCGCATAGAATGTTTGCGCGTGAGCGGAGGACGCCCCCACTGATATGCAAACAGATGCACCCGCTATAGCCGCGGTTAGAATCCAGGCGAGACTTGGCAGTCGAGACGCCATGCGGCGGATTAGAGGATGCAAGCGGCCTCCTGAGGATTTGGTTCAACCCTACCACTCCCCGGACAGCACGTTCCATAGGATTTTACGGGATCCTTGGGCCCGGGCGGACCTCATCATTCCTTGCGTTTACGCCGGATCACGATGAGCGCTACGAGGAGGAGGAAGATCACTCCACCGGCGATGCGAACCAGCTCCGAGTGTTCCATGGCAGACTCCAGTAGGCCTCCTGCCCAGCGGTTATTGCGAGGTTGTGCGGTGAATGTGCTCGACCTGCTTGCCATATCGACCGCGCAGGGCGTTCCACCGGATCATCGCAATCTCCTCGAGCATCTTGATGCCGTCTTTCAGATAGCTCATGCGGGTGCGCTCATCGTGGGCCCAGCTCACGGGCACTTCGACCACCTGATATCCACGCTTGAGGGCGATGAAGAGGATTTCCGGATCAAAGCCCCAGCCCTCGATGGTCTGCAGTTGGAAGACGGTCTGCGCGGCCGCTCGGGTGAAAGCCTTGAATCCGCACTGGGTATCGGCAAAGCGCAGACCCATCACGCCCCTGGTGACTGCATTGAAGCAGCGGCCAAAAAACTGGCGGTATAGGGGCTGGCGGTGGGTCTGCCGTCCTCTTTCCAACCATCGCGATCCGATGGCGATGTCCGCTCCCTGCGCGATGGCGGCAAACAGGCGCCCGGCCTCTTCGATTGGCGCAGAAAGGTCGGCATCAGTAAACATGACAACGTCACCGTGGGCCTGCAACAGGCCAGAGCGCACGCTGTAGCCCTTGCCCCGGTTGCCGGGATTCTCAAGCAGACGCACTTCAGGGTTATTCGCAGCAAATTCCTGCACGATCTCGGCGGTGGCGTCACTGGAGCCATCGTTGACCACGATGACCTCCGCGTGCCATCCGCGTTCCCGGATGCAGTCCACGACCGAGCGAAGCGCGCCAAGAATGCGGGCGCTCTCATTAAAGGCCGGGATCACGATGCTGTAATTCGGAATTTCCGTCAAGTGAAGGGCCACCGCGAGCCTGAGTTTCGGCCCCTTGAACCAGATCTCGGGGGTAGGCTCTGGATGATCATAACGCCGCAGGTCGGGGTGCCCCTGCCGAATCTCCCGCGAAGGGCGCTTTCGGCGGTTTCGCCGGCTCGCGGAATCCCAATTCCCACAAGAAAGGCTTCTTTTTCACGCTCTTAGGAGCCAAATCCGGTTATGCTGTGAGCGGAGGCCTAAAGAATATGACAAAAGCAGACCTGGTGGAGAAGGTCACCGGATTGGGCGATCTGACTCGACGCGACGGTGAGGTCATTGTTGAAACCATCTTTGGGTCCGTGATCGGAGCTTTGCAGAGCGGAGACAAGATTGAGATTCGTGGCTTCGGGTCCTTTCGCATCCGCCAACGCAATCCCCGCATTGGACGGAACCCAAAAACAGGCGAACGCGTGGAGGTTCCTGCAAAGCGGGTTCCATACTTCAAGCCGTCAAAGGAACTTCGCGACCTGGTAAACCCGCACGAAGCAGCCAAGGCCTCCTGACTGCCAGCACTGAACCACCCTTCGTGCACCCGCCAGGCCTTCGGATTATCCTGCGGAGGCAAGGCTCTGTGAGACCAGCCCGCTCCGAGTCCTGACGTGTACCCGGAGAATCCGCAGATGCCCTCGAATCTAACCAGACTTGCCGATCAGGATTCACTGGGAGTTGCACGCATCTGGTTGAGCCGGCAATGGAATGCTGCCGGCTTTGTACTGCGCAGCGCCTTGAGCAGGGACGCATGGCCCTACTGGAGTGTGCTGCTGGCATTGATGGCGGCCTTTGCGCTACGCCTCTTCTTCATCCTCGTTTATCCGGAATACGACGGAGACACAGGCGTTTACGGAACCATCGCCAAGAACATGCTGGCGAATCATGCCTATGCGCTGGACCGGCCGTTCCACCTCACGCTGATTCGCCTCCCCGGCTACCCCCTATTCCTTGCGATCCTGTTCAAAGCCTTTGGCATGGACAACTACAACGCGGCCCGCCACGTGCAAATGCTCATCGATCTAGGCTCATGCATGCTGATCGCCGGATTTGTGCGCGACCATGTTTCCAAGCGGGCCGCACTATGGGCTCTTTGGCTGTCTGCTCTTTGTCCTTTTACGGCGGACTACACAGCCGTCCCGCTCACTGAAACCAATTCGATCTTCTGCATCGCTCTGAGCCTTTTCGCGGCGGGCAAGCTGATCACTGGCCTTCGGGCGGAGGGCCGCATCCGTTGGCCGTGGCTGGCCCTCACCGCTGTCGGACTCAGTTGCGCCATCCTCTTCCGACCCGACGGAGTTCTGCTGCCTGCGGCCGTTTTACCTGGAGTCTGGTGGTATTCCCGCCAATGCAATCCGAGGGCGTCGTTGCGCGCAACATTGGTTTGTGCGCTGCTCACTGCGTTGCCACTGGTCCCTTGGACGATCCGCAATTACCGCGCTTTTCATGTTTTCCAGCCGCTGGCGCCACGCTATGCAAATGATCCCGGTGAAGATCCGTTGCCCGGCTACGTGCGCTGGACAAAAACCTGGCTGATTGAATATGTGTCTTCGCCCGACGTTTACTGGAGGGGCGACGATGTTGCGATCGACATTCACATGCTTCCCAGTCGCGCATTCGATTCGGCCGACGACTATCGCCAGACCAGCCAGCTCATCTCCGACTACAACGTGGACACCACGATCACACCGGAGCTCGACGCGCGGTTTGCGGCGCTGGCGCAGCAGAGAATCAGCCGCCATCCGCTTCGCTACTATCTGCTTTTGCCCGTCGCCCGATTGGCCGACATGACACTGCGGCCGCGCACCGAATTGCTTTCTGACGTTCTACCCATGCGGTGGTGGGAATGGCGCGACCACCCGGGGGGCTCGGTGCTTGCGTTCTGCTTCGGATTGCTGAATGCAGCTTTGCTCGCCCTTGCTGCAATCGGATTCGCACGAAGGCGCGTCCCTTTCGCGGGCATGCTTGCGGCTTACATGATCTTGCGTTGCGCGCTGTTGCTGACAATGGAAAACGCCGATCCCCGCTACACGCTGGAGTGGATTCCGATCCTGATCGTTGCCGCAGCCGTAGTTTTCGCCGCGCGGTCCGCAAACCATCCAGAAGTCCGCAGCTGAACTACCGGGGCTTGATCCCAATCACGCTCATCATTCGCCCGGCATGACCATGCGATGCGCGATGCGAGAAGAACAACTCCGAGTCGCAGCTTGTACAGCCGCCGATGGATTGAATCGCCTTGGGCCTGAGTCCTGCAGCCAGCAATTGCCGCTGGTTAGCCTCAACCAGGTTCAAGTGCAGGCTTGGACCAATTGGAGAGTGGCCCGGAGCGCGCTGCGTTAGAAACAGCATGGGGTACCTGGTGCGAATCGGATCGCTGTCATAGACCTCGTGGAAAAGATCAGCGGCGTAGTCGAACTGAGATTCAAAGCTGGAGAACAGCTCCTCTCCGACGGAGTAACAGCAAGCGCCAATGCCGGGGCCGATGGCGGCAATCAAGTCTTCCGGCTGCGAGCCGAACTCGATCCTCATCCTGCCGATACCGGTTTCGACAATCCGCTGAACCGTGCCCCGCCAGCCTGCATGAAAGGCAGCAACAGCGCGCCGCTTGCGGTCCGCAACCAGGACAGGAATACAATCCGCAGTCTGAACCGCGAGCAGCAGACCTGGCTCGTCGGTCATGATTCCATCGGCTTTCCTAGGGCGCTCCCGATCCTCGTCAGCGGCAGGAGCCTGAACCAGAAGATTCGAGTGAATCTGGCGGATGGTAACCAGCGGTGTATCAGCGCTTCCAGTAACGGCTTCGGCCAGCAGCCTTCGATTCGTGCTGACCGCCTCCCGGTCGTCGTCCGCCGTGAATCCAAGATTCAGTTCGCCCGGCGTATCTTCAGCACAGTACGCGCGGCTGGCGCCCCCTTGGCGTGTACTGAACCCATTCCAAAGCCATGGGGTTGTTCCCCGGCCTGAAGCCTGCCACCTGGCAGCCGCCAACCAATGAACTCCATTGGCCGCTACACGCGGCGCGGGGGCCTTATGGTACAGATCGGCCTTTGAGAGCATCTCTTGGGCAGCCCGATCCATCCGAACTCGTCGCGTAACCCCGGCGGCGTTTCCACGCAGTTTGCGGACAAGGCCGGCGTCCAACAAGAGCGCATCCGTTGTGCGGACATCATGATCGATGTCCGACGCGGAATTCGGGCTGGGAGTGAAGTGAGGCGGCATCTCCCCTGATTCTAGCTTGAGCAGATTTCGGAAGGTCCAAAAGGGGAGCGGATGGGCCTGCCTTCCGGCAGGCCCGCTCGAGAGGCAGTTGAGGGAGGGGGTCCAGAGGGGGGAAAGGGGAAGAGATCCCGTGAGGGATCCTCAAAAGGAATGGGATACCTTCTTGGAAGGGTTGAACATCGGGGAAGCCTCTGCTTGTTACCTAGTCAGATGCAAAACGGGAGGAAAGGTTGCGTTGGCAAATGAGTTCCTGTTGAAAAAGTTTACGCGGGGCTTTTTGGAGATGCCACCGCTAACCTGTCTGGCACCTCCAAGTACGAATGGCGCCAAATGAACTTGCATCGAATGAGTGGAATTGGCACCCTTAAGGTGTGAAGTTGTGGCAGCTCATAATCCTGGCAGGAATTGGGATACTGGGAGTCGGCTATGTCTATCTGCATCGGGTGGACCTGGGGCTGGTTCGCCCCGCAAGCCTGGACGCCGACAATGCTCCAGGAGGCGATTCGGCTTCACCGCTTTCCCACCCGGCCCGCATCAACTGGGAATTCCTGGATCGCAGTCCGGACGGCTTCAAAGTGGAGATGCCCGCCGGCAGCAAGCAGCTGCAGGTACCTGCCAACAATGAGCATGGCGGAATCGATGAAGTGAACATGCTTCTTGCCAACGCCAATGCTGAAACCACGTTTGCCGTGGCCTGGGCCGATGACCCGCCGGTCGCACGGGAAAATGATCGCAGCGCGGGGAGAATTCTCGACATGGCTCGCGACGATGCGATGGAGCGAACGCAGACGTCGCTCACATCAGAAACAAGAAACACCATCGGCGGATACCCGGCGCGAGATTTCTCCGCCAGAAACCCGAGCGGCGGAATTCTCAACTCCCGGCTGATTTACGTGAGTCCCAGGCTTTACATGTTGATTGCGGCATTTCCCTCGGCAAACGCTCGCCGCCAGCAGGATGTGACGCGATTCTTCGACTCGTTTGTGACCGTTTCGCAAGACCGAGCGCCTGAAACATCGGCCGCAACTCCCGCGACCCAATAATCAGTCCCGAACTCCATCGGATTTTGATGGATATTCCGGAATCCGGTCCTCAAAAAATGGACAAATCCATTCACTGACGGGCTATGTGCCTGAGGTGTATCCTCTAGACCAACTATGAACACCCGACTTTCGTACGCACTCGCGTTGGCAACCCTTGTTTCAGTTGCCGCTGCCATTTCAGCGCAAGAACCCGCCAAGCCCAAACCCGAAGAGACCGAGGTTTGGCAACCTGTGCCGAAGATTGTCACTCCCGGCGCCACCGATGCGATGCCGCCCTCCGATGCAATTGTCTTGTTTGATGGGAAGAACCAGGACGAATGGGTGTCGGCCCAGGACCATACGCCGGCAAAGTGGGTCGTGTCAGACGGCATACTCACGGTCAGCAAGGCTCCTGGTGTTGGAAATATCGAGACCAAGCGATCGTTCAAGAATTATCAGCTCCACATTGAATGGCGGATCCCCACAAACATTACCGGCAGCGGGCAGGCGCGTGGAAACAGCGGCGTATTTATGGCTTCTACCGGACCGGGCGACGACGGATACGAACTGCAGGTTCTGGATTCGTACATGAACACGACCTATGTGAACGGCCAGGCCGGCAGTATTTACAAGCAGAGCGCGCCGCTCGTGAATCCGAATCGCAAGCCGGGCGAGTGGCAGAGCTACGACATCGTGTGGACCGCGCCCATCTTTAACGCAGATGGAACGCTTAAGACCCCCGCCTGCGTAACGGTCTTTTTCAACGGAGTGCTGGTGCAGAATCATTTTGAGTTGACCGGGCAGACCCTCTACATCGGCAAGCCTTTCTACAAGAAGTACGATGCGGCGCCCATCAAGCTACAGGCGCACGGGGACCATAGTGAGCCGATCAGTTTCAGGAACATCTGGGTCAGAGAGCTCAATTAGGCATTGCCGGAACTCGCACTTTGCAGATCTGCACCGCCGCTAATGAATACCGTGGGCGTTCATGTGCGGGCCGTATTTCAAGTCGGCACCCTGAATGTGGTTATCGAGCCAACTCTGAAGGCTGTTCACTAATTCGTGCGGGATCATTGGAGTGAGCTGTTCCTGAACCGGGCCTGCAATTCCAGGCCCGTCTTCAGAATCAGATCTTGCTCGCTTTGATAAGCAGTCGCGTCAGGATAACCGGAATCGAAAAGGAACTTCTCTTCGCGCGCGAAATACGACTTGACTGACTCCATGACGCGTTGAAGGATTTCATTCATTGAATCTCATTCGCAGCCAGCCGAGATTCCGTCTTCCACTTCGTTGAACAGGGTAATCAGCTTCTTGTGATCCCGGCCAACTTCTTCGACCCCAACGCTCATTTCTTCATTCCAGATCATCGTCGTCATGTCCGGTCAGTTCCTCTCCGATTGGCTCGCACGACCGCCTCTCTCGGAGGCTTCCTTTCCGGAGAATATCTGCGGCATTGGAAAGAACATCAATCGGAATCGACGCCTGTTCTAAGGCCGGGCAAGTGCAGCGCTGCTCTCAAATTCCTCGTTGAGCCAGCTTGAGAACGCCTGGAACTCCTCGTCGCGGCCCAGAAAATCGCGCACCATCTGGCGACCTGGCTTCGACCCACCCTGCTCAAGCACCGTCTTGCGATAGCGGCCACCGGCGTCACAACCAAGCAGGTCCGCCGGATCGAATTGGCCGAAGAAGTCCAGCGCGATCACCTTGTCGAACGCATAGGTGTAGTAGTTCGAAGAGTAGCCGGTGAGGTGGCCGAAACTGGCATACATGCGGTTGCCCTCAAACCATGTCCATGGCTGGAGACTCTCATACAGGCGTTTCGTCGTGTTGTCGAGGTCCACGAGGGCAGGGTCCTGATCGTGCAAGTCGAGCGAAAGAGTTGTGTAGTAAAGCTGCGAACGAACCCAGTCGGCGCGGCCAAACGCTCCGGCGAGTTTCATCTTCCTGATGGTCTCGGCGGGGAGGATCTCGCCTGTCTTGAAGTGCCTGGCGAAGGCCTGAAGAAGCTTTTCGTCGCGAAAGAACTCTTCGAGCATTTGCGAGGGAACTTCGATAAAGTCGCCCTCCGTCGCAAACCCCGAAAGGCCAGCCCATTCGGTGTGGCCACCCAGGATGGCATGCATCAGGTGGCCGAACTCGTGGAAATAGGTGACCACGTCGTTGTATTGAAGAAGTCCGGGGTCGTTGCCGCTGCCCTTGGGAAAGTTGCAAATGAGCGCAGCTTCAGGCAATGAGCGGCCGCGGACGCCGGTAACAACGGGCGCAGCTGAGAACCACTTGTCTTTACCCTCTCTTGGGTGCATGTCGAGATAGAACCTGCCCAACGCTTTACCGTCCCCAATCACATCGAAAACCGAGACATCTGGATGCCATCCAGCCGCTGTGGAGGCCCGGAACTCAATATTGAAGAGGCGCGCTGCGGTCTGCAGAACGCCCGCCTCAACCTGCGCATAGGGGAAGTAAGGTCGAACTGATTGTGAGTCGAAATCGAACGCTGAACGCCGAAACTGTTCGTACCAATATGCTCGGCTGGTGATATCAATGGCCGTCAGTTCGGGCTTCCGCTCCCGCGCAAAATTGAGGATCAGTTCGTGCTCGCGCCGCGCGCCATCAAGGCTGGCGTCGTCGAGCTTGGCAAGGAATGTGCGCACGTTGGCCGCCGAGCCCATCATCTGGTCGGCGGTTGCGAGATCTGCCCAGCTGCGGAAGCCCAGCACCGTGGCGATCTCCTGGCGCGTCGCCAGCAAGTCCAGCAGGATTTGTTTGTTGGCCGGATATGCGCGCGTGTTGTAAGCCAGAAACATGCGGTCGCGAAGGAGCGCGCTGGCCGCAAACGTCATCACCGGTTGCATGTCGGGCTGATCAGTCGAAATCGTGATCTTGCCTCCAGCGCTCGGCTGGTGGCGGGCAAGATAGTCGGGGGGGAGCCCATCCAGTTCAGCCTCCGTGGCTTCAATGGTCTGGCCGCCCTCCTGGATGTTGCGGCTGAAGTCGAGCGAAAGGTGCGTCGCCTTCTCGTGAAGGGATTGCAGGTGGTCGCGCGTCGCCTGATCCTTGTCCACACCAGCCAGCCGGTAGCTCAACAGGGTGCGCTGAACGTAATGCTGGGTTGCGGGACTCGCCCCGGCCATGTCCATGGCAGCTAGAGCGTCGTAAACCTGGCGATTGAGGCTGAGAGCGCTGCCAGCCATGGCTGCCCGTTGCGCTTCCTGCTGGGCCTGGTCGCGCAAAGCCTTGTCAGCGGCGACAGAATTCAGCACGCCGGCCTGCGCGCCTGCCAGGTTAAGTTGTTCGATTGCCTCGTCATACAGTCGCAGCGAGTTTTCAGGCGTGCGGGGGCCTTCCACCGCAAGCAACGCGGTCAAGGCGGCCTCATGGGCAGCAAGCCGCACCCCCACCCAGGTTTTCAGCGCATCTGCAGATGTGGCTCCGCCTGCATCCCAGGCGTGGAGATCTTCGGCGGCGGGAGCGACGGAGGCAAGGTTTTCAGCAGGCATAAGACGCAAACTCCTTCAAACTTTCAGGTTGCCATACAAGAGCGGGTTGGGGTTAGCGGGGTCTCACCATACGGGTTAGAATTTCGTCACTTACGGCAATCCACTGTTGCATCTATAACAGAACCCTTCTAAGATGCGTCAATTGATCGCTATGGTGCGTGCAGCTCAAATCCCGTCCGTTGCAATGCCAATGCCTTCCCCGGTTTCGGCCAGCCCGCGAATTCGCCTCGGGAAACTGTGTGTTGCCATCCAGGCCAGCTCGCCTGCCGAGCTGGTGGAACGGGCAGAATCTGTACTTAAAGACTCTAGATTCATCGAGTTTCGCCTGGATTCGCTCGCCAAGCCAGCTGCGGCTTTGCCCAAGTTGAAGGACTTTCTGTCCGCGCACCGGGATGTGGTCGCCATTGCCACCTGCCGTCGCAAACAGTTTGGCGGCCTTTTGGCGCAACCTCTGGCGGCGGAACTTGCAGTGCTGCTTGGTGCTGCCGAGGCTGGCTGCCAAATTGTCGATCTTGAAGTCGAATCTGCAGAGGAAGCAGCGCCAAAGAAGCTCGACCAGTTTCGGGCTGGTCTCCGTGCTGCTGGAGCTGCGCTGTTGATCAGCTTCCACGACTTTACCCGCACGAAGAGCCTCGAACAGGCAGCCAACAGGATCCAGGTGTTTCAGCCGGATTATGTCAAAGTGGTCTCAACGGCCCGAACGCTGGCCGACAACCTGGCCGTTCTGCGGCTCATTGAAGACCGGTCTGTGTCAGCCCAGGTAGTGGGCATCGCCATGGGCGAGGAGGGGCTGGTCAGCCGTGTGCTGGGGCCCAGGGCAGGTGGCGTGTTTACATTTGCTTCCATGGCCAATGGGACCGCGACAGCACCGGGCCAGGTGACGGCGGGAACGCTCAACGACCTCTACCGTCTTGAACATCTTGACCAGGCGACGAGGATCTTTGGGGTAGCCGGCAATCCCATCGCCCACTCGCTTTCCCCGTTGATGCAGAATGCGGCTTTTCGCCGCGAAAGCGTGAATGCCATTCTGCTGCCACTTAAGACGCGCGCACTTGCTGACCTGCTGACCCTGGTGCGTGAACTGCCTCTGAGTGGCGTGGCCGTGACCATGCCTTTGAAGCAGGAAGTGCTGCCGCACCTGGCGAATATGGACCCGCTTACCAGCCGCATTGGCGCGTGCAACACCTTGCGTACCGGCGCCGATGGCAAGCTCTATGGCTTCAATACAGACGTAGCCGGAGTGGTGCGGCCGCTGGAAAAGCGTCTGCGACTCAAGGGCGCAAAAGTCGCGGTGCTGGGCGCCGGCGGTGCGGCGCGGGCGGCCGTGTTTGGCCTCGTGGAGCAGGGAGCCGAGGTTTTTGTCGTGAACCGCACCCATGAAACAGCAGTATCCCTGGCCCGGTCAGCAAAGGCCAAATCGCTCAAGCACGAGTTGCTCGCGAAGAACCGCTTTGACGTGCTCATCAACACCACGCCCTGCGGCATGGCCGGCACCAAGGATGCGCTGCCCATCGCGGAGAACGAGCTCAATGCCGGACTGGTCTTCGACATGGTCTACAACCCACTGGAAACGCCGCTGCTGAAGCTGGCGAAATCGCGCGGAATCCCCATCGTGAGCGGACTTGAAATGTTTGCACAACAGGGCGCGCGCCAATTCGAAATCTGGACCGGCAAGCCAGCTCCAGAAGCCGAAATGCAGCGAGTGGTTGAGCTGGAGTTACGCAGGCGGGGATAATCGGTGCGTGCGCGGGTTCGCCTTTGACCAACCCAGGTACCAGTCGGTTTGGATGCACCGCAGGTGACAACCATGAATCGCCGGAGCACGTTTCTGACTGCTGAATGGAGCAACGTTCTGATGCTCAACTACGCGGTAGATTCAAAACTGCTCCAGCCATTTGTTCCTTGCGGCAAGGTGCCTTTTCACCAATCATTTGAAGAGGTAAATCTTCGGTTCTATGTGAAGCGAGCAGAGAGGCGCGGCGGCGTCTTTATTCTAGAGCTTGTCCGCGGCGGGCAGTAGCGACTATCGCGAGATTTGCGTTCAATGAGAACTATTCATGCGTGCCGATGTCGCATCGAATTGAAACCCGGACCAATCATGAGATCGCTGAAGCCGAGTGCGGCTGGGGATCAGGTGCGGATCGATGTTCCGTCAAAATTGAGACAGAAGGAACCAGCTTCCTTCCTCACGAGGGCTCTGCAAGTCAATTCATCACGGAGCACTATTGGGGCTATGCGGCTCAAAAGGACGGGGGTTGCCTCGAATATGAGGTTCAGCACCCAAGATGGAAGGTCCTGGAAGCGGCGCGGGCCACTTTTTCAGGAGATGCGGGCCGGGTCTACGGTACCGACTTTGCGGAAGTTCTAAAAAACGAACCAGATTCCGCATCCCTTACGCCTGGATCTTCAGTGACCATATTCAAAGGAACCCGAATCTGCTGACTTGGACGGAATCGAGGTCGACCTTTCTCGGATTTTTATCTGTGACTCTTCTTCCCCGTCATCGCAGCTTTCGGCTTTTCGCCTTCGAGATGCCCGACGGGAATCGGCCCCATGTCAGGGCCAATACGTTTCACCAGTGTATCGTTCATCATGTAGTGGATGGTGCGCATGGTTGCGGGCTTGGCCATTCCAGTTGCAGGATCGACGTTCATGTTGGAGCTGCCTGCAATCTGAAAACTGAAGACCGGCACGTTGCCGGTCGGGCCAGGTTGGAGACCCGTCTTGACCGGCAGATAACCCTGAATGGGATGGAGCCTGAATGCCGTTTCATAACGATGATGTTTCAGGCTCCAGGTAAATACTCGTACCTGGTCAAAATCGAAGGACTCACCAGCTCCCGGTGGGCTTAGCACGGTTACATACTCAGGAACATCGTTATCCGGGGTGTCAGATTCAGGGTCTTTGACCTTGGTGAGGATGTAGGCGCCTACCATTCGCTGACCTTCTGCATAGACGCCAACCGAATCCGGGACATCCACATCCAGGCGGCTGGCAAGCATCCAACCGGCGTGCCCGGCTGCGTCCCGAACCAGCCACCAGTCCTCCATCACGATGGGCGAAGGCTCGAACGCGGATGCGGTGACAGTTGGCGCAGCCTTGGGAGCGATCACCTTCTGATTTGATGAGCTTTGGGCTGATGCTCCTGGAGTGCTTCCCGGTTGGGGGACTGCTGGCTTCGCAGCTGGCCCCGGAGGCGGTGCGGCCGTCTTGGGAACCGATGCCCGCGCCAGAAGTTGAACCTTGGCGTTGCCGGCAAGCAGATAAAAATGTTCCGTTTCGCGGCCTGGCAGGACATGCAGGTAAAGGTCGTCGCGCAGAGTTGCCGTGGCCACCACGGGATCGTCTTTGTGCTTGCCGGCGAGTTCAATAAATGCGCCGTAAATCTTGCTATCGATCACGGCGTGTTCCTCGATCCAGCCAATCTCGTTTTTCTGAGTTTTCACTTTGAGGAATCGTCTGCCGTGTTCAAGAATCTCGAGCGGCTGGCCGTTCACCACTTCAGCCACACGGTTTGAGACGGCGGCCACCCGGTCGTGAAGGTACATCTGCCTGGCCGAGACATAGACGGTCTCGTGCGGCGGCGGATGGAACCGGCTGCATCCGCAGGCGGTGAAAAGCAATGAGCAGAGGAACCACGAAAATATCGCGGCTCCGAAGCGCCTTGAAGGAGGGACGAAAAAGATTTGAGATGGCGTGAGCACAGCCGGTGGCGGTCCCTTTCAGGATAGCAGAGAACCGGCTGCAAATATCAGAGGTCGAGGGAAATGCCTTTACGGCGCTGAAGCAATTGCCCCGGGCTGGACTGGGTCTGTCCCCGTCGCGGAGGTGATGGCGGAGGTGAGCGCGCCCGAGCTCATTGTGTATGCCTCCAGATCGGGGCTACCGCCAGAATCAACCACAAGCAGATAGGTATCCAGGCTTTCTTCAGCCAGACTGACTGGAGTTACCCCGGTGACCACCGGATTTGCCAAAGCAGTGAGTGAATAAACAGTTCCAGTGGACGTGAAAGAGAATCCCGCGATGTTCCCTGAGGAACTGCCGCTGACTGTTCGATTGGCAACGTACACATAATTGCCTTTTGCTTCCGGCAGGATGGAATAGGGGGCGAGTCCTGCCGATGCATAGGGTGAACCCATGACTTCTGCCAGCGTGTTGTAGTTGAACACCCGCAGGCCACCCGAGTTGGTACCGGAGGTCGCGGCAGTCTCTCCAACATAAACGAGCCGGTTCTGCGGGTCCACAGCCACTGAAAGAGCTGCGCCGGCTGCATTGACCACTGGGATGTTTGCCGTGTTTCCGAACGGATTGGCGTTTCCAGCGGCAAAGATGGCTTCCTCGGTTCCGCTGCCGCCAAGCGCAACGAAGATGTGTGTATTGTCCGGCGAGATGGTGAGCTGGTGAATTGTGGCTGCAGGCAGCAGAACCGTCTGCTCAGTCTTTGAAGTGGCCAACCCGGTACTGGAACTGATGGCGATCGCATTCAGCATCGCCTGGTCCGGTCCTGCTTCCACGAGCCATTGGTTGGTTGCGTCCACTCGCATTGAGGTTGCCAGGTCGGCGGAGATTGCTGAGGAACTGTTTCCCAGCGTCAGTGCACCGCCGGATCCAATGGTGTAAAGAAAAATGCCATCGAGAGGCGTGCTCACATAAAGAAACGCGCCATTGGGCGCAATGGCGATGGCAAGGGGCTCCGCAGACCCAGGCAGGGTGTATGGACTGCCGCTCACTGGCGTCAGCGTTCCTGAAACGATGGAGTACGCGGCAATCTGGGCCGTTTGCTGGTTCAGAACGTAAAACACTCCACTCGACGACCCGGTGGGTGTCGTGGTCGTGGTACTGCTCGGAGCCTGCCAGAAATCTCCGCACCCAGAAAGAAAACCCGCAATCAGAAGACCGGCGCCTAGAAAACCAGCCCGAAGCAGCGCGGCGCATCGAAGCGCTTGTCTCCAACCTCTACTCATCATCGCGGCTCCCCCGAAGCCTCTCTCAGAGTAACGCTCCTGAGGAGGCCTGAATCCGTTGCAAAGGTTGCTAAATCTAGAGACGAATCCTTAAGGACTTTCGCTCAGCGCGGAATCTTGATGAAGCCCTCTGCGTTGCCGGTGCTGCGGATGGTTCGGAAACGGTCTTGGTCGACCCGCGGAGTAGCGCTTGGGATTGGGTGCTCAAAAGAAAGGCGATCTCATGGCGCGTTAGTTGAGACGGCCACCTGAGGCAGAACGGCGGCGAAAACGCTCGTCGACCGGCTGGCGGCCCTGAAAGCCGGAGTCGACAGTGTGCCAGTGCTCGATTGCAGGCTCACCCATGCGCCAGCAAAGCAGCACCACCTGATCGTCAATGCGGCATGGGAAGTCCAGGAGGCCAGCTTCGATGTCTTTCACCTGCACTCCAATCGAATCGATTTCGGCCAGGCTCTCTTGAACCCGCTGCATATGCCCCTCGATCTCGGCGCGCTGTTTGGCTACGCTCAATCCATCCACGCGCATGCCACCGGAGAGATAGATCCGCCGTGACAGGTCGGTCAAATTCGCCTCGACCGCCTCGGCCGCCTTGCGGCCATCGATTGCACGCTTGAGCAGAGATTCAAGCACCGGCAGCAAGGATTGTGCTTCTTCCAGAGTGAAGGTCTTCATGGCATTCCCTGCTTACAGGATACGACAAAATGTGATGGAGAGGGAGTGGAGAACACGATACAGAAGTCAGCAACAGCCAGGAATCCAGCGGGTTTTGCACAGTCGGAATCTCTTCGCCCCGCATCAGACGATTTTGGGAATCATTTCAAATTCACCGAGTTGCTCAGTGAGAAATAGTCCCGCCTTACCCTAATTCCAACATCCGGTCCAGCGCCACTTTCGCCCAGTGCTTCACGCGCTTGCGAACCTGGATGCGGTTGACCACTCGCCCTTCGACCAGGCTCTCCAACGCCCAGGCAAGGTGCTGCGGACTGATGCGATACATCGTGGTACAAAGGCAGCCAGTGTCGTCGAGGGTGATCACACGCTTGCCTTGCTCCGCAAAGCGGCGGGCCATGCGATTGATGAGGTGAATCTCAGTGCCGACAGCGAACATTGCGCCCCGCGGCGCCTTTTCCACCACTGCAATGAGCCGGTCTGTTGAACCTAACGCGTCAGCCTTCTGGCAAACCTCCCAACGGCATTCCGGGTGAACGATGACCTGGATGCCCGGGTACCTGGCCCGCACTTGGTCAACATGGCCAGGTAGAAAGCGTTGATGAACCGCGCAGTGTCCCTTCCACAAAATAACGCTGCTGGCGGCGAGCTTCTCCTTTGTCTGGCCTCCTTGAACCTGGCCGATCTGCAGCGCCCAGGGGTCCCAGACCGCCATTGAATCTAATGGGATTCCCATGGCAAAGGCAGTGTTTCGGCCCAGGTGCTGGTCAGGCAGGAAGAGAATCCGCTTGTCACCCCAAGGGCCGGAACCTCTCGTTGAAGGCCCCGACCTGCCTCGCGCAAACGCCCACTCAAAGGCAGCGCGCGCATTGGACGACGTGCAAACCAGCCCGCCGCGTTCGCCACAAAAGCCCTTGATGGCCGCGGTTGAGTTCATATAAGTCAGGGGAATGGTGTCGGCTGCCAGTCCAAGGCGCTCGAGCGCCTCCCAGCAGGCTTCAACCTGCGAGATTTCGGCCATGTCGGCCATGGAGCAGCCTGCATTCAGGTCGGGTAGGATCACCTGCTGATCATCGCGGCCCAGAATGTCAGCGCTTTCTGCCATAAAATGCACACCGCAAAAAACGATGTAATCCGCCTGGGTTTCCGATGCGATGCGGGAAAGCTTGTAGCTGTCGCCCGTAAAGTCTGCGAAGCGAATCACTTCGTCGCGCTGGTAGTGGTGACCCAACAGGATGGTTGAGGTGCCGAGCCTTGCCCGCGCATCAGCAATACGCGCATCCATGGTGTTGTCGGGAAGCGTCAGGTAGTTTTCAAGGCTGCAACTGCTGCCAGTCGCCGTGGCGACCGCCGTCAAATCGTCTAGAACCAGGTTCACTCGAATCCGCCTTCAGTCCAGCACGCCCTTTAATCCATTGGAGGCACTGGACGGAGATGTTGAAAGCAATCACGGCTGCAGCGGATGCGCTGACACTCCTGAACAAGCCGGCCAGTTTGCCGTGTCCTTCAGGTCGTCCCCATCCACGGGGATGTTGCAGCCTCTTAATCATTGGACGCGCGCTGCTTCGTGGGGGATTCGATAGAATCTGGCCCCGCGGGAGCAACTCCAATACATCCAATTGTAAAGCAGTAGCGGTTTGCGCCAGCCTGAATTCGCTTAACCCAAGCCCATCTGACCTTTAGCAACCAGCGATTTTAGGCGGGTGCCAACTCCCGCAGGGCCACTTTCGTTCCGCTCGGATATCATTGTTCTCGATGGTGATGCCGCCGAAAATTGAATTGGGCAGCCTGGGCATGGCCGACTCGCTGATTCTGATGGTGATTGCGCTGGTGGTCTTCGGACCGCGACGCCTGCCTCAAATCGGCCGTCAGATCGGCAAGCTGATGTACGAGTTCCGCAAAGCCTCCAACGACTTCAAGTACCAGATGGAAGAAGAGTTGCGGAATGCTGAGGATGCTGATCGACGGAAGAAGGAAGAGGAGCGGCTGGCGGCCCTTGCTGTCGCGGCTCCAGCCCTGCCTGCTGCGACGGTTGAAACGGCTGTTCCATCCGCTACATCCGTCATGGAGAGCACATATCCTGACCAGACTCAGTCCCCGTCGCAGAAAGAGTCTGAACCTGCAGGCACAACGGTGCCTGGTGAGGCGAATTCCCTAATCCGGCCGCCCGCCACAGGCGAGCCGATCCCAGCGGAAAAGCCAACCCGCAACGGAGAGCCGTTCGAAGCGCCATATCCGGTGGGGCCGGGTGCAAGCGTTCAGGCGAGTCTCGATTTCAGTCCGACACCTGACCCCGCCATCAACGCGATTGCCGACGATTTGCATGGAGACGAGGCTGAACAGGCTGGCGCGGGCCCTACCCCATCACCGGAGCAAGCGGCCCACCATGGTTGATCCAGCGGACGCAATCAGCAAGGCACGAGAGGCGGTTACTCAGCGCGCCGAACTACCGGGAATGAGCCTGATGGAGCATCTGGACGAATTGCGCAAGCGCATCGTCCGCTCTGCCATTTACCTTGCAATCGGCTTTTTCGGCAGTTGGTTCCTGCGCGACCGCCTGGTCAACTTCATTCAAGCGCCGCTGACGCACATCGGTAAAACGCTGGTCTTTACCCACCCCATGGATCCGTTGAACCTGCAGCTTCAGGTTTCGCTGGTTGGGGGAGCGATTCTGGCGTCGCCCTTCATTCTGTTTCAGGTCTGGATGTTCATTGCGCCGGGGCTCTACCAGAAGGAACGCCGGTTCGTAGTTCCCTTCATGCTGGCCACGGTGGGTTTGTTTCTAGGCGGCGCGACATTCGGGTACTTTTATGTTCTGCCCGGTGCGCTCAAGATCCTGATTGTCGATTTCGGAAAGAACTTCACCTCGATGGTCACCATTGAGGAGTACAGCAGCTTTTTCCTCTCGATCATTCTGGGCCTGGGCATCAGCTTTGAGATGCC
>CAZTLV010000042.1:0-34889 GCA_964614635.1 uncultured Occallatibacter sp.
CGCGGCAAAGCTCTTTGCTCTTGGCAAACTCGATGCCGTTCGACGCGGCCTGAACACTGTTGTAGCCAACCTTGCGGCTGTAGGCTACGGCGTCAAGGAAGTAAGGCGACAGGGTGGGCTCGCCGCCGCTGAACTGAACGCTCATCTGCCGCTTGGGCTTGATCGTGATGGCGTTGTCGAGCATGGTCTTGATCTCGTCCCACGTGAGCTCGTGGACGAAGCCAACCTGGTTGGCATCCATGAAGCAGGGGTCGCACATCATGTTGCAGCGGTTGGTCAGGTCGATGGTCAGCACCGAGCCGCGTCCATGAGTCACAGTGGAGGTGCCGTGATGGTGCAGGGCTTCATCGCCCTTGCCGTGAGCGCGGATGTCGCGGCCAGGGAAGCTCTCTTCAAGATGCTTGAAGAAGGCGGTGTCGATGGACATGACGTCTTCAAAGTGCCCATGCTTGGGGCAGTCCTTGACCATCAGGATCTTGCCGTCGCGCTCGATGATCTGGGCCTTGATCTCGCCGACCTTCTCGTTCAGCAGGACTTCGTGGGGCAGCTTTCCGTCCAGAATCTGCTGGCGAATCTCGGGAACGCACTTCGGGCAGAGCGAGTCAGTGGTGCGGGGCCAGCCCAGGGGCGGCTTTTCCTTCTGCCAGCTCTTCTGCAGGGGCTTTTCGCTCCACTTGGGCGTAAACGATGCATTGGGGCTGATGCGGTTGAGACGCTCAAAAACCACCCACGCGCCCTTGGCGGCGTAGACGGCTGCTTTCTCGGCATACTTGATTGCTTTAGGCATCGTGTTGCATTCTCCTCAGAATTTTTAATTTGTTGCCGGCGAGGTTCGCTGGCCCAGCCCTGGCTTGCGGTTCCGGGCGAAAACCCGAAACCTGAAACTGCACTTCTAAGGTAACCGCCCCCGCAGGTCAACTCAAAGCCAGAACATCGAACGGCAGAATCCGCCAGTGAATGGTAACCGGCAGACGGCGAATGGGTTGGGCGGGGTCCTGAACCGGTGGAGCAGGGGCCTTCAGGCCCAATGCCCCACTCCCCTCAAGTTGACGAATTGGGTGGGCCATGCTCCAGCTGACGTTGTCCGGCAACGTTCCGTCAACGATGGGGCAGCCAGAGATGATCAAGGGTTCAGCTTCCGCCTGAAGGTCGGCGACATCTTGCAGAGTAAATAGCGGAGTGTCGATTTTGGCAGTGCATGGAGGTTTTGCCAACCGGCTGCGATTCGAATCGACAAGAACTCGCGATCTTCGGCCCGAGAGTTGCTCCGAAATTGAATCATGCCCAGCCCCTGTTTTGACCCGGATCGGGCAGAATGTCAGAGCGCATGGCTGGGTTCCTTTGTGGGGAATCTCGAGGGCCACATCAGCTCAGCACGTTGAACTCGCGATGTATTCCGTCTTCGACGAATTCATCAGCCCCGATGCGACAACACGATTAAGTTCCAATGTTTGATGCCTGTTGTCGGCGTTTTGTCGCCAATGGACAGTTCCGGTGGGGGAAGAGCGCCCTTCCGATCTCGTCGTCTCCGCGAGTCTTGGGGCGCCTGGTACGCCATTCTTACTGTGGCCCGCCGGTCTTGGCTACCTGGTTGATGATGCGCTGGATTGCAACGACGCGGGTGTGGATGTGGCGGGCGATGTCGGGCAGGAACTCGGTGATGTAGTTATTGATCGGCGCGCTCAGCAATGCATACCCGTAACGTTCGGCGCTGGCTGGCAGGTTGGTTTGGCGGCCCGGGACGTAGAGATTGGCGATTTCATCTTCAGCAGCGAACCCTACGATGTTGGCGTAGTTCACCATCTCGTGGCCGTTGTCGCCTTGGGTCCATAGCACTTGATAGGCCGCATGGGCGATGCGGCGCTTCATGCCGGCACGGGGCCAGCGGTGATAATGCGGGTCCTGGTGAGCAATGGATGGAATCAGAAAAGTGCCGAGGAATTCTCCGGTCATGTCTTGTGTATAACTCACTCCCACATAGCGGCCGAAGCCAGCCATGCCCGGCCCGTAAGGGGTATGGGAGTCGGTGCCGATGGTCAGCGCGGAACTGGCCAGAATGGTCAAGGAATTGAATGGATCGGCAACGTCGCGCATGGCCAGCCACGCCTTTTCCCTGGGCGTCATGTGCCGGGTTTGCGGTCCGTCAATAAACCGCGCGAACCAGTCAGTGGGAGGCCCGGGCGGCGGGCAAAGGGGCAGAGTGACGGCCGGCTGAGGATTTGTGCCGGGCTGTGCTGCAGGCGACTCCGGTGCCGGACTCGATGTTGAAGTTGCATTGGACTTTTCAACGGCGCAAGGCTGGGGCGCAACGGCTCCGCTATGTGCAGGGAGTTCGGACACGGGCACTTCTGCCGACGTTGCGCTTCCGCCTGCGGCCTGGGGCTTGCAGGACGGGATGGCGAGTATGAGAACTGACGTGCAAAGAATCACCTTGCCGGCACGCAGCCATCCACGGTGCGCGCATCGAGTCCGATGGCCACCAATGCGAGTGCGCTGTAAAGCCTTCAGAAATTGCTGCATTCTCGCCCCGCGCCGAGAACCGCGGTTGCCCCTGCGATGAGAGTCTAAAGCAGATTTAGGTCAGAATAGCGGACTTTGTCACCAAGGGGCCGCTAAAGTTTCGAAACCGTCGAATGGAACTCGTGGGGCGGGATTGCGTATTAATCATTGCGGCACAGTTGTGCTGCGCCCCATTGACGCGCAGTGCCGGACCCCGCAGACTTAAAGTGGGGTGACTTGCCAGGATTTTTTCACAGGAGGCTAATCCCCAATGAGCACTTATCCCCCGTACGGTTCTGGACCTGGTGGTGTTGGACGCCGCATTGAAGAAGCTGTCGAGCTGATCGAAATGGAGTTGCGGCATGCGGCGGCCTACGTGAACGACGCGGTGATCCCGCAAGTGCGCGCCGAATCAATCTCTGGCTTGCGGACGGTCGCCGACGCGTTGCGCAAGTTCGCCGATAAGCTTGACGAGCAGTCGCCTCAACCGCCGAGGCCGCCGAATCCTTGATGGTTGCTTCAATTCAAGGCCTAAGCGCCCGCCGAGCATCAAGCTTGGCAGTCGTGGCGTTTTCGTTGCTGTTGGCGTCCGGATGCGGACATCACAAAACAGCTCCCCCATTGCCTGAACCACAAGCCGCGCCGCCTGCGCCTGAGCAGTATCCTCCAACGCCGCGCACCCCGCCCGCTGTACGGATTCCCGTCACACCGGTGCCGGCCGGCGGGGTGAGTGATGAAGATCTGGACTTCATCCTTGCGCACAGGCCGATTCTGACGCAGGTGGGCCTTGCCACCTGGTACACCGCGCCCTACAAAGGGAAGAAGGCTGCGAACGGGCAGGCATTCGACGACAACATGTTGACGGCGGCGCATCGCACCTTGCCGATGGGCTCGCTCGTTGTTGTTACAAATCTGAAGACCCGTCAGGCCAGCGCCATGCGGATCAGCGATCGCGGGCCGTTTGTTGAGGGGCGCATCATCGACCTCAGTATCGCCTCTGCAAAAGCTACGGGTGTCTACCGGGCAGGCCTGGCGCAGGTTCAGATTGATGTGTACAGCACACCGAAGCCGATTGAGACCGGGGGACGATGGTGCGTGCAGATTGGTGCTTTCAAAGACGAGGATGCCGCATTGAGTTTGAAGCAACAGCTGCTGCTTGACTACCCAGGATCTAACGTCATCGAGTTCGCGGGAGAAGACAGCTACTGGGTACGCATCCGTCCGCAGGGCGACGGTCGCCAGCAGGCAGAGTTCATCGCCGCTCACCTGCAGCCGGCGGAGGGCGCAGCATTTCTTACTCGCCTCGACTGAGCCCACGCGTTACTGCGGCGGCGGGTAGAACGGCAGTTTGTCATTCTTCTCGTTGGCGCGGCGAATCGTCACATCGTCTAACAGCAGAGCGGGCGCAAGCACCGTTTGCGGAACCTCGCCGAAGAAGTTTGCCACGAACAAATCCTTGCCTGCGGCTTCGACGTTGGAACGCAGCGCACGCTGGTCAAGATCGTCGATCACCGCGCCACGCACCAGCTGGCGTTTGCCATCGAGGGTTACGCGGTAGATGAGGCGGGGGACCGATTCGCCGCCCAGCGTCTCAACAAAATACACGCTTTTCAAGCTGCGATCTTTTGCAAGGGCGATCAGTTTCCGGTTCAGATCTTCATTTGAAAGCCCATCTTTTGCCGTGACTTTCAACACGCCGAGCGTGGGCCTCGGCGCCCCCATAATCCCACCGCGCCCGTGGCCATTGGACTGCGGAAAGTCGCGAACGGGCTCGCGGCCAATAAGGTAATTCTCCAACTTGCCGTCGGTTACAAGCGTCACAGCGGTGGCCGGCACACCTTCATCATCAATGTCGTACGCACCCACCAGGCCTTTGCCCGCGTAGCTCTTCAAAGTGGGATCGTCCACGGCGTTCAGGAATTCCGGAAGCACGCGCGCATGTAGACTCGACGCGAAAGGTCCATTGGTGCGAGCCTCGGTTCCCAACTTGGGCCGCGTAGCCGTAACTCCGGAGCCCAACAGGGAACGCAGAGTATCAGCGCCTGCGTCAGAACTCAAAAGAACCGGACCGTGATACTCCTCTTCAACAACTGGAGCCTTGCGCAGTTCGGTGAGAGAGGCTATCAATCCGATGGCACGCTTCTCAAAAACCTCCGGGGCATCCAGGTCTTTCAAGCCAACGCCCACCGATCCATAGGAGCGGTCAAGCCTCATGCCATCTGGTGCCTGCGTTCCCACGGCAAAAGTCTCGTGATACTCCGACGCCGCCTTGCGGACGATGGTCCCTTCGCTGGTGACCAGCCAGGTGGTGGTGGCCTGCGCATGAAACTCCGCCGTGGCGTACTCAATTTCAGCTTGATTGGCTTTTAGTGTGGCCTCCGTTCGGTATAGCCCGCTGGCTTTGGCAACGCGATCTACCCAGGCAGCTTCATCCAGACTCAACTTCATGGGCGCGGCGAGCGAAATGACCGGTGTCTCCTTGCTGAAGTCGTCAGCTTGCGGTGCCGTCTCAACCTGCTTCAGAGCAGCCTGCTTTTGCGCATAGGCCGCGAGCGCAGCCTTGTATGCCTGATCAGTACCTGACCAAAGGGCGGAGCGGATGGCAATGGGATCGTTGTCAAGGGAAGACAACTCCAGGGCTCCGTCCCCGCGTCCGCCGGAACTGTCAGTTTTGTAGTCGCCCACTCGAACCGTGATGCGCGCGATGCGCTGGTGGGCATGGGCGGAATCCTCGCTCGCTCCGAACTCGGCCTTGGTCTGAAAATCCTCAACATCTTCAATTTTGTATTGGATGAAAAACGGCTTCTCGAATCCCTGCAACTGCAGCTGGCTCATGCTCCGGTCGAGTTCTTCGAGCATCGCCTTGAGGACGGGGTCTTTTTCAGCATCGTCGCGAGTGGGCTGCGCGACGAGCAAATTGGGCGTCAACAGGCTGGCAGCAACGATTGCGGCTCCGGCTATCCATGCAACACTGCGAATCGCGTTCATTGCGCCTCCTTGTTTGCGGGGGTGGCGATGACCGCCCCGGGAATGGGCAGAATTGGCGGCCGCGCGGTTCCCTGCGCCTGCTTTTGTGTCTCCATTTCACTGACCAGCATGGCAGGGGCCACTGCACTGACAGGCACCGTGCCCGATTCCGCGCCGCACTCCCCGTTGAAGACCTCGCTCTTGTCGCCCGTCGCCAATATCCGTTTCAACGCGGCCTGCGGCGTTCCCACAATGCTGACGCCGCGCACCAGTTCATCGGGACGGCCATCCACATACACGCGGTAAACGACCAGCGGGATGACCTGAAATGCCTGCGGCGAACTGCGCGTGGTGACCGCGAAGCCTGAGGAAATGTCTTCGAAGTACAGACCGTACGACCTGCCTTGTTTCTTTGCTTCTTCAATCAACTGCTTGCGGAGATCGGCTTCCGGCTCGGTCCTGGTTGAAGTGACAATCAGGTTGCCTTGACGCCCGGTTGGAACCCGTCCGGTCTGCGCGCGTCCGTGGCCGTTCGAGGCGGAAAAGCTGGCGATCGGAAGGCGCGACATCAGGAACGTTTTCAGCACCCCATCGTCGATCAACTCGACCCTCCGAGCTTTCTGCCCTTCATCGTCGTATTCGTAGGTGCCGCTGAGCCAGGTGTTGCCGAAGGTGGTCAACGTGGGATCGTCAGCTACAGAAAGAAATGTGGGCAGAACCTCTTTGCCAATGTCCTTGGTGAAGGTCTGTCCTTCCTCATCGCCGCGCTGCCTCTGGCCCTCAAGCCGGTGGCCGAGCACCTCGTGAAAGAAGACCGCAGCGGCGCGCCCGGAGAGGATCGCCGGCCCGTCAAAGGGCTCTGTGAGCGGGGCAACGCGCAATGATTCAAGGCTCCTGCCAAGGTCGCGCATCGCGGTCTCGAGCTCCGCCTGGGCGGGGAGGCCGTCGACGGTCTGGGCTTCAAAGGTCTGCGCGCGGAACAGGTCCATCCCATCGTCGGCGCGGGTTACCGCGAACACGACCAGCCGCGCAGCCTGATGGGCCGAAACAATCTGCGAGCCCTCAGAGGAAGCAAAGTAGTCGGTTTCGTTCTGTACGGTCAGCATCACCACGTTCTGATCCACGTCAGGGAATTCGCGGAAAATCTTTGACAGCGCGCTGACCCGTTTTCCCCACGCCGCTTTGTCCACAACGACGGGCGGGGCCGGTTTGCCGATGGAAACCTGGGGTGTTTCCTGGCTGAAATCGGGCGAGGAGTCCTCTTCCCTGGCCCTGACCTGCGCCTCGGTTTTCACCCGCAGATAGTTGTCCATCGCGTTACCGTAGCCGGTGTTGGTGGCCAGCCACAAGGTGCGTTGCAACGCCTCGCGATCGTCGGTGAGCGGCAACTGCAGGCTGTTGACTGCCGAGCCACGGTGCGTTCCGTGGGTGTTGTCGAGCTTGGGATCGCCGAGCCGCACTTGCACGTCAGCCACGCGGACTCGATTCTCAGAGCTGTCGACCAGGGCACCAAACTGCGCACGAATGCCGACAAAGCCTGCTTCACTGACTGAATAGCTAAGAAAATAAGGAGAAAGCAGTTTTTCAGCCGAGGGAGCAGAGGAGGTTTGCTTGCCGAGAGAGGTGAAAGCCCGATGCAGTTCGGTGGTCATGGCATCCAGCAAGGGGGGAGTTGCCTGGTTCTGAGCTCCTGCGATTGTGGGCCAGACAAGGGTGAGTGCGGAAATGGCTACGCATAGGCTGCCTTTCAGCGCAGTCCGCACAGAGAAGACCGATGAGTTGTTGGGCATTGAGTTGAGAATCCGAGAGCAGCGCATCTGTAGCATCGATTGTCGCAGAGTAGGCTAGGGTGAAGGGAATATCTCATGAAATTTGCCCGCTGCGTGATGCTTGCCGGTTGCCTTGCCCTTCACTTCCCCTTGCAACTTGCTGCCGTCGCGCCCCGGCTTGGGCCTGCTCCCCACACTGCACCCCGAATCGTTTTGAATCCAGTGGGTTCTGCTGAAACCGGGCCTTCAACCGCAGGCACCGCCGCTCAACCCCCGCAGGCCTACAAGCTGCCGCCGGACAAGTTGGCAAAAGCAATCGCGCTTGGCCGGATCCGCAACATCATTGACCTAGCCGGTTCCCTGCTGGATCTGGCTGTCTTGTGGTTGCTGCTAGCCACCGGCGTGTCCAGAAGAATCGAAAACTGGTTACGCGGGATCACCTCGCGGCGCTGGCTGCAGGGCCTTCTGTTCTTCGCGCTATTCCTGCTGATTACCGCACTGGCCGATCTGCCGCTGGATGTCTATGCGCACTACGTCAGCCGCTCCTATGGAATCAGCGTGGCGGGCTGGAGCAGTTGGCTGATCGACTTGTCGAAGGGGATTGGCCTTTCAATTCTTTTTGTTCCGCCCATCCTGCTGGCATTCAACTGGATCGTTCGCCGCTGGCCGCGGCGCTATTGGCTCTATGCCTGGTTCGCAACCATCCCGTTGATGGTGATTTCAGTCTTTATCGCGCCGCTGTTCGAGCCCATTTTCAACCAGTACGAGTCTCTCGGCAAGAATCATCCTGTCCTGGTTGCTGAGCTGGAAAAAGTAGTCGCTCGCACAGGCACGGATATTCCGCCGGAGCGCATGTTCCTGATGAAGGCGAGTCGAAAAACCAATGGCCTCAACGCGTATGTCAGCGGTATCGGGGCCACCAAGCGCATCGTTGTGTGGGACACCACGGCAGACCGCATTCCCGATGATCAGGTTCTTTTTCTGCTTGGCCACGAGACGGGCCATTACGTTCTTCACCACATCCCGAAAGGCCTGGCGCTCTCTGCCGTCGGGCTGTTCTTTATCTATTGTGGTTGCGCGCGATTTGCGGGCTGGCTGGCTGGGCACTTTGGCGCGCGCTGGGGTCTCGGGGATGAAGGGATGGGGTTGCAGGCCGAGAATGCGCTTTCAAGCCGCTCAGGATTTGTGGTGCTGCTTTTCAGCATCTCGGTTGCAGGCTTTGTGCTGGCCCCAGTTGACAATGCAGTGAGCCGCTACTTCGAGCACCAAGCCGACGTTTACGGGCAGGAAGCAGTCCGTGGTATCGTCACTGATCCGCAGAAAACGGCCGTCGCGGCCTTCAACGCGCTTGGCCAAGCCTGGCTTGAGGATCCAAACCCAAACCCGTTTATTGAGTTTTGGACGTACAGCCACCCCTCGACGCAGCACCGCGCCAGCTTCGCGGCCCAGTATGACCCATGGGCCAACGGCGGACGCGGAGAGTTCTTCGAAAAGTAGCGGACCGCGATGAAACAGAGGATCTTCAGCGACTATTCAGCGGTTGTGGGGTCGATTGTGGTTCGAACCTGCGAGACCTTGTTGGCGGGGAAGCCGCCCATGGTGGCGTGTTTGCGCACCGTATCTTCATCCGGGGCGATGTAGACGCAGTAAATCTTGTCGTCGGTTACGTAGCTGTGCAGCCACGTAATCTGGGGGCCCAGTTCGCGCAAAACGCCGCACGATGTCTGTGATACAGCCTTCAATTGCTCCGGGGAAAGCTTGCCGACCTCAGGTATCTCTCTCTCGATCACGAACTTGGGCATGGAATCGATCTCCTGTTGGGAAGTATCAAACATACTAGAGCAAATTCAAGCCTTGCGGCGAGGATTTGCGAGGACGATCGAAGGAAATCTCAGCCCTGACAGCTGAAGTAAACTACTTCTTCAAGGAGACGACGCCATGGCCTATCCCGCCAACTACCGTTACACTCGCGAACACGAATGGATCGTTCTCGATGGCAACATCGGGTCGATTGGCATCACAGACTATGCGCAGAACTCCCTTGGCGACATTGTGTACGTGGATGTGCCCAAGATCGGTGACGCGGTCACGGCCAACGCCACCTTCGGATCGGTGGAGAGCGTGAAGGCTGTGAGCGACCTCTACTCGCCTGTGACCGGCACTGTTACAGCAACCAATGAGGAACTCAAGTCGTCGCCCGACAAGATCAATGAAGCGCCGCACGAGACCTGGATCATCAAGGTGGAGCTTGCCGAACCGGCGCAGATTGGCTCATTGCTGGATGCAGCGGCGTATGAGGCATTCATCTCGGAAGAAACGGGAAGCTGAAGAGCTAGCTACCAGCATTTAGCTCTCAACTCCGTTTGGCAGCTCGAAAAAGCGCTGCCGATTATGAAATCTTGTTCAGGCGGACCCCGATCAGGCCTGCCCAACGGGCTTTTAGCGAGAGGCTAGAAGCAAGAGGCTAATAGTTGAAAATGCGCTACCTACCCAAATCGCCAGACGAACGGAAACAGATGCTGGCCGAGATCGGCGCGGCATCGATTGCGGATTTGTTTGCGGTAATTCCGGCGGAGTACCGACTGGACCGCGATCTCGATGTCCCGCAGCAAATGGCGGAGAGCGAGATCGTCAACTACTTTCGCGCCGCCGGCCAGAAGAACGCAACGGATTACGCAAGCTTTCTGGGGGCAGGCGCCTATCGGCACTACCGGCCAGTCATCATCGATTCTCTGGTGCAGCGGGGCGAATTCCTCACCAGCTACACGCCCTACCAGGCGGAGATCACGCAGGGAACATTACAAGCGATTTTTGAGTTTCAGACCATGATTGCCGAACTCACCGGCATGGACGTGGCCAACGCCAGCATGTATGACGGTTCGACCGGCGCGGCAGAAGCTGTGATGATGGCCGTCCGCGTGACCGGGAGGCACGAGGCAGTTGTGGCCAGAACCGTGCATCCGGAGTACCGCGAAGTGCTGGCGACGTATGCCAAGCATCAAGGCCTTCCTGCCGCGTCGGTTGGTTATGACCGCGAAACGGGACGCGTGAATCTGACTGCACTTGAAGCCGCAGTCACTGAAGAAACAGCGGCTGTTCTGGTGCAGAACCCCAACTTCTTCGGGACGATTGAGGACATTCCAGCCATTGCGGCGATTGCTCACGCGAAGGGAGCGCTGCTGATTGTGTCGATTGCGGAGGCAATTTCGCTGGGGGTGGTTCGTCCTCCCATCGAGGCCGATATCGTCAGCATGGAAGCGCAGTCGTTCGGCGTGGCGCTGAGTTACGGCGGGCCGTTTTGCGGCGTGATCGCAGCCAAAGAACAGTACCTGCGGCAGATGCCGGGGCGGCTGGTAGGTCAGACTGTGGACTCGACCGGATATCGCGGGTTTGTGTTGACGCTTTCAACGCGCGAGCAACATATACGACGTGAGAAGGCGACGTCGAACATCTGCACCAACCAGGCTTTGGTGGCGCTGATGGCGACCATCTTCCTGACGGTTTATGGAAAAGAAGGGATTCGGGAACTGGCCGAACATAACCTGGCAAAGGCCGCCTACACCGCCGAAGTACTGAGTTCGCAGCCTGCCGCAAAGCTGCTTTTTAACGGCGCGCCGCGGTTTCACGAATTTGTTTTGCAGACGAGCGAGGCACCTGAGTTGTGGGGCCAGCGCCTGTTGGATGAAAAGATTGTTGGCGGGCTGGATCTTGGCAAGTGGTATCCAGAGTTGGAGAACGCGACGCTCTGGTGCGCAACAGAGATGGTGACGCGCGAGCAGATTGACACGGCAGCACGAGTGTTGGCGGCGGGGCTGGTGGAGGCATAGATGACAAGCAACGGGACCGGTCCAAAGACCCTCGGGAAGGTTCGCCCGCACCAGACGCAGAATGAAAGGCTGGTGTTTGAGAAGTCGTCGCCGGGGAAGCGCGCCTACAAAATGCCGCCGCTGGATGTGCCGGCGATTGACGCAGCGGCGTTGCTCGGCGAATCCCATCGTTCAGAGGACGCTGAACTGCCGGAGTTGAGCGAGATCGAAATCATCCGGCACTTTACACGACTTTCGACGTGGAACTACGCCATCGACCTGGGCATGTATCCCCTGGGGTCGTGCACCATGAAGTACAACCCGCGCGTGAACGAGGCGGTCGCTCGGATTGAGGGATTGGCCGAGGCGCATCCTTACAGGCCAGACGCGCTGGCACAGGGGATTCTTGAGGTGATCGAACTGCTGCAGCGGTGCCTGATCGAAATTACAGGGATGGACGCGATCACCCTGCAGCCGGCGGCAGGCGCGCATGGGGAGTTCACAGGAATCCTGCTGGTGCGGGCATGGCATGAGTCGCAGGGCAATGCGCGGAGGAAGATTCTGATTCCTGACTCGGCGCACGGGACGAATCCGGCAACGGCGGCCATCTGCGGGTACCAGGTGGAGAACCTGAAGTCGAATGCGGAAGGAGGCATTGACCTGGAGGCACTCGCGCGCCAAGTGGATGAAGAGACTGCAGCGCTGATGCTGACCAACCCTTCGACCATTGGAGTGTTCGAGAGCCGGATCCACAAGATCGCCGACATTCTGCACGCCAAGGGCTCCCTGCTGTATATGGATGGCGCCAACATGAACGCGCTCGTGGGCAAAGCCCGGCCGGGCGACTTCGGTGTGGACGTGATGCACCTGAACCTGCACAAGACCTTCTCCACGCCACACGGCGGGGGCGGTCCGGGCTCGGGGCCTGTGGCATGCAAAGCATTTCTTGAACGGTTCTTACCTATTCCGGTACTCGCCCAGAACGAGAACGGCACGAAGTGCTGGGACTATGACAGGCCGCAGTCCGTGGGGAGGGTGCGGGCGTTTTATGGAAATACCGGCATGTTCATCCGTGCGCTGGCCTATATTCTGGCCAACGGCCCCGATGGGCTTCGGCAGACGACTGAAGACGCCGTGCTCAACGCGAACTATATCCGCGCCAAACTTGAAGATCTTTACGAACTACCGTACAAAACCGCGTCGATGCACGAAGTTGTTTTCAGCGATAAGCGGCAGGCCGCGAAAGGCGTGAAGACGGGGGATATCGCCAAGCGGTTGATCGACTACGGCTTCCATCCTTATACGGTGAGCTTCCCCATGATCGTGCACGGCGCTCTGATGATCGAGCCAACAGAGAGCGAATCGTTGGAAGAGCTGGATCTGTTTGTGGATGCCATGCGCGCGATTGCGAAGGAAGTGGACGAGACGCCCGAGCTGGTGAAGTCGGCTCCGCACTCGACACGGGTTGGGCGCCTTGACGAAGTCCAGGCCGCGCGGAAGCCGATTCTGCGCTGGAGGCCAGCGAAATAACTGGAAGCCTACGAACGAAATCACTCAGTGCTTGGCGTGCTCCGAACACGTCTCGGCGACGTGCCAGGAACCCCGTTACCTCCTGCTGAGTTGGGCGCTCACGGAGTAGGATTGGTTGCAAAGAAACTGAGTCAAGCCTGAGGCCTGTCGGCGACACGCATAAGGCTTCGCTCGATGGTGAATCTGATCACGGAAAATTCTTACGACGTTTTCCTGAGCTACCGGCGGCGCACCGCTGGTGCGGAAGCGCGCCTGATCCGCTCAGACCTTAGCCAGCATGGCATTCGCGTCTTCATGGATGTGACCGATCTGGGCAAGGGACATTTTGACGACTCGCTGCTGAATCGCATCTCGGTTACGCCCAATTTTGTCGTGGTTCTCGCCCCACATGCGCTGGATTCTCGCCGCGACAAGACGGACTGGCTTCGTGTGGAAATCGCACATGCCATTGCATCGAAGTGCAACATTGTCCCGGTCATGCTGCCGGGCTTCAGGTTTCCCGAGGAACTGCCTGCGGATATCGCCGATGTTCTGCGCTATCAGGGCGTGGAGTACTCGCACACTTTCTTCGATGCGATGATCGGCAGGATACTGGAACTGGTGCGCAGCCCGCCCTTCACGGAGCCAACACCCAGGGAGCCTACGCCAGAGATTCTTGAGCAGCGGGCGATTTCGAAGTTTTCGATTGGATTGCGGAAGATCTGGCTTGGGATAGGGGTGGCGCTGTTGCTGATTGCAACGGCCGTGATCGGCTACCGATACGAGGCGGGCAAGGCAGAGCAGACGAAGATGCTGAATATCGTTCACGACCTCCGTCAGCAATACCACGAGTCCATGAACGCGGTGGCGCAGTCGGGGCATGGAGATTTCAGCGAATCTGAAAAAGATGTGAAAGAGATTCTCTCCCTCGATCCGGCCAACGGGCATGGGATTTACTACTCCGGCGAGCTGAAACGGATCGCGAACCGGAATCTCTTCAAAGGGGACTGTGTGATCCCCGGCGCGCTCAAAAGCGAAGCGGGAGAGCTTGAATTCTACGACGACGATTTCAACCATTATCTAGACGTGGAGCGCGGTTTGCCAGCGGAAGAACGCGCAGGCGGCGTAACGTCCGAAGCCTGTTACGCGCGCCCGTCTGGCTATTGCTCTGAGCGAACTGCGTGGATCAATCATCTGCTGGCGAACGATATGTATGGTGAGGCGATGATGTCGAATGATCCTATGGTTCAGGCGGAAGAGTTTCAGCGGGCGCTCGGCTACGCCAACAAGGCCGCGGAACTTCATCAGGATGAGCAACATAATCCTGGCTTCGCCAATTGCATCAGTACCAGCAGCCTGATTCGCCAGGTACAGGAGAAGCTGAAGCCGGTGCAGAAGTAGTCACAGGGGGCGAGGCTCGATAACCTCACTGATTCAGTCGGCTGCGCCTCACGCATAACGGTTCGTACCTTTCTGGCTACTTTTCCGCTTTTTCCAAGTTATCCTTTCTTTCTCCAAGACCCGAATTCGGCCTTAAACTTTCCTGATATGGCAACGATTCCCGACCTGAGACTTGACGCCGGACTGCCGGCGAACATCGACGCGGAAAAGACAATCCTCGGCGCGATTCTGCTGGACAATACGGCCCACGCAGAGGCAGCTGAAAAGCTCGAATCAGACGACTTTTCGCTCGACTCGCATCGTCGTATCTTCTTGCGGATGACGGAGTTGATGGATGGACAGCGGGCCGTCGACATTGTGACCCTGGCCAACGAGCTGGCCCGCTACAAGGAAGTTGAGTCGGTGGGCGGCGTTGCCTACCTGGCCAGCCTGACTGAGGGTTTGCCCCGCCGGCCGGTGATTGAAGAGTACATCCGGATCGTCAAAGACAAGAGCCTTCTGCGCAAGCTAATGGGGATCTGCTCGATGGCGATCGCGCGGGCGGCCGACCAGGGCGAGAGCGCTCTGGATGTGCTGGGCGCCGCCGAAGCGCAGCTGATGGAGGTCACTGAGAAGGGCATATCCCAGGGGCTCCAATCGCTTGACCAGATCGTCCAGCAGTCCTTTGGGACCATCGACAACCTGTACAAGGAAAGCCGGGAAGTCACAGGCTTGGCCACCGATTTTATTGAGTTCGACCGCATGACAAGCGGGCTGCAGAAGGGCGAGCTGATCATTATTGCCGCAAGGCCTTCGATGGGCAAGACGGCACTGGCCATCAACATCGCGCAAAACGCGGCGGTGACCCACAATGCCACGGTGGCGGTTTTCAGCCTCGAAATGAGCAAGGAATCACTTCTGCGCCGGATGCTGGCCTCGCAGGCAGGCGTGGACCAGCGCAATCTGCAGACCGGCTTCCTGGGGAAAGAGGACCAGGGCAAACTGCAAAACGCACTGGGCCAACTGGTGGAGTCCCGCATGTTTATTGACGACACGGCGGGCCTGTCCCTTGCAGAAATGCGCGCCAAGGCGCGACGCCTGAAGCAGAACGCAGGCGGACTCGATCTGATCGTGGTGGATTATTTGCAGCTGATGTCGGCTACGCTGTCGAGCGCGGGCGGCAAGCACTATGAGAACCGCACGCAGGAGGTCTCGGCCATCTCCCGCGGCCTGAAGGCATTGTCAAAAGAGCTGCATGTTCCAGTAGTAGCGCTTTCACAGCTTTCGCGCGCCAGTGAGCGCCGCGGCGATGACAAGCGACCGATGCTGAGCGACCTTCGCGAGTCTGGCTCGATTGAGCAGGACGCGGACGTGGTGGCTTTCATCCATCGCGAATCGTATTACAACCGCACTGAAGAGATGTCAGAAGACGAAAAGGCCAAGTCGGAGATCATTATCGCCAAGCAGCGCAACGGCCCCACGGGCACCGTTCACTTGCACTTTATCTCGCGATACACGCGCTTCGCCAATCCTGATACGACGCACAGGGACTGAGGCGGAAACTGCACGATTCCCTCACTCATCGAATCCGTGGGTAGGGAGGGCGCGGGGACCCGTCGAGCACGGGGAGAACCCGCAGCCACTCGCGAATACATTTTCTAAGTGACTCGACTTCTATGCCTTCATAGACAGCTGGGAATGAACCCAGCCGCCGCAGCGCCGCCTGCAGTAGGGATGCAGCACCACGCAGGTTCTTCCTCTGAAAATGATGAAATGCAGCTGCCACTTGAATCAATGCCTGTAGAAATGTCTTCTCTGGCTCTTCAACAATGAGCCAGACACCCTCCCAGTGTTCGTGAGCGCGAAAAAACTCCTCATTTTGGTAGCATTGCAGACCTTCAACAAGCGCGCCGTTATTCCATTCAAGAGACATGGTTTCCTCATTATCTTCGAGAGCCCTCAATTGCCGCGTGCGAGGGGCACCAGGGGCGACGACAACCATGAGCCCAAAGGCGCCTACCACTTTGGAAGCATTACCTACGTCATACCAGAGCCGTGCAATCGTGACAGGAGTCACAGAATGTTCTTGACCTCGCAAAGAGGCTGGGAACATGGGTTCGTGTCGAACCCGAAGATTGCGGGATTGAGAGCTCGGGGAGAGCTTTCGCCAGGCTGTGGCAGCACGCGGGGAAATTGAAGCCTCAAGGATGCGTCCTCGCTTCATGGGTGCGCCATATCGGCATTCTGCTTTTGCTGCGCGGGGGCGCGGCTCTCAGAAAATCGTGCATCACAAGGGCTCCGTGCTTATCAACTGAGGTTGAATCGAGGAATTTTTCAATGAGATTTCTAAAAGGGTCTTTTATCCGCAAGTTTTTGATGGAAGAACGTGCGCAGGCATTGCCTGTGCTCATGTTCGGCCTTACCGCATTTTTAGGATTCGCCGGGATTTCAATTGAGGTCGGGCATGGGTACTATGCCGTGGGCATGCTCAGGGCATCGACGAATGCGGCGGCGCTGGCGGGCGCGGCAGCCTTGCCCAACCAGGCTACTGCGACCACCTATGCACAGAACTACAGTTCAATCGACACCGGTCTTAACCGCGACGGGATCATGACGGTACAGTCGACTGGGATTACAACCGCTTTCTACTGTTCGAGCACCGTGTCCGGATGGGGGACACCCTGCCAGGACAGCAATGGCAACTATACTTCGACCGGCGCCAACGCCATGACCGTCACGCAGACGGCAAAGGTTCCAACATGGTTCGCGGCCATGTTCGGTGTACCGAACTTCAACATTACGGCAACAGCAACCGCGGCGATGGCCGGAGGGCAATACACTCCCGACAACATTGCGATCGTTGTCGACACAACCGCATCGATGGCCTCAAACGACCCCGGTACTCAGACCGCCTGCAGCAACAAGTCGCAGATTGCCTGCGCATTGCTTGGCGCCCAGAAGCTGCTGTCGCAGTTGAATCCCTGTTCATCGGGAACCACCTGCACGAGCACCAGTAAGCCTGTTAATACTGTGAGCTTGTTCGTTTTCCCGCCCGTGCTGGACACGACTGTGACGAAAGACTATATCTGTCCAACCGCGAACCCGACGATCGAGCCGTATACTTTCACGAACACAACGGCAGCAGCTCCGAACTTCAATCCTCCGATTGATAGCTCTACGTCACTGCCGCTGTATGACTACATGATCACGACCTGGTCGACGGACTACCGCTCTTCGGTCGGAACTCAACAGCTGAATCAAAGCTCCGACGTTGTGATTGCAGTCGGCGATTCTGGTGTAGGCGGCTGCGCGGGCGTCTCGGCCCCTGGAGGCTTCGGAACCTACTACGCTCAGGGCATTTACATCGCCCAACAGGCGCTTATCGCGGAGCAAAACGCCAACACGGGCTCCTCGAACGTCATGATCATCCTGAGCGACGGCGACGCCACTGCTTGCGCAGCAAATGGCAACACAGCGGCCGGCGCCTGCAACTCGAAGGCCGACCTGGTGGTGCAAACAGGCTATCTTAACGGCACTACCGCCGCCTCTGGCTGCACCTCTGCGCACAACTGCAGCCCGACTTCGTATACCTATCCTTCCGCCCTCGGTGAGTGCGGACAGGCAGTTGTAGCGGCGCAGGCAGCAGCGGCGGCGGGAACCAAAGTCGAGACAATCGGCTATGGATCTGAGACCTCGGGCTGCACAACCGATAAGACCTACAGCGCGACGGTCGGGTCCACCACCTACGCAGGTACGGGCTGGGGCGCAACCGGCTCGTGGAAGGCGGGCGATAGTCCGTGCCAGGCGCTTGCCGCCATGGCCTCGGGATTGCAGTATGTGTACTCCGATGACGGCAACGGCTGCGTATCGGCAGACAACGGAAGCGTGACACAGCTCAACCAGATCTTCGGAGCCATCACGAATGGTCTGTCGTCTCCGCGGTTGCTGCCCAACGGCACCTCTTAGATCGAATGAATCACTCCTGCCCGGTCACTTTGCCGAGCAGGAGTGACTGTTTCTTGCGTGGGTATTCTCAGCATTGTCTCCCCTCAGGACGAAGACTCTAACCTGCCGGTTGAACGGTTTGGTTGAGCGTTCAACCTGAACCATGCCAGCAGAGCGATGGGCAGCATCGCGCAAACAGAGACGAGCGTACAGGCGATGAGAATGTCCATGGTCGACCACTGCCTGCCTGAAGGGTCGATTGCCGTGGGCGGGAAAAGACTGGCCCTGAAGGTGAAGAGATTTCCTAACGCGCATACCCCATAACAAAGAATTGCGGAACGCCAGTAGCTTCTCGACGAGGGCACCGGTCCGCAGGGATACGCCCTGCAATAAAGCACGAATGCCAGATAGAAGAGAAAGGCCGTCAAGTACCAACCCAGGAAGTTGCTGACAGGAACGCCGAAGAGCGGGCCTCCGTCGCGCCAGATCCACGCACGGTCGAGGGTCGCCCATATCGGGTCCATCGAGAGATCCCACAACACCATGACAAAGGCGGCCAGCAATGGCAACGTCAGGATGCGTTGCGCAGTGAGAGGCTTATCGCGATAGCCGAGGATGAGCAGACTCAGAATCCACGAGCAATAGCCGATGCCCAGATAAGCCAGGATCAGCAGTATGGGCAAATCAAATGCCTTGGGCCCCATCAGGCCGGTAAAGTAGTAGTGCCCGAATGGGAAGCCGGTGCGCAGGCTGAGGCTCTCACAGATTGTTGCCACTGCAAAGCAGCAAACGGTGAACACAATCATGCCCCTGAGGCGATAAAAGATGCTCCCGTGGACGAGTGCAAAGACGGCTGGAGACACGACCTGAAGCAAGACGATGAGAAGGACCGGAAATCTCTCAGGGTAAGGCTGGAGAAGGCGGCCGAGCGCATAAAGCAAAAGAGCGGCCCACAGTACGGCTGTCTGCCACTTGGCAATACCGGCGCGTTCAGCCATCCATACTCCCTGTAACGATGAGTCTAACGCGTCCCGAGGTCAAAACGGCTTTTTGGTTTGATTCCGAACTCCGGTTGGTTCTTCGGCAGGATTCGCCCTGATCTTGAGCGATCACGTTTGATTTTTAATGATGGCGATGCGGCTGGCGAATGCGTTGCAATGCGGTTTACCGAGTTGAGCCGGGTGGTGCTGCGAGTATACCCAACCGGAAGCTGCGGATTTGCTGGAAATGAGCGTGCGTGCCCTCAGCTACAAGCTGCCCCAGGCAGTTGACCGGGTAACGGAAATGCTTCCGGAGGCAGGCTCGTCGGTCATTCCGCACTGATATTCAAAAGAGAAACGGGGAAGTAAATGAAGGGGAGCGAGCAGTCTGCGCTCCCATTCGCCATCTGCTATTGTGGACGGGATCGGTGGTTCGCTGCCGGAGCGCGCGCCAACGAATCATAATCAAAGCGAGGAGCGAATCGATGCATGCATTGTCTCGTTACACTCCATTTCTTCTTGTATTTGCATCAGTCGCACTTGTCGCGCAACAGGGTACACCCGCGCCCCAGCCGACGACTGCGTCGGACGCTCCCACTCGCGACACCAGCTACATTGATGAGCAGGGCACAGCGCATGTGACGCGCGTGGTCCCGGTGCCTGCAACGATCAGTACCCAGGCGCAGCTGGTTCTGGGCCGCGCGGTTCCCGATCAGGCTCCGCCGCAATCGCTGGAGGAGCGCCGCAAGCTTACGGATGAATACACCGCCCAGGTTCGCAAGGCCTGGGACAGGCTGTGCCCCAACCAGCTTGTTGAAGACAAGATTGCAGGAGTGCCGGTGCGCATTGTCACGCCTGCTGGGGAGCCCGAGGTCAATCGCAATAAGGTGCTGCTCAACCTCCACGGCGGCGGGTTCAACTCGGACTCGGGATCGTATACCGAATCGATTCCAATTGCCGGCTTTACAAAGATGAAGGTGGTTGCCGTTCTCTACAGGCTGGCGCCTGAACATCCCTTTCCCGCGGCCGTAGACGATTCGATCGCTGTCTATAAGGAGTTGCTGAAGACCTACAAGCCGGAGCACATCATCATCTACGGGACTTCGGCAGGTGCGATCCTGACCGCCGAAGTGGCTGCGAAGATCAAGCAGCTTTCCCTGCCCATGCCCGCCGCGCTGGGAATCTTCAGCGGGATGGGCGATTTTGCCCGCAACGGGGACTCGATGGCACTGTATGCGCTGCGCGGTCTCTCCGGCCACCTCGATCCGCCGACAGCGCAGCCTCACGACGGCTACTACTTGGGTGGAACCGATGCCAAAGATCCGATCCTCTCGCCCATTTACGGCGACCTCCATGGGCTTCCGCCCACGCTGTTTGTCACTAGCACCCGTGACATGCTGCTCAGCGGCACCGTGAATCTGCACCGCGCCTATGTGAATGCGGGGGTCGATGCCCGGCTGGTGGTATTCGATGCGCTGACACACGCCTTCTGGTACGACCCTCTGCTCCCTGAAGCGCAAGAGGCGAACCACATGATGGCGGACTTTTTTGTGAAGCATCTAGCCAACTAAACAGCATGCGGAAGGGGCGATTCATGAAGCATCTCAGGTTTTTGCTCGGTTCTGTTCTGGCAATGGTTTGTGCCAGTTTCCAGACGCAAGCGTGGCCTCAGCAGCCGGGCCAGCCGGACCTGAGGATTGCGCCGTACAAGCAGGCCGATCTGCCCATCGAAGATCGAATTCGTGATCTGTTGGGCCGCATGACTGTTGCAGAAAAGGCCCGTCAGCTCGATATGTACCGCGGCGTTTCTCCGTCAATTGGAGACGATGCGCAGAAGGCTGCGGATGAGATCAAGGCGCACGGTTTTAGACCTGAAGAGGCGGAGAAAGTGTGGGGGACCATGGGGGCGGGCAGCATTCACGACCTCTACGGTGACTCCTCGCTCAACAATGCCATCCAGAAATGGGTCATGAAGAATACGCGTCTTGGGATTCCGATTCTGTTCGCTGAGGAGGGCCTGCACGGCTTCTCGACCGGAACCATCTTCCCGGCTCAGATCAATCTGGCAGCCACCTGGAATCGGGAGTTGGCGCAGCAGACCGGCGCCGCCATCGCCGCGGAGGCGCGCGCAACAGGGGTAGACATGCTGTTTGCACCGGTCCTCGATCTTGCGCGGGAACCGCGTTGGGGACGGGTCGAAGAAGACTTTGGCGAGGATCCTTACTTGACTGGCCAGATGGGGTTGGCATACGTCAAGGGATTCCAGGGCGAATCACTGGCAAGCGACCATACGGTTTTGGCCGAGCCAAAGCACTTTGCCGGACATGGGTCTCCCGAGTCGGGAACGAATACATCTCCTGTGCACATAGGCGAGCGGGAGCTTCGCTCGGTGATGTTGAAAGGGTTTGAGCCGTCGTTCATTGCGGGTCACGCAATGGGAACCATGGCTGCTTATCACGAGATCGACGGGATACCGGTTACGGCCGATCCTTTTCTCCTGAACACTATTCTTCGCCATGAGTGGGGCTTCAAGGGGTTTGTGCTCTCAGACCTGGGGGCCATCCGCCGATTGTACGACACGCATCGAGTCGCGGCCAGTCCGGCGGCCGCGGTGGTGATGGCGATTAACTCAGGAGTCGATATGCAGTTTTACGACTTCGATCATGAGACGTTCCAGCACGCGATCATCGATGGTATCCGGAGCGGGGCCCTTTCCCACGAAGCATTGGATCGCGCCGTCTCGGGTGTCCTGCGAGTCAAATTTGAGCTGGGGCTTTTTGACAAACCATTTGTCGATCCAAACCTGAATGAAAAAGTACATCGCTCAGCGGACCATTTGCAGGTGTCTCTCGAATCGGCCCTGGAATCGATGACACTACTGAAAAATGAGAATCACCTGCTGCCGCTTTCAAAGGGGCTGAAAGAGATCGCGATCATCGGACCCAATGCAAAGGTTGCACGGTATGGGGACTATGCACCGGAGCCGGATGCGTCGGCCCACAACGACTTGTTCGACGGAATTCAGCAACTGCTTCCGAATGCACGCCTGAACTTTGCGGATGGAAAGGATATCGCGGATGCAGTGGCACAGGCCAGGGGCGCGGAGGTTGTGATTCTCGCCCTGGGGGAACGACCCGGCATATCCGGAGAAGGTCATGATCGTTCGAGCCTCGATCTGCCTGACAACCAGGAGGCCTTGATGGAGGCTGTTGTCGGGACAGGCAAGCCAACGGTGCTTGTTCTGCAGAATGGCCGTCCATTGACGATTGGGTGGGCCAAGGATCACGTTGGTGCGATCCTGGAGGCCTGGTATCCGGGAGAGTTTGGCGGCAAAGCGATGGCTGCGACGCTCTTTGGCGACAGCAATCCATCGGGGCGCCTGACGATTACCTTTCCGCGCAGTGCCGGCATGCTTCCGGACTACTATAACCACGATCCCTCGAAGAATCACGCGTATGTCGACGGAGACGACCGCCCGGTTTTTCCATTTGGATTTGGCCTGAGCTACACGACGTTCGAATTTGACGGCCCGCAAATCCAGGCGTCTGCCGCTGAAGATCACGTCGAGATCAGCGTCGACGTGAAAAACAGCGGCAACACGGCTGGAGACGAAGTGGCGCAACTTTACGTGCGCCAGGATGTGAGCAGCGTGGAGACGCCGGACCGCGCTCTGAAAGGCTTCTCTCGCGTTCACCTGGGACCTGGCGAACAGAAGACTGTGACATTTGATCTGCCGCTGAGTGAACTCGCAATCTGGAATGCCGAACACAAGTGGGTCGTCGAGCCCGGGACCTTCACGGTTTCGGTGGGAGACTCGTCCGACGCAACACTGTCGGCCGAGTTTCATCTCGGGTCTGCGCAGCAGTTCCTTCCAGTTCCGAAATAGGACCGGCAAATTAGCTAAGAGTGATTGGGAAAAGACTTGACTTCTCATACTCTATAAACTAGAGTACTCTGTATTCGTGGTTCAGAAATCAGATTGGCTATGAAAGGTGTCGGAAGAATGAACTTCCCATCTGCACTTAGGGAGAAAGGTCGGGGAGAGGGAATGAACGCGAGTCTCACTTCAGATCGTCTTGCTGCAGCAGGGGTTTTGCCGCTCAAGGTTGATTCACTGGTCAAGCGCTTTGGGCAGGTTTTGGGCGTCGATGGCATCTCTCTAAAGTTGCGCAGCGGAGAATGCTTTGGGCTTCTGGGACCAAACGGCGCTGGCAAGAGCACCTTGATTCGCGCGATTGCGGGGCGCGTGATTCCAGACGCCGGACGGATTGAGGTGTTTGGCGCCGCGGCAGGGTCGGCAACGGCGCGGGCGGCACTGGGATGGGTGCCGCAAGACTTGGCCCTCTATCCTCGTTTGACGGCCACTGAGAATTTGCGAGCGTTTGGAAGCTATTACGGTCTTTCCGGCAAGAATCTCGATGATGCAGTTGCATGGAGCCTGGACTGGGCCGCTCTTCAGGACCGGGCAGGCGCGCTGACGCGCAATCTTTCCGGCGGGATGAAACGGCGGCTCAACATGGCGGCCGGGCTTATTCATCAGCCCCGCCTGGTGCTGATGGATGAGCCGACGGTGGGTGTCGATCCTCAATCGCGCAACCGAATCTTCGAAATGATTGAGGCCCTGCGCGCCAAGGGCATGACGATCATCTACACCACGCACTATATGGAAGAAGCGGAGCGGCTGTGCGATCGGATTGCAATTGTCGATCACGGGCGGATTATCGCGCTCGATACCAAGGATGCTCTTGTGCATGCCGCGTTTGCTTCGCGCAGCCAAGTGCTGGCGCGACTGGAAGGCCCAGAGGCCCAGGTCAACGCGTGGGTCACCGAACATGGCGGACGCCTTGTCGAAGGAACGGCTCAATTCACCATCGAGCATCCGAATGAAATCGCAGGATTGCTGGATGGCGCGACTGCAGCCGGGCTTGAACTGGTTGACCTGTCGCTGCGCCGTCCAAACCTTGAGTCAGTGTTTCTGCAGCTTACCGGAAGGGAGTTACGAGATTGATTTTCCCTATCGTACGAACCGCCGTGGTTGCTCTGCGCCGCGATCGTGTTTCGCTGGTGCTTAGCTTTGTTGTTCCGATTGCCTTTTTCTCGATCTTTGCCGTCATCTTTGGCGGACAACATGACTCGGTATCGAAGATCAAGGTGATCGTCGTCGACCAGGACCAGAGCCGCGCATCGCAGAAACTTGTCCAGGGCCTTGTGAGCGACGGATCCTTGATTGTGAGTACGAAGCCTGCGCCGACAAAGGATCAACCCGCGCCCACTAACTACACGGCGGTGTCTGCTGAAACTGCGGTCAAAGCCGGCGACGTCTCGGTCGCCCTCATTGTCCCCCATGGATTCGGTGACCATCCTTTCTCGTTCGGCGGCAAATCGACCACCGAGACAGGGCCGAGCATAGAACTCCTGAACGATGCCAGCGACATGATTGCGCCGCAGATGGTCGGTGGCCTGTTGCAGAAAGCAGCGATGACCGCCATGCCCGAGGCGATGGCCGAGCAGGGAATGAAATATACCGACCAATACATCGGCGGATTTACGGCCGAACAGCGCAAGCTGATGCAAGCCAACCTTGATCGATTGCGGGAGATTGAGAGCAAGCAAGGCAAAGGAGCAAACCCCGCATCTTCGGCATTGGGCGGCGGGCTTATCGCCGTTCATAATCGTTCGGTCGTTGGCGAGAACAAGAAGAATCCCATGGTGTCTTTTTATGCCGCCGCCATAGGGGTCATGTTTTTGCTTTTCACGGCGAGCGGCTCTGCCGGCGCATTGCTGGATGAAGCAGAGAGCGGCGCTCTGGACCGCGTGCTCAGTTCGCGGATCAGTATGACCGGGCTTCTGGCGGGCAAGCTGGTGTTCAACATTCTGCTCGCCTTCACGCAGTTGACGGTGATGTTTCTCTGGGCATGGTCAATTTTCAAGCTGGATTTTTTCAGCCACATACCCGGCTTCATCGTGATGGGTCTGTGCACAGCGTTTGCGGTTGCCGCCTTTGGCATGTTGCTGGCCAGCATCTGCCATACACGCGCGCAACTGGGCGCTCTTTCGACGCTGGCGATTCTTGTGATGTCCGCGATCGGAGGCAGCATGTTTCCCCGCTTCCTGATGCCGGAAGCCATGCAGAAGGCTGGATTGTGGACGATCAACGCGTGGGCCATCGATGGTTTCACCAAAGTGTTCTGGCGCGACTTGCCGGTGAGCGCACTTTGGCCGCAAGTCGCGGTGCTGCTGGCCATCGGTATCGTGCTTTTCCTGATCGCGCGCCGAATTGCACGCCGCTGGGAATACGCATAAACATGACTTCCACGTGTTACGAGGAGAATCATCTTGACTGGAGAAACCGAAGACCTGGAACTGAAAGACAGGCTGAGCCTGATTGAAAGCATGATCGCGGAAGGCCGCCGCACAACGGAAAGCCGGGGATGGATCTTTGTCTTGTGGGGCGTTGCCTACTACATCGCCATTGCCTGGTCTTCAATGAGCTTCGCTGGACCCATTGCGGCCGCTCAATACCTGGCATGGCCGGTCACCATGATCGCCGCGTCAGCGCTGACGGTTGTCCTGTTAGTTCGCAAGCACAGCAAACATCCGCCGACCACCGTCGGCCGCGCTATGGGCGCGATCTGGATTTCGATGGGGATCTCGATGTTCATCCTCTGCTTTTCTCTGGGAATGAGCGGCAAGGCCGAGCAGCAGGTAATTATCGCGGTCATCGCCGCCATGATTGGCACAACCAACGCGGCTTCCAGCATGATTCTCAGGTGGAAGGCGCAATTCGCGTGCGCGATCGTCTGGTGGGCCGCGGTGGTGGCATCGCTGTTTGGCACCGTTCTTCAGAGCGAGATTGCATTCCTCGTTGCCATCTTCTTCTGCCAGATCGTCTTCGGCGCGTATGGAATGATTTGCGAGGCGCGTGAACGCAAGCGGGAAGCTTCCCATGCCTGAGCTACCGGAACTCAATCCCGTGATTCACGGGAAACTGCGCCTGGCCTTGCTGTCACTGCTTTCAGGCGTGGAGGAAGCGGAGTTTACCTGGCTTCGCTCCAAGACTGGATCGACAGACGGCAACCTGGGAGCGCAACTGCTGAAGCTGGAAGAGGCAGGTTATATCGCCGTCGAAAAGAAGTTTGTCCAGCGCAAGCCTCAGACACTGTATCGCATGACGGAAGCTGGCCGTGAGGCGTTGACCGAATACATCCAGGCGTTGAGGCGGCTCCTGGGTGGCGCAATCAATGCATAGCTACAAGATGGAGAAACAGGATGAAAAACTTCCCTACTGCAAATCAACTCAGCGGCCGGGCGATCGGATCCATGTTCTTTGCGTGCTTCGGAACGGGCTGGCTATTTCTTGCCCTCGCGGCAAAGCAGAGGATCAATGGCCCAACAGCTTCAGGCACGGTGCTGGGCATGAGCGCGATGCTGGTCGCGGCGTTTTACCTGATGCGCCTGGCAAAGCGCTGGCCGCGCGTGGCTCAAGATCCGGCCCTGAGGCGCGGTTTCGCATGGGTGAACGCGATCCAGTGGACCGCGATTGCGGCTGTGGTATTTTCATTCAGCAAGCTGCACCTCGACGCGTATGCAACGCCGGCCATCGCGGCCATTGCCGGGCTGCATTTGTTTCCTCTGGCGCGGCTGTTTCATTACCCGCTTCACTATCTGACGGGGACGCTGTTGGTGGCCTGGGCTGTGGCGAGCGCGGTGCTTGTGCCGCTGAGCGAGATGCAAGGCACCGCGGCCTTGGGAACCGGAATCATCCTATGGGCGAGCGCCGTGGTTACGTTGGCTACCGGGCTGAAGGCGGCTAACGAACCCGCAGCGCCGCTGCCTTGCTAACTCCGCTGTCACCGCAAATTGTCTAAAAGAAATTACGATCCGAATGCGACGCAAGGTGTCGATGTTGATAGGAGGGGCTCGCGGGAGGACTTCGTTCCGGCCCTCTGGGACAGAAAGACTCCTGTGCAACTGTGGGATTGAGCCATTTTAGGGCCAGGATTCGTTCGAGGTGAATTGCAATGCAGAAGGAATTGACAGCAAACCGGCTGCGCAGCATGGCAACAGGGATCATGTTCGCAACGGCGTTTGGGTCAGGATGGCTTTTTTGGTCACTGATTGTATGGCAGAGGATCGGGCCGAGCACGGCGACATGTATCTGGATGGGCACTTTGGCTTTGCTGGCAGGGGCCGCGTATGTAATGAAGCGTGCGAGACGCCGGCCGCTCGTGGCGGATGATCCAGGCAAAGGGCGGGCGTTTGCCTGGATCACCGCGATCGAGTGGATCGCGATGGCGGCGGTGGCGTTTGGATGTAAATGGATGCGATGGGAGTTGTACTTGCCTTCGGCGGTTACCATGATCGTGGGCCTGCACTACTATCCGCTGGCGCGACTCTTCCGCAACCCAATACACTATGCGACCGGGACGTCGCTGGTGGCATGGGCGGCGGCCAGCGCGGTGACTGTGCCCGCGGATCACCGGCAGGGAGTTAGCACTTTGGGAACGGGAGCTATTCTATGGGCGTCGGCCGCGGTAACGCTGGGGCGTGCAATGCGTGCAATGCGGGTGGGAGAAGTCGTGGCTCGCACGTCGCTGCCTGCGGATCGCGGTCAGACGGCCGGAGCGGAGGGATATTCGAGTAACGCGCGGACGCGGGACATGATGCCTAGGTAGTATGCGAGGTTGTGGATCGAGTTGAGCGTGCCTGAAAGCGCCTCGCCGGCCTGCATCAGGTGGCGCAAATAAGCGCGCGAGTAGCGACGACAGACCATGCACTCGCATTCAGGATCGGGCGGCCCTTGATCCTCTGCATATTTCTTGCCCTTGATGTTGAGGCGGCCTTCACTGGTGAAGAGCAGACCGTGCCGCGCGGCTCTTGTGGGCAACACGCAATCCATCATGTCCACGCCCATGCTGGCATACTGCTCAATCTCGTCGGGGTAGCCGACGCCCATCACATAGCGTGGCTTGTCGGCGGGCAGCAGCGGCAGCACTTCGGAAATCATCTCCATGGTCAAGTCACGGGGCTCGCCCACGCTGAGGCCGCCGATGGCATAGCCGTCAAAGTCCATCTCGATCAGGCGCTCCGCACTTTCACGACGCAGATCTTTGCACATGCCTCCCTGCACGATTCCAAACACGCTCTGTTTGCGGCCTGGGAATTCATCGCGCCATGGAACTTCGTCGTGATGAGCGCGGTGGTGATCGAGCGATCGGCGCGCCCAGGCCATGGTCAGCCGCAGGCTCTCTTCAGCGCGGCTGCGGTCAGCGGGGTATTCCGTACACTCGTCGAAGGCCATGGCAATGTCGGCGCCGAGAGCGATCTGCACCTCCATGGAGTGCTCGGGAGTGAAGAAGTGGCTGCTGCCGTCGAGATGCGAGCGAAATCGAACACCTTCATCGTTGACCTTGCGCAGTGCGCTCAAGCTGAAGACCTGGAAGCCACCGGAGTCAGTGAGCATGGCCCGCGGCCAACCGATGAACTTGTGCAGTCCGCCCATGCGGCGGATCGGCTCATGACCAGGCCGCAAGTAGAGGTGGTAGGTGTTGCCGAGAATGATCTGCGCGCCAAGCGTCTCAAGTACGTCCTGGGGGACGGCTTTCACGGTGCCTGCGGTGCCTACCGGCATGAAGACCGGCGTTTCGACGACCTGATGAGGTAAAAAGAGCTGACCGCGACGACCGCCGGCTGCAGTGCTCGCAATGATTTTGAAAGCGGAGGTCACTCTGTGATTCTAGCGGGCCGGCCTTGAACTATTTCAGATCGCGACCAAAGCGAAGGAGTATACCGGCGCGCGCAACTCGCGGGGTGGCCAACGTGGTGGTGGGCGTTTTGGCGACTTCGATCTGGCGGTTGAGCATGTCTTCTGCGGCGGCGAAAATCTGAAAACGCGCGCCAAAGTCATGCGAGGCGTAGGCGTCAAGCCGGAAGTAGCCGTGCAGTTCATAGACGTTTGCGTCATCGTCATATTGCCGTCCACTGAGGCGACCCTGCAGGTTCAACGTGCCCACAGCCGGATGAGATGCCCGAACGTTCATGGTGGCGAGATTGCGTGCCACTTCAGGAATCCAGTTGCCCAGGTCATGGGTGCCTCGTGTCACCGTCGCCTGGGCGAACTGATAGCCGCCGTCAACGGCCATCCAGCGAAACGGGGCTACCTCGTAGTCGATGGAGACGCCCCGGCTTTCAATCTGACCGAGGTTTTCTCGCATCAGCAGAATGGGCGAGGAGTTGAGATTGGTGGTGACCGCCGCGATGGGGCGATTGACCTGGGTGAGGAAGTAGCTGGTGCGTACGCTGCCCCAGCGATATTCAGAGGCCAGGCCTGTTTCCCAACCTGTTGCGCGCTCGCTGAGCAGGCTGCCATTGGGCTTGGTCAGCTGATTGCCCACCTGCGTTGAGCGGTAGAGTTCATTGGTTGTGGGCTCGCGGAAGGCACGGAAGCCCGACGCGGAAAGCGCCCAGTGATCAAAGAGCTTGCGTGAAAGTCCCACACGGGGATCGAAGAAGTGCTGGTCAAACTGCGTGGGCTGGGTTGGATTCGGGCCCCAAGTGGCGCCATTCCAAAGCAGCTCGTGCCCGTCGAAGTTCTGGAACCAGTCCATACGCGCGGATGCGGTGAGGGTCCAGGCTTTGTACACGTCCATGACTTCCGCGTAAGCGGCAGAGTCGCGCTGATGGTCGTGCAGATTGGTCAGCGCGGTGGAGGAACCGTAGCTCTGTTCCTGGTCCCAGACGCGGGCGTCGTGGGTGTCGGCGCCGGCCACCAGCAGTAGCCCCGCTGTCAGCGGCTGGTTCCAGTGCGCCACTGCGCCCAGCTCGTTGTAGGGCGTCAGAGAAAACTTCGATGGGGTCTCGCCGCAGCGATAATTGCACGCAGAGTTGCCGAAGATGGGCAGGTTGGAGATGCTGGAGAACGTCTGACGGAAGTGATCGGTGGAACCATAAAACCGTGTCACCAGCGAGCCTTCGCGCGGGCCCTTCCAGTCCGCTCCAGTTGCGTAGCGCCACAGACGGGTTCCGTTGGTTTGGTAGGGCGTCCCGTTGTTCCGCGCTTCATTGAATCCGCTGCCGCGAACAAAAATCCGCAAAGCGTCGCGGTCGTGCTCCTCCAACAGGACGCCATTCTGGCTATGAACGCTGCTGGCTATGTCTACCGGGCCGCGCTGGGAAGGGGCTTCCTGAATGAAGCCGTCGGTACCGATGGAGCCACCACTTGCCAGAACTCCCCAGGGGCCAAGTTTGGCCTGTGCGCGCAGGCTGTAGTCGTAGGTGCTTTCTCCGCCGTAGCTGGACCTCAACGCGAAGACCGGCTGGTCCGTACCAGGTCGCACCGGGACCATGCTGACCACGCCGCCGATGGCGCTTGATCCGTAAAGATCACTGGCGCCGCCGCGCACGAGTTCGATGCGTTGAATGGAAAGCTCAGGTTGCTCCAGCCAGTGAATCGTTCCGGCGAAGGCGTCGTTCAAGGGCACATCGTCTTCAGTAAGCAGAGTTCTGCTGGCAGACGTGGACCCGAGGCCGCGCAGACTCATGCCTTGCGACGACGGATTGGCGACGAGCGAGCTGGAACGCCGAAATAGCTCGACTCCGGGAAGCTGGCGCAACTTGCCATCCATGGTCACGGACGCCGTCGAGTTCAGTGCGGATTCAGAGAGCAGACGCGTTGTGGCCGGGCTTTCAAGCGAACCGAGCGGCGCGCGGTAGGCGGTGACAGTGACCTGCTCAGTGTTGGCCGCAAGCTCAAGGCGAAAGGTTGTTGCGCTGCTGATTTGCAAAACTTTCTCTGCAAATTGAGGGGCAGTCACGCGCAAGCTGCAGGGAGCAGCACAGGGAACGGTCAAGTTTCCGTTCGAGTCAGTACGCCCCAGCACCTTCCCCGCTGAATCGTGGACGGTGGCGCCCAGGATCGGCGCACCACGGCTATTCTCCACCGTGACGGTGAAGCCTGCGGGGCTCTGTGCGAAAAGGCACGTCTGGGCCAGCAGGATTGCCATGAGGGTCAGGCCGCCAGACCTCCGCTTGAATTGGAACCACCGCATCGCTCTTGCCCTCAGAGTTGGGGAACAGGCTGTGGAGTAATTGTGCCACGGTTCTTCCGCTGCTCGGTTCGATGACATTCGGGGCTATCTCGTTGAGCGGGATGAGAACGAAAGCGCGTTCGGCCAGCCGGGGGTGGGGAATTTCGAGGCTTGGAAGGCTGATGTTGAAGTCGTCGAAGAGCAGGATGTCGAGGTCAAGGGTTCTAGGGCCATTGGCGATCCCCGCCGAGCGGTCGCGGCCGAATTCGAGCTCGATTGCCAGCAGTCCCGCAAGCAGTTGCTTCGGGTCGAGATCGGTTTCGAGTGCTAGGGCGGCGTTGACAAAGCGGGGCTGGTCGGCGAATCCAACCGGATCCGTCCTATAAAGCGAGGAGCGGGAGACGATACGTCCGAGGGCTCCAAGGCGCAAAGCGGCAGCGGCAAGAGTGGCCTCAGGTTGGCCCGCCGAGTTGGGCAGATTCGCTCCCAAACCTATGTAAGCCGTTTGCATGGTTCAAGAGTAGCGCGTGGACCGAACGCGCGCAGGTCAGCATGCTCGGGGTGATGAATAAACGGTGAGTCTGGTAGCATCCTCATTGGAGATGATTCAGGATGGATGCTCTTAGCAACGCGGGACTTGGCGCCAGGCGCAACGAAGATATCGCTCTAGATTTGCTGAAATTTGTGGCTGCCACGGCAGGTGTAGGCAAGGCTGCGGTGCCATCGACGGGCTTCAGCGGCGCATCCGCGCCCAAAACGGAAGAGCAGGTAGCTCAACTCCTTGCGCTTTACGGCCGCTGCCTGAAAGCTGTTCAAGGCAAAACCTCTGAAGCCGGAGCGGAGAAATAGCCGGCGAACCCATTTTGCGGGTTGCAGTTGCTGGCGCAGGCGCCTTTGGACGCAACCACCTTCGCGTGTATCGCGAGCTGGAGACGGCAGGACAGGGCGTGGCCCTTGTGGCGGCAGTGGAGCCGGAGCCGGCCCGGGCTGCGGAGGCCGCGGACAAGTTCGCAATTCCTGTCTTCTCGACGGTTGACGAGTTACTCGCGGCCGATCTCAAACTCAATGCGGCCACGGTTGCGGTGCCCACACTGCACCATCACTCGGTGGCCTGCGCCCTGTTGGATGCGGGGCTCGACTTACTGGTGGAGAAGCCTCTGGCGGCGAGCCTGGCAGAGGCAGATGAACTGCTTGAGCTGGCAAGCAAGAATCAGCGCATTCTGCAGCCGGGCCACCTGGAACGATTCAATCCAGCGGTGCTGGCGGTGCAACCGCAACTGCGCAGGCCCATGTTCTTTGAGGCTCACCGGCTCTCCATCTTCACTCCACGGTCGCTGGATGTGGATGTTGTGCTGGACCTGATGATCCACGACCTGGACATTGTGCTGACTTTTGCCAACTCGCCGGTGCGCGAGGTGCGAGCTGTCGGACTGCCGATTCTTTCGCACAAGGTAGACATCGCAAATGTCCGCGTGGAGCTTGAGTCGGGCTGCGTCGCCAATTTCACGGCGTCGCGCGTTTCAACGGAGCGGGTGCGCAAACTGCGATTTTTCGAGCCTCGCCAATATGTTTCCATCGACTATGCCCGCCAGGATTTACTTGTGATCCGCGTGGATTCAGGGCCTGCCAACGCGGATGCGGTTGGAAGCCTGTTGGCGTCTCTGCCCCCGCACATCAGCGCGCTGATTCCGCCCCACCTGGCATCGGCGCTCTCTGAAGGCAAGATCGACCCCGCGGTGATCGCGCAGTTTGGCGCGGCAGCAAAAATCGATCCGGCACTCATCGCCTCATTGACGGCTCGCACCGGGCCGGCTCCGGGGCTTTCATTTGCGAAGCCGACGGTAACGCCGGGTGAGCCGCTGCGGCTGGAGATTGAATCGTTTCTCGATTCAGTGCGGACCCGACGTGAGCCGAGGGTCACTGCGCGTCAAGGCCGAAACGCGTTGGAACTTGCGCTGGAGATCCAATCGTCGATGGCCGCTCACGCACATCGAGCGGGGCTGGCGGATTTTTTTGCGCCCGAAGCGGCCAGCTCTTAGTCACCGGCTAGGCGATGCCCAGGACGCTATTCACGAAGCCGACGATGTACTTCCAGACAAGATAATAGCCGGCCATGGCTGCCAGCACGCAGAACGGCAAAACCATGTAAGGGATCTGGACGCATTGAAAGACGGATACACTTTGCGCGCCAAACTTCAGGATGCCCAGGCAGCTTGCAACAGTGGCACCAATTGGTGCGCCGATGAGCGGCAGAATTGCGCCATGCGGGCCGATAGCTAAATGGGTGCTTTCGTGGGATGCAAGGTGGAGCATGTTCCATACCCCGAACAACGTGGGAACCAGCGCCATTGGAAAGACCAGGAACTTTTCGACAGGAAACGGCGCGGCGAGCACCAAGCGGAGCACCACAAAGGCAACCAGAATCAGCGGGAATACAAGCGTCGGGACAAGGATTCCGGCGAGGTATGCGCGAAGATACGGATGGGTATTCATAACTTCCTCCTTGAGGACGGGCGATAAAGCTCGTCGGGTTACAGGCAGTAAACGAGAACAGAGATCGACGCCGGAAACGCGGCGACAAACGCCAAAATCCCAGCAAGCAGGACCCAATCGAGCGATGCCCATGAGATGAAGGGTGAAACCGCGGGCCTGGCATGGAGCCGTCGCAGCATGACAGGCCAAAGATCACGATCGGTCGCAGGGTTGCCTTCTATCCGCGGCAGAGCCTGTTGCAAAAGTTGCTTCATGCGGTTCTCATCGTGTGCATTCATGGTGTGATCCCCTGTTCTTGAAGGTCTTTTCTGAGTAGTCGAAGGGCGCGAAAAACGCGGAGTTTTACAGCCGAGACTGAGATGCCAAGTGCCTCGGCAACTTCTTTGCCTGGCCGCTCTTCGACGACGCACAGGATTGCTGCAATGCGCAACTTGGGAGGCAGTCGCTGAAAAGCCTGGGCGGTGCGGGCGCGAAGCTCAGCAGTGATGGCCGGATCGGGCACGGCCGGAGCGGGTAGATCGGCAACCAGCTCAGTTTCAGGCCGAGCACGCTTTAACCAATCGAGCGCTGCGTGCGTGGCAATTCGGCGAGCCCATGCTCCAAAGCCGCGTGAGGGCTGAAACCGAGCGTGGGCCCGTTGAATACGCCAGAAGGTTTCCACCGTGAGGTCTTCCGCTGCGGCAGAATTGCGAACGATGCGCAGAATCCAGCCGTAGACTGCCCGCTGATGAAGGCGGAAAAGAGTCTCAAACGCGGCAACGCCGCCTTGTCGAAACTCATTGAGGACGTCGCCTGGCTCGTTCTGCATCGCCCTTCCCTTCCTATTTATGCTTACGGGGCTGGAAGAAGAAAGGTTACATTCAACAGGTGCACAAGCGGGGCCGTGCACGCCGATCCGCTTTGGAAGTAGCTCAAGTGCGGAATTCATGCCCCAGGCTTCCTCTTCGGGCTAAAGCGATTTTCTTATGAAAAGAAACCGTATTCAGACTTGCTTGACAGGCGCTTCCTGGGGCATTAGCGTTAGCTGCCGGAGGTTGGGCCGGGAACTTGCAGCAGCGAACGCCGCAAGAGCGCCGAGCCCGTCCGTGAGGAAGCTAATGAAGAAGCTCGGAAGTTGGATTGTTGCAGTTGGATTCGCATTTTTTTGTGGAAGTTCGATAACCGGGGCACAGAATGCCCAGAAGCCCGCGGACGCAAAGCCTGCGTACATGGACCCCAGCTTGCCTCCGGAACAGCGTGCAGCAGATCTCGTGAGTCGAATGACTCTTGAAGAAAAGGCAACGCAGCTGGTGAATCAGGCACGCGCTATTCCGCGGCTTAACGTGCCCGCATACGACTGGTGGAGCGAGGCGCTGCACGGCGTGGCGCAAGGTGGGACCACAGAGTTTCCCGAGCCCATCGGCCTCGGCGCGACATTCGATGCTCCGGCGATTCATCAGATGGCGATTGCCATCGGCACGGAGGCACGCATCAAGCATGTGCAGGCGGTGCGCCAGGGGCTCAACACCTTCATGA
>CAZTLV010000043.1:0-34870 GCA_964614635.1 uncultured Occallatibacter sp.
CGGGTGTGTAGAGGACTTTCACCTCCAAGTAAGTGCGCCCTGCCGGGCGCACGCAAATAAGAGGCCGCAATGCGATGAGCATTGCGGCCTTTCGTTCCTACTCGACCCTGAATCGCTGAAGTCAGCTGATCCGTGATAACTGGTCTTCTGCTTAAAGCGAGAAGATCACGTTCACAGTTGTCTCCACGGTCACGGGTTCGTTGTTGAGCATGTAAGGCTTGTAGCGCCAGGTGCGGACGGCATCCAGAGCGGCCTGCCGCAGCATGTCCGGCCCGCTAACCACATGCAAGCCTTCGATCGCTCCCGACTTTGAAATGGTGGCTTGCAACACCACCGTTCCACTCACGCGGGCTGTCCTGGCAATCTGCGGATAGGTCGGCGGCGTTCTCGAAATCAGAAGCCCCACTGCCACCCCGGCCGATACATTGATCGTCTTCGGTGCATCGACCTTCACCTTCGGACGACCCTGTCCACCAAATACGCCGGCCGCCGTGTTGCTGGCGTTGCCGCCAAGCCCGTCTGCTGCGATTGGACCGAATTCTCCTGATGGCGGTGCGTCCTTATCCGCTGCCATCCTGGCAGAAGTCGGAATCAGCGAGGGCGCGGCCAGTTGCTTGTTCATCATGTCTGACTGCACCGCTGCGGTCTGAACCGGGGCCGGCGCTGCCGTGGTCTGTTGCGCCCCGGGCTGCGTTGGCTGCGTCTGACCCTTGGTCGCGAGCTGAGTCATTGGTGAAGGCTTTTGCTGCGAATTCACCGGTTGTATGTTGGTTACAGGCGCGCTGGCGGTTGTCGTCGGTTGCGATACCACAACTGACTGCTTCGCAACAGCGGTTTTGCCCATGACCCTGGGGTAAATCTGCGCAATCAAGATGGGAAGCAGTACAAGTGAGCCGACGCTGAACGCAATCAACATCACCTTATTCTTCATCTTGTTTGCAATCGTGCTGGCCGGCTTGGTTTCGATCCTGCGTGGTGCGCCAGCGCTCTTGCCGGTCGAACGAAGCGGTTGGAAAACAGAATCCGCATCCCCATAAGCGGTTGCCGCGTTCAACGACGGCCTGTAGCGCATTCTGTCGACGGCAGGCGAAGGGGAGGCCACCGATCGAGCTTTCACCGGCTGCGATGGCGGCTCTGGTGCAGCACCGGAGTCACGGACAGCCTCGAACCCGTTGGACGTCTCAGGCGGCGTTGACGGGGTCTCTTCCCCGTTATCCCATTCGCTGAAATCTGCGGGAAGTGTGTCTGGTGCTGTCTGAACTATTTCTGCTGGAGATGCCATTGGCCATCCTCTCGTTTCTCATACGTAGCGCCCTTGTATGTGCGCGTCTCAAGTTCGCCCTTCTGGTTGGAGTTGTTGTTGCTTTGCGAAGCCTCCCACTTTCCGTCCGAGAAATCCGCGTCGCCTGAGTTGTCTGAGTGGTCTGATACCGCGTAAGACGCTTGCGTGGCCGCTGCCAGAAGCGACTCGATGTCAGGCAACTCCTCAACCACAAGCTCCACCGTGGCTTGTGCCGGTGCGTACTTCGAGCTGTCTGTTGGCGCAAATGTAACGGTGAGGCAATGCTTCCCTGGCGTGAGCACATCCCCCGCCGCAGGAAAATATGCAAGTGTTCCAGGAGCCGATGCCTTCGCGTTGTGTTGCGCGGAGCCTAGCGGCGTCCCGTAGGGTATGGCCGAAGGAGTCTGCCAGTTGATCGATGCGTGCGCAATCTTGGTCACATTCAGTGACACTGTGGCCTGCGCCGATGTGTAGTTCAATTCGTCAAACGGCGTGAAAGTCACCGTCAGTGTGTGCGTGCCGGTCGCAAGAACTTCGCCCGCAACGGGGCTATAAACCAGGGTGCCTGGAGCAGACGCGCTTGCATTCAATTGAGAAGCGTCCAACGCCGTACCCTCTGGAATCGAGGCTGGCGTCGGCCATGAAATCGTTGCCTTGGCCTTTGCCACTGTCAGTGACACGGCGGCATACGCCTTGGTGTAGTTGGTTTCGTCTGACGGGGTAAACGTCGCAGTCGGCGTGTGCGTTCCCGCTGTCAGCATCGCCCCTTCAGATGGAGTGAATGAGAATGACCCCGGTACCGATGCCGTCGCTTCCAGTTGCGCCCCGCTCAGCGGAGTCCCGTAGGTGATGGGCGTGGGCGTCGACCACGAAATCGTCGGCGTCGCTGCCACCACGGTCAGTGACACTTCAGCATGAGCCGTGGAGTAGCCGGTGATATCCGTCGGTGTGAAAGTTACTGAAATCGAGTGCCGGCCGGCCATCAAAACTTCGCCATGTCCCGGCGTATAGGCGAACGATCCTGGAACCGATGCCGAAGCATTGAGCTGGCTGTTGCCCAGCGGTGTGCCGCAGGTGATCTGTGCGGGCACTTGCCATTGAATGGTTGGCTTCGCAGTTGCGACTGTTACCGAAACCTCGGCTTCAGCCGTGGTGTAGCTCGCGCTGTCAGTCGGTGTAAATGTTACTGAGAGGGTGTGCTTTCCAGATGCCAGCACGTTGCCCTCGGCAGGCGTGTAAACGTATGTTCCCGGAACTGACGCCTCAGCATTCAGCTGCGCACTGCTCAGCGCACTGCCGCTCGTCATTCCGCGAGGCGCGGCCCACTTGATCGTCGGCGATGCCTTGGTTACTGTGATCTGCACCGCGGCTTGTGCCGGGCTATCTCCCGCAGCATCATCTGGAGTGAACGTCACCCACACCGTGTGTGTTCCGACAGGCAGAACATAGCCTGCACTCGGGGTATACACAAAACTTCCAGGAACCGATGCTTCCGCATCCAGCTGCGTAGAGCTAAGAGGCGTGCCGCAGGGAATTGGAGCCGGTACCGGCCATGCGATGGTCGGAGCTGCCTTGGGAGCTGCCGGTGCCGCCGATTCTGTAGGTGTAACTTTTTCTGTAATGTTTCTGGTCAAGTTCCGCAGGCTGAATCCCGACTTCTTTTCGGGAGCCGCCGGCAGCCCGCAAGCAGCGCGAGCCATCTGCTGGATTTGCTTGGCAATCGGTGAGTCTGATGCGGAAAGCGGCGCGGTGGAATTCTGCATCTGGCGCGCGGCAGAGTAATCGTCTGGAATCTTCCACTGGGCGGACCGGGTCAGAGCCTTGGTGATGTGCTCTTCCGTCACGCCAAGCGAGCGCGGCTCATATCGATTGATGACAACTTCAAGCTTTTGACGACCGTCGCCGAAGAACTGGGTGATCAGGCGATTCGAGTTGCGCAGCTCTGAAACGCCGGCCTGGGTCACCAGGTAGATCGACGCTGCGTCCCTGAACAGGGCCGTTCCCATCAGGTCAAGCCGCGAACCCACATCCACAACCACGTTTTCAAATTCCGACCGCGCAATGGCCATCAGCTTGTCGATGGCCTCGTTGGAGGCTTGCACCTTTGGCACCTTGCTCGGCGCCGCAAGAACAAACAAGCCTGAACGATGTTTCACCAGCAGCTTCGAAAAGAAGCTCGCATCCAGCCGGCCGATATCCAAAAGCGCGTTGTCCGTCGAATACTCCGCAACGATGCCCAGGTTCAGCGCGGCGTCGCCCATTGGCAATCCAAGGTCGACCAGCAACGTGCTCTGGCTGGACTCCTGCGCTAAAGCAACGGCGAAATTGCAGGCGACCGTGGTGACGCCCGAGCCGCCCTTGGCGCCCAGAAATACCAGCATCCTGCCATGCGCCTTTTTCGCGGGTCTGCCCGTCGAATGCAGTGTTGACGCCGCTCGCACCAGCGCTTCGGCCATCGTGTCCTGCTCAAAGGGCAAGGTCAAAAACTCGCGCGCTCCGGCGCGCATGCAGCGGACAACCAAGTCCCGGTCTGCTCGTTCTGAATACACCATCACCGTCGCCGTGTCTTTGGCGCAGATGCTCTCTACCAGTTCGAGGGCGTATTCAGGATTACTGTCAAGGTCGATGATGATGATGTCGTGGCTCTGCTCCAACAACCGCGGAACGTCGTCAAGCGCGGGAGGATAAGTCGAGAACTCCTCTACCTCGTTGCCGTTGCAGCCGGCAAGCGCGCTGGCTACGGCGCTTCGCCGATCCGTGTCCGGGCCGATTAACGCAATCGACAATTGGTCTGCGCCAAGCGTGTCGGCGTACTGTGAATCGAAATACTCTGAAGAGAAAGAATTCACAGACGCGCCGCTTCCCTTTAATTCAGACTCTGCCTGGTGGTTTTGAAGTTCGTATATCGAGTGCGAGTTGGACATCACGTGTGCTCCGATCCTTAACGGGAAAATGGAGAAACCAATGTTTCAGATTTCAAGGCTGCAGTGTTCAGAATCGTGCGATCAAGCGGATTTGCATATACCCACTTCGTCTCACACTGGTTACGAAAATACGTCATACTAGCCATAGCGAAAGCGACAAAAGGTCACCACAAACAGACGGGTGGCTACCTCAGGCTCCTTTCCCCTGGTTCGGGGACGTGCATTCCTTGAGCAACAGCCAAACCTTTCATTTACAAAAGCTTGTGTGAAGCCACCTTCGACGAAAAGGTAAGGCTGTGACCTTTACGAATCGCAGAAACGCACCGTCTGTGTCCATAACACATTCGTGCTACCGTTATCGGCAGAACCAGAAATAGTTTGAATTCTGTTGGTTAGGAGTACACCGGCCGTGCGCCTTTCCCGCCAGTTGTACACTCCGTTTATGTCATCAATTTGGGCCGTTTTCGGTACTGAAATTCGCCTGATTTGAGCCTGTAGCGCCATTCCATTTTTCTGCGCGTCCAGCCCCGCGACCTCCGCCCACTCCCCTCTTTTTCTTCTTCAAATTTGCCGGATAATTCCACCAACCGGCGAACAATCGTTCTAGCGTGCGAACAATAAAGGTGCCAGTGTCCGAGGGGCAACTGCCTCCAGCCCCGGATCCGACGCTCTCAACTGGAAAAGAACCCCTACCCCTGCTTCTGGCAGTAATGCAATGAAAACAAATACGTTATGTCAACATACTGACGAATAATAAACGGAACTTCCTGCAAGACTGACCCGAAAATGCGACAGAATCGCCCGGAAAGCACCGATCGGCCACCTCCATTGCAAATCCTGCGTCTCAAATCGCTTGCCGTCTTTCTGCGAGAATGGACTCGTATGCTTTCGTTGCAAAACGCCGGTAAGCGGTTTGGCCCGCGCGTCCTGTTCCTTGAGGCCAACTGGCTCATCAGGGCACGCGAAAAAACCGCACTTGTGGGTGCCAATGGAACCGGTAAGTCAACTCTAATGAAAGCCTTGGCGGGGAAGGAGACCCTCGACTACGGGTCCCTGCAACAGACCCGCGGCATGAGCATCGGCTACCTTCCCCAGGAAGGCCTTCGCTTGGCCGGACGAACGGTCTTTGAAGAATGCCTCACTGTCTTTGATGAACTGCGGGAGATGGAGAAGGAGATTGAGCACCTCGCCGGGCAGCTTGCCGTCCTCGATCACACCGGAGCCGAATATGAATCCGCAGCCGAGCGCTTCTCAATGCTGCAGGAGCGCTTTCATGCCCTCGACGGATACGCGCTCGACGCCCAGGTCGGCGGAGTGCTCACCGGCCTCGGATTCGGCAAGCAGGATTGGGCGCGCCAGACAGATGAATTCAGCGGTGGCTGGCAGATGCGCATCGCCCTGGCCAAGCTCCTGCTCGCCAAGCCGAACCTTTTGCTGCTCGACGAACCCACCAACCACCTAGATCTTGAAACCCGCAACTGGCTTGAAGACTATCTCCACACTTACCCCTTCGGGTACATACTCATCTCCCACGACCGCTACTTTCTCGACGTCACCATCGATCGCACCGTTGAGATCTGGAACAAACGGCTCAATATCTACCAGGGCAACTACACCAAGTACCTTTCTCAGAAAGACGAGCGGCGGACTCAATTAGAGTCGGCATACCGCAACCAGCGCATTGAGATCGAGCACCTAGAAGCCTTCATCAATCGCTTTCGCGCCCAGGCCACCAAAGCCAAGCAAGTGCAATCGCGCATCAAGGAACTGGAAAAAATCGAGCGCATTGAGATTCCAGAAGAAGAGCCAGTCATTCATTTCAAGTTTCCCCAGCCGCCGCCATCGGGACGTACCGTGGTAACCGCTGAGGGACTCGCGAAGAGCTACGGCGCCAAAGAAGTGCTCAACAATGTCGATTTCACCATCGAACGCGGTGACCGGGTGGCACTGGTGGGCGTCAATGGCGCCGGCAAGTCCACGCTGATCCGGCTGCTCACTGGCGATGAAACACCTTCGGCAGGCTCGGTCCGCCCAGGCCACAACGTCATCAGCGAATACTTCGCACAAGATCAGTACAAAGTGCTCAACGGCGACGCGCGCATGTTGGACGACATCAGCCGCGCCGCGCTCAAGGTTCCCGAACAGGCACTGCGCTCGCTGCTCGGCTGTTTTCTCTTCACTGGCGACGACGTCTTCAAGCCGCTCGGCGTACTCTCCGGTGGTGAGCGCAATCGTTACGCGCTTGCCCGGGTCCTGGTCTCGCCGTCGAATTTCCTACTTCTGGATGAGCCCACCAACCACCTTGATATGCGCGCCAAGGACGTGTTACTTGAGGCCTTGGCGGCCTTCTCCGGAACGGTGGTCTTCGTCTCGCACGATCGCTACTTCATTGACCGCCTGGCCACGCGAGTGCTGGAGGTGGAGAGCGGTACTGTCACCAGCCATGAAGGCAACTACGAAGACTATCTTCGCCGCAAAGGGATTGCATCGAGCAGCCCCTCGGAGGATGGATCGCCAAGGGAAGCACCACAGCAGGCATTCAAGACTGCTCCGATCGCGATCCAGGAACTATCCGCGGAGGACTCTGCTGCCAAAGAACGTCCCCGCCGCCTCAATCCCATCAAGCAAAAGCAGATGGAAGACCGCTGCGCATTCCTGGAAGAAGAAGCTCCGCGCATCGAGGCCGCTATTGCGCATACTGAGGAGCAGTTGGGCGTCTACGTCTCTGCTGCTGAAACCCAGCGCCTTACTCTGCTCGCCGACGATCTGCGCAACCAGTTGGCCACTCTGACCGCCGAATGGGAAGAGCTGATGATCCAGATGGACGGCCAGGCCGCCATCTCCTGAGACGATCCTGATCGCCTCTCGTGCATAATCAAATTACGATGGCACTTCTATGGAATCCTGAGAGTTGGACACAGCGCCTGGCAGAGCTCGAGGCGCAGTCAGGTGATCTGAAAGAGGCTCCCCTGCGTCGCGACGTGCGCTCCCTGGGCATGTTGCTTGGCGAGGTTCTGCGTGAGCAGGCCGGCGACGACTTGTTTGCCCACGTTGAAGCCTTGCGCCAGGGCACCATTCGCCGTCGAGATGCTGAAGCCCGCGGCAGCGAACAGGAAGCAGCGCTTCAAGCTGCAAGTGCGCTGGAACTGGTGCACTCGCTTCCGGTTGAGCGAGCCATCCTGCTTACGCGCGCCTTCGCTTTTTACTTCGAACTCATCAACCTGGCTGAAACCAACCATCGCAAGCGCCGCCGCATTGCCCTTCAGCTTAGCGGCGGAGCGGGCCGCCAGCGCGGCTCCCTGGCGGGAACTCTCTCAGAGATGCGCCGCGTTGGCATCACTGCGGAAGAGGCGCTTGACTGGCTCAAACGCGTCCTCATCACTCCGGTTTTTACGGCACACCCCACCGAGGTGGCACGGCGCTCCGTCATGTTCAAGCGCCGCCGCATCGGCGATTTTCTAGCCACCCTCGATCGCATCCCCGCTCCGGTGCAGGACCTGGCAAGCCTCGAGCAAATGGTGCTTGCTGAGATCACCAGTCTGTGGCAAACCGACGAAGTCCGCTCGCGACGCCCAACCGTCTACGACGAGATCAAGATGGGCCTCGACTATTACGACGTTTCCATCTTTGAAACGCTGCCCAGTCTCTATCGCGAGATTTCAGAAGCACTGCGCGCCTCGTACGGCCTTGAGATTGAGGCACTCGCGTTGCCTCAGGTCCTCTCCTTTGGCTCATGGATCGGCGGAGACCGCGATGGCAACCCCTTTGTCACCCCACAGGTGACGCGCGACGCCATTCGATTGGCCCGCGGCCACCTGCTGCTCTACTATCAGCGGCAGTTGCAGGAGATCATTGACCTGCTCACATCAAGCGCCCAGCAGATTGCGGTCAGCGACGCGCTGCTCGCTCGCCTTGAGGCGTACATCGCGCAGGTGAACACTCCGGAGTCGCATGTCTTCGGCGAGCAATACGAATTCGAATACTATCGCCGCTTCGTCATCTGCCTGAAGGCGCGAGTGCAGCGCACCATGGAACATCCCGGCCCCACAAGCGCTTCGCTGCCTGTCACCTCCTACACTCTGGCCCAGGGACAGGAAAAGCTGGCCCAGGTGCTTCAAGCCTATGCCTCGGTTGAAGAGTTTCTTGACGACCTGGGAACGCTGCGCGACTCGCTAACCGCCAATCGAGGATTGCGCATTGCGCGCACCCTGATCGACCCGCTCATCCTGCAGGTGCGAACCTTTGGACTTCATCTGCATGCGCTCGATATTCGCCAGCACGCACGCGTGCATGCGGTTGCACTGCAGGAAGCCATTGCGGATACCATGGCCCAGTCCTTGCCATGCGGACTATCCGCTGAAACGGCGAGCGTGCTTGAAACCTTCCGCGCTGTGGCTGAGATCAAGACTGGCTGTTCGCCTGAGGCAATTCGCCAATATGTCATCAGCGGAGCCGCAACGGTTGAAGATGTGCTCGCCGTCGTCCGCCTCGCCCGCCTCGGCGGAGTGCGTGTCGAGGGCTCAGGCACTGGACCCGGCAAAGACCCGGGCCTCATGCCCGTGCCTCTCTTTGAGTCGATTGAAGACCTGCGCCAGGCGCCTTCCGTTTGCCGCGACCTGTGGAGCCGACCCGACTATCGCAAGCTCATGGCCACATGGGACAACTGGCAGGAAGTCATGCTCGGCTATTCCGATTCAAACAAAGATGGCGGCATGCTCACCAGCACGTGGGAAATCTATCGCGCCCATCGCGATCTGCACATCGTGGCCCGCGAGGCCGGCGTGAAACTGCGCCTCTTCCATGGCCGCGGAGGCACGGTCGGCCGCGGTGGAGGGCCAACACATCGCGCCATCTTCGCTCAGCCGATGGACTCGTTTGATGGCCAGCTGCGTATCACCGAGCAGGGTGAAGTGCTCAACTTCAAATATGCCGACGAAGTGCTCGCTGAACGCAACCTGGAGCTGATGATCGCTGCTTCTCTCGATGCCCTCGCACGCCCCAATGCCCGCGACCCCCGGGGCCATTTCACCGGAATCCTCAAGCCGGAATGGGAAACCGCACTCGACGTGCTTTCTGAGATCTCGTTCGGTTTTTATCGCAAGCACATCCTCGAGGACCCTGAGGTCCTTATCTACTTTGAGCAGTCCACGCCGATGGCCGAGCTTGAAAACGCCAAGATCGGTTCACGGCCTTCGCGGCGCAAGGCTTCTCCCTCGCTTGCCGACATGCGAGCCATTCCCTGGGTTTTCGGCTGGACACAGTCGCGGCTGCTGGTACCGGCATGGTTCGGCGTTGGATTTGCGCTTGAAGAGTATCTCTCCAGGCCAGGCGCAACTGATTCCCTAGCCCTCTTCCAAACCATGGCCCGCGAGTTTCCGCTCTTTATTGACCTGGTCCGCAACGTGGAAATGGCGCTGGGCAAAGTGGACCTGGCCACAGCGCGCCTTTATTCCTCGCTGGTTGCGGATCCAAAGCTCCGCGAACGGATTTACGACCTCTTTGATGCCGAGTTCCATCGCACCGTGCGCGCCATTCTGGCCATCACCCGCCAAACCGAGTTGCTTCAGACCAACCAGGTGCTGGCCCACTCCATCAAGCTGCGCAATCCCTATGTGGACCCCATGCACCTGATTCAGGTAGACATGCTCCGCCGCAAGCGCGCCGGCGAAGACACTCCTGAAGTCAACCGCGCCATCGCCGCAACAATCAGCGGCATCTCCGCCGGGTTGCGAAATACAGGCTAATCCTCAGGGTTGGCCCATCAGGAATCAGTGCCAGAAACCTTCGAAACCCTTGCTGAGGCACTTTGTTTCCGCTGGCCGATCCAGGGGCTTGCTCAGCTTTTCCCAGGTGCCGCCCTTGCCATACCCCGCGTCTCGGGTCTACGCTGTAGTCATGCGTCGATGTCGCTAACACCGTCCTGGTGAAAGCCCCGATGCAATCGTGCGCCTGCATTTCGCGCGCGTTTTCACCGCTCCTGCAGCTCCACCACCACTCCAAACCATTTGCAATCAAATCTCTGGGCCAAAGGCCCTGAAACAGGAGAACATCATGGCGCGCATTGCCGCGGATGTAACTGAACTAATTGGCCATACCCCACTGGTTCGGCTGAATCGAATCGCTGCTGGACTCCCCGCTACCGTCGTTGCAAAATTGGAAAGCCAGAACCCGGTTTCCAGCGTGAAAGACCGTATCGGTTTCGCGATGATTGACGCCGCTGAAAAGGCCGGCAAGATCAAACCCGGCGAGACCGTTCTCATTGAGCCCACCAGCGGAAATACGGGCATTGCGCTGGCATTCATCGCCGCAGTCAAAGGCTACCGGCTCATTCTCACCCTGCCTGAGACCATGAGCCTTGAACGACGCGTGCTGCTTCTGGCCTTCGGTGCGGAAATCGTGCTGACCCCTGGCCCCAACGGGATGAAAGGCGCCATCGCCAAGGCAGATGAGATCCTGGCCAGCACCCCCAATGGATATATCCTGCAGCAGTTCAACAATCCCGCCAACCCCGCAATCCACTACGCCACCACCGGCCCTGAGATTTGGAACGATACTGACGGCAAGGTGGACATTCTCATCTCCGGCGTGGGCACCGGCGGCACCATCACTGGCGTAGCCCAGTACATCAAGGAGCGGAAGCCCAGCTTCAAGGCGATCGCCGTAGAACCAACGGACAGCCCGGTTCTCTCTGGCGGCAAGCCCGGACCGCACAAAATCCAAGGGATCGGTGCCGGCTTTGTTCCTGGCGTTCTCGATACCGGCCTTGTCGATGAAGTGATCCAGGTAACCAACGAAGAGTCCATCTCGGCCGCCCGGAAGCTGCCGCTGGAAGAAGGTTTGTTTGTGGGTATTTCTTCAGGTGCGGCCTTGGCTGCAGCTCTAAAGGTGGCCGCCCGTCCTGAAAACGCAGGCAAGCTGATCGTCGTAGTGCTGCCCGACTTCGGTGAGCGCTACTTGTCGAGCGTGCTTTTCGAATCTTTGCGTCAGCAGGCGTTGGCTCTGCCAACAGTGGCACTTTCTGCTTAGCCGTCCTAATTTTCGGCGGAGCGAGACCCGTTCCGCCGTTTCCGGTTCTGTTACCGTTGTTGCCGTACCCTTTTTGCTATCTCAATGTTCACTCGAATTCGCGAAGACATTAACTCGGTATTGGAGCGCGACCCGGCAGCCCGCTCGCGGCTTGAAGTCCTGCTCTGCTATCCCGGCCTTTGGGCAGGGTGGATTCATCGCATCTCGCACGTTCTCTGGCGGGCCAAAATTCGCCTTCCGGCCCGGGTGCTTTCCCAGATTGCCCGCCTGTTCACAGGAGTGGATATTCACCCCGGCGCGCTTCTGGGCCGCCGCTTGTTCATCGACCATGCCATGGGAGTGGTGATTGGCGAAACCGCGATTGTCGGCAGCGATGTAACCCTCTACCAGGGAGTCACTCTCGGCGGCACTGGCAAAGGCCATGGCAAGCGCCACCCCACAGTTTGCGACGGTGTCTTCATCGGGAATAACGCCAATGTTCTGGGCAATATCACCGTCGGTGAGAACTCGCGCGTGGGTGCAGGATCTGTGGTGCTCTCTGACGTTCCTCCCAACTCGACCGTCGTTGGCGTCCCCGCCCACATCATCTACCGCAACGGCCAGCGTGTCCTGATCACCGATCCGCACGACGTGAAGGACCCGCTCTCAGATGCGCTTATCGCAATCTCTTTCCGTGTTGAAGAGCTCGAAAAGCGGCTTGGCGGCGAAATGCAGCCGACAGAGCCTTTTGCCGCTGAAGAGGCAGAGCGCAGTGCCTATCGCCAGGAGCTCGAATACCTTCGCCAATACGTCTCAATGGGCGAAGGCATCTGACGACACCCGTCTCCGGTGCTACAGTGGTTCCGTTCTCATTTTTTCAACGGGGTCCTGCTCCTTGCCGGATTTTCGTCCGCTGACTGCGGCCTGTCTCGTCTTCTTGCTCGCTTTGCCTGCCGCCGCTCATGCGGCATCTCGCATTCAGACCCCACCCGTGCCGGCAGAGATGAGATCGACAGCATTCACTGCCACCGTGAACGGACAAAACATCGATGTTGCCCACGCAGCGTCGATGTATGAGTATGTCAGCTTTGATGTAACCGGCCCCGTCGACGTGGCGATCACCGCGGCAGAGAAGGGCTTTTGGGATGGCGGTGTTGACATTCAGCCGTGGCGGCTCGGCTTGCGTCCAACCCGGCAGGGACAGACAATTCGATTCAAGCTCGCGGGCCCAGCCAAGCTCTCTATCTCTCGGCCTGGCGATTTCCTGAACTACGGTCGAATGCTCTTTTTGTTCGCGGGCTCCCCACCACCGCCCGCGGCGCGCGGTCCAAACGTCCAGACCTTTCAACCCGGGGTCTATCACCAGAGCCTGAATCCAAAAAGCGGCGAGACTCTCTATCTTGCGCCCGGATCCTACTTCTTCGGCAGCTTGAACCTCTGGAAAGTCCACGACGTTCACATCCTCGGCCGGGGCACCATTGTCTATGAAGGATCGCAGGATCCGACCAGCGACGAGGGTTGGATGCAGAAGCCCGACTGGCATTGCATCGGCGCGCTTGATGCTCACAACATTCAGATCGACGGACTCACCTGCATCGTCCGAGCCCGCACCTGGTCAATCCAGATGAAAGACACCACGGGGTTCACCTTCGATGATCTGCGCGTGATCGGTGGCAACCCTGGAAATGCCAATCAGGACGGAATGGATTGGCTCGGTGGCGGCGACGCGTACGTGAATGACTCATTTCTGCGTACCTCGGACGACGTGTTCGCAATGCAGGGCAACTGGGACGGCTATACCGACGAAGAGATCTTGCGGCCCGGTCACGACATCCAGAACATACTGATCGAGCACAGCGAGCTCTCCACCAGCATCTCCAACATTGTTCGCGCGGGCTGGCCGCGAAAGACTTTCAACTCGCGTAACTTCACATTGCGCGACTCTGACATTCTTCATGGAGGCATCGGCGCATGCGGCCAGACCTTCTCCCTGCTCGGATTCTGGGGAGCAGACGGCGCAAAGGGAGACCACTCCAACTACACGTTTGAAAATCTCGTTCTTGACAATTGGTACTCACTCGTTCAGCTGGAGCAGGAACAGCCCGTATTGCACGGCTTCACATTCCGCAACATCTGGGCACTCGATCAGCCGCCGCTCGCAGCTTCAAGCCTCACTGGGCAAGTGACCGACGTGAGTTTTGACAATGTGAAGTACGGCCAAACCCGCGCGGCGGACAATGCCGACCTGCCGCTTGTGGTTTCCGGCGCGCCTCCGGCCAATTTCACTCCGAGCCACGACCCTGTTGCCGCGTTTACTTTCAGTCCACCGGTTTCTGCGCCAGGTGAAACCGTCACCTTCACGGCGCAGCCATCGCCCGGTGCGCACTATACCTGGCTATTTGGTGACGGGACCCAGGGAACCGGCCGAAAAGTGCGCCATCGATTTCCCGACGCCGATGGTACGCAACTCGATGGGAAGAACGGTGCCGGCCGCTTCAGGGTTCTGCTTCATGTCGGGGATAAGCAAGGAGATCAAGGCGCGCCTCGACAGGACTGGGCTGGCCAAGGTGTGGTGGCTGTAGCTGCCTGGCATGATGCCGTGAATGCGGCAAGTCCGACCTTGCCCGGCCTCACCTGGCAAATCTATCCGGGGGATTGGACCCAGCTCCCGAACCTTACGGCCGAACGTGCTGTCTTCAACGGCGAATCACCGAATCTTCATGCGGACTCGCGTGGATTCACCCGCTACGCCGCGGCATGGGATGGCCTGATCGACATCCCGGCAGATGGAGGCTACACATTCCACCTGATGGACCGCGATGGCGCGCGTCTGGTGATCGACGGATTTGAGGTTGCAAAGACAGGCCCTCCCTTCGCCCAGGTGTGCGGTTCACCCGGAGATGCGATGCGCTACGACCACGGCTCCCTTGGTCTCCGCGCAGGCAAACACGCATTCCATCTTGAAGGTCTAAATTCTGTCAGCGGGGGATCGCCTCGCCTGCTCTGGGAAGGGCCGGCATTGCCACTCACCGATGTGCCGCCGACCGCCTATAGCCATCTGCGAGAAGACACTTTATCCAGGTAGTCAACAAGGAAATATTGCATCTCTGGCGCAATGACCAACTCGAATGCTACGCTTGCAATCACCCGGACTCAGAGGAACACTACTAAGGAGCTTCGATCGTGCTCATTACCCTGAGAAAAAACTCCCTCTCGCCTGCAACCGCTCTTGCCTTGGTCATGGCGATTTCGCTTGCCGCTGGCTGCCAGGCCACCAAACCAGCTCCCGCTGCCTCAACACCTTCGCCCTCGATTCAACTCCAGCCCTATACTGCCTCGGATCAAAGCGCCTCCGCGGGCGTTCCCTCCGGATGGCAGGTCACGAGCGGCCAGCAGACAGTGATCGCGATGACCGGGCCAGGAGGTGTAACTCTGACGCTGGGCAACACATTCGTCGCCCAGAATGGACCCTTTCAACTTGGCAAAAAAGGCGCTAACGGGGCCGACCTGGCCATGCCCTACACTGACTCGCTGGCGCAGAAGCTTACCATGATCCTTCAGCAAGGCGCGGCGTTGGCCGGCAAGCCGACCCCGCCACTTACCATCAACTCCACCACGCCCATCCAGCTTCCCGCGTCAGTTGGCCAGTGTGCGCGCTTTGTCGCCAGCTTCACTGGTCCGCAAGGTCCCATGAAGTTGATGGCGGTGCTTTGTTCCCTCGCGCCTAACCCAGGCGGCCAATATAAGAACATCACGCTTGTGGCGCAGGCACCGGAGGCCGTTGCCGATCAGGCCGCGCCCACTGCGCAGGCTGTCTTCCAGAGCTATCGAATTCCCAGTGCATTTCTGCAGCAAAAGCTCGCCCCAGTCAGCGCCAGCGCCGCCTCCGGCGGAGCGCCCACTGCCGCTAGTCTCGCTGCGGGAGCCGCCGATCTCAGGGAAGCGCAACAGATTGTTCACTCAACCAATGTGGCCGCCGCTGCTGCCACCAACAGCAGCAACTGCTTTGACTTGTCGGTGCTTCGGGGCACTCCCACTGCGCTGCTTCCCAGAAGCTGCGGCGGCCTCGCACCGTAACAAGTTCTGTGACTGAATAATTTCACGGACTGATTTCTGCGATTTCATGTCACAGAATCGAGACGTGGACAGCTGGCAGGTCGAGCGCTGATCTGGTGAAACAAAAGGGCGCCGGAGCTCAATTCAGAGCACCGGCGCCTCAATTTTTCTGCGCGCTATCTCGACAATTGCGAAGCATCCCAGCCACCGCCGAGCGCACGAACTAACCCCACGCTGGCAACAAATTGTCGGGTCTGAAGATCGATGGCCGTGCGCTGATTCTGGAGCAGCGTTGCCTCAGCCGTCAGCACCTCAAGATAGCTTGTGACGCCGCCCTTATAGCGCTGGCCAGAGAGATCGAATGAGTGCTTCGCCGAGTCAACCGCCTTCTGCTCCATCCCTGACTCTTGCTCAAGAATCCGAAGGCCGGACATTTGGTCCTCAACGTCGTTGAAGGCGAGGAAAACCGTATTTCTATATCCGGCGACCTGGGCCTCATAGGTATGGCGAGCCTGATCAGTAAGAGCATGGCGCTGACCTGCATCGAAGATCAGTTGCGCAGCCTGCGCGCCCAAAGTCCACAGCGCGCTTGGTCCCTGGATCCAGGTTCCGGCATGAACGCTTTCAAAGCCGCCTTCCGCTCCCAGGCTGATGGTTGGATAAAACGCGGAAACAGCAATGCCGATCTGCGCGTTGGCCGCGGCAGCGCGGCGCTCAGCGGCCGCGACGTCCGGGCGTCGTTCGAGCAGTTGCGAAGGTACGCCGACAGGAACTTTCGGCAGCGTCAGGCCCTGGTCGTCGACAAGCGGCGATGGCGGAATATTGAAGTCAGAAAGGTTCAGGTTGGCGATCGTCCCAACCGCGTGTTCGTACTGGGCGCGTGCAATACCCACATCAATCAATTGCGCACGAACAGACTCAAGCTGCGTTCTTGCTTCTGCAACATCCACCTCTGTCGCAACTCCGCCCTGAAGCCGACGCTGGGCTAGATCGAGTTGCCTCTCCAGGTCGGCCACCGTCGCCGTCAGCAAGCTGCTCTCTGAATCCAGTCCCCGAAGTTGAAAATAGTCAGTAGCCATTTCGGCATGGAGACTCAGATCGACATTCGCCATGTCCGCTGCGGTCGCCTGGGCATTCTCATGCGCGGCCTCGACCGTACGGCGAATGCGACCCCAGAAATCCGGCTCCCAGCTTGCCTGGGCATCAACCACCAGGTCGTTATAGCCGACGGGTTTCGTCGACGAGTATTCAGGTCCGTTCTTCGAGATGTGCTCGCGGTTGACTGAGGGTCCCGCTGTAAGCGTGGGAAACAGTGCGGATCGAGCCGCTGCCACCTGGTCGCGCGCAGCCAGGTATGTCTCCATCGCCTGGCGCAGGCTTTGGTTATTTGCGGCGATTCGCTCTTCAAGTTGATTGAGCTGCGGATCCTGGTAAGTCTCCCACCATTTCCCACGTAACATTCCATCGGAAGGAGAGGCCGGTTGCCAGCCGCCCCCCGTCGGGCTGGGTGGCGGAACAAGAACAGTTGCTGCTCCAACTTCCTTGTAAGTCGGCGGGGCATCAAAGCCCGGGCGATTGTAGCTGGGCCCAACAGGCTTACAGCCAGTCAGCAGCCCGAACGCGATCACCGCAGCTATCCCGCTGCATACCCGAAAAGCGCTGAGACGAATTGGATGCAGAACTCGCATCTCTACTTGCCTCCCGGAGCCGCGGCGCTGTTTCGACTATCAACAAAGACCTTTTCGCCCTCGATGAGCGAGTCGGGCGGATCTTGAATCACGCGATCAGTGGCGCTAAGACCGGTGATGATCTGCACGCTGGCGCCATCGTCCTCGCCGATCACTACCGGTACGAGGTGCGCAATATTGCCGTTCACCACAGTGGCCACGCGCATTCCTTCCCTGCGAAAGATGAGCGCAGACGCCGTCACAATGAATGTTGGACCCCTCGACGGCGTCTTGAAGTGGACCTGCGCCAGCGATCCCGGCAACAACTCTCCTGCCCTGTTGTCGACGTCAACCTCCACCAGCAGGGTGCGGCTGGTCGGGTCAATTGCATCGGCAGTTCTGGTCAAGGTTCCCTGATATGTTTTCCCGGGATGCTCCAAAAAAGTAAGGTCTATTTTCGATCCACGCTTCACACTTTGCGAGTAGACCTGCGGCAGGTTCGCATAAACGCGGAGGGTCTGTATCGCCTGCAGATGAAATAGTTCCTTGCCTGCGCCCTGGTCGATCAACTGTCCGGTGTCAATGTTTCGTGCAGTCACGACTCCGTCAAACGGCGCGTAAACTTTTTCAAACGATTGCAGTTCCCGCAGACGCTGCAGATTTGCTTGTGCTGACTTGACCCCTGCCGCGGTTGCAGTTGCCTGGTTCACAAACGTATCCGTATCTTGCTGCGATACGGCATCCGTCTTCACCAGCCCGGTGTAACGGTCCGCTTGAATGCGCGCATTGTTGGCATTCGCCTCGGATGTATTCAGATCGGCCTGTGCCTGCGCCAACTGCTGATCCACTTCTGGAGTCGCGATTTCGGCAAGAAGCGCGCCCTTCTTTACCCGAGAGCCAATGTCGTAGTACCACTGCGTCAGGTAACCCGATGTCCGCGCGTAGATGGGCGAATCCGTCAGTGCGCTCACGTTTCCGGGTAGCACAAAATTGTCCACTGGAGCCCCTTGTACGGCGGGCGCGGCAATCACCGTGGGCGGGGCCATTTCGCTTGTATGCTGCGCCAGCACAGCATCGGCGGACCTGCGGCTCAGAATGCCAACAACGGCCAGCACAATAGCAACAACAAGCACAATGCTGATTCCAAGGATCGCCAGTTTCGGCGAGATCGGCTTTCGATCGGGCGCGGTGCTGTGATCGTTTTGCCCGGGAGATTTGTTCGGTCTGGATTCGTTGGTCATAAAATCGCTACTCCGAATGCTCGTCAAATTCATCGATCGTTCCGGCTCGTGAAGCGCCATGCGCCTTCCTGCGCCGGCCCTCAAGCCACCCATGGACAACAGAAAAGAATGTAGGCACAAAGAAAAGCGTTGCGACGGTTGCAAGCAACAGGCCGCCGATCACAGCTCGGCCCAATGGAGCGTTCTGCTCGCCTCCATCCCCCAAACCCAGAGACATGGGGACCATGCCGATGATCATCGCAAGAGCCGTCATGATAACAGGGCGCAAGCGAACAAAGCCCGCATTGAGTGCGGCTCTGCGGGCATCCCCCACCAGGATCTCCAGCTGCTCGCGAGCAAAACTCACCACCAGGATCGAGTTGGCCGTCGCCACGCCCATGCACATGATCGCCCCGGTCAACGCTGGCACGCTCATTCGCGTATTGGTCAGGAATAGGAACCATACGATGCCCGCCAAGGCCGCCGGCAATGCCGAGATAATCAGGAACGGATCAAGCCACGACTGGAAGTTCACAACGATAAGCAGGTAGACAAGCAAGATGGAAAATGCCAGCCCCGCCAGCAGCCCGAAGTAGGACTTCTTCATCGTCTCGCTCTGGCCACGCAGGGTAAAGTGCGATCCATGCGGCAAATTGCTTTCGTTTCGGGCAATGATTTCTTCCATCCTGCGCGTAACGCTTCCCAGGTCAGTGCCGTCCACGTTGGCATAGATATCCAGAACCGGCTGCACATCGTAATGACTGACGGTGCCCAGTTCGGTGCCAGGGGTAATGGAAGCCACGTTGCCCAGAAACTCAACTGGCGGCGGAACGCCAGACACTGAAGCTGATTGCACTCCGCTGGCGGCCGCAAGGCTGGCCTGCTGCGTCGACGAGGGGCTGGTGATGGGCAGGCTTTGCAATGCGGCCACTGAATCGAGCCTGTATTGCGGGGCCTGGATGGCCACGTTGTACGTGACACCATTCCTGGGATCGAGATAGAAGTTAGGCGTGGTTTGAAAACTGCCGCTCAACGCCACCAAGAGGCTTTGCGCAACATTCTGTTGAGTCAAACCAATGGTCTGGGCACGGGTGCGGTCAACATTCACCGTCATGTTAGGAAAGTTGAACGGCTGCTGAATGCGCGCGTCCACCGCGCCCGGAACGTACCGCACCTCGTCAAGCATCTTCTCTGCCAGTGCGCGGTTTCCGTTCAAATCCGGGCCAACAATCTGAATATCGATCGGCGCTGAGAGTCCAAAATTTAATATCTGCGTAACGATGTCCACAGGCAGCACATAGAACGTGACTCCCGGATATTCGCGGTTGAGTACTGTTCGCAGGTTGTCAACGTATGCTGCGGTGGGATGGTGGTCTTTGGTCAACTGCACCTGGATATCTGCGTCGGCGGGCCCGATGGGAGCGGAGGTCGAGTAGGAAAGGTTCAACCCGGAGTAGGGGAGGCCGATGTTATCGACAATCGTCACAATCTCTTTGGCCGGGATGTTCTCACGAATGGTGCTGTCGATGTGGTCGCAGAGCGCGGCTGTTTCTTCAATGCGCGTGCCGGTGCGGGCGCGCAGATGAATCTTGAACTGCCCTGCATCCACGGCGGGAAAGAAATCCTGCCCGAGAGAAGGCAGCAGAAGACCCACCGAAGCCACCGAAAAGATGATGAAAAGAATGAGAAATACTGCTGCGTGGTCCACGCACAAGGTCAGCAGATCCAGATAGCCATTGCGAAGTTTTTCAAAGCCTGACTCAAACGCCAATTGAAAATGAACCAGCGGATTGCGACTCGCCTTCTTCTTCGCTACCTGCGCGTCATCGTGTTCCACAAGCAGGTATTTCGCCATTGTCGGCACCACGGTGCGCGAAAGCAGGTAACTCGCCAGCATTGCAAACACAACCGCTTCGGCAAGAGGGATAAACAAGTAACGGGACACGCCGCTCAGAAAAAACATCGGCACAAACACGATGCAGATGGCCAGGGTTGAGACCAGGGCAGGTGTGGCAATCTGTGCGGCGCCATCCAGAATCGCCTGCTCAATTTCCTTGCCTGATTCCAGGTTGCGATTGATGTTCTCAATTTCAACGGTCGCGTCGTCTACAAGAATTCCAACCGCAAGGGCAAGGCCGCCCAACGTCATGATGTTGATGGTCTCGTGGAGCACGTAGAGCATGGTCAGGGAACAAAGAATTGAAAGCGGTATTGAGACCGCGATGATGACCGTTGAGCGCCAACTGCCCAGAAAAATAAGAATCATGACCGCGGTGAGACATGCCGCAACAATTGCCTCGCGCACTACGCCGTCGATCGCACTGCGCACAAAGATCGACTGGTCGGAGAGGGCATTGATCTGCATCTCCGGCGGCAACTGGCCCTTGATGTATACCAACCGCTCATGAATCCCTTTGATAATATCCAGGGTGGACGAGGAGCCCGTCTTCATAATGCTCATCAGGATGGCGCGACGGCCATCCACACGGACGATGTTGGTTTGCGGCGGGTTGCCGTCACGCACGTGTGCCACATCGCGGATATAGATTATCGCGCCGTTGACTGTCTTGATGGGCAGGTTGTTCAGGTCGTTCACCACAGAAGGCGCGGAGTTGGTCTCGATCGCGTACTCAAAGCGGTCTACCTTCATCGTGCCCGAAGGCACAATCAGGTTTTGCGCCGAGACTGCATTGACCACATCGGCCGGAGAGAGACCCTTGGCCTGAAGCGCATGCAGATCAAGGTCGACCTGAATCTGGCGTTGCTTGCCGCCATATGGATACGGCGTTTGCGCCCCTTCAACAGTTGCAAATTGCGTGCGAATTGTGTTCGAGCCAATGTCGAATAACTGCTGTTCGTTGTAGCCGGGCGCTGAGACGCCCAGTTGCAGGACCGGCACGCTCGAGGCGTTGTATTGGATAACGAAGGGCGGAGTCGTGCCTGGTGGCAACGAGCGCAGCTGCACCGAGTTGATTGCGCCAACCTCGGCCACTGCGCTGCCGATATTTACATGCGGTTGAAAGAAGATCTTGATGACCGTGATGCCATTCAGCGATTGCGATTCAATATGCTCAATGTCGCTCACCGCTGTGGTCATGCCGCGCTCGCTGTTAAAGGCGATACGCGTGGACATCTCCTGCGCGGAGAGGCCGCTGTATTGCCAAACCACTGTAACGACAGGGATATCTATGTTCGGAAAAATATCCGTCGGCATCGACAGAATACTGAAGCCGCCAAGAATCAGAATCAGGAACGCAAATACGGCAAAGGTGTAGGGCCGCCGCAGCGCAAGCCGAACAATCCACATCATAAAGTTGGTTCTCGCTCCTGAGCCGGGTCGGTCATCCCAGTGCCACGGCTGACTTGATGGCCGTTGAACGGCTCAGCAAATGCTCTGATGTGGCTTCGGCCGGCTCGTCGGGTTCCGGGGCCAGGAGGACACGCCGCCCAAGCCCGATCCATGCTCTTGAATCTACAATGGTAATTGAAATTGCCAGTCAATCGCGCAAGACCGAACAAAAGCGCAACCCCAGCACTCCCGTGAGACGCTGAAACAAGCCAAAAAGACTCAATTTCAAGGGCTTGCAATGCCGCCCGCGGAGCCGCACCCATGCAGCAGCGACCTCGCCATCTAAGAGATAACGAAGGGATTTGCTGAAACGAACCTTAGTATTATTCGCGTCGCCGATCTACGACTAGGCGAAGCTTCTGCCGGGGAAGTTCAAACGTTTCTTTGAGCGACTCCTAAAAGCTGATCTTTCTCTCCGGAAACCATATGCCTGCAGATGAATTCTCGATTCCTGCCACCTATCTTCAGACAATGAGACTCGCTCTTTCATTCGCTTTTGAGCGCGCCAAAGAGAGCGTTCCTGGCGCTCGATCTTTGTGCCGGCAGCCTTTTCAGATTGCGGCTCAGAAGCCGTTCCATCGAAGCATCCGATATCGCAAGCTCTTCAATTACAAGCCGGAGAAGGCAGAATCATTCCGCAGGGCGATCATCAATAGGTGAGAGTGGCAATGATTGTATCGGTGTAATTGCCCGGCGTGGGACGCTGCCCCGCTGGAATCTGACCATAAACTTTGAGCGCCTGCACTGCGCCGCTGCCAGTTCCGGCCACGGTATCGGTGCCGACCGTATTTCCCCAGTTTGTCGTCTGCGCAGAGTTTGAAAAGAGCGAGTACGCCAACGTCGCCGCTCCTGGGCCAGTCATCTTTCGAGAGGTTACTGTCGCCCCCGTCGCGGTTCCCGCATTGAGCCCGACATTGTATGGTGTTGTGTTGGTGCAGGAGACTGAGATGGTCGATGTGGCGTTGACCAGCAAGGCTGTGTAGTTGCCGAATGCCAACGCGGTGGCTGAAATCGTGCATGAGGCCGGAACGACTACTGTAATTGTGAAGGATGCGGTGGCGGAGGCCACTGTATCTGTGTACGTGCCCGGAGTGGGGGATTGCCCCGCCGTCACCTGGCCATAGACCGTGATGTTCGTGTTGCCGGTCCCGGTCAACTCGTTGCCTGTAGTGTTGCCCCAATTGTTGGTTCGCGCGGAATCGGTGAACAACTGGTAGTTCAGCGTTTTGCCAGCAGGCCCGGTCATCTTTCGAATGGTCTCGGTGGCGCCAACTCCCGTCCCTGCATTCAGGGCCATGGTCCAAGCGCCAGCGCACGTAACCGTTCCCGTCGCAGTGCCGTTGAGCACTGCACCCGTGTATGTCCCGAAGTTCAGCGTTGAAACCGCGGCGGAGCAGGTTTGTCCCTCCGCCGTGTGGACTCCAAAGGCGAGCAGGAGCAGCGCCGCCATCTTCAGCCATTGCTTCATTGCTTCTGCTCCAGACAGCGTACTGGCCCGATCGATGGAATCTCACCAGGCATAGCGTGATAATCGAATGCCGCGCTACAGCGTTCCCCGCTCGGCAGCTCAACTTCGATCTCATTATGCGGGTTGAGATCCTGAATATAGGCTTCCCCATCGTAGCCGACCGGAACCATGACTCCGGTGGCTTTCAGTTTGGCCGTCGCGCCCACTGGCACCGGCATCCCGACCTTGTCGACAATCCGCAGCAAGGCTGCATGGCTGATTTTCACCGCAAACTTGATCACCACGCCGGAGAGATCCTGGGGCCGAACCGCGTGCGTTGCATCGTCAATCGTCGTGTCCGGGGGAATGTCAGTCGCTTCGATGGCAATCTTGTTCAAATCGAAAGAACGCATGTCCGGCACGAGCAGCCGTCCTGAGGAACTGGTCCGGCCCACGTTGCGATTCTCTTGCAGCACATGCACGTGGGGCATCGGACCGGTGTCGACAATCGCGAAGCTATCGTAAATAGTGTTGGACCGGAACACAGCTCCGTCAACATAAGAGACAGCCCCTTGCGATTCCATGCGCAATGTCGTCTGACCTTGGTTGCTGTCCACTCCCGCAGTAAACAGGCCCATGGGAGATTTGTATTGCGCCTGCCCGAATTCGTGATTGGAGCTGCCCGCAGAGACGTAGGCCTCGTAACCAAAATCGCCGATCTCTGGCGCCGACTTTTGCAACTGCAACTGCACATTCGCGTCTGAGCTCGCTCCTACGTTGACCGAGCCCCGCCTTCCCAATGGGATTGTGAGGCCTGCCTGCAAACCGTTGCTGCCACTGCCGCTGGCCGCGCTCTTGAACTCGGTGGCGTATAACGACATGTGGCGAACCTGGACAGAATAGTTAGCTGAGAATACATGTGAATTCCCGGCCGGCGTTAGGTTTTGCGGAATGGGATCCGGGGAACTGTCCTGGTCAAGTAATGCATAAGCGACACCGACTGAACCCAGACGCCTCAACGACAGGCCCACGTTTCCGTTGAGTTGCTTCCTTGGAATGGGTGCGCCGTTGATCGCCGCAACATCCAGGAAATTGCGAGTGGCCTCTGTCGCTGAGGCGCCGATGCTGAAGATTCGCCCGATGCGCTGTGCGCCCGCAGAAAACTGAGCGCCCGAGAGACCAGAGCTGGCGCTGGATGCCACAGAAACGTTGACGACGCCGAGCGTGCCCACTTCAACCACTGCGCCCGCACCCCCCATCAACGCGCCAGGTGTTCCCTCAGCGCTGCCTTCAATAGTCAGTTTGTTCGTGAGGCCGCGACGATAGATAGCAGCGCCCGCGATCTTGCCATAATCGTTGCTCAACGATCCCCAGTTGCGCCGCACCACGCCAGTTTGCACGCCGAAGGTTTGCAGCCCCGGGGCCAGCAATGCTGGACTGGCATAGAAGGGCTGCGTCACCGTCACCTGCTGGCCCATGGCGTTAGTCACGGTCATTGAGATGTTGCCCGCACCCGAAACCACGGGGAGCTGAGGGACCTCAAATGGTCCGGCATTTACGTCGCGCGAGATCACCGCATTCCCGTTGGCAAATACATCAACCGTCGAGGGCACCGCGGCGGACCCGCTGATGGTGGGCATGGGGAATGTGACGAGGTCGGGACGCATGCTGAAGTCTGACCGAATCTGCGCCCCCTCCATATGGACTGGGCGGGTCCAAGCAAGGCCGGTGGTGATGAAATCGCCCATGCTATAGCGACGCAGCGAATTCACGTCGGCAAATTCATAAGTGGAATCGAGGCGAACGGCCATGTTCTTGCCCGGCACTGGCGAGTTTGCACCGGTGTAAGCGAGCCAGTTTGAGCTCATTACTCCCCGCGGCGAAAAGGCCCGCATGTCCATCGACCCGGTGGCCCCAACCTGGCCTCCGGAGTAAGTGCCTGCCCAGTCGTAGTTGAGGGTCAAACCAGTGCTGCTCTCGATCACTCGACGGGCCCCGGCAGTTTCTTGCCCGACCGGATGCAACTCTGTCGGCAACAGGCTGCCTTCGCGAGCGGTTACATTCAACCGCTGATTTTTGTCGTCGATCGCCCACGTCAATCCCCGCAGGTCAGCCAGTGCGATCAATCCGCCATTTGAGGCGCGGGAGTCGGGAACCCTAAATCCAAGATCGTGTAATTCTTCAGGCAGCGCCATGAGCCTGCCGTTGCGCAATGTGAATTCGCCGATTTTGTTTGTCGAGAAACCGTTGATTAAAACTTCCAGAAGCAGTGTGACATCCTGCGCTGCGGCAGCGGACGCTTTGGCGTTTGTGCCCACGCCCGATTTCGCCTGGACGTCGGTCGCTTGTCCGGTGGCGAATGTCATGCCTGGCACCATCGCCAGTGCAAGGATCAGGATCCTTGCGCTCGATAGCCATCGAGTTGCCTGGACTTCTGGATTATTGCGCGGAAACAAAGTGAACCTGCTCTTCGATCGCACCGGCGTTCGCGTGTGCTGTCAATCGCAGGGCTTCGCTTTGAAGCGGCAGGGAACCCTGCGCGGCAATGGGCCAACGCCGCGTAGTGCCGGCGAGGATATAAGGCGAGGCGCCTGTGTCTGTCTTGAGCTGGCGGCCGTCGCTCGTAGTCAGAGCGATATCGCGAATTGCTTCGTGAACCAGCCCGTCGTTGATGCCGACCAGAAAGAGATGGTCAGTGTCGCGCTCCAGATGGAACTGAACATGAGGGAGCGCGCGAGCCGCCGGCATGGCAAAAATTGGTATGGAAAGCCGTAAGACGATATGGACGATTCCTGGCTCGGCTGGCGGTGGAATCTGGTCGACAAGAATGCGGTATGTTGCCTCTCGTCCCTGCGGTGACTGTCGCAGAATCAGGCGCACAACCTGGGTGGCTCCTGGCGCTATCGACGCCAGTGGAGGGCTCAGCACAACTGCATCGGTATTTGTTAGCTGATCGTTGCCATCCGGTTGATTCCACGCGTACGCGCGAATTTGAACTGCGGTCTCGGTGGTTCCCTGATTGGTGACCGTCAAGGTGGTAGCCTTTTGGCCGGCAACGAAAAAAACATTCACTGGCAGAACCGATAATGCCTGCGCTCTGGCCGCCGGCCCCGTCAACAGAATGACGAGACCCGCGGCAAAAGCTTTCAGTGTTGCTGTCAGTCGGTTTGAGTGCCATGTGTTCACGAATCACCCACTTGGGAAAACAGTTGTCAATTAATAGGTGACGGTGGCTGTGATGGTGTCAGTGTAGGCACCGGGCGCGACGTACTGACCCGCTGCAACCTGACCGTACACGGTAAGCGCCTGCGCGGCGCCGCTGCCGGTTCCGCTGACCCAGCTTCCGGTGGTATTGCCCCAGTTGACTGAGCGCAAGGAATCAGAGAACAGCGCATAGTTCAACAGGGCCGAACCCGGACCGGTCATCTGGCGCGTGGTAACAGTTGCACCGCTCGCCGACCCTGGATTCAGGCCGACCGTGTAGGGCGTGGTGTTTGTGCAGGTAACAGTGACGGTTGATGTGGAATTCGAAACCGCGCCAGTGTAGGTGCCGAAAGTCAGCGGGGTTGCGGCGATGATGCAGGTGGACTGCACGGTTGCAGTTACTGCAAAAGTTGTAGTGATAGAAGTGGATGCAGATGCCGATATAGGAGTCAGGCTCAGCGCCAACACTCCAACAAAGGCGGCGGGCAATACGGACTTCACAACAGTTGGTAGCTTCATGTGGATCGCTCCGGTTAAAAGTACGTTGGAGGTTGAGGTTTATGGCTGTCCGACTGAAGTCAGACAGGATCAGGTCTTTCCTGAACCAGGCAAGACTCTTGCAGAGAGCTGTTTCTGACACAACTCTCTGTTCATTTGCCCCCGATTTCAGACAAGGCTCTCCTTGCGCTGTGTGCACACACAACGCTTCACCGACAATCAGTTTCCAGGAGTAGGCAACGCTATTTTTTAGCTAACCGCCAGTTCCGGTCCTTACTGTCAATTTGTATCTAGACCATAGGGTTCACTGGTAACCGTTACTATAGTACTTTGGTGCCATCCGCTCACTAATATGTGCAGCTAACCACCCCGAAATGTGGAGGTTGGAGCTCCTGAATCTCCTGCCAGTCAATTGAGCTGGGGCTTTTTTTCTGTGTGAGAACCCACGTGGAAACCGTGGCGTCGCCCGGGGCGCGCAATGCGGGGTTGAATTCTGAATTTGTTCCTTTGAATTGCCCTTCGTTCGTTGGGCGGGAGCTACATCAGGTCAATAGGTCACGGTCACAGCAACCATATCGGTGTAAGTGCCCGGCGTGACATATTGGCCTGGCACAGTCTGCGCATAAACAGTAAGCATCTGGGCGGCGCCGTTTCCCATTCCGGCCACAGTATCCGTACCGACCGTCTGACCCCAGTTGACCTTTCTGGAGGGATCGGAGAACAGCGAATAGCTCAGCAAAGCAGAACCAGGGCCGGTCATCTTTCGCGAAGCCACCGTTGCGCTCCCTCCCGCGCCTGCGCTGAGGCCGACGTTATAAGGCGTGGAATTGGTACAGGTGACCGAGACCGCTGACGTAGCTGTCGTCGCAGCGCCGATGTAGGCCCCAAATCCCAAGGGCGAGGCGGAGACGAGGCAGGTGGCCTGCACCATAGCGGACACGCCCAATGTCGCGTTCGCAGTCGCAGGGCCAGCCGGAAGACAGGCAAAGTTGAGAGCCAGGAATCCTGCAACCGCGGTCATCAGAACGGAATGTAGAGCCTTTGAACGCCTCATAAAAATCACTCCAAGTACAACACGCGGTGCCAGCTGAAACCATTCTTTTTGAAAGCGTTCAGTTCTATTCGTAACCGCTTCTACCAAATTGGTAAGGCCTAGGTAACCAGTAGAAGTGGCACATGTGCATTTGCCCACTGAAAACTTAGCGCCTCGCCGATTCGTCATGTTCAATCGGGGGAAGACATTGTCGACAGCCTTTGAAAGAGCAAGCTTTTCCCCGTGAGCCCATAAAACTCAAAATCGGCAGTTGGAACTGATTCATCATCGGCATCGAGCGGCGATAATTCCAATCGGATGCCGCAATTGGGTAGTCTTGAACACCTGAAAAGACAACAATCGCCGAAAATGCCGGTAATGCCGGTGACGTCGATTGTGACCCTGCTTCTCTTTTGAATCTTGAGCCAGCTCACGAGCAATCTTTTGGGGACCGCCAAGGGGACCTCGGAATTGTTTCGACTAAGATAAACCAGACCTCGATCCGCCATCAGCATGAAGAACTGAATCGATGATTTCCAGGCCAATACAAAGCAGCCCATCTGAGGTGATGAGTGAGATTCAAAACTTGTTCTCTTGCAACGGCGAGCATGCTGATCAGGAGTTTGCCGGCAACCACAGTGCCACTGGTTTTGCTGGGCGTGGTGTATGCCCAGCTGTCCGGAATCTCGCAGGCACAAGACAACTATGAAATTCAGGTTTATGGCTCAGACACCGTGAAGCCCGCCACGACAATGGTGGAGTTGCATAGCAACTTTACGGTCGACGGCTCCAAGGCAGTGCCTGGCTCGCCTTACACTGCCGATGGCACCTATCCAACAAACCATGCGGAGCATGAGACGGTGGAGATTACTCAAGGCATCAACGACTGGGCCGAAGTCGGATTTTATATCTTCACCAGCATCAACTCCGGTGAGGGCTGGCAGTGGGTCGGCGATCATATTCGCCCGCGGGTAAGGGCCCCTGACAGTTGGCACTTGCCGGTAGGGCTCAGCATTTCAAATGAGATTGGATATCAGCGCGCCCGCTACTCCCTCGATACCTGGACCTGGGAGATCCGCCCAATCATCGATAAGCAGCTGGGCCGCTGGTACCTCGCGTTCAATCCCACGCTTGATCGATCCTGGCATGGCCCCAGCGTGCACCAGGGGGTCACATTCTCACCCAACGTAAAGGCGGGCTACGACTTTACGAAAAAGATAAACGCCGGCATTGAATATTACGCATCGTATGGCGACCTGGCCAGCTTCAATGCTCTCCACGACCAGGAGCAGCAATTCTTTGTGGCCACCGATCTGGATGTCTCACCGAAATGGGAGATCAACTTCGGCGTGGGTATCGGCGCCACTGCATCTACCGATCATTTGATTGTGAAGGGAATAATCGGACGCCGGTTCAGCTGGAGCCGAAAAAGGCCGGACCAATGAGAGATTGTGCACGCGCGGAGCCGGCGCCTTTGAAACCAGAACTTTCAATAACCAAATATTTGAACCAGCATGCGGTTGATCTCGGGATCGTGCCGGAATTTATCCAAAGAGAGTGCGCAGGTAAGAGCCAGGTCGAATGCTGGGGTGGATTCGGCGATCGCCTGCGACAGCGCCTGGCGAACGGCCGGAATATCGTCGAGATCTACATAGATCGTGAGTTTGGCGAAGGCTGGCACATATTCGCCTCGGCTGCTCCTCTCCTCCAATTCGCCCAAAAGGCGTTTGGCATCATCGATTCGCCGGGCTCGTGCGTAGGCGGCTCCCAGCAGGCCGATGAAGATTGGCGCGCGGGAAACGAAGACGACGTGTTCCAGGGTCGCAATGGCTTCCGATTCCCTTCCGAGGTAGCACTCCGAAAGACCTTTTATCCAATGGCCGAACAGGTAGTCTGGTTGCAGGTTTACTGCCTGCTCTGAGGACCTCAACCCTTCCTCGAAGCGCTTGGAAATGGCGAAAGCGCAAGCGGCGAGTGCGTGGATGAATGGACTCAACGGATCCAGCTCGCAGCCCAGTACTTCATGCTGAATGGCCTCTTCGGAGCGCCGTTCCATCGCCAGGAAAAGACCGCGGTACGCTTGCGCCAGCGACGAGCGGGGGTTGAGCTCCACGGCTTTTTGAAAGTAGGGCCCGGCTTCACGCCAATTCGGGACAAAATAAAAGGTGTAAAAGGCACGCGAGAAGTTGACCTCCCAAAGTTCGGGAGCCAGCTCTGCGGCCTTCGACATTGCGGCAAGCGCCGGCTCCTTGCCGTCCTGATGCGAGACCCATCCATAGACCCGGAGAATGCCGTAGCAGTCCGCGAGACCTGAGTAGGCGAGAGCAAACCGGGAATCAAGCTCGATGGCCTGCTGGAAGCATTTGATTCCCAGGCGAACCGTGGAGACCATTCGTTGACTGCAAAGGTGGCGCCCTTTGAGATAGAGTTCGTAGGCCTCCAGATTCTTCGTCGCAGGTTTAAGCCTTGCGCCCAGAGTGACTTTGAGCTGTTCGGCAATAGCGCGCGCAATCTCATCCTGGACGGCAAAGATATCTTCCATTTGCCGGTCGTAGCGCTCGGACCACAGTTGGAAGCCGTTTTTGGCATCAACCAATTGAGCAGTGACCCGGATTCGATTCCCGGCGCGTCGCACGCTGCCATCGAGGATGTTGGCGACACGTAACCTGGACGCAATCTCGCTCATCTCGACGGCCTTGCCCTTAAAGGAAAACGACGAACTCCTTGCGGCTACCCGCAGATTCTCAACCTGGCTCAATGCAATCAGAATTTCTTCGGCCAGCCCGTCGCTGAAGTACTCATTCTCTTTATCTGCACTCAGATTGACGAAGGGCAAGACAGCGATGGACGCGGTTTCCGGTTGGTGTACAGAGGGCTGGGACACCTTGGCAAGCGCCTCCTTCAGCAGACTCATGCTCGCATAGCGAGCGGATGGGTCTTTTGTCATGCAGTGCGAAACCACTGAGTCCAGATCCGCAGGCACCTGGGGTGCAACCTCCCGCAGCGGCCGCGGGGCCTTGTGAAGCACGGCCGCGATGGTTGAAATTGGAGTTTCTTCTGAAAAGGCTCGTTTGCCCGAAAGCATCTCGTAGAGGAGCACGCCAAATGAGAACACGTCGGAACGGGCGTCAACCAACTTCCCCGCAGCCTGTTCAGGAGACATGTAAGCTGCTGTCCCAAGAATCGTTCCCACCTGCGTAGCGCCAGTGATGGTTGCGTCGGAGGCGTCAGCCTCATGGTGCTTGGCCAGCCCGAAGTCCAGCACTTTTACCCGGCTCGCGGCCTTGACATTGGCCGGTTTCAAATCGCGATGGATGACTCCCTGTCCGTGCGCATATTCCAGCGCGCCTGCGATCTGGTCTGCAATGCGCAGCGCCTCTTCAACAGCAATGGGGCCTTTTGCAATCCGATCCACGAGGGTGTCGCCCTCGATGAGTTCCATCACCAGCGCGCCCTCTTCTACACCAAATATGGTGGCGATATTGGGGTGATTGAGCGATGCCAGGACCTTCGCCTCGCGTTTGAAACGCGCCAACCTCTCAGGGTCGTTAGCCACTGCCGCGGGCAGAATCTTGATGGCGACTTCCCGATCGAGCCTGGTGTCAGTGGCGCGATACACCTCGCCCATGCCCCCTTCTCCCAGTTTGGACGTGAGGGTATAGTGCGCAATGGTGACTGGGTTTGACATGGATTCCTGTAGACGGATCGTATCACCTTTATATCGAGTATCGTAGAGCGAAAGTCGCTCTTTGTTTCGGTGATTCCTTCGTGTAGAATTGGCCCTGCTTTTGTTCAACAGAACGCCGCAAAAACATTTGCCTGGCCCTCGGAGACCCAATCAGCATCATGGATTATGTTAATTAGGTGGATTAGCTTCACCGCATGGCGACGAGGAGCTCGATGAACTTCCCTACTCTTAGCTATACCGACGCAGACGGGCAACACGACGTTGTTCTCGACCGGCCTGCCACTTCAATTGGGCGGTTGCCTGACCAGGACGTGGTGTTGCGCGATCAATGCGTCTCGCGCCAACACGCAACAATCGTGCGGGAGAACGATTCCTACTCCGTGGTGGATCGCAACAGCAGCCACGGCACTTTTTTGAATGGCGTGAGAGTTCAGCGGGCTCCGCTGCACTCCGGCGATCTGCTGCAACTGGGTTCGCTGGAAGGTCCGCGTCTCCAATTCTATTTCCATACCGCAAGCCGCGGAGAGCCGACCTCGCAGATTGGCCTTGTATCCAGCCTGCGTTTCCCCATCAACGAGTTTCCGCTGATTGACGGAAAGGAACTCCCGGCTGCCCGCGAGATGGAACAGTTGAACTGGCTGTTGAGCGCCGCCCGGCAACTTAACGCAGGTGGTGCTATTGAGGAGATCCTCACAACCCTGCTGCAACTGACCCTGCAACTCACCGGCGTTGAACGCGGGTTTGTTTTCCTGCGCGAGGGTGGTGAGATGAAGCTTGCGCGCGGACTCAATGCCGAAGGCCAGATTGTTGCGCAGGACTCGACCATCTCACGGCGCGCCATGCAGAGAGCGATTGAGAGCGACGCGAAATTCTCAATCAGCGACACGCTCACCGACGACAAAGCATCGGCATGGGCCAGCGTGATGGTGAACAAGATTCGCAGCATCTACTGCATTCCCCTGCGCAAGCGCGACGCAAACGGCCAACATTCCGAACTGCTTGGACTGCTCTATCTCGACAGCCAGATTGGGGCAGGAACCTTGAGCGAGGTGGATCATCAACTTTTGGACACCATCTCAACTGAAGCGGCCGCATTGCTGCAGAATGCTCTGCTCGCCGAAGCTGAGTACAAGGCGAGGAGGGCGCGCGAGGAACTTGAAGTTGCTGCTCAAATTCACAGCGGCCTGATGTCGATCACGATGCCAGTCATCCCCTTCGCCGTGGTCAGGGCCAGAAGCATTCCCTGCTACGAGATTGGCGGCGATTTCTTTGACGCGGTGGCCCTGGACGATTGCGTATGCGTAGCCATCGCGGACGTTTCAGGCAAGGGTATTCCCGCCGCGATTGTGGCAGCGACAATGCAGGGCATCATCCACGCACAGTTGCTGTCAGGACAAAACCTGGCCGACATTGCGGCGTTGCTGAACCAGTTTCTATACACGCGCAACGTGGGCAAGTACGCCACGATGGTTTTGCTGAAGCTCTACCCGGACGGCAGTGTTGAATATATGAATTGCGGCCACATTCAGCCGCTTCTGATTCATGACACGGGGGTCAGGTGGCTTGAAGAGAGCAGCTTGATTGTGGGCCTGCTTCCCGACGCGACCTATGCCTCTGCGCGCTGCACGCTGAAGCCGGGTGAAAGGATTTTGCTTGCAACTGACGGATTGGTTGAAGCGGAGAACAGCGCCGGCGATCCATTTGGGGACGAAAGATTGGGTGAAGTTGCCCCTCACCAGGATATGAACGAGATCCTCGACATTGTGGCAAGATTCCAGGCCAACAACGAAGCGCAGGACGACTGCACATTGGTTGAGGTGCGATATAGCGGCGCGCAACAGCCATCATCGGTTGAAGCAACCTGATGGCAGCCGCGCTGAGTATCCGCGATTTGCACATTTGCTTTGGCTCCGTGGAGGCAGTACGCGGAGTCGACTTTGAGCTTGCCGAAGGAGAAGTCCTGGGCCTGGTGGGCGAATCGGGATCGGGCAAAAGCGTCACTGCTCTCGCCATCATGGGTCTTCTTGAACCTGCGGCCAAGGTTGACGGCCAGGTCTTGTGGCAGGAAAGCGATCTGCTGCGCTTGCCAGCAAGTGCGATGCGCCAGTTGCGTGGTCGGGAGATCGCCATGATCTTCCAGGAGCCGATGACGGCGCTGAACCCGGCCATGCGGATAGGCCGGCAAGTGGCTGAAGCCGCTGAAGCGCATTACCCGTCTTGGACGGGCCGAGAGGCTAAAAGTAAAGCGATCGCGGCGCTCGAGGCAGTCGTTCTTCCCGATGCCTCCCGCCGGTATGACGACTATCCCCACCAGTTTTCAGGTGGGCAGCGGCAGCGAATTCTCATCGCAATGGCGCTCATCAACAAACCGCGTCTGTTGATCGCCGACGAGCCAACGACTGCCCTGGATGTTACCGTTCAGGCGCAGGTGCTCGACCTGCTGAAGGAGTTGCAGCAACGGCATGGCCTGGCAATGCTTTTTATCTCCCACGATCTGGCCGTGGTGGGCCAGGTAGCCGGCCGTGTTGCCGTGATGCGCGCAGGCCAGGTGGTGGAGACAGGCCCAAGCGCACGCTTGCTTACTGCCCCGGAACATACTTATACCCGGAGCCTTCTGGCGGCAGTACCTACGCTACGTTCCGATAGGAACCAACCCCTCGCGAAAGTGGGATAGACCTTGACCAAACCGTGTCGAATACTCACCCCATGCGGTGTGCGATTTTGGATACGATCGCCGGACTGACTAGGCGGGACGCTGCCTCGCTGCGTGTCTTCCTCAACCTCTGTGCCGGCAAGGTCGTTCTACCTGCAAATAGAAGAAACACAATGCTTTTATCGCGACTTTGGTGGGTCTCCGGAGCTGCACTATCCATGATTTTGACCGGCTGTACAGGTCAATCGCTGTTGAATCCAGCACCGCAGCAATCCACGCAGGTTGTGCAAGCGGCTCAGATCGTAAAGCTCCTGCCAAAACCGAAAAAGGCGACTCCGAAGCCGGAGCCAACTCAAATGGAACTGTATGAATACATTCGAAGCAAGCTGCTGTCGCTGAGCGCGAATGACGGAATCAACGATAACCTTGAGGTTTCATTTGACCCGGAGATGTCAGTCCTGTCGGTTACGCAGCCGGACGGCCACTGCGACATGTTTTTGAGCGCGATGGATACGAACAGCTCACTTTGGGAAAGCGTCGACCCGAGCGACGCCAGCCATCCCCGCGGCGAAGTTTTGCGTCTGACGCTTAATTCGGCGAGTGGCAGGACGGCGAGAACCTGTTACGACACCCAGAATCACGTCGATAAGACTTTTACGCCAAACAGGGCCCGCTTATTTTTCTCGCTCGCCAAAGCAAATTCGAGTCCCGGCTTTACAGAAAAGATGGACCAGGCGATCAAAAAGCTCATCGTCCAATGCGGCGGCATCCCTGAAAAGAAATTCTTCTAGATGGGTATCTGCTTGACGAACCCTACCACAACAGGTTGTGGTTTACTTCTTTT
>CAZTLV010000044.1:0-34361 GCA_964614635.1 uncultured Occallatibacter sp.
TTCGACGCTGGTGATGGTCTCGCCGATGGTGATGCCTTCAACGCCGGCCACGGCCACAATGTCGCCCATCGTGGTCTCTGTTGTCTCGATCCGCTTGAGCCCGCTGAATGTAAACAGCTTGGTAATGCGTGTCTTCTGCAGCGAACCGTCGCGCTTGCTGATGGTCACGTCATCCCCGGCATGCAGCGTGCCTTGAAAGACGCGGCAGATGGCAATGCGGCCAAAGTATTCTGAGTAGTCGAGGTTGGTCACCAGAATTTGCAATGTGCCCTCTGCGTCCCCTGTTGCCGCTGGGATGGTGGACACGATGGTCTCAAACAACGGCTGCAGGTTCACGCCCGGCACTGCCGGATCAAGTGTCGCCGTGCCATTCTTGGCTACTGCATACAACACAGGAAAATCCAGCTGCGATTCGTCCGCATCCAGGTCAATGAAAAGATCGTAAATTTCGTTCAGAACTTCCTGCGGCCTCGCGTCGGGGCGATCGATCTTGTTGATCACCACGATGGGCAGCAGCTTTGCTTCAAGTGCTTTGGCCAGCACGTAACGCGTCTGCGGCAGCGGCCCCTCAGCAGCGTCCACCAGCAGCATCACGCCGTCTACCATCTTCAGCGCGCGTTCTACTTCGCCGCCAAAATCGGCGTGGCCCGGCGTATCCACAATGTTGATCTTGCCGCCTTCAAAGACGATGGCCGTGTTTTTGGCCAGGATGGTAATGCCGCGCTCGCGCTCCAGTTCATTCGAGTCCATCACCCGGTCGGCAACCTGCTCATTGGCGCGGAAGGTTCCCGACTGACGCAGCATGGCGTCGACAAGCGTTGTCTTTCCGTGGTCAACATGGGCAATGATGGCGATATTGCGTATCGTCTGGGTCACAGGTAGATTTTGTCCTTCTCTTGTTCGGCCAAACAGGCCATGGAGTTGGCGGCGCCGGGGTGGCGGGGTGCCACACAATGCGGCAACTCCCATTCTACCAGCAGCGTTGGGTGGCAGGACTCGCGCCGGCGCGCGACACGCGGAACTCATAGGTTCCGCAAGGCGTAAGGCGAGAAAGCGGCGATCAGCTTCCTCGAAATCCTCACCTTGATTTTACTTAACGACTCAGTTGGCTCATGGCCACGATCAGTGCGACGGCGGGACGAATTCCGAGGGCAGGCCCGTGCCGGTGCCAAAGAAAAACTCCTCCATTTGTTCGACTAGAAACGTCTGCGCCTGCGGCGTCCAGGGCTGCAACCGATACTCGTTCAGCAGCATCTTCTGCCGGTCAACCCACTCGGCCCAGGCCGCCTTCGAGACGTTCTTATAAATCTTCTGGCCAAACTCGGAATCGAAGGGAGGTTCGTCCAGTCCCTCCATCTCTTTCTTGTTCCGCGTGCAAAAAACCATATGCGCCATGCGTCATGCTCCCTGTTTTGTCAGTCAGGTTCTATTGTATTGGATAGGCTTCGCGCGGCGGCCAGAGGGCCATGCCATTCGCCGGCATCTCACAGCTTGCCAACTTGGAACTCCCGCCCGCGGGTTGAGAATGTGCGTGCTAACCAGGGGCGCCCGTTGCATCATGGAGTTGATCATGTGTGGCCGCTTCGCCCGAAAATCCACGCAACAGGTTCTTGCCGACTGGTTTGGCGTTGAGCTGGAAGACATGCCCTGGTTTGCGCCCAGCTACAACGTGGCGCCGCAGAGCGTGCAGCCTGTGGTGCGCTTGAGCCGCGACTCGGGGGGGCGCGAGATTGCCCTCATGCGCTGGGGGCTTGTGCCTTTCTGGGCAAAGGACGCGAAGTTCGGCTACAGCACCATCAACGCGCGCGCTGAAGATGTGGCCGCAAAACCCGCCTTTCGCGAGGCATTCAAGAAGCGCCGATGCCTGGTGCCTGCTGACGCGTTCTACGAATGGCAGCGGACCCAAAACGATGAGAAAGCCAACAAGACAAAGCATCCCTTCGCCATCGCTCTCAAGTCCGGCAATCCTTATGCCTTTGCCGGCCTTTGGGAACGCTGGCAGCCAAAGGAGGGCGAGGCGCTTGAGACTTTCACCATTCTCACCACCGATCCAAACGCCGTGATGGAGCCCATCCACAACCGGATGCCGGTGATTCTTGAACCGCATGATTATCAGCGATGGCTCGATCCCGGCGGACTCGACTCTTTTGACTTGGCCCGCCCGCCGGCTGACTTGCTCCGCCCGTTCCCGGCTGAAGAGATGGTTGCCTGGCCAGTTAGCGACCGGGTAGGCAACGTTCGCAACAACGATGCTCAACTGCTTGAGGGCACCTCGAAAGCTCTCGATGCCGGGCCGCCGAACGCCTGAAGCTTTCGAGCTCGCATGTTACCAATCTGCTCATCTTAATGCAGATTGCGCTTGACAACCGTTCACTTCAAAGCTTTCCTAATGGTGATCCAGGTAAATGGTTTCCCTCGTGCTCTCGGTCCGGTTGTACGCCGTTACCCAGGCATTTCGCGGCCGAAGGGCAAACGATTCGCACTCACTCCTTACCACGAAAGGAACAATGATGTCTGATACTACACAGTCTGGCCTCTCTGACAACGCCGCAGGTGCAATCTCCTACTTAACGTTTGTGCCGGCGATCGTATTTCTGGTCATGCCGCCGTACAACACCAATCCGTTTGTGCGTTTCCATGCCTGGCAGTCCATCTTCCTCAACGTTGCGGCATTTGCCATTTACTTTGCGCTTGGTATCGTCTCGGTGTTTGTGGCCACAATGATGCCCTTCGGCACTTACGGGGGTTTTGGCCTCTGGTACCTGGTTGTCATGGCGGTCAGACTGACCTTGTTCATCATCTGGCTGATCTGCGTGCTGAAAGCCGTCAACGGCGGCAAGTTCAAGCTGCCCATCATCGGCGCCATTTCAGAGCAGATGGCCAACAAGTAAGCGGATTCTCAATCAAGCGTCAAAATGGTCGGCCTCTCAAGAAGGGGCCGATCACCATCAGCGGCGCTTTCCCGGCCTCCCGTACCGTTTCTTTCCCTTGGCAGCCCTTTTCGCTGCGTCCGCTCGCCTGGCCTTTTTGGGTTTGGAAGTGACCTTCCCGGCGCGGCTCTTCCCGGTGAGAATCAACCCATCCTCGACAATCGAGAATTGCAGTCTTCGTTCCTGCGCCAGGATGCGATCGAGAATCACCTGTACCCGGTCTCCTGCTCGGAATCGCCGGCCGGTGCGCTCCCCAATCACTTCGTGTGTGTTTTCCCGCCATGTGTAGCGGTCGTCGCGCATCGAATCGATGGGCACCAGCCCTTCGACAAACATGTCAGTCAATTCAACAAACAGTCCAAACTTGGCGGGATTCAGCACCAGCGCGGCAAACTCCTCGCCTACGCGGTCTTCCATGAAGCGAACTTTCTTCCACTCGATCAGTTCGCGTTCGGCCTCGGCTGCGCGCCGCTCGGTAAGGCTGGTCTCTTCGGCAATCTGCGCAAGTTCCGTCTCCGGGATTGGCGCCTCAATAGAGTTGCCCGCGTGGTGCACGGACGCCGGGTGCCCCGCCCTCGCCGATTCTTCATTCTTGCGGCCAGGGTGGGAAGCCATACCGCTCAATGGTTGCCCTTCATTCGGATGCATCCACGGCGAGCTGTGCCGGCCCATGGCAACTGCGCCTTTGCCAATGACGCCCTGGTTCAACATGGCCTTGGTAATGCGATGCACAATCAAATCCGGGTAGCGGCGGATGGGCGAAGTAAAGTGCGTGTAGCTCGGCGCCGCCAGGGCAAAATGGCCTTCATTGATCTCGGAATAGCAAGCCTGTTTGAGTGAGCGCAGCATCAGGTAGCTCAAGATGCGCTCCTCCGGCTTGCCCTCGATGCGTTTGGCCAGTTTTTGATACATGAGCGGCGTTACGGGAATGTCTTCACCCACCTCGTGCATGCGCGGATTGCGTCCTCGGCCGTGCGCGTCTCTGCGTTCGCCGCGGGTTTGAATGCGCTTTACCGGCAGTGCGCCCAGCCCGAGCGAGTAGCCGAATGCCGCGGCAAGTTCCTCAAATTGGACCACGCGCCGCGCCTCCGGCTTCTCATGGATCCGATAAAGCGACGGCACGCCCAGGTCCTCAAGCCAGGTTGCCACGCACTCGTTGGCCGCAAGCATGAACTCCTCAATCAACCGGTTGGCCCAGGTCCGCTCAGACTTTGTAACGCCGCGCATTTGCCCGTGCTCGTCAAATTCAATCACCGGCTCGGGCAGGTCGAAGTCGATTGAGCCCCGCGCCTCGCGCCGTTTGTTCATCAGCCCTGCCAACAGCCGCATCCGCTCAAACTCAGGGACCAACCCTTCATGGCGGGCGCGCGCTTCAAGGTCGCCCTCCAAAATGGCGTGAACCTCGGTGTAGGTCATGCGCGCAGCTGAACGGATCACTCCTTCAGCAATCTCGTAGTTCTCAATGCGGCCCTCGGCATCAAGTTGCATGATGCAACTCAGCACCAGCCGGTCCTGGCCCGGGCGCAGGCTGCAAATACCTGTCGAGAGCTCGTGCGGCAGCATGGGGATGGCACGGTCAGGAAAGTAGACGCTGGTTCCACGCAGCCTGGCTTCAAGGTCGAGGTCTGTCCCAGGGCGGACGTACTCGGCCACGTCCGCAATATGGACTTGCAGCTCATAACCGCCGTTGCGCTCGGTTACCAGAACCGCGTCATCAAAGTCGCGAGCCGTCTCGCCGTCAATGGTCACGATCGGCAGCGAACGGAAATCGCGGCGGCTTGCTGCTTCAGCCTCATCCAGATGCGCAACGCTCCGTGCCTCAGCCAAAACATTCTCAGGAAACACCCTCGGCAGTTGGTGCTTGCGGATCATCATCTCCACGTCAACGCCAAAGTCGTCCGGGTCGCCCAGCACTTCAATCACCCGGCCAACTGGCGGCCTTGTGGGCGTGGGCCAACTGGTAATCTCAACATCGACCACGAGCCCTTCAAGATCGTCGTAAGCGGCGGTAGCCGCAGCCTCGCTGCCAAGCACGCGGTGGGCAGTGGCCGATTCACCAGCCGTTGGCAGTTCCTGCCCGGATGGGATCAGGATGTGCTGCGTCATTCGCTCGTCGAAAGGAACGACAATGTGCCCCATGGTTCTGTCGGAGTGCGCATGGTCCCACCCCAGCGACGAAGACCTTTCGCTGGGGGCCCGGTAGTGGAAGACTCCCACAACCGTCGGGTTGCGTCGCTCAATCACCCGGGCGATCCGGCCCATGCGCCGTCCGTCGGCCTTTGGCGGCTCCACTTCCACCAGCACCTGGTCGCCCTGCATGGCGCCATTGATCTCGTTTGGGGGAATAAAAATACTTTCCTCCACGCCTCGGCCTGAGGCCTGTCGCGCGTTCGGACGCACAAAGCCGTAGCCATCACGATGCAGATCGAGCCGCCCGGCAGATAGGTTTTCCCGCGTGCCGCCTACGCCAGAGGCAGCCCGGGGGATGCTCCAATGCTCGCGATCGAGCTTGACCAGTTCGCCGCGGGCGGTGAGCCTTGCCAGCTGTTCCAGCAGCAGTCGACGGTCGCGCCCGCCGCCCAGGCTCAGGGCGCGAACCAATTGCTTGTATCCAGCCTTCTGGCCGGCGGAGCGGCCAATCCGCACCATCAGTTCACGGTCGGTCATACGCTAAGAGTAGGCTATTGAGAGCCCAGCGCGCATCACCAGCGGTTAAGGGGCGGTGGGCTACGAGACGCAAAATTGCACCTCGCTCCGTCGGCAATTTGTTGTCATAATTGGCTACTGTTGACGTTGTTTAATCGTGGACTCGATAAAAACGGGCTCGCCGCCTTAGAATAGCGGGAATGAAACTTTTTGGCGCACCACAGGGGGAGAACATCCCACTTGTGGCCGCTCAACGGGGTCGCCGGACAAGAGAAAGCCCGGCGGTCCACGCATTCGGATTTTTGGGCCAGCGGCAATGGACCCTGCCTTGGCAGCCCCCAGTCCCTCCGGGACAGAAAAGGAATTACTTTGAGCGCAATGTGGAAACCCAGCCAATCAGGACCGATCAACAACACCAACACAACCCCTGAGCCTCCTCGCCCCGCTCCACCGGCCCCCGCCTTTGAAGCCCCCGGTCGCACCCAGCCGTCTCCGGCCGGCGATCAGGCCACCATCGGCAAGGGCTTGTTTATCAAGGGCGAGATTTCCGGCTCGGAATCGCTGTTCGTCGACGGAAAGGTCGAGGGCAGCATCAACCTCCCCGGCAACCGCGTCACCGTTGGCCGCAACGGCCAGGTCGCGGCAAACATCATCGCCCGCGAAATCGTCGTTCTGGGCAAAGTGCGTGGCAACGTAGCGGCCTCTGACCGCGTGGATATCCGCGCCGAAGGCTCGTTGAGCGGCGATGTAGCCGCAGCCCGCATCAGCATCGAAGACGGCGCTTACTTCAAGGGCGGCATCGATATTCGCAAGCCAGAGGCGAGGACGGCCAGTACGCCCGCCGCACCGGCCGCACCGGAGATTCTCAAGCCGGTAACGCAGTAGCTTCGATTTATACCGGTTCCACCACCAGAGCCTCCGCGCCCGCGGGGGCTCTTGTGCCTCTGCAGCCGCCAGCTTCATTTCTGTGGCAACGGGAGAAGAATTCAAGGCGACGATTGTGCGGCAAAGACTTGCGATTCAATTAGATAAAGAGAATTAGCCGCGACAATCTTCGAACGCTCAACCCCATCCAAGCCGCTTGATCATAACCCTGGGCAGGGCAGATCCGGTCTTTTCAAGCACCCACCTCGCAATCGCGATCCAAAGCGCGGTTCCCAGCAGGAGCAGCCCCAGATCTGCCCAGCGGATTTGGCCCGCCAGATGCAAATCTCCCGGATAGTCCAGCATTTTCTCCAGGCCCCAGAGCACTACCGCGACTCCAACGCCGCTCGCCAGCGCCGCCAGCAGGCATCGCCCCAATTCCCGGTAGTCCAGGCTTGCCAGCGAGACCATGCGCCGCTTGTGCAGGAGCAGGGCTATGGTCAAGGTTTGCATTGCGATTCCAATGTCCGAGGCAAAGGCCAGGCCCATCGCGCCCTGCCAGCGGTACATCCCGTAATAAATCGGAAGTGAAACAAGCGTGATGATGGTCCCCGCCGCCATGGGCACCAATGTGTTGCCGGCTGCGTAAAACGCCCGCGCATAAATTGCCTGCGCGGACCACAGGAACATCGATATCGAGAAGACCGCAAAGTATGCGGCACACTCTCGGGCATCCGCGGCTGAAAAGCGTCCACCGAGGAACAGCAATTCCACCAGAGGCACCGCCAAAGCCACCATGCCTGAAGCCGCCAGGAACCCCAGGGAGGCAACCCGTGAAACGGAGTCTGCAACTCGGGTAGCAAATTCAAAGTGCCGCTTCTGCGACCACATGCTTGCGAAGAACGGCATGGTTGCCGCTCCCGCTGCCTGTGCCAGCATGGCCATGGGCGCGGTAAACAGTTGCTTGGCATAGCTCATCAGCGAAACCGCGCCGCTGGTGTTCGAAGCAAAGTGCCCGATAATCCATGTATCCGCCGTTACCAGCGAGACGCCCACCATCAGCGGCAACGACAACCGCACCCACTCGCGCAGCCCCTTGTCGTGCCAATCCAGAATCAGCTTGTAGTGTGTGCCTGCCCGTCGCGCGAAAATCCAGTTCAAAAGAAACGGCCCAAAAAACGCGCCTGCCACCGTGCCAATGGCCAGCGAAGAGACGCCGATGCGATGAACTAGCAGCGCGCCTCCTACAATGGTGCCCAGGCCGTAGATCAGCGGCGCCACCGCCTGCACGCTGAACTGCTTCCGTACCAGCAGAACCGCGCCAAACACCCCACCGGCAAAGAAGCATAACTGCGCCGGCAGTAGGATCCGCGTCAGGCGCACACACAACGCGGCTTTTTGCGCGCTGAATCCCGGAAACCACCAGTGGATGTACCACGGAGCAAGAATCTCAGCCACCACTATGGCGCCGCCCAGTACCAGGTACATCGTGGTCAGAATCACTGACAGCGACCGCTCTCCTTCAGCCTCGCGTCCGGTTTCGCGGTATCTCGTAAGGATGGTGACAAAGGTGATGGAAGCCGCGCCGCCAACAAGAAAATACGAAATCATGTCTGGCAGGTAGAACGCGCCGTTCAGCGCATCCGCCTCCATGCCGCGGCCGAAAAGCCAGACGATGTACTTCACCCGCGCCAGGCCTATGATTCGAGACAAAAACGTGGAAGCCATCAGCAAAATGGTGGCCGTGAACGCGGTATGCGCGTGTGACGGGCGCAGCATTCCCAGCGCGCGGAACCATCGCGAGCTTGAGGTAGCTGGGGTCTCAGTTGGTTGCGTGCCTTCCATTGGACTTGATTCTAACGGGGTCGCTACAGAATGGGTGCCGCATCGCGCAGTATCCTGTGGTCAGGAGGCATTTGCATGGTGCGGACCCTTGGACGTGGATTGGCAATCTGCCTGGTGGTTGCAGCCTCAGCGCTCGCCCAGACCATTCACGGGCGCGAAGGCATCACTCTCCCGCCCCCTCCCGCTGTCGATGCAATCCCTGTTTCAGATGACTACTTCGGCACCAAAATCCCGGACAGCTACCGATGGCTTGAAGATGCCAGGAGCACTGAAACCCGCGCTTTCATCAACGCGCAGAATGCGTATACCCTCCGCTACATGCAACAGGCTCATATTCACTCGCAAATTGCCGACGACCTGGACGAGCTGGAGAATGTCTCAGAGGGCCGCTTACCCCTGGAACGCGGAGGCAATTATTTTTTCCGCAAACGCCTGGCGGGCGAACAGCAGTTCTCAATCTACGTTCGCAGAAACTGGACCGGTCGGCCCGGGCCTGCGAAGGACGAGCGCCTCATTGACCCTGCGAAACTTGGCCGCGATCCGAATACGTCAGTCACTCTGGAAGATGTCTCCCGGGACGGAACTCTGCTTGCGTATGGGGTACAGGAGGGCGGAGCGGATGAGACCAGCATCCACATCTTCAACGTTAAAACCGGCAAGACTCTCGAGGACGAGCTGCCCAGTGCGCGCTACTTTGGCGTGAACTTTGCGGCTGACGGGAAGAGTTGGTATTACTCCCGCAATAACAAGCAGGGGACGCTGCTGTATCAGCATGCGTTGGACACGCGCGTCTCGCGTGACACGCTGTTGTTTGGCCACGAGTTTCGCGGAGAGGAACTGACCGGCGACGATCTCTTTTCCGGCGTGCTGACTGACGATGGACGCTACCTCGTGGTGACCATCCGGCGCGGGGTCCCTGCGCGGCGTGTGGACATCGTTTATCGCGATTTGACCAAGCCGGGATCGCCGTTTGAAGTCCTGGTATGGGGAATCGATTCACGATTCAGTGCGATTTATCTACGTGGGGGATGGTACGTAAAGACCGACTACAAATCACCCAATGGGCGGATTTTGAAGGCCGACCCCGCCATCATGCCCGACGTGTGGAAGACGATTGTCGCCGAGGGTCCGGATGTGATCAGCGATTGGTCCATCGTGGGCGGCAAGATCTACGTCAGCCGCCTCAAAGACGTAAAAACAGAAACCACCGCGTATACGCTGGATGGAAAATCTGCCGGCACGGTTGACTCCGACGGCATCGGTTTTTCTTCGGGTGTCGCGGGCCGGACCACGGACCGTTACGGCTTTTATAACTTCCAGTCGTTCATTGTGTCGCCAACTATCTACCGTATCGACACGCTGACCGGAAAGCGCGATGTTTTTTCCCAGACAATGACTCCGTTCGATTCAAGCCAATATGAACTGACGCAGGTCTTTTACAAATCCAAAGATGGCACCCGGATTCCGATGTTCATCGCCGGAAAGAAAGGTTTGAAGCGCGACGGCACGGAGCGCCTGCTGATGACCGCATACGGCGGATTCAACGTGGATATGGAACCGTACTGGAGCCCGCCGACCGCCTGGTGGCTTGAGCAGGGAGGATGGTTTGCAATGCCCAACCTGCGCGGCGGCGGCGAGTATGGCGAGCAGTGGCACGAACAGGGCATGTTCGACAAGAAGCAGAATGTCTTCGATGACTTCTTCGCCGCGGCGGAATACCTGATTGCTAACAAGTACACATCGCCTGCGCACTTCGCCATTGACGGAGCATCCAATGGTGGCCTTCTGATGGGCGCATCCATCATCCAGCGGCCAGAGCTTTTTTCAGCAGTTCTCTGCGAGTACCCGTTGCTGGACATGCTCCGCTACCAGAAATTCCTTGTCGGCTCCTACTGGACCACGGAATATGGTTCCTCAGAAAACGAAAAGCAGTTCCCCTATCTGCTCAAATACTCGCCATATCAGAACGTCAAGTCCGGAGCAGCCTATCCGGCGGTGATGTTCTTCACCGGCGACAGTGACACGCGAGTGGACCCGTTGCACGCACGAAAAATGACTGCATTGTTGCAATCCGCATCGTCCAGCGGACGCCCGGTCCTGCTGCATTACAGCCAGGCCGGAGGGCACAGCGGAGGCATGGCTGTCGACCAGCAGATCCAGGACGATGCTGACACCCTCAGTTTTCTTTGGACTGAAACCGCTCAGCCGCGCCACGCCAAATAATGCAGCGCAACAATCTGAAGAGCGCCAGCATCACGATCCGGCTGTGCAAGGCGGAGAATGCGCAGTTGCGCCGACGCGCGACGGAAGCCGGCCTGAGCGTTTCCGCCTATCTGCGCTCCTGCACATTTGAGGCGGAGACCCTGCGCGCACTGGTCAAAGACACATTGGCTCAACTGCGCGCGGCGCCGCCTGAGAGCGGACCAGCTGCGGGCAAGGAGCCTTGTCGTTCATCATTTCAGTCGTGGAGACAACTCTGGGCCCGCATGCGCACCAGCCGGCGCATCGCCCACGCATGAATCTCTTGTCATGCTTCAAATTGAGGCGGCGACCCGAAACGAGCTACGCCGGTTCACTGCGCTGCTTCCCGCTTCTCTTCAACAGCAGTGCAATCTGCATGACAACCGGGACGATCATCACCTCGGCCATCTGCTTGGCTTGCTGCATGGCAAAAGGGGCGGCCCAGCTATCCAACGCATCCTCCAATTGAAAATCGGGCAGGTAAATAAATAGGGCGACCGAAATCGAAAGCATCCATAGCGGCACCGATGTCCACCACCGAGGCACAAGCGCCACCAGGACGCATGGAAAAATGAACATTGGCTGCGTGTACCGGATCAGTATCAAGAGACTGCGCGCTTCGGGTTTGTATTCAGATCCATAGGTAACCGCCCCCAGCGCAGACAACCAGAGGGCGTACAGCACAATGCCAACGATCATTACCCAGGCTAATTGCCTTCGAAACTGCATCGCACTTCGTCCTTCGGCCCGGCGCGGCCCGGTCTTATTCGACTTGCAGAACGAGACACTTCAAGTACTCAGTCTCCGGCAGATTCAGCAGCACCGGGTGGTCGAGAGACGCGCCCCGGCGTTCCAGCAATCGCACGCGCCGCGAGGCGTCGGCGGCCGCTGACGCCACACTGTCTATGAGTTCAGTCCATCCCACGTGATGCGAACAGGAGCAGGTCAGCAGGAGACCACCGGGGCGCATCATCTTCAGCGCTCTCAAATTCAGCTCTTTGTAACCGCGCATTGCACCCTCGACAGCCCTTTGCGTCTTCGCGAATGCAGGAGGGTCAAGAACGATTGTGTCGAACATCTCACCGGCTTCCGACCAGTCCCGCAGAATCTGAAACGCGTCAGCCTCCACCCAGTCCACCTGCGCCGAAAGACGGGAGCGATTGGCCACGAGATTCCGTTCCGCCACTTCCAGCGAAGCTCTGGAAGCGTCAATTCCCGTGACCTGCCGGCAGACCTGGGCCAGGTGGAGCGCGAACCCTCCCTGGTAGCAGCAAACATCCAACGCCCGGCCAGTTTTTCCCAGCTTCCTTGCCCACTGCAGGACTGCTGCATAGTTGGCGCGCTGATCGAGAAAAGCGCCGGTCTTTTGGCCTGAGTTGGCGTCAAAATGGAATTCCAGCCCATTGAGCCTGAACTGGGCAGCCGCCAATGGTGCAGCGCTCGCTGCGAACAGGGGTTCGGGACCAGGCGCAGCAAGTCCTTCCAACTCGCGCATGCGCGGATCGGGCCGCTCCACAATGGCAGCCGGCGTCAGCTCTTCGCAGAGCACTCGAACGCAGGTTTCGCGCACTACAGCGGAATCCAGTCCCTTTGCAAGCAGCTGAAGGATGATCTGGTCGGCGTATTTGTCCACCACCAACCCCGGCAACTCGTCTGCCTCGCTGAAACACAATCGACAGGCATTTGTATCGGCGTCCAGCCAAGGCTTGCGCCGTTCAATAGCAGTTCGCAGCCTGCCGGCGAGCAATTTGAGCCACTTGGCGTCATCGACCGCTTCGCGAGAAACCATTCGGAGCGCGATCTGTGAAAACGGACTATACAACGCTGTGCCCAGCAACAACCCGCGGCTGTCGGCAACCGGCAAAAGCGCCGGCGGCTCGCCCGCAGCCGCTTTGGGCAGTTCAAGCAACTCAATATCGGAGGCATACACCCACAGATGCCCGCTGCGTATTCGATCGGCGGCACGCCGGCTGACAGTTGCGCCACGACCAAGACCCGCGCCGGTTGGATCGGATCCAGGCCGTTCAGACTTCGCTCTCCCCAATCCGGCGTGCTTGCGCGCTCCTGCCTGGGAACCGGCACTCTCTGCAGCCAGGGCCCGGCCCTGCCGCGATTTGCGGAAACCCGAATGCTGTTCCGCCGCTGGCTTTTCGGGATTACGCGCAAAAAGCGCCGCGGGTCGTTGCAACCCGGGCGCTTTTTGTTTTTTATCGGACTGCGGGGTGCGCGGCTTTGTCATCTTGCTCCTTGGGGGTTTTGTGGCGCCCCGGCCGGGAGCAATTGGGCCGCCGGCCCTTACCTCGTCTGAAGGCTGTCTACGTACCGGCTCAAATTGCTGATTCTGAGCACTCTTTCCTGGTCGTTTGCCATGTCCATCTTACCAAGGATCGGGCCCCAGACCGGCATCTCGATCGAGCCGTGAGACGGAATGTCCACCCCAAACTCCAACATCGACACGATCTTTGTGTCAGGGAACTTCCCGTGATTGATCTTCCTCAGCAATGTGAGGTCGGCCGGCGGCGTCCTAAGTGCTGAGGCAACAGGGCCGTTGCCCCTGCCGTCCACGCCGTGGCACGGCGAGCAATACGCTGCAAACATCTGTTTACCATTGCTCGGCGCGGTCTTACCTACCTGAAGGATAACCTTTGAATTGGATTGATCTGCTGCAAAGCCTGTGCCTGCCGCTAAAGCCGCGACAAGGGCTGCAATCAAAAGCGGTTTCAACATAACTTCCTCGGTTCTGGACCGCGAGGTCGTTCTCCAATTGACGTGCCGTTGTCCGCTTCGTGCATCGTGACATTTCTTGATAAGCAAGTCACCCGGCAACCGCGATTTACAAGCATGGACATTGGAGAATCGCTCTAGTCCGAAGGGGACTCTACTCCTCCGCCGGAGTAAGCTGGATGTGACGGCTGGCACACTACGTATAGCATTCCAGTACCAACGTACCTGGATGCGAACGGCTATCATCCAACAACAAATTCGACTATTTCAAATCAAAGTATTTGCCATACTTCAATGTAAGTTACGAAGATAGATGCAGATTAGATTCAACCTTAAGCTACAACCAATTCCAAAGCTTTCATTGAAGACTTGTACTTAGAAAGATTAGCCAACCTCAAACATCCGATCATTCCTACAACTTGACCGGATGAATGAACCCCGCAAGAGCGTTTGATTCGGTCGATCCTGGGCAAGAAAGCTCCTGGCCGCACCTCGTTCCGGTTTCTTCCCCGGTCTGCTCTCCACCTGTCCACATCGGCTTTCACCCCTAGGCCGATTTATCCGTGTTCAAACGGTGCAGCCTATAATGAAGCATGGCGAGTGTCCGGCAGGCCATACCGGCAGAGATCCCCAAAGTCCCCCCGGCCTCTACGGGGGATTTGCAGCCTGCTGCGTCCACTTCTGAAGCTTCCACGCCACAAGCCCTGATAAATGAACGCTTTGAAGCACTTCTGCACCGGGTTCAGGTGAACCGCCCCAGCGAAGATGTCACCCTGATTCGCAAGGCCTGGGAGTTCTGTGTCCGCCATCATGACGGCCAGATGAGGGCCTCAGGCGAGCCTTACATTGTTCACCCTCTGGAAGTGGCCGAAGTGCTTGCTGAAATGAAGATGGATGCAACCGCCATTGCCGCTGGCCTGCTGCACGACTCCGTGGAGGATACGCCTGCCACCAACGAAGAGATTGCCGAAGAGTTTGGCGAACAGGTTGCGCACATTGTTGAAGGCGTCACCAAAATCGACAAGATCCAGTTCGCGAACCGTGAAGACCGCCAGGCGGAAAATGTCCGCAAGATGCTGCTCGCCATGGTTTCAGATGTGCGCGTCGTGCTCATCAAGCTCGCGGACCGCCTCCACAACATGCGCACGCTTGAGCATCTGCAGCCGGACCGCCAGGAAGCCATTGCGCGCGAGACCCAGGACATCTACGCGCCATTGGCTCATCGTTTAGGCATGGGCAAGGTGCGCGGCGAGCTTGAGGACCTGGCCTTCCGTTATACCGATCCGGTCAGCTACGAGAAAGTGGCAGCCGCTGTTGAAGCGCGGCGCATCGAGGGCGAACAGTTTCTGCGTGGCGTTGAAGACACGCTGGTTGAGCAGCTGCGCGAAAATAACATTGAGGCGCGCGTTGAGTGGCGCATCAAGCGTCTGTATTCAATCTTCCAGAAGATCGAGCGCTCCAAGGTCTCCTTCGACCAGGTGTACGATCTGCTGGCGATCCGCGTGATCACGCCTGACGTAGCGTCCTGCTATGCCGTTTTCGGTTTGATTCATACCTTGTGGCGGCCGGTGCCGGGGCGCATCAAGGACTTCATCGCCATTCCGCGCGCCAATCGCTACCAGTCGCTGCACACCACGGTGATGGGCGCCAGCGGACATCAGTTCGAGGTGCAGATCCGCACTGAAGAGATGCACCGCATCGCCGAGGAGGGAATCGCCGCCCACTGGAAGTACAAGTCTGGCGGAGCCGCCGTGACCGCGCGCGACGAGGAACGGCTCAATTGGATCAGGCAGCTCGTCGAATGGCAGAAGGAGATGACCGACCCCAACGAGTTTCTCTCCAGCCTGAAGATGGACCTTTATCCCGACGAGGCGTACACCTTCACGCCAAAGGGTAAGGTGGTGGTCATTCCCGCTGAAGGCACGCCCATCGATTTCGCCTACACCATCCACACCGAGGTGGGCCACACCTGTGTCGGCGCAAAAGTGAATGGCCGCATGGTGCCCTTGCGCCATAAACTGCGCACCGGTGACATTGTCGAGATCGTCACCCAGAAAGATCACAAGCCGAGCCGCGACTGGCTCACCTTTGTCAAGAGCCCTCGCGCGCGCAACAAGATCAAGCATTGGCTCAATGAGGATCAGCGCCGCCGCGCCGTTGAAATCGGGCGCAAACTGCTTGAGCGCGAGGCCAGGCGATTCAAGGTTCCCATGAGCCAGATCGCCGATCAGGACCTGGGCCGCATCGCCAACGAGTACGGCGTTGCTACCGCCGCCGATCTGCTTGCAACGTTGGGCCAGGGCAAACACTCAGCGCACCAGGTGCTCAACAAGTTGGTCCCCGGCTTTGCTACCCAGGGCGACACTGCGCCGCTTGTAGAAACCAAGCCGGGCGACAGCGGATTGCCGGCCATGTCTGACGCGGTGCGCAAACTGCACCTCACCGGTTCCGATTCGCTGCAGGTTGAAGGGCAAAACGACCTGCTCGTCTATCGTGCGCGCTGTTGCAACCCCATTCGTGGCGAAGAGATTATTGGTTACGTCACCCGTGGCAAGGGAGTGGCCGTTCACGCGCGCAGTTGTCCCAACGTTCAAAATCTGCTCTACGAGAGTGATCGCCGCATCTCCGTCGAGTGGTCCCGTGTGGGCGACGAATCAGCCGGCAAGCCTCAGCGCTATCCCGTTAAAATCACCGTCTTCTGCGACGACCGTACCGGCATGTTGAAGGAAATGACCGCTGTGATCTCTGACGACAACACCAATATTCGCGGCGTTGAAATCCGCCAGGACGAGAATGGTGAAGCAATCGTGGAGTTTGTGGTGGAGGCTGAGGACGTTCGCCACCTCAACCGCATGGTGCTCGGCTTGCGCCGCGTCGAGGGCGTCCGCGCAGTGCAGAGAACGCAGAAACTGTAAAACAGATTCCGGTTACTGGCGGTGCCCTTCACAGGGTTGGTCATTCTTGTTTTGAAAGGACACCACGTTAGTCAGGTCAGTTCCTAACGGCCCAGGTTGTCAGCGGCTCTCGCCACATTCGCTACGCTCATGGTCTAAATCGCACAGACAATTACTGAGCGCGATGCAAAGCTGTCTTTGCAGGCGAATCGCGGACTCATAAGGAGTGACAATGTCGTTTGGAATCTACGCAGCCGGCTTTGCAATCATGATCGCCGGGCTGGCTTACGCGGCGCACCTCGTACATATGCCCACGCATTGGATCGTGGTGGGTGCGGTTGTGATGATTGGTTTAGGAATTTTGTCGGGCGTGAAGGCCACGCGTCAGAGAGATTCCGCCAAATAATGCGCTTCGCCTGCATTCAGCTGAGTGAATTGGCCGCTCTCCGAATGCCGCGCATCTGTTAACAGGGCTTTTGCCCGTAGGCTATTTCCCGTCGAGCACCTGCTTGGCAATGGTAGCCAACTGCATGTTTGACGTGCCTTCGTAAATCTTCCCAACCTTGGCGTCGCGATAATACTTTTCTGCCGGGTAGTCGCGCACAAATCCGTTGCCGCCGAAGATCTCGATGCATTGGCTGGCCACCCGCTCCGCCACCTGCGAAGTAAAGTATTTGGTCATCGCCGCTTCCCGCACATAGGGTTGCCCTGCGTCCTTCAGCCGGGCCGCGTTGTAAACCATCAACTTTGCTGCCTCAATATCGGTGGCCATCTCCGCCAGAGTGAACTGCACTGCCTGAAACTCCGCGATAGGTTTGCCGAACTGTCGTCGTTCATTGGCATAGCGGGCTGCGTGGCCCCACGCGCCTTCGGCCAGCCCTAGCATCTGCGCACCGATGCCGATGCGCCCCTCGTTGAGCGTCTCGATGGCGATCTTGTATCCTTTGCCCGGTTCGCCAAGCAGATGCTCTTCGGGCACCTCGCATTGATCCAGAATCAGTTCGCAGGTACTGCTGGCACGAATTCCCAGCTTGTCTTCCTTGCGGCCAACGGAGAATCCCTCCATACCTTTTTCAACCAGAAACGCTGTGATGCCGCGATAACCAGCGGACGCATCGATCGTGGCAAACACAATAAACACGCCGGCCTCGCGCGCATTCGAGATCCACAGCTTGCGCCCGTTCAGCAAAAACCCACCTTCGGTTTTCTCCGCGCGTGTCTGCAAAGCAAATGCATCGGAGCCCGAGTTGGCCTCGCTCAACGCATACGCGCCCACCGTGCCCGCTGCCAGATTTGGCAGCCAATGCGATTGTTGCGCCTGTGTTGCCCAGCGGCGCAGGGCGTTGATCACCAGCGTGTTGTGCACGTCCACAAGCACGGCTACAGCCGGATCAACCGTCGAGATCGCTTCTATAGCCAGGACCGCATCAAAAAAGCTGCCCCCTGCTCCGCCCAACGCCTCGGGAACTTCTATCCCCATCAGTCCGAGCGCGGTCATCTGTGCGACCAGTCCGTCCGCGAATCTTTGTTCGTCGTCCATCACCCGCACCTGCGGCGCAATGGTCTCCTCAGCGAACCTGCGAACGGTCGAGTAGAACAGATTTTCTTCTTCAGAGAGTCGCGTGAGCGGGATGGGCGACGTGTGGGTCAATTTGAAAACCCTCCGGCATCGGAGTGTATCAAAACAATCGGCATGCAGGCACCACGTTCGGCCCTGGCTCACAACACCGGATACGCCGGCGGCGAAGTTGTGCTTGATATTTTGAGACTAAGAAAAGGGGCGAACACTCGGCGGCGTTCGCCCCTCACCACTCGAAAGTTATTGGATGGTTAATGTGAAAATTGTGGACGAGTTGATGGTCGGTGTCGTCGAATCCTGCCCGCTGACGGTGATCGTGTAGGTGCCTTTGGGCGGATTCGTAAGCGAATAGGAAACACTGCCGCAGGCGCTGATGGCTACTCCGACAGCAAGAAGAGCGATCATCCCCGCCAAGGTGCGAAACTTTCTGGAATATCGGCCAAGCAAGCCTGCCAGCAGCAACCCCGCAAATGCCACCGTCGTTGGACCCGGGTTCGCCCCATTGTTCTTTGCCGAGTGGGCTCCGTGGAGCCTATAAAGCGGCTGTTTCCCACCGCTGCGGGCTGCCCCGTTCAACGTGCAGTCGGAAGCGTTGGTGTCAAGAGAAAGTTGGGTCGTTGCCGCGGCCGTCCCGGTCACAGCCACACTTCCATTGCCGGCGCTGTTCATGTTGGTGAACTGATAGCAGAGATTCTGCAGTGCGCTGTCGTTCGAGGTGTCGAAGTTCAGCAGAACTGTGCCAGTGTAGCCGCTCGCCGGCGTCACGGTGATGGTTTCGGTCCCTGAACTACCCTGCATAACAGTGAGCGTGGCCGGCGTGGCTGCCAGCGAGAATGATCCGCTGCCTGAACTTACTCCTGCAACGTTGACTGACACGACACCGGTTGACGCTGCGTGAGTGGCATCGCCCGAATACGCCGCCAGGATTACATGAGTACCCGCTGTCGAGAACGCAGTGGAGTACGTGGCTGTTGCGTTCGCGGTCAGCGTAATGGGCGCAAGCGGCGTTCCCCCGTCGACGGTAAGCGTAACTGTGCCTGTGGGAATGGTGCTGCTTGAAGTGGATGCAACAGATATTGTGAAGTTGTCTGAAGCGTTCAGTCCAGGAGTCATGTTCGAAGCGGTGATCGTCGTGGTTGTTCCGATAAGAACGGGCCCGGTGCTGGAGGGCCAGGCCGCGGCCAGGTTGGCTAGATTGATGGTTCCAAGTCCGGTGACCTGGTCATAGCCCACGCCGGCTGAGAAGCCTGCGGTGCTGCTGCAGTTGGCGCTGCCGGCAGTGCAATCGTTGTTGCCGCTGGTGATGTCGTGGAAAGCGGATGCGTATGTGGTGCTGTTCGCCGCCAGGGTATAGAGCGTCGGATTGATGAGCCCTTGTCCAGTGAAATAGTTCTGCTGCTGATTGATCAGCGCCAGCATGCCTGAGAAGATGGGGCCGCCCATGCTGGTGCCTCCCACCAGTGTCAACAGCCCTGTATTGGCATCGCGGAATCCGCTTGTGCAACTGGCGGTCTGCCCTTGCGACCAGAAAGAATTATCGCTGGTGCAAAATAAATATCCGGGCAGGTCGGTCGACGCATTGACCGCGATATCCGGCACATCGCGCTTGCCGTCGGATGGAATTCCAGGAACCCCCGTTTGCCAACTCGGCTTTGTGAACAGAGCACTGGCTCCGCCGCCTGTGGCACCTAGACAATCCGCCTGGCCGCAGTTGGCCTGGTCCTCATTCCAAACCACCTCTGGAATGTATTGAAGCGCGGAGCTGATGATGTCAGAACTGCCCTCTGCGGCCCAATAACCGCCGCCTGCTGTGAGATAGGCCGGGTTGGCCTGGGAAACTTCAGTGCCGCCCACGCCGGTAACGTAAGGGCTGCTGGCCGGGTAATCCACGGCCAGGGCTTCCTGTCCGGAGAGGGGCGGGTTCCCGGAGCCGGCCCCGACAAAGCAATCGGTGGAACCGCTGTCGCCTGCCGCAGCCATGATGGTTTGTCCCTGCGAAGCAGCCTGCTGAAACGCCGATTCAAGAGTAGGTTCGATGGCTAATCCCGAGCCAAGCGTGGATCCGGAAAGGAATGCTTCACACTCGCCGTAACTGGTGCTGATGATCGGAGCAATTTTCTGGTCGATCGCGTATTGCAGCGCATCGAAGGCACCGTAGTTCGTGTTGCTGCCTACATACACAAAGTAGATGTCCGCCCCTGGAGCAATGGCGCTCGACCACTCCAAATCGAGATCCGATTCACCCTCATCTCCTGAGTACACCGTGGAACTCCCGGTGCCGGGCATCAGCACAACCGTCGGGTCTTTCATGGTGAGCCCGGCAGCATTCTGGAAGCTCTCGATGTCGCTGAGGGAAACTGCCGACTGTCCGACGACGGCGATCGACTGCCCATTGCCGTTATTCCCAGAACTGTAAACAGGCTTGATGTTGTACACGGTGGCAATGTCGCCGGGCGCGAAGTAAACATTGCCGCTCTCACTGGAAGTGAATGCGGGTCTTGGCCGCGTGCTCTTGTTTACCACCGCATGTGACTTGGGCCGGAAGTCGTCGAGGTTGCGGATTCCAAGGATCGTTGGCGCAATGGCCGCGGGCACGCTCAGTTCAGTCGATGCCGCGAAATGCTGAACGCCGTTGATCCTGTAATTGTGCATCTGTGTTGAAAACGCTGCTTCGACCTGCTGAACAGTTCCTGAGAAGCGGATGGCATTCTTGCTGCGTGCAACCGACTCGATCACGAAACCTTGCTGCTGAAGCCAGCTCTGCACCTTGTCAAGATCGGAGTCTGACATTCCGAAGCGAGCGGCGAATTGGTCAGGGGTCAGCCACTGGTGATACAGCGGCGAGGAAGGATTCTGTTGCGCCGCGATCAGCGCGTCAAGGCTAGCCTGCTGAGCGGCCGAGCGGTTGAAGACCACGGTGATGCCGTCGAGCTTTGTATTTGCCGCCAGCCTGCCGGCGTCGAATTGTGCCTGCGCCAACGGGTGAAGCGATCCCTTCAAAGGAGTCATTGTCGAGCTGCTGATCTCCGCTGTGATGCGAGGCGCCGCCTGGTGCGCGAAGGCAGCGGCGGCGGCCACTGTGCAGGCCGCGACAAAGCCGCAAGCCCGGTACCGCAACTGCAGTAGGGGAAAAAATATCATCTTCATTGCCATCCTTGATGTATGAACCTTTGAGAGTTCATGGATTCTAAAGACCGGGCTTGCGGTCTTCGATCGCGTCAAAGCCAAGGCAATGGTGCCTGTTCGAACGGCAACAAAACACGAAAGAGGAATTTCAAGACGGGCCTGCGCACGTCCCTGCATTGGGACGGTTCGCAAGACTAAGCCTGCCTTTCCATTCGCATAGACGCAGAATTTTGAACAAAGTTGCGGCGTGAGAGAAAGCTCGCGTTGAGGAGACTGCACCCCGGACCACGATGCTGAGGAGGCTTGAAGCAGCGCTAAATGCCGGCCAACTCCAGCGCTGCACTCCCTTTGCGTGGCGGAATATACTCGGTCGCGCGCCATACAATGGCGAGCTTCTCCCGGCTCAGGAGTTTACGTATCTGGCCGCGAGCATGCTCTGCCCAGGGACCGCGATTGTCCAGCTTGTGATATCGCTGCCAGTGACGCAGCGCCTGCCGTCCCATCCCTTTGCGTTCATATGCCAGGGCCAGGTTGTAGTGGGCGTCGGCGTAACGGGGCGCCAGCGCGACAGCTTGCTGGTACGCGGCAATCGACTCATCCGACCGCTCGAGTTCGTCCAGCACATTGCCTAGATCGAAAAAGGCCAGCACGTATCCGGGGTCGGCCACAGTGGCCTGGCGATACAACTCCTCTGCCCGGCCATACTGACGCATGTGAAAGAAGATGGTGCCCAGGTTGATATAGGCCGCCGCATAGTCTGGATCGAGCGCCAGAATCTCCTGGTATAGAGTGATTGCCCGCTGCTTTTCGCCGGTCTCTTCGGCTTGAACCGCAGTGAAAAACAGATCCTGCGCATTCCGAGGATTCGGTGATCCCAACGGCCGCAGCGGCGATGGCTCGACCGGAGCGGATGTTTCCTCAGCCGGGTCAAATCGCGCGATCCTCTCGAAGTCAATGAGCAGCTGCCGTCGAATCGGATCAACCATCGCGCCATGGTGCCGGAAAGCCAGACGAGTTCCGGTCCGGACCGGGCACGCCTCCAACAGCGGGTTAGACATTCCCGCCACGGCCTTCATGGCCACAATGGACTGTCGTATTGAGGCCGCCGGCACCGCCCCCTCGCGCAGGGCGCGCACAATTCTAAGCTGCCCCAGGTCCTGGAAGGTGTAGGTCTGCCGTTGAGGGATCAGTTCAGCTCGCTCCCACCCCTGCAACTGGTGAGAACTGATTTGCATGATTCGCAACACATCCTGACGGCTATAGCTGGTCACTCTTGAGTGCTCCCACCGGTAGTACTGTCCATCCTCGGCTTTGAACCCGTGCTTTGAACCCGGTCCCCGATTGCGGCTTTCATCCCGGACCTGGTTCTTGGATCAGTTACGGAGAAACCGCTCTTGCTGCGATTATGCCAAGAGTATGCGTGGATATGCAGGCAGGAACTACCGCCGCAATAAAAAAACTAGTGGATAACCGGTGTCTCACTTGATTCGTGTCGAGATAGGGGCGCGGCCCTTGTGTGGAAATCGGAGGAGAAATCCATCAAACACGGCAGAACCCTAACAAACAGGAGTAGGAAGTAATGCTTTTGAGAGAGTTGAGAGTGCGCGATGGGAACGTGGAGCCGAAGATCGGACTTGAACCGATGACCTGCTGATTACGAATCAGCTGCTCTACCAACTGAGCTACTTCGGCTTGCTCTGTTGATTTTATCCTGATGCAGGCACAGCGTAAAGCGGCCTATACTGCCCAACATGCAAGGCAACCCAATCGAGGAATGGCAACGGCTCACGGAGCACTACCGCGGCATCAGCAACGAAGAACTCCTTGGACTGGCCGCAGAATTCGCCGATCTCACACCAACCGCGCAGGAGGCTCTTCGCGGCGAGATGAGGACTCGGGGTCTCGGCGATCCGCTGGCTGCGAAACAGTCCCCACCTTCGACAAATCGGCTCACGGCGCCGCAACTGGACCCAGGCGGGGATTTCGGCCTGGAAAGCGACCCATCGCTTCATAATCACAGCGATGAGGAAAACAGCTCTTCCCATGACTACACCTGGAAGACTCAACTGTGCGAATGTGAAAGCACTGAGCAGGCATGGCAGATTCATCAAGCCTTGCTGCGGGCAGGCGTCGACAGTTGGGTAGAACAGCCCGGTTCGCGCTACGCAATCAGCCACAGCTATCCCCGGATCATGGTTGCAGCCGATCAGCTGGAACGAGCTGTCGAGATCGCCAGCCAACCAATCCCTAAGGACATCGTCGACCAATTCAACACTGATTCGCCAGAATTCGAGCCACCTTCCTGTCCAAAATGCGGCGCTGGAGACCCGGTTCTTGAGGGTGTCGACCCGGTTAATTCCTGGCACTGCGAGGCCTGCGGGAAGGAATGGGCCGACTCAACGTCCGACGAGGATGACAGCCAGGAGCAATCCTGACCCAAAAGCCCATACAAAACGGAAAGAGCCGCCCGGCAACAGGGCAGCTCTTTCCTCAGGGAGAATAGTCCCAACGGAGGCAAAACCATCAGAACTTTCTGGCTGCATAGTAGGGGTGTGGGAAGAGCGTGTCAAGGGGAAATCTTGTACGAAATAAATCTTTTTAATTCAATGGTTTACAAATTATTTTCGACAGGGGGTGCTGTATGCATCTTCGACATGTGTTCGCCTTTTCCTGCTTGACAATCGCCGTCTTTTCTAGGTGTTTTCTAGGGTTTGTGACTGGTTTTCCACAATTTTACGCCCTGCTTTAGCGCTTCTGGCCAGGCCTGTCGGCCGCTGGAACCGGCTCAACCCACTCCTCACGCAAATCCAGGCGAATGAACTCAACCTCGTACATTGACGATGCCGGCTTTCCACGCGCGATCCGATAGAGTGCCCGTCCCCCGCCCAGAAAGAAGCCCAGCAGGATCGCAGCGCTTGCGCCAATGATCACCAGTGTGACAATGCCCATCAGCAGCTTGCCGGTCTTGAAGACCTCAGAATCGGTGGGCTGCGGAATCGAAGTGATCTCCGACTCGTAGTGCACCGTAGCCAGGAGCTTGTGGCTCTCTTCAGGAATGGCGTCGCCGCTCACAATGGCCACCAGGGGTCCGCTTCGGCGGACTTCGAGGCCCGCCAGGTCAGAGTCGACAAGCGGCTTCGGCCATGGTGGAACCGCTGCGCTCCCTGCCTTGATGTACGCGCGAATCTTTGTCTCTTGCGCGGCGGCCATCTGCGGTGTGGGGTAGTCAATGATGGTGAGTGTCGCCGGGTTCGAGCGCAGTGAGTAGTTTGCCGTCACAGCTTCCGCGCCGCGGTCAAACCCCACCAGGTCAGCAGGCAACACGCCCCCTGCGCCTGCATAGCCCGCCGGCCCCAACGCATAGTGCGTTGTCTCAGGGGTAAGCGACTCAATGGGTAGATTGCCCATAATCGGCGGCGGCAGCGCCCTGGGTCCATCGAGGGGCGGCAACTCGCCCGCCAACTCACGCAACTCTGAGCCTGACATGGGCCCGATGCGCGAGAAGTTCGCATCGACGACAGAATTGCCCACCCAGAAAAGCACGCGATTGTTGTTGGAAGTAGCGCCTGTGCCAATCTCTTCCTTGGGCCACCCGTTCTGTCGGTAAAACGAATATGCGCCGAACGCGCCACTGGCATCGTGAAAGCGCAATGCACGAAGACTCAGAGACTGGCCGCTGCGTTTGTAGGTGGCTAGGGCTCCGTCGGTAAAGTCGTATTCCTTCAAAGCCGCGGCGTTGGCCTGATCGGCCTGGCTTGCTTCTGTAAAAGTAGTCGGCTTATCTGCTGAGACCCACCCTGCAAACGCGTCCGGCAAAAGCGCCTTCTGCACTGTCGACGTAATCAAATGCTGTTCGGCTTGCGCTGCAGTAATCTTCAGCGGCGCGGTCTGCGCAACGGGAGTGGCCGTGCTCGCTATCAGCACCGCGGAACAGAATGAACTTGCCAGCAAAGACATCCAACGCATCATGAAGCTCCATCATTCAGGGTACACGCTCTCACCGGCGCACGATTTGCGTGTAGCCCCTCTAGTCCGCGCAACCCCTCTATGTCTTGGACACTGCCGGGGGCGGAAAGGTTCCAGAGGCTCAATTGCTATTTGTCCAATTTGCTGCCTGCAGCTTCCCACGGCGTGAGGCGCGGTACCCAGCGGCGCACATGTTGCTTGTACTGCAAATATTCCGCAGGGAAACTGTGAGCCAGCTCGGGCTCTTCAGACAGTCTGACGAAAAGCTCAACCGCAAGGCAGAAAATCGCGCATTCAATCACCAGGTCCCAATTCCAGAACAGCACGGTCTCGCCGATCAGAGCCGTCAGAACCCCTACGTACATGGGGTTGCGTACGTATCGATAGAGACCGCTCACGACCAGATGTTCGGTTGGCACCGTAGGCATCAGCGTTCCGCGGCCGGCATAAACGAACCTGATCATCGAGTCCATCAGCGGTGTCAGCCCGGCAGCGATCAGCACTGCGGCAATCATGATTTGCCAAAATGGCTCGCCGGCAGGGATGTGGAAGTGTGTCATCCACCATGGCAAATACACCAGCACCAGACCCGGTCCACCAAAAACAGTGAACAGAATCGACACCACCATACTGCGGCGAATCGTAGCCATGGCTAATTCCCTACCGCCGCCCACCACGCATCGAATGCCGCGAGCGACCGCTCGCACACCATGCGATGCCGATCCTTCTTGTCGCGAACTTTCTGGCGCAGCTCTTCTTCCAGCGGTTCCAGCAAGTCGAAGGTGATGTTGGCCGGCTGAAAATCTTTGGGATCGGCATGTGTAATGTAGTGGACGAGTGAGCCAAGCGCGCTGGCTCGGGGCGCAGGAGTTGGCGTCTCTCCGCGTACCAGTGCCGCCGCATAGATTCCCGCCAGCAATCCAGTCGCAATCGACTCCGTATAGCCCTCGACGCCGGACAACTGCCCCGCAAATAGCAGCCATGGCGATTTCTTCAGCTGCAGGCCTTCGTTCAGCAAAACCGGTGCCTGAATGTACGTGTTGCGATGAATCTGCCCGTAGCGCAGGAACTTCGCATTCTCAAGCCCTGGGATGAGTCGCAACACCCGCGCCTGCTCTGCAAATTTAAGGTGGTTTTGAAATCCGACCAGGTTGTAGCTATCGGCGCGCACGTTCTCCTTGCGCAATTGCACAACGGCCCACGGCGTCTTTCCAGTTCGCGGATCACGCAGGCCCACGGGCTTCATCGGTCCGAATCGCAGGGTATCGCGGCCGCGCCGAGCCAGTACTTCAATCGGCAAACAGCCTTCAAAATAATCGAGGTTCTCCCACTCCTTGGCCTCGGCTGCTTCCGCCGTGAGCAGCGCATCAAGAAACCTGTCGAACTCTGCCCGATCCATTGGACAGTTGATGTAGTCGGCCGTTCCCTTGTCCCAGCGCGCAGCCATGTATACCCGATCCATGTCGATCGAATCGGCATCGACAATCGGCGAGATGGAGTCGTAGAACGCCAGGTGTCCGGCGCCGGTGATGCGCGCAATCTCGGCGCTCAACGCGTCTGAAGTAAGCGGACCGGTGGCCACGATGGTGAGCACTGGGCCATCGATCTCTTCAGCGTCGGGCTCGTTCAGCTCTGTCACTTCCTGTCGAACCACACGAATCGACGGCTCCGCGGCAATCGCTTCAGTAATCTGTCGTGAAAACTCGACGCGATCCACGGCCAGAGCATGTCCCGCGGGCACGGCCGTCGCATCGGCAATGCGTAGCAGCGCGGAACCCGCACGCCGCATTTCCTCTTTCAAAAGCCACGGCGCCGTATTGGGCGACTCGCTCTTCAGTGAATTGGAGCACACCAACTCGCCGAATTCGGTTGTCTGGTGCGCCGGGGTCAGCCGCGGTTTCCCATCGACGACGGCCCGCATTTCGTAGAGGTCCACCTGGCAGCCAAGCCGAGCTGCGGTCAGTGCCGCCTCCGGCCCGGCAAGTCCACCGCCGATGACGCGAATTCTCATTGCGCGACTTTCTGATCGGAACCTGGCGCGCGAGCACCGTCTGCCCCGCCGCAGGTCGCCAGGCGGGCTAGCGCCTCGCCGGCGATTCGCACCTTGCGCCATGTGTCCATGAACTCGGCTCCCATGGCGCTGTAAAACTCAATTGCCGGCGTATTCCAGTCCAGCACCTCCCACTGCAGGCGCGTACAGTTCATTTCCACCGCAATTGCGGCAACGCGCTGCAGCAGCGCCTTACCGATTCCCAACCCTCGCAGCCTGGGCTCGACGAAGAGGTCTTCAAGATAAAGTCCGGGCCGGCCCATCCATGTTGAGTAGTTGAAAAAGTAAAGCGCGAATCCAGCCGGCAAGCCATCGCACTCAGCTATCAAACAGGAATAGAAGGGGTTAGCGCCAAATCCATGCTCAAGAAGACCATCTTCTGTTGCGGTCACCGCGTCCGGCTCCCGCTCATAGGCTGCCAATGCGCGAATAAATGCCAGGATCTGCGGAACATCCGCGGGTGTTGCCCTCCGAATGATTGTCTGCATCCATTTATTCTAGAGTGTGATCGAGGCCACACGCGACCTTGCCCAGAGCACATTACGATGGGCAGATCACAGGCCGTTGCGCCCCTCCAGGACGAACCAATGGCTGGAGGCTTTCGCAACTTACTCGCGAGTGGAACCGTCCTATGACTTCGGCGTGAAAGCATGGCTTGTCGGCACTTCAATGCCATGCAGGCATTGCACATCCTGCTGCATGCCCTTGTGCTGAGTAGGCGATTGGATTTAACTTGGGTCCTGCTGGTTGCGCCGGTTTGCAAAACCGGGTTCCGCGCGGCAACTTCCGGGCACCCATTCAACCGGCCGCCGGAGCCGAAAGTGTATCGGCAGTTTCAGTTTGGCCTCCGGTTCCTGGCCTCAAAGGCAGCCTTCACTTAAGGAGACACCTTGGACGCAAACCGGGCAGGTCGGAAAACAAGATTTTTTGAGCTTGCGGGCAGCTTTGTTCCCGCCGCTCCCAAGGAGAAGATGATGAAACGCAACCTTTCACTTTGGCTGGGCATGATGGCATTCGCTCTCGTCCCCGCGCTTGCGCAGCTAGCCCCACCCAGCGCGCCTTCGGGCAAGATTCACGGCCACGTTACCAATCCCACCGGAGCATCCCAGGCTGGCGGCACGGTGAGTTTGGTCGAGGTCGGCCACGCTTCAGGTCCCGGATTGAACTCGGCAACGACCGACAAGGGAACCTACACGGTTGATCCCAATGGCGACTATTCCGGTGAGGCCCCCCCGGGGTTCTACACCGCCGTTTACCGCTCGCCCGGCATGACGCCCGACAAGCAGGCAGACCACATCGACGGCGTGAAGATTGTGGTCGGCCAGGACACCCAGCAAGACATCGACATGTCCCGCAAGGAGTATGTTGACGCCCTGCCCGCCGACCAGAGAAAGCAACTCGAAGACCTCAGAAAGCACAACGCCGAGGCCATGAAGGCGAATGAGGTCATCAAGAATCTCAACGCCGACCTGAGGGTTGTTACCCAGGACATCAAGGATGCGGATTCTGCGCATGAGGGCGCGGTTCAGGCGCTTGGCGCAACTGCTTCACGCTCCGATCTCGAAGCCAAGGAGCAGGAAATCAAGACCGCGAAGTACACCGAGGTGGAAACCTTGATGCTCAAGGACACGGCTGCCAAGCCTGACGCCTCCATCCTGTGGGCCCAGTTGGGACAAGCACAGGCGGGCTTGAAAAAGTATGACGACGCTGTCACGACGTTCAAGAAAACTCTTGATATCGAAAGCACATCAAAGAAGCCGAATCCCCAGGTCCAGGGTCTTGCAGATAGCGGATTGGGCGAGATCTATGCACGCCAGGGCAAGGTTCAGGATGCGAATGCCGCCTATGACGCGGCGGCCAAAGCCAATCCCACCCAGGCTGCTTTCTATCTGAAGAACGAAGCCGTCATCTTCTTCCAGATGAACAACGGCGACGCGCAGGTGGCCGTGGCCGATGAAGCGATAGCAGCTGACCCCAACCAGCCATTGCTCTACTACCTCAAAGGTCAGGGGCTCATCCAGAAGGCAACCCTCGATCCGAAGACGCAGAAGATCGTTGCGCCTCCAGGATGCCTTGAGGCCTATCAGAAATATCTCCAACTTGCGCCCGACGGCCCTTATGCCGCTGAAGTCAAGGGCATCCTTGCCGGCTTCGACCAGAAGATCGACAACAGCTACAAGGCCCCGCCAGGCAGCAAGAAAAAGGGCAATTAGTTTTACGGCTTCTGTTGATCAAGGGCGTTCGCTTCGGCGGACGCCCTCGGTTTTTTGCGCCAGCGCATTCCAGTCACATTCCAGTCTTCCCGACACTCTACAATCCAATCCATGAGCACAGCTCTCCCGAGCTACGATGAAGCCGCCGCGCTGGTTGCCCACCAGGTTGCAGGGATCGCCCGATTGCTGCCGTCGATCGAGAGTGTCAAGCTTGCAGCCGCATTCGGCCGCATCCTGGCCCTGCCGCTTCGCGCCGATCAGGATCAGCCGCCGTTTGCGCGATCCACGCGCGACGGCTTCGCATGCCGCGCTGCGGAAGCCTCAAAGCACGCGCCGCTGAAGCTGGTTGGCGCCACGCGCGCCGGAGATTCGCCCGCCGGTCCACTCCCCAAACGTGCGGCATGGGAGATCATGACCGGCGCACCGGTGCCTTCAGGGGCCGACGCGGTGATGATGATCGAACATGTCAAGATCGATCACGCAACCATGGATGGTGCGCAGGTCAGCCTGCTGCTTCCACGCAAATTGAAACCAGGCGACAACGTAGTCTCGCAAGGCGCGCAAGCTCACAGTGGCGACGAGCTTCTGCCTGCCGGAACTGCCATCCACTCTGCACAAATTGCCCTTGCCGCCGCTTGCGGCTACTCCACACTCGAGGTTTTCGCTCGTCCACGCGTGGCGATTCTCACCACCGGCGATGAACTCGTACCCATCAAATCCAAGCCCGCGCCTGGGCAAATCCGCAACTCCAACGCGCCTATGCTGGCTTCAATGGTGGCAGCGGCCGGCGGTGAGCCGTGGGTATTGTCTACTGCCGGGGACAACGACCGCGCACTTGATCGCTCCCTTGCCCGGGCGGCTGAGGCTGACCTGCTCATTCTCTCGGGCGGCGTCTCTGCCGGGAAATTCGACCTCGTGGAGCCCGCCCTCGCTCGAGCAGGCTCGCGCTTCCACTTCACCGGCGTCCGTATTCAACCCGGTAAACCCCTTGTCTTCGGTGACCTGCCCGTCAGCGGCGCACGCGCTGTCCAGCACCCGCGCTCAAGAACATGTTTCTTCGGGCTTCCCGGCAATCCAGTTTCCTCGGCCGTTACGTTTCAGCTTTTCGCTGTGCCCGTACTGGCTGCGCTTGCCGGCAGCCGTGTCACCGGACCACGCTTCGCCCTCGCCCGACTCTCTGCGGAGACCGACAAACACGCGAAGCCCGGACTCACCCGCTTTCTGCCAGCCTTCTGCACCTTCGGTCAAATCGACGGCATCCGGCCTGAAGTCAAACTCGTCTCCTGGCAGGGTTCAGGAGACATTGGCGCCCTGGCTCGCTCCAACTGCTTCCTGGTCGTGCCTGAAGACATTGCAAGTCTGCAAGCGGGCGCACTCGTTCGCATTCTGCTTACCTGAGGAACCCATGCCCAAACCAGCCAAACCCCGTCTCTCGCACTTCACCACATCCGGTCAGGCAACCATGGTGGATGTCAGTGCCAAGCAACTCACTCGCCGCACCGCAACCGCGTCGGCATTTGTTGAACTGTCCGCAGCCGTCCTCGCGGCTCTCCCCGCCAACCCCAAAGGCAACCCGCTTGAGGTAGCTCGCTTCGCCGGAATGCAGGCCGCCAAACGCACCGCCGATCTGATCCCCATGTGCCATCCGCTCCCGCTCACGCATGTAGACGTACAGGCGGAGATTGTCGCCGGCGGTGTGCGCATCACGGCAAGCGCAGCAACTACCGGTCCCACGGGGGTTGAGATGGAAGCTCTGACCGCCGCCACCGTGGCGGCTCTCACGGTTTACGACATGACCAAGGCTCTCGACAAATCCATCGTCATCCGCAACATTCAGCTGCAGAAGAAATCCGGCGGCAAGAGCGGCGACTACACAAGGCCCCGCGGCGCATGACCAGGCTGCGCCATGCGGTGCCCGGGCTGATCCACGACCACGTGCGCGCCCACAGTCACTGCGCCCGGAATCGCGGAGAACTCGATGACAGTTCTCAATGTGGCTGCTTCTACTGTCTCGCCATGTTTCCGCCAGCCGAGATTACAGAATGGGTGGGTGGTGAAGAGACTGCGCTGTGCGCAAGATGCGGAATCGATTCTGTGATTGGGTGCGCCTCGGGATACCCGATCACCTCCGAGTTTCTTAAACGCATGCATGACTATTGGTTTTGACAAGGCGAGCCCGAAACACGTCACAGGATGATGCCAACCTTTCTGGAATTGGCCCACACAGCCTTCCCCAACCGCGGCAAATGCACTACGATTCTCCTTCCGCCTGAAGGAGGCTTCATGCCGCGCTCCACCGTCCTCACTGCTATCCTCGCCATCGCTGCCATGCTCCCGATTACCGCCGGCGCGCAATCAGTCTCGGTGTACCAGACCACGCCGGACATGCTTGAAGCCCTCTCGTTGCGCGCCACATTGCATTTTTCCGCTACCTCCACCGCCAAGCTGCCCATTCCGACGATCACCGTCGATGACACGAAGCGCTTCCAGCAGATTGACGGTTTCGGCGCTTCTCTCACAGACGCGGCCGCATGGCTGTTCGCCAAAAAACTCACCCCCGCCCAAACCGACGCCGCGTTCAAAAAGCTCTTTGGCCGCAGGGATGGCATTGCGCTCAGTTTCCTCCGCCAGCCTGTCGGCTCCTCCGACCTTGCCGTCACTTTCTACTCCTTTGACGACCTCTGCGAGCAGTCGGCCAAGGCCTGCACCACATCACCGGGCGTGACCGATCCCAACCTCGACCACTACTCCCTTCAGCACGATCAGGAGTACATCCTGCCACAGCTCAAGAAAGCGCTGGCAATCAATCCCGCCATCCACGTGATGCTCACGCCGTGGAGCCCTCCGGGCTGGATGAAGTCTTCAGGCAGCATGCTCGGTTCCAATGCAGAAACAAAGGAGCCCTCCAGTCTGCGGCCCGATGCGTATCCAGCCTTCGCCAACTACCTGGTAAAAACGGTCCAGGGATACCAGGCAGCAGGCGTGCCGATCTATGCTCTCAGCGTGCAGAATGAGCCGCTCTACGACCCGCCCACATATAGCGGAATGAAGATGCTGGCCACCGAGCAAGCTGCTTTTTTTGCCGATGCGCTGGGTCCGGCACTCTCTGCCGCGCACCTCAAAACCAAAATCATGGCCTACGACCACAACTGGGATCGCCCCGACTACCCGGAGACGGTCTTCAAGAATCCAAAGGCCTATGCCCTCTCAGCTGGAACCGCCTGGCACCACTATGGCGGCAATCCCTCCATCATGACCAAGAATCATGAGGAATTTCCTGAAAAGGATCAGTGGGTAACCGAATCGAGCGGCGGGGTTTGGCAGAAGGGCAATGTCCTCGCGGACGAAGCAGCGGAGTTGATTGCGGTGACCCGCAACTGGGCGAAGAGCTACGTACTGTGGGCGCTTGCCACTGACCAGAACCACGGACCATTTGTAGGCGGTTGCGGCACCTGCCGGGGCCTGCTCACCATTGATGACTCCAGCCCTGAGAATGTGACGGTGAAGCCTGAGCTTGATTACTACGTGCTCGGCCAAGCCAGCAAGTTCCTGCTGCCCGGCGCGGTGAGAATTGCATCAGATGAGCCCGCGGGAACAGAACTCAAAGACGTGGCTTTCCGCAATCCCAACGGCACCATCGTTCTGTACACGTTGAATGCCGGCAAAAAGGGCCAGGACCTGAGTATCAGCTTCCGCGGAAAAACCGTGACCACCACTCTGCCGGTGGGAGCGGTGGCCACGTTTGTCTGGAAGCAGTAAACCGCGTCCAGTTTTAGTTGGCAGGTGGGGGCGTTGCGCCTGCCGGCGCCGCGCCGGCGGGTGGGTGTGGCCCGCCATGATCGTCGGGAATCACGAATGGCTCGGGATTCAGGTGCCCGCGATGGCATGTGCCGCAGGTGACCATCATGCCTGAATTGTCGATCTTGCTGATGTAATTCTTGTTGATTTCTTCTGACATCAGGATCATCAGGCGGGCCGTCTTCTTCTCTGGCTTTGAATCGTCGGCAAAGTTCAGCTGCGGCCGCCCGTTGGGGCCCACGTTGTTTGGATCCGCAGCGTGGCAGGTGTTACAGTGTGCGCCCAGCGATCCTGAAATCTTCTCCATGATCTCGTGAATCTGTTGCCCAGTCATATCCTTGGGCAGCGCTTGAAGATTGGTTGGCGCAGGAAAGCTGCGCATTTGCATGGGCGGATTGCCGGCAGGGGGTGGATTTTGAGGAGCCTGGGCGACCGCCGTGGCAGCGGAGAGAACCACAACAAGCAGGGCCGTTGCGGCAGACGGGAGAAACATAAAGGTAGACTTCAAGGGAAATGTGACCTCACAAAGTGGTATTTCTGATGGACGGAATTCTATCTGAGAAGGACGCGTTTGCCGATTAAACTCTTTGGTCCGGAGACGCAACCGTGCCCCGGCAAGGCAAAACGCAACGGCCAGTCCACAGCCTCGTTGTTCTCATTGATGCCGATCCGCGCCGTCACCAACACTTTACTCACTCGAAATCCATCGTCGCGAATCTGCAGGATTGAGCGTTGATCTGTCAGGTCCAGGCCATCGTGCAGCGGCCTTGTCAGCCCCAGGGCCTGGCTCAGCCTTCCGGGTCCCGAAGTAAGCAGCCGAGCCGCCGCACCCGCCTCAAGTCCGCGATTGACGGCCATTTGTGCCATTCCTGTCACCGGTTCCAGTGCCCGCAGCAGTACACCCCCTGCTTGCCCCTCCATCTCGCATGAGACGTTCATGCAGAAATACCGGCCGTAAATGGTGTAGACATACGCATGTCCCGCAAGACCAAACAGAACCAGATTTCGCGGAGTGGGACCTCGATGGGAGTGCGCGGCTCGGTCAGGCGGGTCATTGTGCGGTCCGAGGTAGGCTTCAGCCTCCACAATCCTCCCGGCCAAGACTCCTGCCGGCGTAGAACTTGCCAGCACCTTCCCCAGCAGCAGGGGAGCAACTCTCTCAGGCTGCGCCTCATAGAAGCATCGCGACAACAGTTGCCCCAATTCCGAGCCCCACCGCGCGTGCTTTGGCCGTGAAGGATGCCCGGAGCGCGGGACGGAGGTGTCCTGACCCATTCGCCACCTACTTGTGCGTCTTTTTCCATTCCTTGATCAGCGCAAGCACTTCCTCGGCATGGCCTTCCGGCACAACATTGGGAAAAATATGCAGCAGGGTCTGGTCCGGGCCAATCAAAAACGTCGTCCGCGCGATGCCCCACACCTTCTTCCCATACATGTTCTTTTCCTTCATCACGCCAAACTGATTGCAGACTTTCTCGTCTACAT
>CAZTLV010000045.1:0-32305 GCA_964614635.1 uncultured Occallatibacter sp.
GGTTCATGCGAATCATCGCGACTTGCAGAAACTTGTTCCCGGGAACCTGGCGCAGCGCAGGCAGCCCGTGTACTGACACTCCACGCGATAGAATCGTCTTCTTCGCCTGCGCTTTCAAAATGCCTTCCTGCCAGGACGAGGTCTCGGCCACCCAGTCGCCCGTGTGCTGCCAATGCAAAAGCATAATGTCAAAGTATTCAGTGTTTGAAATGCGACGCATTTCATCAAAGCGTTGCAGCGGATCGACGCCCGGGTCGGTCGTGACTTTGTTCATCAATACGTAGCTGTCACGCGGAAAGGGCTTGAGTGCTTCACCCAGCATAGCCGGCGTCACGTAAGCTTCCGCCGTCTCAAAAAAGCGAATGCCGCGGTCGTAAGCATAGTGGATGAGCCTTGAGAACTCTCGCTGGCCCAACGCAGCCTGCACATGACCGTTGTTGCTGCCAGTTCCAAAGGCCAGCCTGGTCACTTTGATTCCGGAATTGCCAAGGGTAACCTTGTCGGTAGCAGTCCGCCCCGTGGCCTCAAGCGGCAGAGTTCCAACACTTGCAAGCGTTCCGGCAACGATGCTCGTCTTTAGAAAATCGCGTCTGGAGAAACCATTCATCTTCAACCTCCGGCCCCGGCGCTCGCGTTAGGCCAATTGACGAGATGGTAACACGAGTGCGGGCGTGCGATTTCTTCTTTCATTGCAGTTGGACGCGCACTGCCTGCCCCTGGCATGGGGAAAGCAAACATGAAGCGCTGATGCATGGATCGCCTATGATCCTCATTCTGATAGACGCCGACCTGAAGGATCAAGTTCCCGGAGAACCATGTGGACCGTCCTTTTGGACATTGTCTATACTTGCAAGCACGAATGAAATGTCAAATCACTCGCTCCCCATTCCGCAATTCGCGTCGAGATGCCCAGGGACTTTCTGGCGATGTCTCGCAGCTTGCGGCCTGCATCTGATTTTCCTGTTCACTTTACTTGGCGCCTGCTCCTGGTCTCAATCGCTTGCGATCAAACGCGTGACAGTGATTGACGCCACTGACCGTGGACCCGAGCCTGAAATGACGGTGATCGTAAATCGTGATCGCATCGTTGCAGTTGGTCCTTGGAGAAAGACACATATCCCAAGAAATGCCGTAGTCGTCGACGGCACCGGCAAGTTTCTCATCCCTGGCTTGTGGGATATGCATGTCCACGGCGCGTCCGACGGCCGTGCTCCATGGAGCCACCTTCTTTTTCTGGCTAACGGAGTAGTTGGCGTCCGTGACATGGCAGGTCCGCCTGACGCTCGTGCGTGGCGCGCGACTCAGTCTTCCAAAGAAGATCCATCGCCGACCATCTACCTCGGCAGTCCCATCATCGATGGTCCAAACCCCGTCTGGCCCGATTCCATTGTTGTAACCGATGAAGCTCAAGGGCGCGAGATAGTGGAACAGCAGCGGGGGCGCGGAGCAGACTTCATCAAGGTCTATAGCAGGTTATCCCGCAACGCCTACTTCGCGATCGCCGACGAGGCCAACAAATGCGGGATTTCATTCGAAGGGCATGTTCCGGAATTGGTGACCGCGGCAGAGGCATCCAACGCCGGCCAGAAAAGCATTGAGCATCTGACACGCGTGGCTGACGCCTGCTCAAAAGAAGAAAAGGCAATCGATTCCGAGATGCAGCGGCAAGAAACGCTGTTCCGGGCGCCGGGCGCGACCATGGCGCAAAAGATAGACTCAGGGAAAAGCATCATTCGCCTTAACATGCGCGTCGTTGAAACCTTTGACGAAACCACCGCGCAGTCCTTGTTCGCATTGTTCTTGAAGAATGGAACGTGGCAGTGTCCCACCCTGACTTTGTTGCGAGCGCAAATCGACGATCCGCTGGCCGCAAATGACCCACGATTGCAATTTTTGAGCGGAGAGGTGCGAGCGAAATGGGATGCCGGTTATTACAAGGATGTTCCTCCCGAGCCTCGGGAAGCAATTGTCAAACTGAGTAAGCTTCAATTTGACGAATCCATGAGGATCGTCGGGCTCATGTACCGCGCGGGCGTCCCCATCCTCGCCGGCACTGACGCCATGAACCCGCAGTGCTTCCCCGGCTTCGGCATCCATGATGAGCTCGCGCTACTTGTCGATGCCGGGTTATCTCCGCTTGCGGCGCTTCAGGCCGCCACTCGAAATGCTGCCAAGTTTATGGGGCAACTTGGCCGCCGCGGAACCATTGAGGTTGGCAAGACTGCCGATCTTGTTTTACTCGAGAAGGACCCGCTCGCCGACATTCATAACACGCGCTCAATTCAGGCAGTGGTGCTCAGCGGTAAGATCTACCCGCGCAAAGCGCTTGATGCAATGTTGGCTGGAGCGCAGAGGTTAGCAAGCAGTCAGAATGACAGCGCTTCCTGGAAATGATCTGAATGCTGTCTTCCCCGGAACAGAAAGTTGAATTGCAGCGAACCTGCGCTCGGGGTGCGGACAATCGAGTCAGCCCGATACAAGACGCAGTTGGTTGCCGGTTACTCCATAATCCCCAATGCCCAAAAAGCGGTCGCCGGTTATGTGCAGAATGGAAATCAAATGTAATCAGGATGTTGAGCCAAGTATTCCAACGGGAAGTGGATGCGAGTAACCAATCGCCTGTTACCAATTCTGACGCGGTTGATCACTTAATGGGCGGGGTCTCCTACGGCCAAAGGCGCATTGTCCATTTTGCTTCCAAGCACGATCCTTAGTTCATTACTTCGATTTGAAAGTTCCCCATCGAAGGAAAGTATTGGCTTCGTTGTCGTCAATGCCAGGCGGTCTCTCACGTGAGGCCCATCCATGCAATCAGTTCTAGATTGATTGGAGTGTGATTCCATGAATTTCTCATTCAGGAAAACAACCAAGTTCACTTCGTCTCCTTCCTCGAAGAAATCGAGAGACAGGGTGTGTAGTGAACGCGTGACATTCGCCAACATGCAGCACATGCCCTTGGCCTCAGCTTATCTGTGTCAAGATTGCAATTGCGTTGGAAACTGCGCATCACATTGCCCAGCGTGTACTTCCGCTGTTCTGCTGGGGCTCTCTGGAATCCTGAATCGTGAGCCAAACGTAAAGAGGACCCTGAGTCCGGTCCGAGCCGCGTAGTTGAAAGTGGCGGGCGGCAAGGCAGGTGCGTGGAAGGCCGCAACGGCGGCCACTCAGAACAACACGATTCCGTCAGTCTACTGAATCCTTCTGATCAATAAGCCACGAGATGACGAAGTAGTGTGCCGATGTTTTGTCGAGTCAACTGGGTTGCACAGCCGTTTCCCAGGTCACTCAGTAAGTCGACCCCACTTTGTCGAAGGCGAGCCTAGCGGGTTTTGAAATCCGTCGACTGCGCCGTGTACGACGGCGGCTTGTCGGCTTCGCGGGCCGCCCAACTCCGATTCGGCGTCGTTCCCATCACAAACTGCAGCCGGTTCGTCTTCGCGTCCAGCCTGTCCAACGGAAGCCACGCTGAGCTCAGCGCCTTCCCATTCAACTGCACCGATTGCACATAAATACCCTCGCCACTTCTGGAGATCTCAAGCCTTTTTCCTCCGCTGATCTCCAGCGCAGCGTGCTTAAAGAGCGGACTGCCCAATGCCACCGCGCCCACTCCCGGAATGACGGGATAAAGCCCCAATGCGCTCCAGACGTATACCCCGGAGGTGGCTCCAAGATCGTCATTTCCTGGCAGACCCGCAGGCCCGGTGTGAAACGCCTCTCGCCGAGTTTTGTCCACGACCTCAGCCAGCTTCCACGGCTGGCTGGTCCATAGGTACACGTAAGGCGCGCAGAAATCGGGCTCATTGCCCACCGTAAATCCCGGTACGCCCCATCCTGTCGTCGTGCTGAAAAACTTCTCCAGCCTTGGCAACTCTTGCTGGTCTCCTCCCATCGCGGCCAGCACGTCTGCATAATCAAAAGGAATCATCAGCGAATACTGGAGCGACGATCCCTCTTCAAATCCGAATTGATTGTCCAAATCCCAACTGTGATGTCTAGGCATCAAGTGTTCCGGATCCCACCCAGTGACGAAACTCCCATCCGGCAACCGCGGCCGGATCAACCGGCTCTCCGGATCAAAAATGATTCTCCAATTCGCAGAGTGCTTCAGCAACATGGCTGCGTCATCGCGATCGCCAATCGCGGCCGCCAGTCTTGATGTCGCAAAATCGGCGCTCGCATATTCCAGGCTTATGGACGCGGCAGATTCCCGCACGCCATCCGTGCCCACAGCGATGTAACCATTCTTCAAGTATTCGTCCAGGTGCGGCCTTTCCGATCCGCCATGCAGCCCCGTTCCAACGGTGATGGCCCCGTGGACCATGATCTTCAGCGCCCCGGGAACATCAAACGAGCGAGCTCCAAATGCATAGCCTGATGCGATCAGGTTGGCGGCCGAATCCCCGCCCATTACGTAGCTCACATCGTTTGCCACCGGCCACTTTGGCAACCAGCCGCTTTGCTCCGCGTCGCGGACCAGGGATTGCAGTTCTTGGCTCGTCTTTTCTGGAGCGAGCCACGCCTGCAGTTGAATCGTGTTCCGGTAGATATCCCAATCAGAGAAGTTCGCGTACTGCTCCTCGTCCGCAGCAAGGCGGCGTACCTTGCCGTCAAACCCAATGTAATCGCCGTTCACATCGCTGAAAACATTCGGTGAAAGCAACATATGGTACAGCCCGGTGTAATAAATGCGCAGATCGTCTGCGCTGCCGCCCTCCACCTGGGCGCGCCCCAATGCCTCAACCCATCGCTCCCGCGCTTGTTTACGCACGGCATCGAAGTCCCATCCGCCTATTTCTGCGTGTAAATTAGCTTCAGCATTCTCTTTGCTCACAAATGAAATTCCGGTCTTCAAAAGCAGCGGCTCGCTGCTCGCAGGGAACGTCACATAGGCGCCGGCGCGATGACCCTTCGCAGAGCGTGCATCCTGTTGCAAGATATTTGTCCATGCTCCGCGTGCCTGAGCCTGCCCATTAAATGAAATGGCAAAATACAGCGTGTAATTGTCAGAAGTGCCGCAGAATCCACCGCTCTCCACCGTGCCCACCACGGTGCCATCTGCACGCACCTCCACCTCGGTCTCATCATGCGCGCGCTTGGAATCATTTACGTTTGCGCTGTCACTGGCCTTGATCAGTATCGTGCGCAATTGGCCCTCGGGAAATGTGATGCGTGCAATGCCGGCGCGCTCACTCGCTGCAAGTTCTGTTCGGATGCCATCCGCGGTCACAATGCTGTAATAGCCGGGGGTTGCGACTTCCTTGTCATGAGAAAAGCCGCTGACCATGTCCGCCGGGAACTTGCCGGTATCCGTAACCAGTCCCACCAGCCCCAGCACCGGCACATCGGCATAAATCGAGCATCCCGCGCCGCTCACATGGGTCAGGCTGAATCCGCGCAATGTCTTGTCGTTATATCGATACCACCCATCTGCGGTGGTGTCTGGAGACCACTGCACCATGCCGAAGGGAACGGTCGCGCCTGGAAACGTATTGCCGCCCTCGCTGCTGCCAGAAATCGGATCGACATATGAGTAAGCACTTTCAGGACCGCTTCCAGCCTGTGCTTGAGAAAACGACGGGAGAGCCGTCACAACCAAAATTGCAAACATCGTTCTGCTCAAATCCCAGCGCATCCGCTCTACCCACTTTCCAGTTCAGAAAAACTCTTCCCGGCCCACCGGCGCAATGATAGATGAAATACCCGGGGGATGGGAGATTTGGGGGCGCAGTCGAAGGTTGTTTCGCGCAAACATGCTCGCAGCCGATCCAACCGCATGGATTGGCCCGGTGTGTTTCGACGTCCTTCAGTTTTCCGTTTGCCGGCGATGCAGCGTGTGCTATAAAGGCGTCATTCTCAACTCCCCTTAGAGACCCTGATCAGAGGCGAAGGAGGTGCGGCATGCCAAGACTGCAAAGCCTGGCACTCCTGTTTTTCCTTGGCGCTTCATCCGGCTGGTCAGCTCCTCAACAGGGCGCGGCGCAGCGGGAACTCACCGTGGTTGTGATCAATGCCCATACGGATCAGTCGCAGCCGGTTCAGGGAGTGCGCGTATCGTTGAGTTTTGTTGCCGGCGCTGAGAAGGTGGTTGATGCCCGCGACGCCACCAATCGCAGAGGCCAGGCATTGCTCCTCGTCTCTCCTGAGGCAGCCCAGCGCGGCGATCTCCGCATCGAAGTCACCGGAACAAGCGAACTGGTTGTGTTTGAACCCGCAGACGGCGAATTGAAGGCAACGCTCTGCTTCGCCAGGGTGAGCGGACCAGCGGCGCGCCATCGGCGGAATTGTTTGGCCAGGCAGGGCAAGCCTACAAAGCAGCGCTGGAAGTTTTTACCAAGGCGGATTTTCCCCAGAGCTGGGCAAGCACCATGGACAACCTCGGCTATGCTCTAACCGATCTGGGAGATCGCACCACTGGCGCGCAGTCCGCGCAACTGTTGGCTTTGGCAACAGGAGCATACCGGGCCGCGCTCGAAGTCTACACCAAATCGGACTTGCCTCAGGATTGGGCAAAGACGCAAAGCAATCTGGGCATCACTCTTCTGCGCCAAAGTGAGCGGACAAGCGGTACGCAAGCAGTCGACTTGCTGGCCCAGGCTGCGCAGGCCTACAGGGCAACGCTTGAGGTCTATACCAGGGCCAACCTGCCCCAGGAGTGGGCGGACTCACAAAACAACCTGGCCACCGTTTTAAGAGATCAGGGGAACCGAAGCAGCGGAGCCGAGGCCCTGGATCTGTTCGCCCAGGCCGTGCAAGCATATCGCGCGGCTCTGGATGTCTACACCAAGGCGGACGAGTCGTACAAATGGGCCTCGACCCAGAACAATCTTGGCTTTTCTCCCTCCGATGAGGCCCACCGGAGCAGCGAACCCCAGGCAACGGCGTTGATAGCCCAGGCTGTCGCAGCCTTTCAGGCAGCGCTCGAGATTCGCACCAAGACGGATCAGCCTCTTTATTGGGCCAATACTCAAAAGGGCCTGGGCAGGGCGTACGACCTGCAGGGTGACCACGCGGCCGCGATCGCTGCCCTCGAGTCTGCTCTCGAACTTCTACCCACAGACCCGGACTTGCTGGAGACGATCTCCCACATCGACCATGAGCAGTTGTTCCGCTTCGATCGCGCTCTTGAACTCGACCAAAGGCGACTCGCCGTTGATTCGTCCATCGGAGCCAAGCTGGATTCCGAGGAGGCCAACCTCTGCAGACCACTTCGACAAATGTATTGATGAAGCTGCAACTCTAACTGACCCGAGTCTGACCGGGGCTGGTGTTCTGATCCGCGACACCATCAAGCTGGCCTGCCAGTGGGGTGCTGGGGAAAAGACCGCTGCGCTTGTCAGCGAGAAAGCCCTTTCACTCAAAACTTCCGTGCTTCAAAAACCCGCGTGGGTCTTCGCCGGCACTCTTCACTATCTCGCGGCTTCTCCTGTTTTCGAAGAGGGGCGTCCCCTCTGGATTGCGCTGTTTGAAAGTGTTCAGAAGGGTGACGGCTCCGCAATGTCCGCAGCCTTGAGCAGCCTCGATGCGGTGATGAGGCAGTGAAGCGATCTGCCCGGTTGCCGGAGCGCCGTCCCGTGCTCCAAATAAATTTGATGCGCAAATCAGGGATGAAAAAGGCTTCCGAAATTCAACCCGCTACTGCGCAGGGAACCGATAGATGTTTACAGAATACGGGCCCAACTGGACTGGTATGACACCTGAAGTGACTTCAATCGTCGAGAATTCAGGGGATACCGCGGACGGGTGTTCAAAGCTGTTTTCTGCGGCCAGATCCGCACTTGCCAAGGTGGTCATCCTAACTGTTCCGGATGGACGAATCCCATTCAACCTGATCTCCGCACGGCTTGAGGTCGCAGCGTAGTTGATGACCTTGACGATGTACTCATGGCTACGCTCGTCGAGCGACGCGCTCGTATACAATCCATCGACCGCTTGCGGTGACACAGGAACAATGCGCGTTCCGGTGTTATTGGCGAAGACCTTCTGGACGTAGTAGTCCGGTGTGCCGTACGAATGCAGATTGTCAAACCAGATTTCATCAGGCTTCCACTGCCATGCATCCACATGCGCCATCAACGGCGCATAGGATGCCATCTGCACAACATCGCCATTGCGCTCCAGCCCGGTCATGAAGGCGGCCTCAGTGATTGCCGACTTCCAGTTGTTGCGGTTGTCGGGCCTTGTCATTCCCGCCGTTTGCGCCGCATACTCGCCTGCAAAAACCTTGGGCCCGGAACGGTCGTAGTGGTCATAGCGGCCGATGTTCAAAAGAAACCATTCCGGGCTCATGTAATAGTGTTCATCCACGATGTCTGCTTTCAGGGTCCGCCAGGTCGACCACATGCTTTCAAATGGCTCGCCCGATGGAAGTGGACCGGCGGCAACAACCAGCTTGATCTCGGGGTGCTGGGCCTTCAATGCCGCAGCGAATACCTTGTAGCGTTCAACATAGCGCTCTCCCCATTGCTCGTTGCCCACTCCAATCATTGTCAAATGGAACGGTTCCGGATGTCCCATCTGTGCGCGCAACTTGCCCCACGGCGAAGTCGCCGGGCCGTTCGCGAATTCAATCAGGTCGAGCGCGTCGCGCACATATTCGTCGAGCTGATTCAGCGCAGCCGTTTCACTTGAATTGAACTGGCAGGCCATCCCGCAGTTCAAAATTGGCAACGGCTGTGCGCCAATGTCCTCAGCTAACTGGAAGTATTCATAGAATCCCAACCCGAATGACTGAAAGTAGTCTGGAGCGGGCCTCTGGTCGAATTCATCGTTCCAGCGATTGATGATGGTTTGGCGTTGTGCGATGTCCCCCACCGTGGTTTTCCAGCGATAGCGCGTTGCCAACTGCCGGCCTTCAACAATGCAACCGCCAGGGAAGCGCAGGAACCCAGGGTGCAGATCAAAAAGCAACTGCACAATATCTTTGCGAAGTCCGTTCGGGCGCTGCTTCCATGTGTCCACGGGGAAGAGCGAGACCATGTCGAGATCGACCTGACCCGGTTCATCGACGAAAATGTTTAGTTGCGCGTGCTGCACGGTCGCGCTGGCACGCATCACGGTCTCATAGCGTTTCCATTGGCCGTCAAATCCTTCCAGCATTCCGCTGCCGAACTCGTGGCCGGCCTCATCCGTGAGGGTGAACCGGATGGTCTTTGGTCCGCCGCTGCGAACATACGCGGAGAATCGGTATGCTGCGCCGCTCTCCAGACCGATTCCGCGGAAGCCGGAGTTCCAGAACCCGTACCCTGCCTGGTAAGCCCGAACCCTCAGATAGTGCTGATTTGAAGCATTCAGCGGGTTCTCAGTTTGCACGCTAAGCTCCCCTTTGGGGGGATCGAGTCCCTTTCTGCTGAAGCCAAGTACCGCATGCCAGCCAGTCAGCGGCTCTGAAAACTCAAACGACCTATTCTTCACCAGTTCCGGATATAGTCCGCCATCCGCAGCGAAGTTGATGTCTTCAAAGAAGATGCCGAACATAGATGGCGAAATTGCTGCGCCGGGGTGCGCTGCATCCACTGAAATGTCCAGAGAATCATGCTGGTTCTGGCATGAAAGCCCGACCGGCATAATTGCAAGCAGAATGAATGCAAACCAGGTTATTATGCGCATAGGATTCGCGCCTCATCTTAATGCCATCGAGCAGGAACGTCCACTCATCATCAACCTGGAGGCGCCAATTCAACCAGGATCGGCGGATAGCCTTCGATGCTCCGCGAAAAATCGAATTCCATCGTGGATTGCAAATGGGCTCGATAGGCTTGGTCATGACCGCTCCACGCCCCCACACACGCCGGGCTCACGATCTGCGTACGTTCTTTGCCTGGGTTGCCGGTACCAGTTTCTCCACCTTCATGTCAGGCGAGCCTTCCAGCAGCGTGATGAGCCGGTCAGCGGGCACATTCTTGTGCACGTCAACGCTCCCCATCGGCCACCGGACTTCGAGTTCCACCTTCTCCGCCGCGCCGAGCCCGAAGTGCAGCCGAGGGTCATTGCAGGAGACGTAGCTTGACTGGCTCATCACCTCTTGCACCTGCACTTTGCCTCCGCTACGCACCGCCACCCGCGCTCCAATCGCACTGCGGTTGCTCTTGGTGCCATGCAGTCGAATCTTGGTCCAGTGATTCTCCCGCGGCGCGTCGTTGCGCAACAGCGATGGCGGATCATTCTGGTTCATGATCAGAATGTCCAGGTCTCCATCGTTGTCGAAGTCGCCAAATGCGCATCCCCTGCTGACGTACCGCGCTGCCAGGGCAGGCTGATCTTCGATTGGGAGTTCGCTGAACGTTCCGTTGCCAAGATTTCGAAACAGGATGCGCGGCCCCTTGCGCGGATACTTCGGATTCACCGGTTCCAGTTCCGGATACACCTGGCCAGTCACCAGAAAAATATCGGGATTGCCGTCGTTGTCCAGGTCAAGCAAACCTGCTCCCCAACTCACGAAGCGCCGCTCATGAATCAGTCCGGCCTTCGCGGTCACATCCTCAAATTCTCCCTTGCCCATGTTGTGATAAAGCCCGGTCGCCTGGTTCATGTAGTGCGTCCGCAGCACGTCCAGCTTGCCGTCGCAATCGTAATCGCCAATACCTACGCCCATCCCGGCCATCTCCTTGCCATCGTCACTTAAAGCAAGGCCGCGCAACAAGGCTTCCTCGCGAAACGTGCCGTCGTGATTGTTCATCAAGGCCATGCTGGGCGTTGTGTCGCATGCCACAAAAATGTCCGGCCATCCGTCTTCATCCACATCGAACGCCGCTGCGGTCAAGCCGTATGATCCGCGCATCGCAGCCACACCCGACTCTTTTGATACGTCAGTAAATGTGCCGTTGCCGTTGTTGCGATAGAGCAAGTGGCCGGGCAGCGGCAATCCGCTTGGGCCGCAATTCACTGGGACCCCCTCAAAATTGCAATTGGGCCGCTCCAGGGAGGGGGTCGGCATCTTGGCCAGGTCAACGTCCGCGTAGTTCGAGACAAAAAGATCCAGCCATCCGTCACGGTTGTAATCAACAAACGTGCAACCGGACCCGAAGCGAGTGGTGGCAGAGACCAGCCCTGCATGTTCCGTCACGTCGGTGAAGGTTCCGTTCCCATTGTTGCGATACAGTTTGTTCTGGCCAAAATAGGTCACAAACAAGTCTTCGAATCCATCATTGTTATAGTCACCCACACAAACACCAACGGCCCATCCCGCATCCATCAAGCCTGCCTGCGCGGTTACGTCGGCGAACGTGCCGTCACGGTTGTTGCGGTAGAGCCTGTTGCTGGCCCCGGCCGGAATGCTTTCCAGTCTCCGGCCGCCAAGGATGAACATGTCCATCCATCCGTCGTTGTCGTAGTCGAAGAATGCGCAACCTCCGCCCATGATCTCGGTGAGATAGGTTGCCTTGGTGCCCTCGCCATAAAACATCACCCGGTTCAGACCTGCCGGCTGCGCCACATCAACAAAGTGCGAGAAGCCGCCGCCCGCGGCAGGAGCGGCCTCCATCGCAGCCACATGGGGGTGCAGTGCCGCAGAAGCCAGTACCCCTGGCGCCATCTGCAGAAGACGGCGGCGGGAAAGCCCCTTCGCTAAATTCTCCGCGGCAGTTTGAGGAAGACGCTGAGTCATGGGCCGGGATGTGCCTCGCTCAGCGCCTGGTCGAGCTGTCGAGCTTGGGCATTTTCAGGATCAATTTCCAGCGCATGATTCACGGCCTGCCGAGCTTCCTGCCAGCGGGTCTCGCTTGCCAGCGTGGCCGCGAGGTTGATCCACGCGGCCGTGAATGACGGAGAGATTCGGATTGCAGCGCGGAAACAGCTTTCAGCCTGTCGCGCATCCCCGCTGCGAACCGCAATAAACCCTCTTTGATTCTGTGCCTCGGCCAGATTCGGATTCAGCTGGATCGTGCGGTCAAGCTCCGCCGTTTCTCCTGCGGTGTCCTGCATCTTATCCAGCGCCAGGGCGAGCTTGTAGTGAAGCAGGGGCTCGTCCGGAAGGATTGTGGTTGCCTCCCGGTAGAGAGAAACCGCTTTCGCGGATTGCCCTGCTGACATAGCCTGTTCCGCTTCTTCGGCCTTGCCGGCTGCTTGTTCCTTATCGGACCTCGCTCCGCGCAGCTTTTGATAAATCTCCAACCTTTGCTGAGCGCCGGCCTTGTCACCAAGGCGCTTCAACACCATGGCCAGATCGTATTGAACCTCCGGTTGATCATCGCCAAGTGCAATCGCCGTTTCCAACTCAGTTCTTGCGCCCGGAAGATCGTCAAGCCGAGCCAGAACGTTGCCGAGCGCGTCGTGGGGCCGATACTCGCCGGGATTGAGGGCAATGGAGCGCTCCAGGTGCGACCGCGCAGTCTGAAAATCAGCTTCCCGCGACTCCAGCACTCCATTCAGGTATTGCACCTCCCAATCGTCGGGATAGGCCTCAAGCAGCTTGTGGCCATAGTCCTGGGCCTTGTCAGAATGACTTGAAACCATGGTGCGCAGGTAGAGAAGCTGGGTTGGCTGGTCATTGGGCCGCTTTGCCAGAGCCAGGTTGAGCACCGCAAAAGCATCTTGATCGTGGCCGTGAAGCATGAGTACTACCGCCAGTTCATCGGCGATTGCAAGGGAGTCTGGATCGTTGTCCAAGCCCTCGCGAAGTACTTTGGCCGCTTCGTCCAGTTCAGCCCTTCCGCCGTAAGCTATCCCCAGGTTCAGGCTTTGCAACGAGGTTCGCGCGCGGTCGCTCCCCGGCTTTTCAAGCAGGGCGATCACAGATGCGTAATCCTTCAGATCGATGAGGTCAACGGATAGTGAATCGAGGGCTGTTGCCGAATCCGGATCGATCGCCAGCGCTAATCGCCACTCGGCTTCCGCTTCCGGGATTCGCTTCAATCGGTCCATCGCCGCTGCCGTAACGAGGTGGGAACGAATGTCGCCTGGGTTGAGCCGCGCAGAGGTGTGCAACGGCAGCAGAGCAGCCTCGTCTTTCCCGGCAGTGTACAGACTCAGTCCCCAAAGATAGGCCAGGGGAGCCGACTGCGGCTGCAGCTTTGAGGCCGAGGCAAAGGACTCGGCGGCACAGTCAAACATCTTGAGGTCTGCAAACCGCTGCCCGATACCTGCGTAAGTCTCAGCGGTCGGGCTCATCTTCAGTTTCATCTGGAGTTCAGGCGACAGGTTGCACTGCGCCGCTCCATGCTCGATTGCGGACAGGCCGACGAGGACTGTGCCAAGAATTCTGCAGGCCAATGTGTTGCCGCGCGCAGGCGCTGCGGTCTCTCGCCGGGATGGATCAGAAGTGCTCATTGCCGACGAATCTCCGCTCGAAAAGAATGATCCTCCACCCATCAGCGGCGCTCACGTTGAACGAAGTATATCTCTGCCGGGCAGGGAATTGATCCCTCTGAAGTCGGGTTTGGCCCGGTCTGCCGACCCTGTGCAGATTGTGATGGAACCTCAACCATCTATCGATCTGCGATACAGTTGAGCTGCTTTGCCCTGCGATCTTCTTGTCCGCCAAAAAAGATGTCTCAATCCGACTTTTGGCGGATACATGGTGTTACGACGGCGGCGTAGAGTCCGTTTCGGCTCAGATTTGCCAATTCTGGCGCAATTGAAATGTTGAAATTGGGAGATGGCTGAGTTCCAGCCTTTGCAAGGCGAAAAGCGGATCCCAGTTTGAAAACGGTTTCATTGGCAACCCCGGGGGACTCCGGGCAAGCATGTACGCGAGGCTCGCGCTTGCGGGTACTCATTCTTTTGGAGGTGGCAATGCAAGTGATCAGCGCAAAATGTTTACGGGCTGCCCAGCTCGTATTTGTCGTGGCTTTCGCAGCTTCGGGCGTGCTCCTATACGGACAAGGCACAAACGGAAGCCTGACAGGCCAGGTTACCGATCCATCCGGCGCAGCTGTGACACGCGCGGCCGTTACCCTTACCAATGTGGACACCAACCTGGCAGAGACAGCCATGACGGATTCGATCGGTGTCTATCTGTTCCAGTTGGTGCCCCCCGGCACCTATTCGCTGAGCATCAATGCCACCGGGTTTGCCGCGTACGAGCAGAAAGGTATTGTCATCAATGCCAACCTCTACGCAACCCAGAATGTTCGCCTCAAGGTAGGTACTGGAAAAGGTGAAACCGTCAGCGTCACTGCGGACGCTGAGCTGATCAACACCACTTCGGCCGAACTGGGCACCACCGTTGACGAGCATTCCGTTTCAGAGTTGCCGTTGAATGGCCGCGATCCTTCCAGCCTCGCGCTGCTTGCGCCTGGCATGGTCAACGCAATGAGCCACGGCGGTGAGGGTATTCAATCGGGATTCTCGTTCCCCACTGAGACTGCTGCGTCATCGAATGGCGGCCGCCAGGGAAGCACCTACTACATGCTTGACGGCGTGTCGAACATGGACAACTACACCGCCGCTACATCGCCCATGCCCAACGCGGATGCGACCCAGGAGTTCCGGCTCATCTCGAACAACTTCAGCGCGGTCTACGGGTTCTCGGCCGGCGGCGTCGTGAGCGTGGCCACCAAGTCCGGCACCAACAAGTTTCACGGCGGAGTCTTCGAGTTCCTGCGCAATCAGGATCTGAACGCCGACGAATGGAACGCCAATCAACGCGATCCACTGAAGCGCAACCAGTTCGGCGGCGGCGTTGGCGGCCCCATCTTTAGAGACAAGCTGTTCTTCTTTGGCAACTATCAGGGAACCCGCTCAGTCGGCACAGGCGCGGCGAGCGAAACCACTACCCCAACTGCCCAGATGCTGGCCGGCGACTTCAGCGGGCTCATTCAGTTTGCCGAAGCGAATAATCCTTCCGGTTGCGGCACGAATTACACCGGCCCTCAGACGCCTTCCTGCGGATGGCTCAAGGGACCGTTCGCCACAGCCAACGGCATTCCGAATCAGTTAATCGGAGGCGCAGCGGCGTTGGATCCCGTTTCAGTTCAAATGACCAAGGATGGATTGCCCGGCGGGTTTACAGCTTCCGGCGCCGGCAACCCAAGCCTCACCACTCAGAACCTGTCCGGCCAGATGTATTACAACGCCGCTGCACTTACCGACAACTACGACGAATATACCGGCCGGCTTGACTACGATCTTTCCAAGTCGCAGCGCGTGACCCTGCGTTCCTTCATCGACAACTTTACCCAACCATCCGGCGATGTCCCGGGCAACGTTCTCTCTGTCCTGAACCTTCAAACCTGGAACCAGGGCTTCAAAGAGAACATGGAATATTACAACGAAGTGCTCCAGCATACCTGGACAGTAAACCCGAATACGGTCAATACCGCCACCGTTCTCTGGACCTTCCAAAGCTCTCACAATGGCGCTGCGGTTGTTGATCACAGCGGCAAGAACATGTGCTGGTCACGCTACATCAATGTGCCTGAACAGTCCGGTCAATGCTACATGGAAGGCGCCGGCTTCGGAGGTGCGTCCGGCGGCTGGACCGAGCCCTCGCAGGAAGTACGCAGCACCATGGGCGTCTCCGACACGCTGATCAAGACCATTCGCCGCCATACGCTGTCGGCTGGAATGGACCTGCTGAAGCAATCCGCCGTTGAGAATACCCAGTACCCAACCAACGCGATTATCAGCTTTGGTGGTGGTTACACCGGCAACAGCGAAGCAGACTGGCTGCTCGGCTACATGTCTTCATTCGAACAAGGCGCCGGAGAAATTGCTGACGTCAAAGGGTGGGGAGTCGATCCATACTTCAACGACGAGTTCCGCATTATGCCGGGTTTGACCCTCACAGGCGGCGTTCGCTGGGATCCAGATCTGGCGCCAACTTCCGAGGGCGGACGCGGTGCCGCGTTTGTTGCTGGACAACAGAGCACCAAGTTCCCCAACGCGCCACTGGGATTGATCTTCCCCGGCGACACGGGAATGAATGCGCAACTGAGGCCAAGCAACTACGGATACTGGGAGCCGCGCATCGGCGTAGCCTTCCAGCCGAAGAACATGCCTAGGACCTCATTCCATGCCGGATTCGGGCTGTTCACCGGGCCTGTTGCCTACTCCTCCTACAATCACGTCGCGGATATTTCGCCCTTCAGTCCCACCTTCACGCCCAACGATCCTTCAAACACCCCGATCTGCTATACGGGTGGCGTGATCAACCCGAACGGCGGCCAGTGCACCAACCCGTCAACCGGGGCAGTGCTTCAGGGCACAACGATTCAGGGCTATGAGAACTTCCACAACCCCTGGCAAACTTCCACCTTTGGGACCGGCGGCGTAAGCCCGTTCCCGCCGTTTGCTTCCATCTCCTACAAACCGCCGTCAACCGCACTGTTCCCAACCAACACGGGCGGCCAGGTGAGCGTCGGCGCTTCGTTCGGTCGCCAATTCAAGGCGGGCATTACCCAAAGCTGGAACGTCTCCGTCGAGCAGCAGATCAGCCCGACCATGGCCTTCCGTTTGGCCTATGTCGGCAGCGAATCGTATCACCAGAGCTACATCAAGGATGACAACTTCGCCATCTACTGCGCCACTTGCAACAGCGGCGGCCATGGCTCTGCCAATCCGTATTCCAACTACACCTCGATTCTCGAGCAGGACAGCGACGCCACTGCCAACTACAACTCCCTGCAGGTCACGTTCGATAAGCACATGGGGCATGGCCTCCAGGCACAGTCGAGCTTTACCTGGGAGAAGACGATGGACGTGGCCAGCAACGCCAACATTTCCTTCGGAAGCAACGAGCTCGGAGATCCTTTCAACTTGAGATGGAATCGCGGCGTCTCGAGCTTCACGCTCCCGTTCAACTCGGTCTCGAACTTCATCTACCAGACACCCGACCTCAGGGGCAAGAACCTGCTTATGCGTGAGGTACTGGGCGGCTGGGAGCTCAGCCCCATCGTGACCTGGCAATCGGGAGGCCCCTTCAGCATCAGTGGCGGAAACAGTTCTGCGCTGGGCGGAGCAAACAACAACACCGGTTCCGGCTGCAAGAGCGACTGCAGCGACCGCGCCGACAGGGTAGCTGGAGTGCCGCTGAAGGTACGCCAGGGCGGAAGATCGCAATGGATCAAACAGTATTTCAACCCCGCTGCATTCAAACCCAGGGCTGATGGCACCTTCGGAGATAGCGGCAGGAATCTCATGTATGGCCCGCCGACGTTCAACGTCGACACATCCTTGATGAAGAACTGGTCATTCTTTGAGCGGTATAAGCTTCAATTCCGCTTCGAGATGTTCAACGCCTTCAACCATCCGGTCATGAGCGGCCCTGACACCAATCCCAGCGACTCGACCTTCGGCGAAATCAACAACGGGCACGGTTCAGTTTCGAACGTTTCGCGCGTAGGCCAGGCTGCCCTCAAGCTGACTTTCTAAACTGCATCAATTCTGGGCCCGGGCGGCGATTCTCGCTGTCCGGGCCTTGTTTTCTTTGCGGCCGTTGCCGCGTCCTTCCCCGTTTCCGCGGCCTGCTTTGTGCCGTCTTTTGAAGTTTGACCTGACGCACAGCGGTCGGCGATAGTCAAGTTTGATTCGCATGGAGGTCTCCAGTGCGCTCACCTGCACCCGCGCTGCTGCGGCGCTTTGGACGCAATCTGATCCCCGTCATCCCTTTGTCGGCTGTCTTCGTCGCAGTCATCCTGATCCTCACTCACCGTGCCGCGACTGTTGATTCTGTGCTTGCTGAATCCGGGATTCAATCGCCCGCGTCGCCTGATTCCTTGTGGCCAATCTCCATCGATTACCCAGAAGACGGTTCTATCTTTCCGCCCGGAATCACCCCACCCACCATGCTCTGGCGTGATCCCTCCGCGGCCGAGTGGATCATCGAAATCGCATTCGGTGACAAGTCCACTCCCATCCTCATTCGCACCCGAGGCGAGCGCATGCACATCGGCGTCATCGACAAGGATTGTGTCAGCGACACCAACGAACCTCCCAGGCTCACCGCGCAGCAAGCCGCCTCGTGGACCTGGAAACCGGATGCAGCTACCTGGGAAACTATCCAGGCGCACTCCGTCTCCCAGCCTGCCACCATCACCATCAGCGGATACCGCGAAGCAGGAATCATTGTCTCCAAGGCGCAGGCTAAGCTGTCCACGTCCAGCGACCCAGTTGGCGCTCCCATCTTCTATCGCGATGTTCCGTTGATGCCAAGTCAGGGCGCAAACGGCACCGTGCAGCCACTCTCGCCCGAGTCCATTCATCTGATCCGCTGGCGGCTTCGCGACATTCGTCAGACCGAAAGCCGCACCGTCCTCACTGGTATGCCAACCTGCGCAAATTGCCATTCCTTTTCTCGTGATGGCAAGACGATGGGCATCGACGTTGATGGCCCCGCGAACGACAAGGGCCTCTATGCCGTGGTTCCTGTCCAGCGCCATATCTCCATCCAGAACAAAGACGTCATTCAGTGGAACAAGAATGGCCAGCCCGGCACTACCCGCGTGGGCTTCATGTCGCAGGTCTCGCCTGACGGCCGCACCGTGGTCAGCACATTTGCAGGACCGTCGCTCGATGTTCCTCGCACCTACTACATCACCAACTTCAAGGACTATCGTTTTCTCCAGGTCTTCTTTCCAACTCGCGGCATCCTGGAGTGGTACAACCGCGAAACCGGGAAGCGCGAACCGTTGCCCGGCGCAGACGATCCCCACTATGTGCAGACCGACGGCGTCTGGAGCCCGGATGGAAAAACCATTGTCTTCGCGCGTGCGGAAGCAAAGGATCCTTACCGGCCAGGCCAGAAGCCAGCCCTGCATGCCAACGATCCAAATGAAACGCAGATCCAGTACGACCTATATCGAATTCCATTCAACGATGGGCAGGGAGGAACACCGGAGCCCATTGTCGGCGCATCGGGAAATGGCATGAGCAATAGCTTTCCCAAAGTCTCGCCCGACGGCAAATGGATTGTTTTCGTTCAGTGCCGTAATGGCCAGCTCATGCGCCCTGACAGCCAGCTTTACATCGTTCCATTTGCCGGTGGCCAGGCCAGGCGGCTCCGCGCCAACACCTCGCTGATGAATTCATGGCACAGCTTTTCGCCCGACGGAAGGTGGCTAGTGTTTTCTTCGAAGGCGCGCTCGCCCTACACGCAAATGTATCTGACCCATCTCGACCAAGAGGGCAATTCCAGCCCCGCCATTCTCATCGATGACGCCACCGCTGCGAATCGCGCGGTCAACCTGCCGGAGTTCGTCAACATCGCCGGCGACGGCATTCAGGAGATCCAGGTCCCGGCCGTCGAACTATACAAGCTGATTGACCAGGCGACGCATCTTGAAGAGCAAGGCGACAACAAGCAGGCTCTCGCGGTGTGGAAGAGTGCTGCGCTCATCGACGCCGAGAACGCCACGGTGCAAAACGGATTGGGCGTCGCGCTGTATGTGCAGGGCGAAACTCAGCAAGCGTTTGAGCACCTCCGCCATTCAATTCGCCTGAACCCAATCTGGGTCGAGAATCATTTTGTACTGGGGAAGTTCCTGCTTGAGCAGGGCCGCCCTCAAGAGGCGATTTCAGAATTGCAAACGGCCGTTACACTCAAGCCGCAATTTGCCTCCGCCCAAGAATCTCTTGCCGGCGCCTACCAGGCCCTGGGTAATTGGCCGGTCGCATTGCGGCAGTGGCGCAAGGCCGAGGATGTCGATCCCAATCGAACCAGCGCGATGCTGGGTACGGCCTGGCTGCTGGCCACTGCGCCCGACGCTGCGGTTCGCAACGGTGATGAAGCGGTTCGCCTTGCTGAACAGGCCAGCGCGCAGACCCCCACATCCGACCCAAACACGTTGGATATCCTGGCCGCCGCCTATGCTGAGAAAGGCGATTTCTCCCGCGCTTCCGATGCCGCCTCGCGCGCACTGGATCTCGCCGTGACTCTCAATCAATCGGCGTTGGCCAATGCCATTCAAGCTCGAAAGCATCTCTACGCCGAGCAGAAACCATTTCGAGAGTCAAAGAACTCCGCCGCATCCCTGGTGCAACGAGGCCAGCCAACAGCTCAACTCCATCCTTGATGGCCGCAAGTCCCTACAATTTCCTGATGGGATCGTTCTTGCGGTTGCAGGAAAACCGGCTCAATCGCGGCGGGTCAGGCGGGCTTCCACCACCGCGCCGTTTGCAGGCGCGCTTGTCAGGCGGAATCTGCCGCCCCACCGGTCAACTCTCTCCTTCATTCCTTTGAGTCCAAAGTGATGGCCATTCTGTGACCCCGCCAGTCGCGGATCGAATCCGCAACCGTCGTCCTGCACGGTCAGCACCAGCTCGCGCCGGCTGAATTCTACGGTGATCCCGACATGGGTGGGCCTGCCATGCAGCGCAGCGTTGCAAACCGCTTCGCGCGCAATCATCAACAGGTCGTGGGTCATCGGAGGGCTCACTCCAAACGGGGTTCCACTTGTCTTGTATTCGATGGGAAGATGGAATTCCGCTCCCACTTGCGCTGCCATGGCCTCCATCTTTTCTCCCAGCATGCCGGCGCCCGCATCTTCGCGGCGCAGGTTCCAAACGGCGTCGCGCGCCTCTTCGATCGTAGTCCGGAGCTGCTGTCGCGCCACCTCCATCAATCCCATCTCCACACGCTGGCTTTCTTCCTCCATGGCCACCGCCTCAAGCAAGGCTGATACCCCCGTGCAACCTTGAATCACGGTGTCATGCATCTCGCGCGCCAGGCGGCTGCGCTCTTCAAGCACCGCTTCGAAGCGCGCCCGCACATGGCGCACTCGATACTGATAGATCGCGTATATCAGCAACGCCACCAGCGCCAGACACGCTGAACTGAACCACCATGTGCGGTAGAAAAATGGCCTTTGCACAATCTCGACTGACGTCTCAGTAACTGCGTCTGGGTTGCTTACTTCAAACGCCTGTACCCTGAACACGTATCTTCCCGCGGGCAGGTTGGTGTAGTCAGCCGTTCGCGCAGAGGTGGTCGGCCCAAAGTCCTTGTCGAAATTGTCGAGCATGTACTTGAAGCGCAATCCATCCTGCGAGCGTAGTTGAATTGGCTCGAAGGTGAACTCCAGGCGGCTGTTTCCCGGCTGCAGCACGATCGGTCCGGTCATCGGCTCGGCCTTGCCGTCGGCAAGAACGCGTTCAATGTGTAAGGGAGGGGAGGGAAGCGAAGAAGGCTGAAAAGGAAGAATGTCAATGGGCCCGCGGTTGCTTGGGATCCACACTTCGCCTGCCGGCGTGATGCATCCCGATGACTGCGTGCCGCCGTAGATCTCGGTGTTCGCCGCCATCTCCGCGATGGAGTAGAAAGTCAACGCAAAATGCCGGATCGATGATCCTGCCTGCTCATCCAGCTCGGTTCGGTTCAGCATTGATATTCCGTTCGGTCCACTCATCCATAGGTGCTTGCCGCCGTCTTCAAGGATCTCGTAAATGGCGTTGCTGGCCAGCCCGTCCTGCGTGGTAAAGTGTGACAGCACGTCGGCACGCAGCCTGAACAGACCATTGTTGCGCGTGCCGAACCACAGTCCTCCATCGGCGTCTTCATGGATCGCCCACACCTTCATCTGCGCCATTGCCGTGGTCGCAATGTCCTGAACAAACGCTCCCCCGTGCATGTGGCTCAGCCCCCGGTCGGTGCCAATCCACAAATCGCCTCGACTGTCTTCCTGAAGACTCCGCGTGCTTGGATACGCAAGCCCTTGTTCCATCTGGTAGCTCACGATATGCAAATGCGGGCCTTCGCCAATCAGGTGGTTCAGGCCTGCATCCGTTGCGATCCACATGCTCCGGTCCCGGTCCTGAGCCATGGCCCGGATAAAGTTGTTTGACAACCCATCCTTCAGCGTCCAACGGGTGGTCACGGAACCGGAGATCCGGTATACCCCATCTCCATCCGTTCCTGCCCATAATGCGCCCGAGTGGTCTCGATAGATATTCCGGACATGCACGCCATGCATTCCTTGCAATTCCTGCTTGGCGATTACGCCGTTGCGCATCTGAAACAAGAGCGTCGAGCCAATCCAGAAACTCCCGTCCGTGTCGCGATAGATGGTTTCGAAATCCGCGTCGTTGGCTTGCGGCAGGGGAACGATGCTCACCTTCGATCGAGTCAGCCGAACCATTCCCGTCTGCGTGCCGATCCAGAAATTCCCTTCTTTGTCTTCAAAGAAATTCAACACCGTGTTGCTGGGCAATGAGGAAGGTGCGCTGATCTGGACCAGTTTGCCTCGATTCAGCGTGAATACACCCTGTCCAATGGTGCCTATCCAGAGCACGCCGTCTGGAGTTTGGCGCAGAACCCTCACCGTGCTGCTTACGCCGTTCACGCGCTCAAACCGATCCTGCCCCGGCAGCATTCTGTTCAATCCAGAGACAGTGCCCACCCACAAGGTTCCGTCGCTCGTTTGCAGAATCGATTTCACCTGGTTCTGGCTCGATTCAGTGCCCAGCGTGTACCCTCTGGCGGTGTTGCCATCGATCTCTATGAGGCGCGAACCGCCCACCCAAAGCCGGTTCCACTTGTCGCGGAAGATCGAGTGGACGGCCAGCTCGGGAATCCCGGCGGTCCCATCCACACGGACGAATCGGTCTCCGGCCAGCCGAAGCAGGCCGCCGTCGGTGCCCGCCCAGATGGTGCCATCAGGATCCTGGCGCAACACCCTGACGAATTCAGTTGTCTTTCCGTTGATTCCCGGCCAGGAGTGGAATTGGCCATTCCCGAAGCTGAATACCCCTCCGCCCTCGGTCCCGGCCCACAGGGTGCCGTCCCGAGCAATCATCAGGCAAAAAACGCTGTTCTCATGCAATGCCGCCGTGTTCTGTCGGTCGAACATGGTGAAATGCGCTCCATCGAAGCGCAGCAACCCGCCCGTTGTGCCAATCCACAGATACCCGTCGCCAGTCTGTGCAAACGCCTGGACCGTTTGCTCAGGCAGACCGTCAGGCGCCTGCCATAAATGTTGCGTGTAACCTGAAAAACTCTCCCCCAATGAGCAAACGCAACTCGCAACCCAAAGCAGCAAGTACATCGCGATCGCGCAGCGTCTTTTCATCGCGGCGCCCAGTATACAGGGAACCGCCATCTATTTCGCGATGGCCGCGGGAATCTTGCGCCGTTCCGACTTTAGGGGGATTCGAGACGCATAGGCAAAGGACTAGAGTTGTCTTTCTCGCTCGTCACGGAGCAAGAAGCCGGCTCGCAATGCGAACGGCAACTCCGGAGCCTTCCTTTATGCTGCTTTCTTTCCGATCGGTTTTTAAACACTCGCACCGCAGGGAATTCGGCGCATGGATCCTTGGCGTAGTCTTGGTGATCGCGGGTTGTTTATCAGGCCAGGTATGTCGCGCACAGGCTCCCGACCCGATCGATATCGATGCCAGCAAGCCGTTCAGCGAGCCCGGGCCTGCTCCGTATGACCTCGGTTCCCCCCGGTCTCCGGCCGGCGCAGTCATCGGCGTGAACTCCCGCTATCTCACGATGAATGAGAAGCCCTGGCTTCCCGTGATGGGAGAGTTTCACTTCTCCCGCTATCCCCGAGCACAATGGGAGGAAGAAATCCTCAAGATGAAGGCGGCAGGCGTCAACATCGTCGCTGCATACATCATCTGGATCCATCACGAGGAAGTGGAAGGCCAGCCCGATTGGACTGGACAGCGCGATCTGCACGCCTTTGCCGAGCTTTGTTCCCGTCACGGCATGCTGCTTGTCGCCCGCATCGGCCCATGGGATCACGCGGAAGTGCGCAATGGCGGCCTGCCAGACTGGGTGTTGCAACAGGGCCCCACCCGCGTCAACGATCCCAAATACCTTCACTCCGTCGATCAATGGTACAACCAGGTCAGCAAACAACTCGCGGGTTTGCTTTGGAAGGACGGCGGTCCGGTGATTGGAATTCAGCTTGAGAACGAGTACTCCCTCACCGGACCTGCCGCCGGCGAAGCTCACATTCTCAAGCTCAAAGAACTCGCACTGAAAAATGGGCTCGATGTCCCGCTCTACTTCGTCACTGGTTGGGACAACGCCGTGGTGCCCCGTCGCGCTGTCCTGCCTGTATTCGGCGGCTATCCCTCCGCTCCCTGGGACAGTTCGAGATCCACACTTCCGCCTCAGGAGGTCTACGCCTTTCGCTTCAAGGATCGCGTAACTTCCAGCGCAGGGCCTACGAATTTTACTGGCGCCGCCCATCTGCCCTACTCAATCGGCGAACCAATGCCCTACCTCACGGTTGAAGTCGGCGGTGGCAATCAGGTCACTTATCATCGCCGTCCGGTGATCCATTCTGACGATGTCGTCTCCATGCTGCCGGTGTTCATTGGCTCTGGTGTCAATCTCTATGGCATTTACATGTTTCAAGGCGGTGAGAATCCTGATGGACGGCTCTCCACTCTGCAGGAATCCCAGGCGACAGGCTATCCAAACGATGTGCCCGTCAAGTCTTATGATTTTCAAGCGCCGCTCGGCGAGTTTGGTCAGGAGCGCGATTCCTTCAGAAAACTCAAGGTATTTCAATATTTCCTCAACGACTTCGGCGCCGACCTGGCTCCCATGACGGTCCACCCTCCGAAATTGACCCCGAAAAATCCTTCGGATATGACCGTGACGCGCGCTTCTGTGCGCTCAAAGAATGACTCCGGTTTTCTCTTCGTCAATAACTACCTTCGCGAGTATTCAATGCCGGCCCGCCTCGCTGCACAGTTTCAGATCAGCCTTCCCAGCGGCGTCTTGAAGGTTCCTTCACATCCGGTCGATCTCCCTTCCGGTGCGTATTTCATCTGGCCTTTCAATCTCGGCCTTGATGGAATTAATCTTCGCTACAGCACCGCCCAGTTGTTCACCCGCCTGCGGGCTGGCCCTGTCGACACGGTTTACTTTGTCCAGGTTGGTGGAATTGCCCCGGAGTTCGCTTTCGATCCTGCAGGCATTCGTAGCCTGCATGCTTCCAGCGGCGAAACAACCACTGAAGCCGGTACCGAATACGTGCGCAGACTCGCGCCGGGCCTCGACTCCTCAATTGATGTGGTTTCCAGCGAAGGCAAGAGCCTGCGCATTGTTCTGCTCACCCAGAAGGGCGCCGAGGATGCTTGGAAGGTGCGCATCGACGGGTCAGACCATCTGCTCTTCACTGCGCAGGACTTCTTCAGCGACCCCGATGTGCAGCCCGGACCTATCTGGCTGCGCTCGCGCGGAATCCCGCAATTTGTGTTCAGCATTGCGCCTCCGCCCATTGCTCCCATTCAGGCCAGTCTGCCCCTGGAGCAAACAGCGAGTTCATCCTCAGCTGCTTCGTTTACAGCGTTGGCCCCGGAGCAAAGCGTTCATCTTGACTACCACCTTGCTCAACCTGCGGGCGATGCCCCTCCCGTCAAGCCTGGGATCGCTCTCTCCTGGCGTCCGCGAGGTGTCGCCCAGGCTCCGCCTGAGGCCGAGTTCGCCCAGGCTGCCAAATGGTCGGTCGACGTACCGCCCGGTGCCATGAAAAACCTCAGTGAGTTGTTTCTTGAGGTGGATTACCAGGGCGATGTAGCCAGGTTGTATGCCAATCACCGCCTGTTGGCCGATGATTTCTACATCGGCAAGCCCTGGTTTATCGGGTTGAATCGCTTTCTCGCCCCCAATGACGCGGGTAAATTTGAGCTGAGCATTCTGCCCCTTCGCAAGGATGCCCCCGTCAATCTTGAGGTCCCGCATCTTCCCGACTTCGCCGGAAATGGACAAGTCGATAAACTGAATGCCATTCGACTTGTTCCGGAATACCAGCTTGTGATCGGCGGTGGCAGCCAACAGCCTGCGGCTCAGTGACCGCCGATGCCGCTCTGCGGATCAGATAGACTCAGCGAATCAAGGCTTCAAACATGTTGATCGACGATCGGAAACAGTCAAACCCATTGCGTGCCTTCTTCAACTCGATCCTTTTTGTCGCACTCGGCTGCGGAGCCTGTTTCACAGGAGGCGCGCAGACCTATGCCGTTGGAGCGGATGTTTCGTTTCTCGCCCAAAGCGAACGAGATGGAGTGGTATTCAAAGAAAACGGTCATCGCAAAGATGTGCTTGCGATTCTCCACGACCACCACTACAACTGGGTGCGTCTTCGCCTCTTTCATGACCCCGAGGCAAGCGTTGATCACCTGCCCAACGATCTCGATTACACGGTGTCCCTGGCTCGTCGTGCCAAAAAGTTGGGCTTCCGGTTCCTTCTCGATCTTCACTATTCAGACAGCTGGGCCGATCCCGGCAAGCAGCCAACACCTGCCGAATGGGGCGGCCTCACCCACAAGCAACTCACCCATCAGGTTTTTACCTACACTCGCGACGTCATCTCCACACTCCGCCGCACGGGCGTTCCGCCAGACATGGTTCAGGTAGGCAATGAGATCACCAATGGAATGCTTTGGCCCGACGGCGAGTTGCCTGCAAACTGGGACAACTTCGCCGACCTGGTGCAGGCTGGAATTGAGGGTGTAAAAGCAGGCAGCGCGAATGGCACAGTTCCACGAATCATGATCCACATCGATCGCAGCGGGGATTATGCCGCCGCTGTCTCCTTCTTCGATGCCCTCACTGCCCGGCATATCTCGTTCGATGTAATCGGTCTCTCGTACTACCCAATGTGGCACGGAGGCATCGCCAACCTGCGCCTTAATGTCAATAATCTTGCCCTCCGCTATAACCGGCCAATCATCGTTGTAGAAGCTGCCTACAATTGGATGCCCGGGGAGATGGCTCAAAAGAAGGCAGACTTCCCTGAGAGCCCCGAGGGACAACGGGACTTCCTGGCCGCGGTCGATGCCGCCGTTCGCTCCATCCCCAACGGCCTCGGCCAGGGCGTATTCTGGTGGGAACCGGCGGCTGAGGACGGCCTGCTCAAGCGCAGCTTCTTTGACAAGCAGGGGAACGTCCTTCCGGTGATCTCCGTCTTCGACCACTCGCCACCCTAGCGCACACGATCGCTGTGGAAGTGGAAGATTTGCAGGACGGAGCAAAGCGATGGACGAGCGGGCGGCAATGAAGTTGGCAACCAAGATTCGGGTTCTCGTGGTAGACGACCATCCCATCATGCGCATTGGGATTTCAGCCATTATTGAAGCTACGCCTGACATGACGGCGGTTGCCCAGGCCGGCAGCGGTGAAGAAGCCATCGAACTCTTTGAAAAGCATCTTCCCGACATCACTCTCATGGATTTGCGCCTGCCTGGAATCAGCGGCGTCGAGGCCATTCGGACGCTCGTCTCGAGACACAAGAACGCCAAGTTCGTCGTCCTCACAACCTATGAGGGCGATGAAGATATTCACCAGGCATTGGCTGCTGGCGCCCGCAGTTACATCATCAAGGGCATGCCTCACGATGCGCTGGTCAGCGCCTTGCGCCGCGTTCAGGCCGGCGGCAGGTTTCTTCCGCCTCCCGTCAGCCGCGCCCTCTCCTCGCGCGTCCCCAACTCCGAGCTCAGCGCTCGCGAGCTTGAGGTACTCAAGCTGATTGCCGGCGGCAAGAGCAACAAGGAGATTGCCACCGAGCTTGGCATCATGGAGTCCACCGTCAAATGCCATGTTAGTGTCATCCTCTTGCGTCTCAACGTAAGTGACCGCACGCAGGCAGTCGTCACCGCGCTGCAACGCGGGCTCGTTCATCTGTAAGCCCCGCCCCGCGCTTGGGCCCACGGTCGGTGCAGACGCCGCGACAAGCCCGCCCCGCAAGTGGCAGAATTGGAGCGGAGGCAAAGGCGATGAGACCCGCAAAACTGTTGCTGCTCGCCGGCGATTTCGTTGAAGACTACGAGATCATGGTTCCCTTTCAGGCCCTGCAGATGGTCGGCCATAAGGTCGATGCGGTCTGCCCCGGCAAGAAGAAAGGCGAGTTTGTTCGCACCGCCATTCATGACTTCGAAGGCGACCAGACCTACACAGAGAAGCGCGGCCACAACTTCGTGCTCAATGCGACTTTCGATGAAGTCAATGCCGCAAGCTATGACGCCGTGGTCATCCCCGGCGGCCGCGCCCCGGAGTACTTGCGGCTCAACGCCCGGGTGCTTGAAATCGTCCGCTACTTTGACCATGCCGGTAAGCCCATCGCCGCACTGTGCCACGGTCCGCAGTTGCTGGCCGCCGCGGGCATCTTGAAAGGCCGCAAGCTCAACGCGTATCCCGCCTGCGCGCCTGAAGTGGAGTTGGCCGGAGGCGCCTTTGTCCAGGTGGACTTCTTCGATGCGGTTGTAGACGGCAAACTCGTCACCGGGCCGGCCTGGACGGCGCACCCTGTCTGGCTCGCGCGATTCCTTCAAGTGCTCGAAGCTCACCTGGCAGCCCCGCCAGCCTGACGAGCATCCATCTTCGCAATGGAGCCTCAAGTCGCAGCCAGGCCAATGCTAGTCGCCCATCATGGTCAACCGCCGGGAACCCAAGGGCCGGCTTTCGCTTATCCTTGAGATCAGAGGACGGAGATCAGAGGACGCTTTGGCCGAACTGGAATTGTACGAACACATGTTGGCGGTAGCGATTGAAGAAGCACGCATTGGCCTGGCTGAAGGTGGCATCCCGATTGGTGCCGCGCTCTTTACCAAGGCAGGCAACCTGGTGAGCCGCGGCCACAATCGGCGCGTGCAGCAGGGCGATCCCAGCGTGCACGGCGAGACCGATGCCTTTCGCCGCGCCGGCCGGCAGCGCAGCTATCGCGACCTGGTCATGGTCACCACCCTTGCCCCCTGCTGGTATTGCAGCGGACTGGTGCGCCAGTTCCGCATTGGCGCCCTCGTAGTCGGCGAAAGCCGCACCTTCGCTGGCGGTCTGGACTGGCTTCGCGAAAACGGCGTCAATGTCATCAATCTTGACAACCCCGACTGCCGCAAGATGATGGAAGCCTACATCGCTGCCCACCCCGAAGTATGGAACGAAGACATCGGCGAGAACAGTGAGCAGTGATCAGTGGTCAGTGGGCATCTTTTTCCGCTTCACCCCATACCAAGCCACGCCGGCAGCAATATACCCCAGGTAGATCCATGGAATCCGGGCGTGATCCGCATCGGTGGCCGACCGCAGGTCGAAGATGACAATCAAAACCATTACCAGCACCGTCAGCACGCTTACCGCACTGACCCGATACGAGTGCTGGCCGAGCGCCCGCCGTGCAAAAGGTAGCGCCGCGGCGACCAGCGCATAGGCTGTCAGAAATCCAAAGACTGACAACGACCCAAGCCAGTCGTACATATCCGATCCGGCAACCCCGCGCAGCGAAAGCACGGCTGTGGTGGCAAGCATCAGGCCAACAGACACTGCGACGGCCACGCCCGGCGTTCCATGACGCTTGCTGGTCCGTTCCAGCGCTTTCGGCAGCAGCTTTCCGTGAGCCATTCGCATCAGCACCCGCGCGGCCGCCGTGGTGCAAGCAAGCACACAGGCAAACATGGCCACCGCCGCGCCAATGTCAATGCCCACGCCCAGCATGGATGCGCCTACCTTGTTCGCCAGCAGGTGCATCGGGCTGGTGGAATCGCTGAGCATCGTCGAAGTGCCCTGGAAGCCCAGCACTTCAGAGTACGAACAGAGCATGAAGAAGACGCCCGCCAAAATCGCGCATTGCAGCACCGCGCGCGGAATGGTTTTCAGCGGCTCCCGAGCTTCGTTGCCGAGCGTGGTCGCACTTTCAAACCCCACAAACGTAAACATCGCCAACACCAGCGCCGGGCCCAACGCCGATATCGATGCACCCTTCAACTTCAACTGATCCAGGTCGAGTTGAAACCCGAAATGAAACACCATCACTGCCAGCACAATCAGAATGAGGCTCACTGAAATCGCCTCAATCCACAGCATCAGCTCGGCAGACAGCTTGACATCTCGATAAGCAACCCACCCCGCTGCCAGGCAGATCACTGCCAGGGTCGGCAGCGCAGGCGGCGTCCAGTGGAAGAATTGCTGGCAAAGGACGCCGGAATAATAAAGCCCTCCACCAGCCACCGATGCCCCTGTGGCCAGATAGGCCATCAGCAGTCCCCACGCGGCCACCACGCCGTATACCGGCGGCAGCGTGTCTGCCGCATAGCTATAGAGCGATCCCGGTGATGCCGACAATCGCGCGAATCGGCTCACACAAAATCCCACCAGCAGCGTCGCCCCTGTGGCCAGCAGATAGACAAACCAGGTCGCGTTCCCCGCCAGCGCAAACACCAGAGGGATGGTGAGCGAAGGCGAAGTCGACGGCGCCATGGCAGACACCGACTGCGCCAGCGTCTCCAGCGGCCCCAGCACGCCTGCGTGCAGACCGTAGTTTTCCGCCTGTGCGTACACTTCGCCGTTTGTCTGGCCCGCCACCGGTCCGCCTTTCAACGCCTGATTGTCTTCTGGTTGATCTAGTCTTGCGCCCGCGCCGCCCCAAGGTCAAGGTACATCTTCTTATTGGCGACGATTGGCTCTCGCGCCGATGCCCGCTTGAACCGCTAGAACAAGATCCGCATCTCTGGAATCAAGTTGTGATTAGAGGTATGGATTGCTGATGTTGCGATCTGCATCCCACCGCCCACTACAAATAGAGGGTGTGTCGGTTTCCACTGCTTGCGCCGAAGAACGTAGAAGAATGCCGGCGTCAGGAAATTCTCCGTCCTGCTGTCAAACGATCCGCCGTAATTGAACGTCGCATTGTCTTCGACGTCCAGCCACAAGCTACGCCCTGCCAGCACCTGCCCGGTCGAGTTCCAGCAGATCTGGCGCCCCTGCGCCCCGATCTTTCCCGTGGGAAGAGCTCCGCCCAGAGTGGTTTGCAGGTCAAAGCGGCCCCACATGCGTCCAGCGGCGATTGTAGGGTAATAGACCGCAGAGGGTGCGCCGTTCTGGTAGCTTCCGGTTGGCCAGCTCTCGGCCACCATCGCCGTCAATGCAAAGTTTCCGTGAGCGGCGTTCCCCGAAGCGATGCGGTATTTCACCTCCGCGCTCGCATCCCCAAAACCGTCCTTCATCGCCGCTGAGTGGTTTTGAATGTACGGGGGCGCCACCAGGTTGATCTGCACTCGATTGCCGGCCAGAAGATTCACCGTGTGCCAGTTGCCGTAGTTGACCGTGTGCGTGCCCGCGGATGTGTAGGAGTTCGAAAATGAAACCCGGGCCGACTGCGACAACCGTGAGTCGGACTGAATCAGCGGTCCCATCCACGCCGGTTGCAGCGGAATCATCTTCGAGTTCTGCATCCTAAGCAACTCGTAGACGGATTGTTGTGCAGGTACTTCACCCGCGCAGACGATCAGCATCGCCGCCAGGGCACAAAGCGAAGTTAATTTGATTTTACTCACAGTCTGAACCAGACTAAGAGGGCCCTGGCCGGCAGCCATGTGATCTGCCGCACACCTGGCTGATCAATCACTTTTGATGAAGAAGCCAGAGACTCCCGGCAGCCGCCAGGTTGCAAGGCTATACTGCTGGCCATGCGCATTGCGGCATTCATCCTGCTGGTTGGCGCGTCCGCTTCAGCAGGCGGGCAAACACTTGGCACGACGCCGCAGCAGGCGAACGCGGTTTGGCAGATGCAGGACTCCGGCGGTACCGCGGGCCTGCGGGGGATAGACTCCGTGGATGGAAATGTAGCCTGGGCCAGCGGCAGCGGCGGCACCGTGTTGAAGACCACAGATGGCGGAGCGCATTGGGAGAAATGCGCCGTGCCCGATGGCGCAACCGACGGCGCAACATTAGACTTTCGTGGTGTGCAAGCCTGGGACGCCACGACGGCCATTGTGATGGCCTCCGGCCCCGGCGACAAAAGCCGACTCTACAAGACGACCGATGAATGCGAGACGTGGGTGCTGCTCTACAAGAATCCCGATTCCCCAGACGGTTTCTTCGACAGCTTTTGGATAGACCCCGCATACAAGGGCGTTCTCGTGGGCGATCCAGTGAGGGGCAGCTTTGCTGTTTTCGAAACTTCAGATGAGGGTATTACCTGGCGAAGAGATAATTCGAAGGGTCTGAAGGTTGGACCCAAACCAATTGCCGGGTTCGCCGCGAGTAACTCCCTCGTCCCTAGGTTCGGTGCCGGCTACATGCATGGCTTTGTAACCGGAGGACAGGGCGGGACATTCTTGATCCACCGATGGGCCACTAAATACTGGTCAAGATCCGAGATCCCGTTGGGCAGTCGAACTAACGCATCGGGCGGATTCTCGCTCGCCTACCGCGTAACGCCGCCTCCTCCATGCACGGATTGCGCAGGGCCGCTCTACCAATTCACTGTTGCCGTAGGCGGCGATTACACCAAACCCAATGCCCCGACAGGCACCGCAGCTTGGTCCTCGGACGGTGGTAAGACATGGACCGCCTCTATCATCCCGCCCCACGGCTACCGCTCCACCGTTCAATGGTCCGAGTCGCTCAAACTATGGATCACTGCAGGCACCAACGGCTCCGACATCTGCCGCGACGACGGCCGCACCTGGCAACCCCTCG
>CAZTLV010000046.1:0-32258 GCA_964614635.1 uncultured Occallatibacter sp.
ATGAAGGAAAAAGCAAAAACACCTTGACTCAACCAGCCGTCTCATAGAAGCCCCTCTGAAGTTAGTTGGCGCTGTCCCTCGGTCACTCAGTCGTGACGCAGTTTCTCTCTGAGATTTCCTTGGAAAGAAGTGAATGGGACGGCTCCGACATTGCGATCACTGACGCACTCTTCGGGCAGGGGCGCAATCTCCTAAGACCTACCCAGTTGATCTTCATCTCACAGCGGGCAAAGTAACTCCGAAAACGCGGTTCTCTCCAGATCGCCGACTTCATTTGCGCCCAATTCAGACGGAGGGATCGATGGCAGCGCCTGCTGAACCGTAAACGGAGGCACTGAACGAGCGAAGGCATTTTCAACGGAGAAGCGTCTATATTTAGCAGGCCCGACTTTGAGGGAGGAGGCGTTTCATGAAGTTCCTAGTTTTAAGCTTTGCGATCATCTGGCAGGTCTCAGGTCTCACTTCCGGGGCTATATCCCAAGAGCCGAATGGACAAGCGGGGCGGATGCACTTCATTTTTCAATTTCCTGACGGCTTTAAGGGGCGATACGAATTGACTGCTTCAAATGGTCAGCTGGTCCACCCGAATGGAGAAAAAGATTCGATACTCCAATTGCGAGGAAACGTCGAAGTGAGAACGATCGTTTGTCAACCTGCAAGCAGAGTCTGTGATATGAGCCCTCTTGTTTTGCAAGCTGATGCGATCGACTTCAATGAAACTACAGGGGAGATCCAGGCACAGGGGCCTGTGCATACCGTTTTCAGCCAGCCCCTTGCCCGGCGCCAAGTTCCAGCCAGCAAATAGGCGCTCCATTTCGCTGAAAGAGATGCCACCCGGGGATTCGTCTTGGGCGTATCTCCGCTGGCCTACATCGGAAGTGACTTTTCAGTAATCATCCCTCACGGCCAAAAACTCACAACGATCCCATGAATGGTCGGTCAAATGTTGAAAACTTGGCATAGCACTTTTTGAGTCCATTTCCAGCCGGTAACGGAATCACTCTGACCTGGCGATGTTGCTCAATCACTGTCGAGATGGCGACCCCACAAGCAAAACTCGGTCAATGGGCGCCGTACTAAGGGCTTCCGAGTTGGGAGGTTAATCCCCAATCGACGGTGTCATCGCAAGCCAATCGCAGAAACAAGCCTGGAAAGTCCCGGGGGATTCGCGCTTGGTTTGTGCTATCCTCAGCCCGTGCCAGCCCCTTCCTCGGCCCCGATTCCAGTCACTCCACGGCATACCGCATTAGTCCGTGTGACGCACTGGATCACCGTCATCTCTTTCTTCGCTCTGCTAATCACCGGCGCTGAGATCGTAATCTCTCATCCCAGATTCTATTGGGGTGAAGTCGGCAACTCGGGAACAGCTCCACTGTTTAAAATTCCAATCCCCGCTTCGCGTGATACTGTTCCCACGGGCTACAGCTATGTGATGCCCGACCAAAATGGCTGGAGTCGGTATCTCCACTTTGAGGCGGCATGGGTTTTGGTCCTCACCGGTTTGGTTTACGGGACCGCAGGCCTGTGGACCGCTCATTTCTGGAAGAACCTCGTCCCGCCGCCGGCCGACAGAAGGTTGCGTGCGTTCCGTGAAGTGTTCGCAAGGTATCTCCGCCGCGCATCGCCGGATGAAACAGAAAGCCACTCCTACAACGTTGTGCAGCGCACTGCATATCTTTCAGTGATCTTCGTCCTGTTTCCCTTGGTCATCTGGACAGGCCTCGCTTTGTCTCCGGCCTTTGATTCCGCAATGCCGGCGGCTGTAAACGTGCTCGGCGGCCGGCAATCCGCACGCACACTGCATTTCTTCGTGTCCGGATTACTCGTCTTCTTTCTGGTCGTCCACATTACTATGATTGTTCTTGCAGGATTCTGGAGGCGTATGTCGGCTATGATCACCGGGCATGTCGCAGCCCCATCGGAGCCCAAATGAGCGACATCTCACGCAGAAAGCTCATTACCACCGGTCTTGCCGTTACGGCAGGAGTAGCTGGTTTGGCCACGGCATCCCGCGCTGTCCTGCGCTGTGGGCTCATCCCGCCTGATAGCGGCGGCATCTATGGCCCAGGTGAAACATTGACTTACGCTGCCCAACGGCTTCTTACCAGACATTCTCTTGCCCGCGAGTTTCCCCGAAGGATGATTTCTAAGGCACCTTTTGCCAACGCAATTGCCCCGCCCAGCGAAGCCTTTAAACGTCATCAAGCCGTCGGCTTTTCAGACTGGCGACTCTCTGTGGACGGCATGGTGGCACACCCCACCTCCTTTTCTCTGTCTGACCTCAAGAGTCTTCCCATCCACAACCAGATCACCGAGGTAGCCTGCGAGGAAGGCTGGTCTTATATCGCCGAGTGGATCGGAACACCTCTGGTCAATGTGCTCAATGCAGTCGGGGTCCTACCGCAGGCGCGATTTATCGTATATTTCTCCATTGAGCCGGATTGGTGGGAAAGCATCGACATGGCCGATGCCCTGCATCCACAGACTTTCCTCACTTTGGGAATGAATGACGGCGATCTCCCTGTGTCGTTTGGCGGTCCGCTCCGGCTGCGTGTGCCCCGTCAACTCGGCTACAAGAGCGTGAAGTACATCACCCGCATCGCCGCCACCGACTCGCTCAAACGCTTCGGCAAAGGTCTGGGCTCCGCGTCACCTGAAGCGGGTTACGCGTGGTACGCGGGCATCTGAGCCTCTTCGTACTGCTGACTCATTGATTTGCCATAACGTCGTGACCCAGGTCTTCAACCTGGACTGGGAAGCCACAAGAGACGCGTGCCTGAAGATTCCAAACCTCTGACCGTGAACCCATATGCTGTGGAGTCCAGTTGGCGATAACTTGGCATTATGCGCTTTGAGGCATATTTTACGGGGATCAACGGAATATGCAGGCTTTGCTGGCTCTATCCGCCAGTATTTTCTCAATTCATGCGTACGTTACTTTGAGCGGGCTTCCACGGAATCGAGAAACGCCGTAACATCAGCGAGCAGCATCGGCGACGAGAGGATGCTGTAATGCGTAGTCCCCGGCAAAATGGCGAGGCGTGCATTCGAAACGCCTGTTCGGTCCCAGCCTCCGTCCCTCTGGCCCCCTCCGAGCGACTCGAAGAATTGAACAGCATCAGCGGTTCTCACTGCATCGGCGTCGCCAAACACCAGGAGCGTGGGTGCCTCGATCGCCGCTACATCTTTGGACCAGTCATACTCTTTCCGGGAAAGATCGCCCAGCTTGCTGAGTAACACCGGCCAATCCTCGGGCCTCGGTGCGATACGTGCATAAAGCTGATACATGGGAGTCTGTTTCATTGGATCAGCAGTTGCTGGCCCCATCTGAGCCATCGCAGACAAGATCTCGGGAAACCAACCGTCGCGTCTACAGGGGGCCGAAACTATCAGCAACTTCCTGATCAGTGCAGGATGCCGAATCGCAGCACGCAGAGCGACCGTGCCCCCGAACGAGTACCCCATCACGTCTGCCTTCTCGATACCGAGATAGGATGCCACCCCGGCAATGTCGTCCGCCAGCGCATCGAAGCTCATTGCGCGGTCGATATCGGCTGTCCGGCCTTGACCCTGTAGGTCGACGGCAATCACCTGTCGATTCTTTGCAAGTGACGGCATGATCTCATCGAACATCTCCGTCGCTCCCAGACCGCCATGAATAAGGATGAGTGGTTGTCCCGTCCCGTGGAATTCGTAGTACATCTTGAGCCCGTTTACGGGAGCGTACCCGGACTTAGATGCAGGCATGTTGACTGTTTGAGCGTGCCCGAAGGCGGATGCGGCGAGGAGAATGCCTGCGGTTGATTCGGCAATGAGGTGCCATCTCTGCGTAATAATCATGCCTTTCACCGTCCACCTGTTGTTACGTCCGCTTCGATCATTGTCGCGAGATGCTGCTCCAGGCGATTCAGGGATTGGATCGTTCCACTCTCCATTCCCGCCTGGAGATGAGCGTCTCGAGCTTCAACCGAGCGGTGGAGAATGGAATGTGTGAGCCAGGTTTTACCCGCGGCTTCTTCAAAAGTGATCGTAGTCAGCCACTCAGGGCTTCCAATGCTGGGCATCTCATAGCACTCTGTGTACACGAGTCGCTCACCTGGAACGACCTCGCGATAGATGCCCTGGAAGGAATGCTCGCTCCCGTCCGCCATCCGAATCACTATGCGCCTTGCGCCGCCAGGGCGAAGATCGATTTCGCACACGGTCAAAATCGAGCCGTCGCAGCCCCACCATTTCCGGAGGTGCTCTGGCTTTGTCCATGCCTCGAACATTAAGCGCCGGGGGCGATCAAAGATGCGTGTGAAAACAATCTCCCGGTCAGACGGAAGTGTCACGGTTACATCATGATTTCCGTTTTCTGGCATTTTTCTTTTCCTCCTGTACTTGTAGTTGCGCGACATAGGCGTCAAGCTTGTTTAAGCTCTGCTCCCAGTACGCCCGATACCGCTCAACCCATTCGCACGCGCTCTTCAGCGGGGCGGCTTCAAGTCGGCACGGCCGCCACTGCGCATCTCGGCTGCGCGTAATCAAGCCCGCCCTTTCCAACACCTTTAAATGTTTGGTTATAGAGGGAGCACTAATGGAGAAGGGGCGCGAGAGCTCTTTCACCGAAGTCTCGCCCTGTGCCAAGCGCGCCAATATTGCGCGACGGGTCGGGTCCGCAAGAGCGGCAAAGGTGACGTCCAAGTGGTGAGAACTTAAATTAGCCATTCAGGTAATTACCCTAATGGCTAATTTAGCTTCATTGAGAGAATTTGTCAAGCGCGCCTGGCTGTTGCAATATGACCTCCAATTTGACTCCCTTGGAGGCGACGATGAGCCCTGGGTTAAACTAAACGGCCAGTTCTCGCAAGCCCGCACCCAGCCCCCATGATTCTCTTGTTACGCAGGCAAATCCGAAATTGGCCGGAATCGAGTATCGACTCCGAGCTCGGAGAAAGCCGCCCTCATCTCTGTGCGATCAAAAAAGAGTATTTGAGGCTGCTGGAGCTTCCTTTATTTGCCTTTGGCGTTCGGCGTCAACCCCATGCGCCAAACCAGATCCAGGAATCGCGAGTCAGAGCGCAGCGTGTCAAACGATGGATCAACATTCAATAATGTCCCAAGCGCTTTCCGTTCTTCATAATTGTTCTCCAGCCCCTGCAAAGCCTTTTCAGTTTCGCCAAGCCGGGCATAAACCTGCGGCTCACCGAACTCACCTACGCGGTGGTTTTCTTCCTGCGTTTGAAGTTGGTGCCAGAATCCCTTGGCTCCCTCGGCCGCAAATGCCTGTCTGAGTGTGACTTCCTCAGATGCGGCGATGTTGTCGTGATCTTCCCCGGAAAGCTCGCGTCCTTTCGTGAGCTCGGTGATGGCATCTTGATACTGCCCAAGTTGGGCGTACAGCCAAGAAAGATGGTAGTAGGTCACAAAGAAATCCGGATTCAACTTGATCGCCTTTTGGAACTGCTCGAGAGCCTGATCATATTTGCGGGCATAGAAGTAGGTACACCCAAAAACTGTATTTTCAATCCTGGAAAACGGATCAAGTTCCAACGCCTTCTTCATTTCTGCGATGGCTTGATCCGACTTGCCGAGTGGCGTCAGGTAACTCCACGCATACCGAAAGTGAGCCTCGGCATAGTTAGGGTTGAGTTCGATCGCTCGCTTGAACTCCTTTTCTGCGCCTGGCCAGTCATATTCAAAGTCCGCCTTCTCCGCTCCTAACGCCGCGTGAGCTTCGGCAATGTCATCGTCCAGTTCCAACGCTCTTGACGCCGCCGCCTTGGCCTTTGGATCGAATTCCTGTGGAGACCGAATCGCCCCGGCCATGTAGGAATCGGCGAGTCCTGCATAGGCGAGTGCGAAGCCAGGATCTTTCTCGATGGACCGCTGAAAATACTCTGTGCTCTGATCGATTTCCGGATAGGTCCTCTGGTTTACGTAAAAGCGGCCTTTGAGATAGAGTTCATAGGCTTCAGGGTTTGGGATGTATTTGTTGACAGATCGATTTCCATAATTCTGCGCGAGCTTGACCTGAACCTGTTGCGCGATGGCTCTCCCCAATTCGTTCTGCAAGGCAAGAAGTCCATCGGTTTCGCGTTCATAATTGTGCGCCCAGAGATGGGATTGATCCTTGACGCGAATCAGCTGGGCGCTGATGCGAACTGCTCCGCCTTCCCGCCGGACACTGCCCTCCAGGACGTAATCGACTCCCAGTTCATGCCCGATCTGAGCAATCGTCTTATCGGTGTGTTTATACGCCATAGATGACGTTCGAGCGATCACGCCTAGTTGTCCCGGATTGAGTTCGCCCAGATCGGTAATGGTCTCTTCGGTCAGGCCATCGCTGAAATATTCCTGCTCAGGTTCAGTGCTCAGGTTTGCGAAGGGCAGCACCGCCAGCATCACGCGGTGCGATGCACCGGCGTAGGGAGAGCGTGCGCGCACGCGCCACACGAATATGGATATGCCGGCGGCAAGGAGAACGACGAGGGCGACCAGAGGGGCCACCCATCTCAAGTTCGGTGAACGTGAGGATGAGGACACTGTGAATGAATCGTGTTTCACGGACTCGGTCTTCACATCCAGACTGCCAACGGCACCTTGGTGGACATCTGGAACACTGACCTCTGTCACCGCTGCGATGAACCGATACCCCTTCCCCGTGACCGTTTGTAAATAGACTGGTTTTTCAGGGTCGTCTTTCAGAACCTGACGAATTTTCCGGATTGCAGAATTGATGCTGCTGTCTGTATCCAGAAAGACATCCTTGCCCCAGATTATTGCGACAATGTCCTCCCGAGTGACCAGTTGCCCTGGTCGCTCGAGAAGGAGGAGCAAGATCTCCATGGGGATTCGCTCCAGCTTCAAAGCCCTGCCCGAGCGGCGCAATTCATAGGCGACCCGGTCCAACTCGAGGTCTGCTCCGAATTTCAACACGTTCGCGGCCATATCGCCACCAATGAAGGAAGCCTACAGCATTCTACCTATAATCAAACTTTAGACTACAAAGGTTTTGTTTTCAGTAACTTCTAAAGTCATGAAAAAGTCAGCCAATCGTCAGTCCTGCGTCATTGCCAGCCGAGCTGGGTTGCTTCAATCTCCAACTTGACTGAGGCCTGAGGGCCCCAGCAACCCAATCTCTGAGGAGTCAACACATGAAGGTTCCAATATGCAAAGCAGCGCTGACGGGAGCAGTAATCTGCCTGTCACTTGGGGGTGCATCCATTGCGCAAGCAGGGACGTGCTCGAATGCCTCGCTAAAAGGAAAGTACGGCCAGACCATCTCCGGCCAACTTCTACCTGCGCCCGGCGTTGTCATACCTCAAAACGGGGTTGCGATGTCAGATTTCGACGGGAACGGAAATTTTACGCAAACAGATTTTGTCGTGATTGGGGGCACTCCGACAAACTCAGCGTTTCAGAGTGAAATCGGCAGGTATCAGATTAACGCAGATTGCACCGGGACAGCGTCCTTTCACTACACGGATGGGACCGTGATTGATCTGGCGCTTGTGGTGGTCAGCGAAGGGCGCGGGTTCCGTACCGTTGTAACGTCTCTTTTGTTGTATGGAACCGCCGTGCCAGCGAATATCGGCAGCAGTGGTACGCGCGTGATCAACGCTGACTAACACTGGGGCCCGGACAAATCAAGATTCTCCGGGCCTTGACCCAATGTCCATACTGGGATGGCCAGTATGGATACCGGAGAGAAAAAAATGACAACCAACGATCTATTCCTTTGCGTGGCGGTCATCGCCCTTGCTGGATTGCCCTTGACTGTCTGGGCTCAGGGGAAAGTGGAATCGGATCAACAGGCAGTCGCGGCGGTAGTTGATCGGTTCATGGATGCGTGGAACCAGCATGATGCCACGGCATTCGCGGCGATCTTCGCCGAGGATGCCGACTTTACTAATTGGCGTGGCACTACCGCAAGCGGCCGATCGAAGATCGAAGAGTTCCACGCGCCGATGTTCGCGACCATTTTCAAGAACAGTCACCAGAAGTATTCATCCATCAAAACTCGGTTCATTCGCCCTGATGTTGCTGCCGTCGATGTGTATTGGGAGATGACTGGTGCCTTGGATGCAAAGGGAGACCCGCGGCCCGACCGTCTGGGTTTATTGAATTTCGCCATGGCAAACAATGACGGGCACTGGCAAATCCTGGTGATGCACAACCTCGATTTGACAGCACTTCCCCCCTCGAATTCTCCCGATTCAGCGAAGAAGTGACCCTCTCGCCTGACTTCGTTCAGTTGGGAGTGCAAATCCGACCAATGGACGAGGGTGCTCAGGCCGGTGTCACTTGGCGATAACTTGGCATAGCACACTTTGAGAATTGAAGAGTTCAATATTTGAGGAGCGGCAGTACGGTGCCCGCTAGCATTCCTGGTCCAAAGGGCGTTTGCGGGGACCGATCGTTTATAACTCGGCCCGTTCGGCGCAGGTTGAGGTCCGTGGTCTCTCAGAACCCCAATTACGAATGCATAGTGTAGCTCGCCCACGTCGATCTCGGCATCAAGACCGATCATCTCCTCACCTTCTACCTCCCGGTTCCCGAATCGCGCCCCAAAGATCCCGATCAGATGACCGCCTACTATCGCGACATCCTCGCCCATCATCATCGAATCCGGAACATCCGGTCGCCGCACAACTGCACGGAACCAATTGCGCTCCGATCTTCAACAGGCACGACGGCCAAAGCAATGTTCATATATGTGAACGCAGCCGACGCGTCACTTGGCTGCATGTCAGCAAGGTGCGGTGATACGGGCAACTCCAGCGGAACAGTTCCCGTGTTCAGCACCTTGAATTCGATCTCGAACGGTCTTTTCGGATCATCGCCTCTGGCAATCACGCTTTGCAGATAAACGGTGAGTGATCGAGGATCTCGGGCTCCAACTCCGCAATCGACGACTGAAGCGCATCCCGACCGGCCGCCAAATCCGTCTTCCACTTCTTGAGGCCAATTCCAGGAGCAAACGGGATCTTCCCGGCCTGGCGATATGCCTCATCAAATCGGTATCATGAGAGACCGGAAGCGATTCATGCGTCGAGATAAGCCAGCAATGCAATTACTGATTGGTACGGTTCTTGGGAATTTCCCGGGACTCCGATTTTGCTTGATGTTGATGCTAGCCGCGAGCATCGTGCCCGCGGCCGCTCTCGCCACTGCTCCATCGAGAACTGATCCAGTTGGCAACTCGCCAACCACCTCACAATCGAAGGAAATACCTCCGGTGGATTTCGAGGGCGCTGACGTTTGCGCTACCTGCCACAAGGAGGTTTCTAGCGACTTTGTCAAAAACCCTCATTCCAAGGCGACGAAGACGTACGGCGCCAATGGGATCGGTTGCGACGGTTGCCACGGCAAGGGCCAAGCACATGTTGAGAGCGGCGACAAAGCCAAGATCTTCAACCCCGCGAACGGATCCGCCAAGGAAGTGGACGCGAAGTGCCTGGAATGCCACAAGGCGCGGCACTGGAATCATTACGCCTCGGTTCACGCCGAAGGCAACATAAGCTGCGTCGGATGCCACGACATTCACCACAGCAAGGCAGAGTCTCTGCTCAAGGTTTCTCAGCCCACCCTCTGCTACCGGTGCCACTCAGATGTCAAGCCGGAGTTTTCCATGTCCTTCCACCACAAAGTGAATGAGAAACTGGTTCAGTGCTCAGATTGTCATGACCCTCACGGAACGAACCAGAAGAATGGCGTCAAGTCAGCAATCGAGCAGGTCGCTTTTTGCGTGAAGTGCCACACAGAGGTGGCCGGTCCGTTTGTCTATGAGCACGCCGTCGTGAAGACCGGAGGCTGCACTCTCTGCCACCTCCCGCACGGAGGGCCAAATGCACACATGCTTAACCGCGCAAACGTGAACACCCTCTGTCTTCAGTGCCACTCTCCGTCGGCGAACTTTGCGGTATTGACGCCTTCCGGTCTCTCCCACGAGCAAGCGGCTCAGACCCAGCCGTGTCTGGCTTGCCACGCCAGCATTCATGGCTCCAACGTCAGCCGCATTTTCTCGAAGTAGCGAGACTAATTTACTCAGATCAGCCCACAATGTTTTGGTCGCTGGCCTGGTTCGAGATACCACCTGCGGATTTTTTACAGTGTGACAGTTTGCGGCTACATTTGGGATTTCGCCATTTAGATTCCCAGTCCTTGGCTCAGAACTTCAATTCAACCTCGAACTCACTGTCTAACAGGGCGCTGCTGGTGCTTGTTGCAGTCGTCGCTTGCCTCAGACATTGAACAGACCGTCGCAATCCCTACCGGCCCGGGTCCTGCTCGTCCGATGAAGGACTCTCCTTCACCATTTCTTGCGATAACCTCACTTCGTTTGCGGATCGGACACGAAGGGTTCCGGCTCAAGATGACCACGATGACAAGTGCTGCAGGTCACCGGCACACCAGAATTGTCAATGCCGGCCACGTATTTCGTGTTAATCTCCTCGGTCATGGTGAACATGGTTCGAGCGACTGCTTTCATCGGCTTTGAATCGGAAGCAAAGTCGAGCGACGGGCGACCATCGGGTTCCATGTACCCATGATCCTCGGAGTGGCATGAGCTGCACTGAACACCAAGTGAGGCGGTCCATTGCACCATCAGGGTGTGAATCTGTTCACCGGTCATATCTTTTGAAAGCACTTTGAGGTTAGTCGGTACGGGGAATGACTCGCGCCGAGGCGCTGCTGCGGCCGCCCCGGTTTGCGGGGCATAAGCCGCGATGGTAACGAAGCAGGCAGCGGCGACCAACAGAAATCCGGTGCCAACCGGGATGGGCGAAAACGATGGCTTCAAGACAGGACACCTCACAGCAAGCTGAATCGAATCTTCGCACTACGCGGCATTCGGCACTTACGCGATCCGGTTTTTCGTTCTACCTAAGTTTTGTTCAGTGTTGCTTCCGTGACGTAGGATCTGCAGCCCAGTCACATCCTGCGTCGCTTAACTGCTGCCGCTGCTTTGGAATGAAGAGTGGCGTCGGCCATCGGACGGCCATCATCAAGGCTGAACGCTGCCTTGTGCAAGCTCCAGGTCAAGTCCCACGCGCTCTCCGTTGATGAGCACGATTCCGTCATTGATGAGTTGCTGACCAGTGCAATCGTACGACGCATAGCGGCGAAGAGACTCTAAGGGGAAGAAGAACTCAACCGATAGAGGCTTCGCTGCCGGCAGGCCTGGTCTTGTGCGGCTCCGCACCGTGCTGCTGAAGCTTATCCCGTCGAATTGTTGGTCTCCAGGGAAGTAAGTAAGCACACGGCGAATGAGCGGCGAGATGTGTTCGTCAAAGGCTAGTGAAGCGAGCTTATAGCGAGAGCTGTCCGGCGACTCGGCCAAAGACGTACTGATCGAAAGCTCGAGATAGACCTGATGATGGAATGGAATAAACGCCGGCGGCGCGTAGATAACGAAATGTGCATCAGGCCCGAGATCCTTCAACATGTGATTGCTGACGCCCTGGATAGAAGACTGCAGAGTCGCGAGCGCCTGCGAGGAAGAGTCGTGGGCTGGCGGTGGGGGCGTGGCTATGATCGAGGGCTCGGGCGCTGAACCGGGCCTGGGCGCAGGCTGGTTTGCGGCGTCGTTTGCCGCAATCACCGGAATGGCGCCGCTCTTATCCGCCGGGAGCGCTTCGGCTTGTGGCGACACCGTTCTCCTAACATCCGGCGTATTCAGTGCGGGCTCCTTGTCCGAAGCCGCCTCTTCGTCGGTCAGCCAAATGTCCAGTTGCCTTGCATTGAGCATTACATCAGCACTAAGCAGCGCGCCTTGCTGAGCCAGATTATTCTGCGCATTCACCAGTTTTACCGCCGCAGCCTGAGGAAAATAGATCATCAAGTTTTCAGGTCGCTCAATCGGCATACCCATTGTCTTGGTGATTACATGGTGCGACACCTCAACTGCGTATCCTTGCACAGCAGTGTTGCCCTGGAATGTAGGAACGACGGCCTTCAGAATGGGCACTACAACATTCTGAAAGGTCTGACGAGCGCGCTGCTCTTCATTGAACTTGTCGGATGCGTAGGCGCCGTAGTAGTTTCCGGAGATGGCAATCACTGTTGCGCCGTTGTAGTGTTCAAAGCGGATGGAGTGCTGGTCAGTCCGCTTCTGTATCTTTTCGTCGATATCCAGTTTCCGGCTTAGATAAAAGGGAAAACTGAATTGATGAGCGGAAATGATTTGCCCAACCGTCTTGAGATCCGCGAAAGACTTTTCCTGAAGTGCGCGAAGCGCAGGATCAGTTATTTCGACCGAAGCGACAACCTGCGCGGGGACAATCCGTGCACCGACCAGTAGCATAACTAGGACTGTAAATCTACTTGCGCGCATAGACCGTCCCTGCTGGCTCGTACGGAGGATCACACACCGCGCGAGTATAAGAGATGAGAGCCCGTGCGTCGGCCGGGCTCAGTGTATTTCCGTACGGAGGCATGAGAGCCGAGCGATTTAGAGCCGGGCCGCCGTGAAGAATGATTGACAGGAGATCGGCGTCGCTCATCTTGTTCAGAGTTGCGCCGTCAGTGAATGCATGCGGCTTCACTTCAAGATTGTCGTAGTTGGAGACTCGCTCGGGAGAAGATTCCGGATCGTGGCAGCGGCTGCAGTATTTGTCCGCGAGAATGGCACCTAGTCGCTGCTGATAGCCGAGCGCCGTCTCGACGATGTCAAGGCTTGCTGGCTTTGATTTGCCCGGTGTCATTGCGCTGATCTGGTATCTTCTCGCAATGGTGCCCAGAGTAACCGAGGTTGTTGCCTGTCCACTGGAATCAGTAAGCAGCACAGCCGGATCAAAGGCGACGCCCGCGGTTCCATGAAACTCCACCAGTGCGCCGGGAACAGCAGTTCCCTGATCGTCATTCACCTGTACAACAAGCGGATCCTTCAACAAAGTGCCGGTGGCGCCCACCTGGTGCCCGCCGCTCGATTCGACAATTGCCGTTCCAACAGCAGTCGCTTTCAGTCCAGCGACCGATGGAGCGGCGCGCTTGCAGCCTCCCAACGCGGCGAGAGCGAGCAGCGTCCACCATCCGAATGTAGGGAGTGCCCTGCGTCCAGTGCTTCGCATTTTCATTTCTTCGCCCCCTGCCCGGCTGGGCCTTTCAGCGACATCAGGAATGCTGTCAGAGCGCGGGCGTCTTCATCGCTCAGATTCTGGTTCGGTTCAGTCGTGCCGGGCCGGAGCGCTTGTGGATTTCTAAGCCACGCGTAGACCCAGGCGGAGGTCAACCGCGAGCCAACCTCCGTGAGCGTCGGTCCAATGTACCCCCTGTCGGTTTTGGAATCGACAATGTGGCACGATTGGCAGGCATACTTTGAATAAAACAATTGTCGGCCCCGCTCCACGACTGCGGGTGGGATTGTGGCTGATGGCACAAGGTCCAGGTCGATCGACGGCGATTGATAGACGGTGAGGATGTAGTCTGTGAGTTCCTTGTCGTCACTGTCGCTCAGATTGAAGCGTGGCATGCGTCGAATGAGCGATGGCCGAAGCGTATTGGGGTTGTGCAGGAAGCTGATAAGCCATTGGCGCTGCACTGTGCTTCCTTCCCAGGTAAGATCGGGCGCCATATCGCCGCCATTGCCATTAATCCGGTGGCAACTCGTACACGCTAATTCAGTCATCAGCTTGCCCGCGTGTCCGGCTGGTTGGTAATTCGTCTCCTGAACTGCCGCTACGCGCAGATTGTCCGGCATTGATCGGCCGCGGCTTGTAAGCGCAAGCAGAGCGGTTGTTAGAGCGTCGGTCTGCGAAGCAGTCAGCGTGAACTGCGGCATTTTGACACTGGCGCCGAAGGCTCGTGGCTGACGGATCTTGGCTGCGATGTAAGCCGGAAGCGAGTGTTCCATACCGTGCAGAAAGACAATCTGCGCCAGGGGCTTGCTCCCAATGGCGCTGAGCTCGGGCGCGAAATGTTCGGGCTTTTGCACACCGTTGATTTCGTGGCATGCAGCACATCCCAGCTCGACGATGAGCTGTCGGCCGTGTACGATCTGCCTTGGGCTCGCTGTCTCAAGATGAACACCAGAGCCGTAGTCTGAATCCGTTTTGCTCTGCAAATACTCGGTCAGAGTCGCGATCTGTTGAGCTGTGAACCGGTAGTGAGGCATGGGAGTTGTTGCATCGTAGATGCGAGGATTCTGGAGCCAGGCCGTCAGCCACTCGGGCCGGACTTTGTTGCCAAGACGAGTGAGTTCGGGGCCTACATCGCCCCCCACCAGGTTACCTGCGGCATTCTGGACCGCGTGACAAGAGGAGCAGAAAGATTCACCATAGAGGCTCGGTCCTGCGGACGGATCGGCTTTTACTGCTGGTTGAACACTGGCGGGAGCAGTATCTCCCGCTTGCGGTGTGCTGCTGCTTACGAGGTACGCCGAAATGTCGCTTGCGTCGCCATCATTGAGCTTGTAATTCGGCATCGTCGTTGACGCCGCGTATGCCTGGGGATCCTTCAGCCAACTGTAGATCCACTCGCGAGTCGTCTTGTCAGCGATATGTGCAAGTGACGGAGGATGATCAGTAGCCAGCACTTTGGTGCCGTCTGGCCGGGTGATTGAGTGGCAGTGAACGCACCCGTAGCGCGTGAGCATGGTTCTGCCAAGATTCAGTTGGGGAGTCCCGGGCAAAGCGTTCTGGTGGCATTGGCCGCAGCCGGATTCAATGTAGCGAGCGGGTAGGATCGGCTCTTCACCGGCCCGGTCGCTATGGTGCGCCTCCGCAACCGTCGTGGCCCGACCCTGGCCACCATGACAGATAACGCAACCGAATCCGTCGAGCGAGTGCGGAACGAACGGGTGCCTACGGAAGGGCTGCTGAGCCACGTCGCCAAGGCTTGCCTCCTTCAATCCCAGGTGGCAGGTGGTGCAACGGTCGACGACACCCAGGTCCGGCAACCAAATCTGATGAATGCCCGGCTGGAATCGCCGTCGGAGGCTTACGGCGTCTCCGCGATCGTGGATGAGGGCTAAGTAGCGCCGCTGATAGCTGTGCCACTCACTGAAGTGTTCTTTGGCCGGTGCAATCGCAAGCGCCAACAACAGTCCGAGGCTGACAATTCCGAAGGCGCGGACTGGATCGCCAAAGAGGGCCTGCCATGCAGAGGAAAAGATTCTTCTTGTGGATTGCACTAACTCCTCCATGGCAAAACCCAGGACCAGCCCGGGCCGCGGAACCATGTGCCAACAGCAGTGAGCACAATGAGCTCGGAAAGAAACCAGGTCATAATCCAGTAAGCTAGTGGCCTCCTGGCCAGATAGCGACGGAACCGTGAAGACGAATCGGGCGTGCTGTTGGCGGAGGCAACCATTGCCAAGGCTACGATCACGGTTGGCCCAACGGCGACGTAGACATGGAAGGCAATAAGAAAGGCCAGCATCCCGAGCGCTGCGAGATAGAACAACCGCAATCGCTTTGGCCGGTCTTTAAGAAAGAGGCCGTTGGCTTCGATGTTGATGTTGAAATACGGAATTACAACCAGGGCGATGATCAGCAGCGTAGGCACCAACACTCCCGCAACGACAGGCGGAAAGTAGTGCAGCAACTCCTGCAGTCCGAGAAAATACCAAGGGGCTTTAGCAGGATTCGGCGTGTGTGTGGGATCGGCGATGCCCTCTAGCGGAGCGTTGACAAACAGCGAAACAAGAACCAATGCAATGGCAAGCAGTTCGATGGCGAGGGCTGCGCGGAACAATAGCTCAGGATAAGTTTGCACCTGATCTTCCTGCGTGACACGAACCTGCGCCGAGGTGCGGCGCGTGACGAAGACAACGCGGGTGGGCGAGCGCCGCTGGTCTGAATCGATACCGGCAACGAAGTCCTTCGGATCGCTCATTCTTCCTCCTTTACTTCGGGCAGTGTCTCCGCAACTGTTTGCTCTCTCGGGTCAGACTGCTGCACGTAGAGGCCCCCATCCTTGCGAATGCGCCAGAAGTGGATTGCGATGAAGAGAATGGCTGCGAGAGGCAGAATTACGCAATGCAACACATAAAAACGAAGCAGCGCATTTGCGTTCACCTGGTTGCCGCCCAACAAGAGGAAGTGGATCTTGCTGCCTACCAGCGGTACGGCTGACGAAAGATTGGAGCCGACCGTGATCGCCCAGTAGGCAAGTTGATCCCACGGAAGCAGATAGCCTGTGTAGCTGAGCAGGAGCGTAATGAGCAACAGTACGATTCCGATAACCCAGTTGAACTCGCGCGGAGTGCGATACGCGCCACGATAGAAGACCTTGAACATGTGGGCAAACACCAGGAAGACCATCAGCTGCGCCGACCAGCGATGCAGATTCCTGAGGAAGAGTCCCGACGATACGACAAATTGCAGATCCTTCATATCCGCGTATGCCTGCGGCACCGACGGGTGGTAGTAGAGCATGAGCAAGATGCCGGTAATAACCAGGATCAGGAATGCTCCGAATGTCAGTGTTCCCAGGTACCACGTAGCGCTGAAACTGACCATGCGCTTACGAACTTTGGTTGCGAACAAGTGAAGGAATATATTCTGCTGGATTGCAAGTGCGCGGTGCAGCGTGCTATTCCCCGCGCCGCTACGGAATACCGATCGCCACACCCGGCCCGCGCGAACCTGTTCGATGATCTGTTCGGCCTTCGTGAACATGCTCATATCCTCAAGTACTGAAGTGAGGGGATATCGGCAGAACGATCGACCATGAGGTCGCCTTCATCGCCCACCCATGTCTTAAGCCATGGCAAGGGCTTGGGCGCGGGGCCTTCAATTTTTTCTCCCGTACGCGTGAATTTGCTGCCGTGGCATGGGCATGCGATGATACCCAGGTCTTGATTCCATGCCGTCAAGCAACCCAGGTGCGTGCACACCGCATTGAGCGCGAAGTAGCCCTCTTCAGCGCGGACCAAGTAGATTCCAGAATTCACGTCCATTGTCACCGAGTTCACCGCGAAGTTCTCCGGCTTCCCCAAGTTGACGATTGCCGAAGGTTCGTACAGGACATTGGGCGAGAGATATTCGTAGGAGAAGACGATCGTGCCCGCGGTTGCAATGCCCAGCGATCCAAGCCCGATCTTGGTGAAGAAGGCTCTTCTATCGAATTCTGCCGGAAGTTTCCGCGTCAATTTCAGTGCTTCATCGGGCATGTATTACCTCTTCACCGCGACCGCAAGCGGCGGCCTGGAGCGCAATGGGCGATCAATGGACTCTACAGAAATCAAGCCGGTCGGGTCTGCGGAAACAAGGTTGAAAGACTCCATGGTGATCGTGCCTGCCGGACAGCGCTCCGCACACAGTCCGCAACGGATGCACCGTGATTCGTTTTTCAGCATGACCGAGCCCGCGATCACTCCAAGCTCGTCTGCCTTGATGTCGTCCAGTTCCACGCCAAACAGATCACGGACTTCTGCGAGCTGCCCAACTATAGATTCGTCAAAGGCAACACGATCCAGGGACACAAGTTCCAGGCAGTTCTCGGGACAAACGTCGACGCACCCGCCACACAGAATGCATTCAGTAGCGTCTGCAGCGTTGCCTTCAAACACGGTATTGACCCAACAGTGGAGGCAACGTTGCGCTTCGGCCACCGCGGCCTCCTCGTCGAAACCGATCTCGACTTCAGTGACCCCGGTGCGGCGATTGAGCGGCAGCATCGGGATCGGCGGCCGTACCAGGTCGAGGAGATTTAGCGGCATGCGATGGCGGTCAAGCACTTCCACTTCCACAATCGGGGCAGGGTGTTCTGTTCCGCGCAGGAACTCATCGATGCCCACCGCGGCCCGCTTGCCATCCGCGACGCTGTCAATAATGAGGCGCGGCCCAAATACGCAGTCACCACCAGCGAAGACACCTGCAGCGGAAGTCATCAGCGTCTGTGGGTTCACGGCGATCAGCCCGCGCGGTGAGATGTCCACGCCATCTTCGATTCCAAGAAACTGCAAATTGGGGGCTTGGCCAATGGCCATGATGATCGTGTCGCAATTTAGCCGCGTCTCGCTGTTCTCGTAGAAAGTCGGGCTAAACCGTCGGTTTTCGTCGAAGACCGACTTGGTCTTCAGCACCTCTAGCGCTATGGCTCGCCCATTTTCGCCAATGATCTGCTTTGGGCCAAACCCAGGGTGAATGATGATCCCTTCTTCTTCCGCCTCTTCAATCTCCTCCAGTGCGGCAGGCATCTCCGCGCGGTTTTCCAGGCACACCAGGTGCACCTCTTGTGCCCCAAGCCGTAATGCGGAGAGCGATACGTCCATCATCTCGCGGGCAGCCACTGCATCCATGTTGCCTTGTGACGGCTCGAAGTTCTCAACTCCATTAGCATGCTGGCGCAGAACCTCACGTGCCGCGGATCGGGCAACATCCATGGCTACATTGCCCCCGCCAATGACGAGAACCTTTTTGCCGATGGTGAACCGGTAGCCCAAGTTGACATTGAGAAGGAAGTCGATGCCCTTGTAGACTCCGTCCAGATTCACTCCTGGAATTGTGAGGTCCCGGCTTCGATGCGCGCCAACTGCGATCAAGACGGCATCAAACTCCCGCCGCAGATCGGCGATTGCGAAATCACGGCCTGCCGCCTGGTTCAATTTCAGCGTGATATCGCCGGTGGCAAGAATCTCGCGTACCTGCGCTTCTACCACGTCGCGGGAAAGGCGATACTCAGGCAGGCCGAGGTAGAGCATCCCGCCTGGCACCTGCGATGCTTCAAATATGGTGACTGCATATCCCATTAATGCAAGATCATGGGCGGAAGAGAGCCCCACAGGTCCGGCCCCCACGACGGCAATGCGAAATGGCAGTTTCGGCTGGGTGCGCCCGACGTTTACGTCGATTGGGTGCCGTGATTCTGGACCGTATCTCTCGGTCAGGAATCGCTTGAGCGCCCGGATTGCAATTGGTTTGTCGATCTCTCCGCGACGGCAAGCGGTCTCGCAGGGATGCGCGCAGACACGCCCGCAGATGCTGGCCATCGGATTAGGCTCGCGCGCGACGCGATAAGCCTCTTCAAACTTGCGCTCTGCAATCAACTCAACGTAGCGGCCGGCATTGGTGTGCGCGGGACAGGCCATCATGCACGGAAAGTTGGTATTCAGCCAGTCCCGGTCAACCATTTTGTCGACAAAGCGTTGCAGCATGCGGAGCCTCTCCAATTAGAGGTGGGGAACACAGGCGGCGAGGGAAGACTCCGCCGCCCCTGAATTTACTTGCTGAGCGTGAAGTCTGCCGTGGTCTCTCCGGCAACTTTCACAGGATTGGATTTGTTCTTTGCGCCTTCGTGCCATGCGGTTACGGTGTAGGCACCGTCCGGCACGTTGTCGATCTTGAATTCCCCTGACTTGTCCGTCACGGCAAAATAGGGGGTCGGTGAAACGATTACGTAGCCCGCCATCTCCGGGTGGACGTTGCAAAGAAGAGACACGACGCCCGGGTCATCAAACTTGAAGGACTTCCTTTGACCCTGGGGCCACGTGCCCAGGTTGTGCCCAAGCTTCTTGTTGCCGCTGATTGAGGGCCAGAACACATTATGCGCAACGCTGTCGCTGTTGAGGAATTCGACGGTTGTGCCAAGTGCGACTGCGTTGATGTGCGGCACAAACATCAGGCCCTTCTGGTCGATGGTGAGATGTGACGTGGGAGCAGGAAAGGTTTTGCCGGCGACGGCTTCAACATATACCACGGACTCACCGCTAACACCGGATACCTTGCCGTGAATTGTGCCGGCAAAGGCCACTGTAGCGAGTGCCGTCATAACGATTGTGACGAGTGCGATTTTTTTCATTCGTTCTCCTCTTTGAAGAAATGAGAGCCCTGTGTGCCGTGCTAATAAACGAATTCCAGCCCAACAATCAGGGCGTTCGTTCGGAATGGCCCGGTGAGCGGCAGGCCCGTTGCAGGGTTGTAGACAATCTGTTGTGGCCGGATCTGGTATTCGACCGAGGCCTTGATGTTGGCGTGGATAAGAAACTGCTCGCCAGGAGTAAAGCGGTTTCTCGTGGCTGAATACGGCGAGAAGAACGAAGAGGTTGGAGGCGCTGACGGATCGTACTCGATGAAGTTAAGCCGGTCAGCCGTAGATTTAACCTGGTCCCATCGCATGATCGTCATCGCCCATGGCAGAGCCAGGTAGTCCGCTTCAGCGAAGCCTCCACTGAAAGTGGCCGGCGCCGATTGCGTAAACCCTGTGATGCCCGCTGCTCCCGATGCGGTGACCGGTAAGAGATTGTGATCATGGGCCGCCACGTACACGCCAAACACATTCAAGTTACGGTAGTTGAAGTTGACGTCTCCGCCCAGGCGGTAGAACGGCTCCCGCGCCGTGAGTACGGTTGGCGTTACACCATCGGAAAGCACGCCGCTGAGGGGTTGTACTGTTCGTCCATAGAAGTAGAAGGTGCCCAGAGCGAGAAAGGTATGATCGCGTGGGCCTGTCGTACCTGCCGCTTGAACCTCATTGCGGCTCGCTCGGTCCTTCTCCAGGTTGAATCGGTAGACAAACCTGCCGTAGAGATCCTTGAAATTTGAATCGGAAGAGTACGCAACGGCGTTCTGGGGCGCGACGTTCGGCGGGCTGTTGAAAACCCCGGTAGTGTTTTGGTCAAACACCGCAACTGAGTAGTGGTATCCGTTGTAAGCGTGGCCGCCGCTGAATTCGGCGCCATTGGCTGCATCCTCCAAGGCCAACCTGTTGTTGACATTCTGTGTGGACGCCAGCCCGTTCTGCACGCCGATGTTAGCTTCGCTGAAAATGTCCCAGCCGCTGAGGTTCCAGGTGCGCGCCTGGCTGAAGGGGAGATCTAGCTCAAACTGGCCTGCGCGCAGATTCAGTGAGTCTTTGGGCAATTTTAGGAAGCGGCTGAGGTCATTGAACTTCAGGTAGCCGTCGCCCAGAGCTCCGTTGACGTTGGCGCCCGCAACACTAATATCGTCATCCACCCACCACGAAATACCAGTGCCGAAGTTTCCAGCCGTGAAGATGCTGAAGTACCCAGGCTCAAAATCTGACTTAGGAATGAAGTTTCCAACTGTGCCAGCGGGTAACGCTAGATTGAAATTGTTGCGGTTGGCACTAACTTGCTGGAAGTAGGTGTTGTACCGCAATCCCACCGGTAGCAGGCCGGGAATGGAACCGGGATACACCGTGTGCGGCCACAACTCTGCTTGAGCCGGGGCGCCCAGAAGGATGGGGGGCGTCTTCAGGAAAGATTCGTCGTCTTTGGGAAACTTGAATCCCGCATCTTTGAAGGCCTTGCCAAAGTCGTTCAGCTTGGGGAAATCCGAGTGACAGGTGGTGCAGGAGGTGCCATAGCGTCGCGAGAATGCGGGAATTGCGTCGGCGGAGGGTGGAAGCGACAGGACTACCACCGTGCACAAGATCGCCAACACAGCGGCGAAGACGAAGGAGAACCATTTGCCATTCATGGGTGGGCCTCAGTGTTCCAGATCACAGCATGGAACGTTGCTTGAGGGAGAATTGTGACCTACCTCACATCACAGTTACTGTGATGGTGATCACTGCATTTGAGTTAATTGTTTGATGCGTGTTGAGTGACGCACCTTCGGTCGATCGCTTCTTGGAGGGGCCATACCGATGTGACGATGTATCGGGCCGATTTCCAAACTTCATTTTGCATCGACGGAAGCGAGGACTCTAGGCCGATAACGAAATCACCAGTGAGGGGAATACGCAGTTCCAACGTCTTGTTCAGGTCAAACAGCGCACGAAGGACAGAACCTGTCATTCGATGGTCGAGCGCAATGCTAAACGTGATTCAAAACATGTTGTGTGCAATACTGACCACCTTTTGACTTTTTGTTCAATGTAGGAGCCGCCATGTCGAAGGCTGCCCCGACGCACGCAAAGGCCAGCCCAAAGATGGCGATGCCAACGCGACGCCGATGACAGCCCCACCTTGCTTGATTGGGATGAACGATTCAACAGCAACTGTCGAGATCGCAGCGATCGGAACGCACAAGAATGCAACCATCAGGCAATTCATTGAGCCCTACGGCCTGAAATTCCTTCCTTCCGATCATCGCGGACTAGTAGATTCATGGCATCCCTTCAATTCCCGGGTTCGGGAGAGGCGTGGCAATGAGCAAAAGTCTCGTGGCGATTGTTGGATCGTTGGCAATAGGCACATTGTTGCTCAGCTCCCCTAGACCGCAGGCGCAGGAACACGCGCGCCTGATGCCGCAATTGGGAATGGGATTTGTCTCGTCCGTCGCTCTTTCCCGAGATGGCCGATTCGTACTCACAGGGAGCTGGGACCAGACAGCGCGGCTATGGGATGCGGCCACTGGGCTGCAGATTCGCCCTTTCGAAGGACATACAGACATCGTCACCTCTGTGGCCTTCTCTCAGGATGGCCGCTTTGTAATCACCGGAAGCTTTGATAAGACAGCGCGACTTTGGGATGTAGCGTCCGGACAACAGATTCGATCCTTCGTAGGCCATGCGGGGTTGGTCACCACGGTCGCTTTTTCTCCAGATGGCCGGTTCGTACTCACCGGGACCTGGGATCGAACAGCGCGGCTATGGGACGCAGCTACCGGGCAACAGATTCGATCCTTCAAAGGCCATACGGCGGCGGTCAACTCCGTCGCTTTTTCTCCGGATGGCCACCAAGTACTCACCGGAAGCGACGACAAGACAGCGCGGCTATGGGACGCAGCTACCGGGCAACAGATTCGATCCTTCGAAGGCCATACGGAGGCGGTCACTTCAGTCGCCTTCTCCTTGGATGGCCGCCTCGTGCTCTCTGGAAGCAAGGACCAGACAGCGCGACTTTGGGATGTGGCCACCGGACGGCAGATTCGCACCTTCGACGGGCATACGGACTCTGTCAGCTCCGTGGCTTTCTCTGCGGATAGACGCTTTGTGCTGACTGGAAGCAACGACACAACAACCCGCATTTGGAATTTTGCGAGCGGCAAGCTGTTGGCAGTGCGGCTGAGCTTCGACAATGGCGGATGGGCTGTAGTTGACCCGGGAGGGGCGGTTCGATACGAGCGATCTTGACGGTGGTGCGCCGCTGGCCTGGGTTGTCTCGAGTGAGCCGATGCGAGCGCTGCCGCTGGAGATCTTTATGCGGGACTACTACACGCCGCGGCTGTTGACACGGATTGTGAGTGTGGAAAAGCTGCCAGAGGTCCGGCCCATTGCGGAGATAACGAATCGGGTGCAGCCGGAGGTGAAGATTGTTTCGGTGAAGGCCTCGAAGACGCATGCGGCGCGGGCGGATGCAGTGGTGCATGCCGCGAGCGTGACGAACGAGAAGGGGCAGCGAAGCGGCTTACAGGATCTGCGGCTGTTTCGGAACGGGCAGCTGGTGGCAAATACGCCGCTGGATAAGCCGCTGAAGAATGGGGATTTTACGTTCAAAGGTATCCAACTGCCGACTTCTGCGAAAAGTGTGACTTTTACGGCCTATGGGTTCAACAGCGAGCGGATCAAGAGCCCGACGATGCAGATGAACTACGCGTATGAGCCGGGAGCTGCCAAGGAGCCGCGGGCTTGGCTGCTGCAAGTTGGTTTTGTGGGAGCCTGAAGATGCCGGTCACACCGGCGCGGCGGGTGCGGAACCTCAGGAATTCGAGCTCAGAGTGGTTGGCTGGTTCCAAAGCCATGCACCTGCGCACTAGAGCTTGGCAAGCATTCTGCGGTCTGGGTGCGGGCAGTCCGGAGACCGGACCTGAAATGCTCTCTATCTCGTCACCACTGCACCTCTAGGTCAGGCAGACCGGCCACATCGAATCGCGAGTAGCAATGCCTGTCCGCATGCTTGCCGCCGGGAAGTACATTAGCACCCCTTTGGATACCCTCGAAGGAGAAGCCGAGTCTTTCGGCAATGCGTCGGCTAGCCTCATTGCCGCCCGAATGCGTGAGACCGATGCGGCGCATTCCAAGCGCGCCGAAAGCATAGCGCACCAGCGCGTTTGCCGCCTCTGTAGCAATCCCTTGCTTTTGCGCGCTCTTGCGAACCCACCATCCGGTGTCACATTGGCGACCCTGCCAGTCGATGTCATGGAAGCCACACCAGATGACTGCTGTGCCTGTTGCCTCCTCGACCCCAATCAGTTCTATGCCGTCACGCAGGATGAAGCTAGCCATCACGTGCCGATTCCTGATTTCCAGGAGTTCCGCCGTAAACTCATCCGGTTCTTCAGCCCAGCGCATCCATTTGTGTAGTTCTTCCCAAGTCTCCGCAACCGCGGCAGACGTGACCGCTCCGTCGCCAGCTTGTTTTGGCCGGAGAATCAGGCGCGGCGTCCGAATCGGCATCGGAACGTCAAGCAGTACTGGATTCAAAGAGTCCATGCTTCACCATGTTAGCGAAAACTGTGGCAGTCAACGCTACTTCCGAATGCAACCTTCTCAGCCCCAAAACGGGCTTGTCGCCAATATTTCGCTATCTAATCAGGTAGGGGAGCGAGTCACCTTCCACCCGACCTCGGGAGTTCAAATTTCGAAAACTTGGCGTAGCACTTGTTGAGGCGAACTCCAACAGGCAACGGGACACTTCCGACCTGGCGATATTACTCAACCAGTCCTGACGCCTAACGATAATGACGGTTTGGCGACGATTGGGAGGAATACGGAATCTTAGCAGCCACACCAGGACCGGAAGCGTCTCTCTTGGCCGTCGATCAAGGCCAATTTGTCGCGAGCAGCCAAAAGACTAGCGTTCCGACCGCGCTCGCAGGGGCTTGCCAACGGAATGGGCTTCGCCGCCAGACACCGCCAATTGAGCATGCAATTCCCAGAAGAGAGAGAGCCACGCCTTGCCGAACGCAACGGTACAGAGGCGATGTACTTGGCGAATATACAGGATTGTTACCAGTGTGCTCGAAGCCACCGCCCTCGGCATAAAGGATCACACATAGAGCGAGGAGGGCCGATGCCGACGCGAAAAGGAACCCGACGAATGAAAGCGCCGATGAGATTGTCCACAATCGCGGTCTCTGGTTGATCCACCGCGCCCAGCCCAACACAAGCGTGGTCGGTGCAACCAAGTAGCTCAACCCAAATAACACAGCGGAGAGAACGACAGAGGCCGGGGTCATTGGAATTGCCCTTTTAGAAAGCCTACCACCGGTCGATTCACCACCGAACCGGAAGTCCCTCTCAAAAGTCGATAACTTGGGATTGCACTTTTTGAGGACAATTCCTGACACCCTGCGAGCGGGAGTACATCGGCGTTCTGCCTTTTGCGCTGAAACACTAGTCAGCCTCGAACCTCGAACGGCTTGGCTTGAGTCTTGAATTCCCAACCTCTCGCCTCACCTTGCCCCAACTCCCCCTGAGTCTCTAAACTCACAGAGCATTCGCACCGGGAAAACTAGGGAGAACCGCGATCAAATGAACAAGAGGCAGTTCCTAAAGAGGACCGCAGCACTCGCAGCCGGCACGCTTCTCTCTCGTCACGTCCACGCCGACACATCCGAGCCTGCACCCCACGAGACCAATTGGGCTGGCAACCTGCGCTACCACGCCGACCATGTCTTCGCGCCCAAATCCGTGACAGAAGTCCAGCAGATCGTCAAGCAATGCGCCACCCTGCGCGCACTCGGTTCACGCCACAGCTTCAACACGATCGCCGACTCGCTCACCAACCAGATCTCGCTCGCTCACCTTGACTCCATCGAGATTAATGAAAGGGCCCGCACCGTTACTGTCGGCGCAGGCGTCCGCTACGGAGTCCTCGCGCCGATCATCGACGCAAAAGGATTCGCTGTTCACAACCTAGCTTCTCTGCCCCACATTACCGTAGCGGGAGCAATCTCGACAGCCACCCACGGCTCCGGCGTCAAGAACGGCAATCTGGCCACTGCTGTTTCAGGCCTTGAACTCGTGACGGCGTCGGGCGAAGTCATAACCCGAACCAGGGCCAACGAACCGGCGGAGTTCCCGGGCATTGTCGTGCAACTGGGAGCCCTCGGCATTGTCACCAAGGTGACTCTCGACCTCGTCCCACGCTTCGACATGACTCAGATCGTCTACCGCAACCTTTCTTTGGACCAGCTTGAGCATAACCTCGAGAGCATCATGGCGTCGGGATACAGCGTGAGCCTATTCACCAACTGGCAAAACCACAATATCAATCAAGTCTGGATCAAAGACCGTGCCAAGTCTGCCGAAAGGGCTCCCATCCCACCCGAGTTCTATGGAGCCAAAGCCGCTACCCGCAAAATGCACCCCATCGAGGCCAACCCAGCCGAGAATTGCACCGACCAGCTCGGCGTCCCCGGCCCCTGGTACGAGCGGATGCCGCACTTTAAAATGAATTTCACTCCATCGAATGGAGCCGAACTCCAAACCGAGTACTTCGTCCCCTGTAAGCGGGGCTACGAAGCCATGATGGCCGTCGAAACGCTCAAAGACAAGATCACCCCGCACCTATTCATAACCGAGATCCGCTCCATCGCCGCCGATGATCTCTGGATGAGCATGGCGTACCAACGCGATTCGCTCGCCATCCACTTCACGTGGAAGCCAGAAACCCCCGAAATTACCGCAATCCTGCCCCAGATCGAAGAAGTACTGGCCCCCTTCGAAGCTCGTCCTCATTGGGCCAAACTTTTTAGCGTACCACCCGCCACACTCAGATCCCGCTACCCAAGGCACGATGAATTCGTAGCTATCCAGAACCAATACGACCCCAAAGGAAAATTCCGCAATGAGTTCATCAACCACAACCTATTCGGACAAGCCTGACCCAACCCGCTGGAACAAGACATTGCGCGGTCAAATGTCGATAACTTGGCATTTCGCTTTCTGAGGCCGAATCCAGGCGACACCGGTTGACTGTCAACTGCGAATGCTTCGACCCTCGGCGCTATTCTTGTTGGCGAATGGGAGGCTGGTGGAGGTCTTGCCCAGCTGGCCTAGGCAGTTGTCCTGCTGGCGTATGATGCGGGGAACGTCTGCCAAGCTGAGGTGGCGCCCTGTGCTGGAGGGGATTGCGAAAGCTCAATTTACGGAAATCACAAGCAGGGTGGCGTCGTCTCGGAATTGAGCGTTGCAAAAGGATGTGACTTGCGCCAGCAACCGCTTATTCAACTCGGTTGCGGAGAAAGTTCTGTTGGCCTCTGCGAATGCGGCTATGCGACTCTCTTCAAACTCCTGGCCGTTTGCATCCGACGCTTCTGTGATCCCATCGGTAAACAGGAGCAACCGGTCTCCTGTCTTCAACTCGATTTTGAAGTCCTCGTAAGTCCAGGCCGGGAAAACTCCAAGCACCGCGCCACTCTGATCAAGCATTCTCACGGCTCCGTCTGACAGCAGAATGGGATAAAGGTGCCCGGCGTTGCAGTATTGGAAGGTATGCGCTTCGCCATCGAGAATTCCATAAAAGAAGGTCACGAATTTCCCGGTTGCAATATTCTCATGCAACAAACAGTTGACTTTTGAGCATACTCGTGCCGGGCTCTCCAAGTCGGTCGCAAACGCGCGCACTGCGGCCTGTACATTGGCCATAAGCAGAGCGGCGGAGACACCTTTCCCGACTACGTCGGCTATGCAGATTCCAAGCTGGTGATCGCCGAGACGGAGCACATCGTAGTAATCTCCGCTCACAATGCTGGCGGGCTGCCACGATCCTGCAACCTCGAAGCCTGGAAGCTGGGGAATGTTGCTTGGCAACAAAGACTGCTGGATCTCGCGGGCACGTGACAGTTCCTCCTCTTGCATCTCGAGCTTGGCAGTACCCTGTTCCACTGTTTGCTGAAGCTCGACGTTACGCCGCTCCAAATGCTCTTTTGTGGAGTAGTAAAGAAACGAGGGAACGCCGAATGCGAAAGTGATCACAAACGAAAACTTCCATCCCGACATAATCAGGTTGGAAAGTGATTGCGCAGACGGTGGAGCAACCAACCACACGACTACACTAGTAATCACGTAGATCGGGATCGTCAGAACAATAAGGAGGGGCACGAAAATCATCAGGCTGTAAGGGAATGGCCTCTCTGCATAAAGGAAACCCAACCAACCGATTGCGGGCGAGACCAAATTTCCGACGCACAGAGTGTACACCAGAATCGTCACTGGATTAGGCCGCAGTCCGGTGGCCCAGAGAATAGCGGTAATGACCGCGGCCATAGCGATGTAAACGACTTGCTGCCGGAGAAATTGAGCCCAAAATGCGAAGTTCACGTTTACACCACCAAAGTTCCGATCTGGAGATATTGCTCAACTGCTGCCGAGATGGCGACCACCCGATCACCACTGCGCCAATAGGCGCCGTACAAAGGGCTTCCAATTTGGAGGTTAATACCGCTGCTACCGAATCACCACTGAAAACTTTTCCCTTCTCTTGACGGAGCGCCTTTCCGCAGAGAATTCTTGTTCATAGACCAAAGTCTTGGGTCTTTAGTTCGTCAAGAGGCACCAAAATCGGAAAAGCGTAGCTCAAATTGGAGCCCAGAAGCTATGCGCTCGCTCGTTTGGCCTGCGACACCATGAATCGGAAAATGCCCTGAAAGTATTGCGACGATTCATTTATCGAGATGTAATTGCGATCCCCGTTGAGCGACCCGCCACCCGGAACTTACGGTTAAATGTCGATAACTTGGCATAGCACCAACTGAGAGCTCAAACAATGAAATGATGGGGTGCCTCTGTAGCGCCCTCTGAGCCTCCACTAGGATATGGGGTAGAAGGATTCGACGGCCCTCGGAGACCACGACCCTTTACCGGCCAACGGGAGAAACTGAACTTGCTCTAGTTCGTGGCAGCGGCTGGACCGTATTTCTTTCCCGGTTAGCCTAGCTCGTTAGGGATTGGATTTCAGCCATCGCACAGCTTCGTCAAGGAGCGATCCGCGTAAGAGAATTGGCGACATCTGCGCCTGAACTGCAGCCTCTGACGCCGCCTGCACTTCTTTCCGTGCGTTCGATTGTTGCCCCTGCGCCGCCTTCCACAAAGTCAGCGTGAGAGCTCCGATCATCATCCCGTCGCCGAGAGTGCCCGAAAATGGCTCCAGTAACTCCGATGCGTGGTAGTAGGCGGGATCGGTGGCCACGTAACGGGCCAGCGTATGCGCCCATGCCGCAGGAAACCCAGGCACTGCTTGGATGCTGCGCTGGAGAAATGGTACCGAATCTCCGCGGATGCCGTGCCGCCTGGCTCGGGCTGCCAATAGCAATATGATCTCACTCAGACAGGCGCGCTGACTGTTCGTGAGCCTGAGATTAAAGCCCGTGCGAAGTGTGTTTGCCTTGTACATGTTCTAACCCGGAATTTCTACTTGGCTTCTGCGGTTCAATAAATTCTACGCCCACATCATCGCCCGGCCCTCATTCACTAAGACAACCTAATATTACTCACCCGCCGGGTCGATATTCGATTGTGGGCATTAAGCGCGGCGAGTGCCCTACCCTTCCGGCTGCCTCATATCTACCCCGCGCGAACAGCAGTCTGGCTTGCAGCGCATTCTGGTCAGGTCGGCGACCTCGTTGAAAATCACCTCCTTCGTATCTGGTTCGCCGCCAACATTGAGGGTTCAAATGTCGAAAACGTGGCATTGCACTTTTTGAGGCCAATGCAGGCTGGTATGGTCCCAAGCTGGCGATGGCTCAACCAGCAACTGAAGGCGACCATTCCATCGGAACTCAAAATGAACAAGATGGGCATCTACTTGACGCACCCGACCCTCTTCCTAGCTGGCCATTAGGGTGGAATAGACAATTCTGCCAGGTGCATGGCCGTAATGAGCAAAGCAGACGCACTGAACTTTGCTCGCTCGGGACATATGAAGTTTCTGCACTATGGAACGTCGGACCTTCGTGTTCGCGTTTATGGCGATAGCGCCGTCGTCAGCGGCCGATTACAGCGAACACGATCAATGAAAGGCAAAGAAATCTCTGACGACTGGAGATTTACGAAAGTGTACGTCAAGCAAGCACAAAAATGGCGCGTTGTTTCATTCCACGCTTCTGAGGCAGCACAATCGCCGGGGAGCTAATCGAGCGTCTGGGAAGCAAGTTCCTGAGTTCCGTGTGGTTGACCGGTCTATCGGCAAGATTATGGGTCAGTTGGCGATAAGTTGGCATTCCACTTTCTGAGGCCGAATTGGCTGACACACTGTAATGCCCGCATGTGCCGACGCGGGCGGCTGCCGCTGATTGACTCCTGGCTCCGCGAGGACTAGCGTCACAGCATGCGCGTCCTTTATCTGCTGGATTGAGCCTAGCACGGGACGCGGAATCAGTCGTCCTCTGTACGCTGAATCGGCTATGGATGCTCTCCTTAGGCTTCGGCTCGACACGCTCAAAGCGCAACTGGTTTCCAGCCGGATTGAAAAGGCGAGCCTTCACGCAGAGATTGCTTGCGCCGCAACGGAAAAGTGGCAGAAGCAGAACGCGATGCTCCGCTTCGTGGAGCTCGTGTCTGAGCTGCGCAAAATCTCTGGCGAACTGGATGTGTTGCAGGGGAAGCGCTCGGCGTGAATTCCGCGAAGAGCGGCGGATTATAGCTCAAGATTGCCGAATCCGAGACCCTTGGAACCGGCTGTCCCAATCATGAGCGAGGCGATTCAGGACTGATGCGCCGAAACACATGCCAGCCTCTCGACCTCCAGCGAGGGGCAATCATGCGTTAGACTGTCAACGTGGCTGGGCCCTGTTTCAAAAAGAAGGATTCAAATCCTCCCCTCTGTGGCGTGCATAATGCGCCACTAATTCAATGCGAGGACTTGATCGACCTTGATGCTCCCTACCTTGGACTCACCACCTGCCTCAAATGCTCTGTAAGCCAAGTGATTGTCCGCGACGAGCATGGGTTTCGTGAGCGATGCCTAGATGAAAAGGATCGCTCCTAGCTGAGCAGAATCGGGCAGCTGATTTCTGTGCGGGCAAGTAAAGTCCCTGGCATGGCAGGACATATACACATACTGAATGCAGTAAATGACGACGGAAACGGCCTGAAAGTGTCGTTCTCCGACGGAACCACAGCCGGGTACGTTGCCGAGGAGTTGCTGGCGCTGAGGCCCTACCGAGAACCTACCCACGAATTGGATAGTCGAAATCTTCCTCAAAGCCCAACAGCGCAGCCTATCCGCCACGCGCCCTAAAACCAAGCTCGACCAAGTCTTACTTCGCAGCCGGCGCCGCCACCACCTTCGTAAACGTCGATTCCAGATCGGATGTCCACGTGTTGCCGCCATCTGTGGACGATTCATATTTGAGTGTGTATTGCGTCTTGGAAACTTCCTTCTCGGTCAAGCGCGTCTTCATCGGCTTACCTTGCATCATCGTCTCGGTTATCCAAGTCCAAGTGTCGCCGCTGACATTTCCTTTGGCCGTGATCAGTTCGCCCCAACTGTCAAATGCGGTGTTGGTGTACATTTTGGTTTCCGGGTCATACCCCAACACCGCCATGATCTTAAAGTCGCCCACCGGTGACTTGTTGTCCGAATGACCTACAATAAAAAACCCTCCGGACACCCATTCCCACTTTTGAGTTGAGGACACCGGTCCGGTCATACCGTGCGCGGTAGATTTGCCGACTTCTTTCCAGTTGCCCACGAAATATGCGAGCCGCTTCACCTCTGGCCCTGGTTTCGGCGGTCCTTGCTGAGCCTGCGCCCGAATCGAAACTCCCAGCAACAAAACACAAATTGCAACCGACCCGATTGTCCGTTTCATGTGAGATCTCCCTGCAAACACTTTGCGCTGCACTCGACAGCCTTTGTTATTGGCCGACAGGCGGTTGGCATAGTTCCACCTTGTTTCCTCTCGTGTCGATGACCCAAGCAAACTTTCCATACTCGTATTTTTCAATCCGGTTGGGCCTTCTGCGCAGAACACGCCAACCCTGCCGCTAATGCCCACAGAGCGGTCAAAGGGACCAGGAATCCAGGCGTGCGGGGAAGCATTCACAAATCATACGCCGCGCGTATGTTGCTAGGCGACTGGATCACCATCTACAGCGTTATGCTGGGACCATCGCCAAACCTGAGATTCGGGGGTCAAGTGTTGAAAACTTGGAATTTCACGCATTATGAGAGGACGCCTGCTTTCGGAGCGGAAGCATGCTAGGACGCAGGGGCTTTGCCCCCGCACCCCCAGGATTTAGCGCTTTTCTGCCTCTCCCGATAGGTGCCTACCAGTAAGTGAAAAGGGGATGCCTTAGCATCCCCCTTATCGATCGGTTGAGGCCACTGAGCCGGCGCTCGGGTTGCTTGCCAGCATGGCCCTATCCTCCGCTCAGCTCGGGCTGATTATAAGTGTTCGCGAATGGTTCTGGAGAATGACACTTTTACCTTGGGGGAAAGTTTACGTTGGCACGCATCCCCTTCCCCCCAAAGG
>CAZTLV010000047.1:0-32193 GCA_964614635.1 uncultured Occallatibacter sp.
AGCTTGGTTACATTGCCCGAGGTGTCGCCGCGAGCGCCAGGTTCCGTGTAAGTAACTTCCAGCTCGACCTTCTCAGGCATCTGCAAACCGATCGGGTTGCCGTTGAACTTGTGCAGTTGGATCAGCGCGCCCTCCACCAGAAAGTCCAATGCGTCCCCGATCATCTGTCCTGAAAGCGTATGTGTGTCGAAGCTCTCCTGGTCAAGAAAGTGGGAGCCTTCCGAGTCGCTGTATAAGTAGGATGCTTCAACAAGTTCCAGGTCCGGTTCCTTGAACTTCTCGCCCGCCTTGAATGTTTTATCGAAGACTGCGCGCGTAAGAAGGTTGCGCATCTTCAGGCGAACCAGTGTTTGCCCGCCCCGTGCGGTCGGTGTTGAAACCTCTGCTTCAAGGCAGTAGTACGGAGTGTTCTCAAACTCAAATACCATCTTGCGCTTTACGGTAATTGCTTCAATCAATGCGGCCATGGGTTCCTCAAGAGCGGATTTGGAGGCCGAATCGGAGAATAATCTATTCTGGCTCCTATTCAATTATAGGGTGAAGCGCATCCCAGCTCACTCTGCTTCCAACCAAGCCGCGTACTTCATTGCAACCTTATTGCTTCCCGTTTGCATAAACCGGCACGTTTGTAGTGAGGCCTTTGTAGAAGAACTCTCGCAACAGGTTGTTTCCGGCATTGCCAAAGGTCTCGAGCATCCCATTGATCATTGTCAATTTGAATCCCCTGTTGGCCGGAGGATAGTAGAGATTCGACACTGCGCCTGAAGAGAAGCTCCCCAACAGATGAGAATAATTCGGCTCCCAATGACCGTTGTCGCCTCGGCAAAAAAATGCAGCTCCTATCGCATATGCCGCGCGCAGAGTAAAGCCGCCTGATCCTCTGTAAAAATAGCGTGGGTCCTGGTGCAGCAGAGATGGCAGAATCGCGTTTCCGATCATTCTGCCAGTGATGTCGTCTGTGTATTCTGCTCCGAATCGTCTCGAGTAGCCCTTCAAGCCCTGATGGTACCCGGGGAAGATATTGAATCCCTGTTCCACGCCAGCGTATACCCCCGCTCCGATAAACGAGACGGGGTCGATCGAAGTCCGGTCGGCTAGCCTGAACTTCTGCTTTGCCCCAAGAGGAGGTGCATTCCAGTCGTATACGCTGTAAAAATTGGGTAAGATGCCCAGGACTCTTTGCTGGACGGCGATATGAACCTGCTCGTCCGCCAACTCGTTCGCGTTTCCCACCACCCTCACCTCGCTGGCGGTCGAAGCAACCGGAAGAACAATTCTTGCAATCGTTCTGAACTCGCCCGCGACAATGGAAATCTCGGTGGATACAAGTGTCCCCATTTCTGGGGCGGTCACTGTGAGTCTGTAAGATCCCTCCGGCAACTCTGAAAAAACAAATTCACCATTGTTTCCTGTAAAAACCGCGCGCTCCAGCCTGCCTGAAAGCGCAACCTGGGCCCCAGCGATCACTGATCCATTGGGGTCGAGCACCGTTCCGGAAATTGCGGCTGAGAACGCCTGGGAACCGGGTTCGGCACTTGCCGTGGCTAAGGGCCCTCCCAAGCCAGGCGCATCAGGCAGTTCCTGATCGCTGGCCAACTGGCCAGCAGCCTGCTGAGCTCCAGCTCTCTGCGCGCTTGCGCCGATAAGCAACACAATGGTCAGAAAACAAGGCTGGAGTCGATTCCAGGCGGCCAGCTTTCGAATGGAAGATCGATCTTGCATGAGCCCGCCATAGAACTAGAAATACGCGTTTCTCTTCCAAAACTCTCATGGCCATTCCGCGGAAATGAGAGATAGTCTGCTTGGATGCGGAACCAAAACCCCGCGCAACAGAATTGAATTGACCGGAGGAGGAGATTCTGTCCTCCACCTGTCCAGATTGCGCTGCGCATCTTAGCGCGCAGTCAACTTTCTTTCCACCGACCAAAAACCAGCCTCAACTTCCCGTCAGATGGACGACCCTGATCGCCCCCTGTAATCAACAGATTTCATGACGTTTTCGTCATCCATCGCACTGGAGATCTCAACCGAAGCTACATCATTCCGCTTGGCATTTTAGTTCTGGAGTTCCTCTCTCATCGCTTTGGCCATCGCTTCCAGCCGATACCAGCAGCCCCGCGCTTGCCACTTCTGCCCTTTACTGGCGATACTCCCTACAGTCCCTTTTGCGGGCTTAATCCTTTTCCTCAGCCGGAGTTCCCTTGGCACGTGAGCTTTACATCGCACGCCTTGAACAGAAAGAGTGCATCTCCGAGTCGACGCAATGCTTCCACTTCCGGTTCGTCCTTGACGAGCTTGAAAGCTTTCCATTTGCCTCTGGCCAGTTCATCTCTGCCGTTGCAGAGGACGCAAACGGCAAGCAGCAGACCCGCGCCTACTCCATCGCTTCGGCGGCCAGCGGAAATCGATTCGACCTGTGCGTGAATCGCGTGGAGGGCGGCTTCTTTTCAAATCACCTTGCTGACCTGCCTGACCTGCCCATCGGAGGCACCATCCGCATCCATGGACCACACGGCCACTTCATCCTGAATTCGCCCATCACCGACTCCATTCTGGTGGCAACCGGCACTGGTGTCGCTCCGATGCGCGGTTATGCCCAGTGGCTCTTTCCAGAGAATGGTCCTGACCGCAGCGAGGGCCGTGATATCTGGCTGGTGTATGGCACTCGCCACGAAACCGACCTTTACTATCACGAGGAATTTGAAGCGCTGGCCCAGCGGAAACCAAACTTTCACTACCTCGCCACCCTCAGCCGGGCCAAGGATAGCTGGACAGGTTTGCGCGGCTACGTACAGGATCACGTGGCCAGGATTGTTGAAGAGCGCGCCGCGCACCTTGGACTGCCGCTACCGCAGCTGGAAGTCGATCCGGCAACTCCAAAATCTGATCTGAAGTTCGACATCTACGCCTACATCTGCGGCCTCAACAACATGGTCTCGGGCGTGCGCGATCGCCTCGCAGGCTTCGGTTGGCATCGCAAACAGATTGTCTTTGAGCGCTACGACTAAGTTGCCAGCCAGGTTCAACCTGAGAAGACAGGCTCTACAGGTTGAACAATTCCCTCAGCCTCTTGGTCTGCGCCCGGCTCACAGGGATCTCGGTTTGCCGCTTGTCATTCATCCGCAGTTGGTAGCTCGACTTGAACCACGGCACCACTTCGCGAATGTGGTTGATGTTCACCACAAAGCCGCGGTGGGCCCGCCAAAATACGCTGGCATCCAACAGATCCAGCAATTCTTCGAGCGTACGGCATTTTGAATGCCCCTCAAAGGTCTGCGTCACCACCCGAATCACGCCCTCATCGATGGCCGCGTAACAGATCTCAGCCTGGTCCACCAGCAGCAGTCGATTCTGTGCCTGCACAATAAGCTTCGCGGGCTGAGGCGTGCGAGAGGCGCCGTTCGGCCCCTTCAGCAGCCGCAACAGTGCGTCGAGCTGAGATTCCACTTGAGAATCGATGTGGGCCTCCGCCAGCTGGCCCACTCCTGTTGCATTCGAACCGCCTGCCGTCATGCGCAGGCGCACACGATCAACCGCCTGTTCAACTCGCGTGCGGTCAAATGGTTTCAGCAAATAATCCACGGCATTTACATCAAAGGCACGTACAGCGTACTGATCGTAAGCCGTGGCAAACACAATTTGTGGAAGCGGCTCCGCTTCTCTGCCCCCGGTTGTGTTGGCTTTGGAGCGCTCCATCAGCCGTTGGATCACGGCAAAACCGTCCAACCCAGGCATCTGCACATCAAGAAAGACCAGGTCTGGATGATGCTCCTCAATCAGGTCAACGGCCTCAATGCCATTCGTCCCCTGTGCCACCACATCGACGCCGCCCACCGAGTCAAGCAGGTACTTCAGCTCATCGCGGGCAAGTTGTTCGTCATCGATAATGAGCGCGGAGATAGACATTCAGATCGGAAGTTCGATTGTAGGAAGGGAAACCGGCGCGGTCAATTCCCATCGCCTGGCGTGGGCGGGATCAAACCAGTCAAAAACGTCCCGCGCCCTGGAATCCGGTCGACAGTTGAGGAAGACCTCAATCGCCAAGCACCCGCAGGCGCGCCGGCATATGATCGCTGGCCAGTTCGTGGCCGCATCGTGTACAGAACTGATCGGTCGTGCGCACGGTGCGGAAGCAGTTACCGCAATTGGCGCTGAGTCGATAATCGCACTGTGGGCAAAAGTGAAAATCGCTCTGCACGTGTGTTGAACAGGCTGGGCAACGTGAGACTTCCGGCTGACGAAGCAGGAAGTAAAGCACCGCTCCGATGCCTCCCGGCATGACGAAGCAGATCATCATCCAGAAGCGCGAACTCATTGCCCGGCGGGGAGCATCCTTGCTGACATAGCCCACCATCAGGAAGTAAAGGGCAATCAGCAATCCGCATGACACGTTCATGTAAATACGCAGGCCCAGCGGCGGAAGATGATGTCCCTGAGTCGGCAAAACGAACCAGAAATAGTATTCGACAAGCAGGAATGCAATGGACGCGGCAACAATCGACCACACCGGGATCAGCCGGGTGTCTTCATTTGCCGAAATGGATTGCGGATCGCGCATAGGGCATCCCTCTCTCGGAGGGTATCAATAGAGACTAAACTTAGCTTAATCCCCTGTTTGTATGGACGGCAAAGTAATTCCGGAAGTTGCGCGAAGCTTAGAATCCTTGGTAATCAGGGGGTCAGGGCTTGCGGCGGAGCCAACCGGCAAGCAGCACTGACGCAAGAAGCGCCGCACTGAAGAAGAAGGTCCACACGCTCAATTGGCTCACAAGGCTGGTCAGGTGTTCTTCTTCAATCAAAGTATCTGCGATCCACCAGACTAGGGGACCCAACACCAGCAGCACAAGCAGGATGGCCGCCAGGGCAATTGAGCGCGCGCGTTTGCGCCCAGCCTTCTGGTCCTGCATCACACCCAGCGAGGCATTCACAACACGGCAGGTTTGATATGCCACTGCCGCGTCGCGGTTGGCTTGGTTTCCGGTAAGGGCCGTCAGAAGATCGCGGTCAGCGGTCGATCCAGTGCTTCCATCGCCGGCCGCGCCCTCGGCCAGCTCATTGCTCTTCACACAGCCTCCCGGACACGCACGACGGTGCGCTCCAGTTTTGGCTTGATGGCAGCCATTCCCCTGTAAAGTCTTGATTTTACAGTGGAAAGCGGCGCCCGCGTGACTTTGGCAATCTCTTCGAGCGATAGCTCCTCATGGAAGCGCAGCACCAGCACTTCGCGATGAAGCGTGTCCATCTGCAGCAATGCTGCCGCAATCTGTTCCCGATCTTCAAGGTTTGAAAAGCGGTCGAAAGGAGTGGGCTCGTCACCCGCGATCTCGAAGCTCATCGGCCGGTCGTCGTCGCTCCCGCCTTCAAAAAGCTCATCCAAGCTGCACATGGTGCGCTTGCGCCTCTGGTCAATTACCAGGTTGCGGGCGATGGTAAACAGCCAGGTATCAAACCGTGCCTGCCCGTTGAACTGCCCGCCGCGGACCAGCACACGCATCCATACCTCTTGAAACAGGTCTTCAGCCATCTCCCGGTTGCTGGTCAAATAGAGCAGGTAGCGCATCAGCCGGTGCTGATAGCGAACAATGAGCTCATCCAGCAAGCCGGCGTCCTGCCGCTTCAGCCCTGCCGAAACCGCGAGGCTTTCCTCCCGGACCTGTTCCTCAGCTACCGTGGCGGGACTCTTTGCGAAAAGGGGGCGGATCGACGCAGCTATGCTCATCTTGTTCCATTAGACGACACAACCGCCTCCCAAGTCTCCGGGAAACCGAATTCAATGGGAATATTTCTCGCAATATGACAATTTGGGGCCCCGGTCGGCCGCAAATACATACGTCAAGGCTCGCTGAACCCTCTTTTTGCCACGCGCAACGCCGCTTCCACAGTCTTGGCAGCCCTGTCTTCGCGAGCCTCCACGCTCTGGTAGTAGTAAATCCCCATCAGGTGACTCCGCCGCTGCACCGCGGTCATGGCTTCCCATCCTGCCCGAGCCTGCGGTTGACGCAGAAAAGCCGCATGCAGAATGGGAGGAAGCTCAGTCTCACCCTCCAGGGCAAGCAGCAGACGCTCGGCCAGATGCCGGTGGGGCTCATGGATTTCAACGCAGCCATAGTATGCCCGTGGCTCTGAAATCCATCAAGAACTTTGACCGAATCGCGCGGCGGAATCGACAATCCGTCGAGAAGCCACCCCAATCTTTCGCTATGAAGTCTTCTCGACGCACTCCAGATCATCCAGATCTACACGCATTCAGGATGAGGCCATTCTCCACCCAAATGATGAAGACAGTCCCTCCAACCTCGCGTAGCTTGGTCATACCCTGTGATCAAATGTGATCCAAATCACACTAACTTGCGAGGCCAAAATTGGAGGTCCTTCATGAAAAATGCAATGAAGCTGTCAATCTTCCTCATCGCTGCCGGAATCACAATCACTGGTGGCAAAGCCATTGCACAAGGGTGCGTTGCAGCCCACAGTAATCAGCGGGCGTTTGACGAATTGCTTGATACAGATACGGGCGGTCCCGTCTCCCCCTCAAAGCTTCATAACCTCACGGTCGACATCGGCTACCGGGTCTTCAATTCCAACAAGTACTTCGTCGGCCCAAACGAAATTGCCAGACCGAGCGCGATTGAAAACCACCAGAACATCTTCGACGTCGGCATTGAATACCGTCTCAGCCCGCGCTGGAGCCTGATTGCCGACATCCCAGTGTTCAACGGCACGCGCGACCAGAAATACCCACCCACAGGGATATTTCAGGTGAGCGGTCTCGGCGACATCACGGTAGGCGCCCAGGCCTGGCTCTTCCGTCCGCCCACTGAAAATGGCGGCAACATCGCCATCAGTTCCCAACTCAAGATTCCCACCGGTATCGACAACGCCACCGGTTCGGCCTTGTATCAAGGCAAGATCATCAAGGCCACTGCCGATCCCTCGTTGCAACCGGGCGATGGCGGATGGGGATTCAACGTTGGTTCTCAGGCCTACAAGTCTCTCTGGGCCCATGCGTCAGCCTACGGGCAGGGAACCTACCTCTTCAACCCCGAAGACACAAACGGCGTACCGAGTTTTCGGTCTCAGCCGGGCCAGAGCATCATTTCGGTGACTGACCAGTACATTTATCGCCTCGGAATCTCCCAGGGTATTCCCCAACTGAAGATCAGGGGTCTGGCGTTCAGCTTCGGTGTACGCGGCGAGGGCGTGCCGCCTCATGACCTGCTCGGCGCCAGCGATGGGTTCCGCCGCCCAGGCTTTATTCTGTCCGTCGATCCCGGCCTGATGTTCGACTACAAGCGAACCACCTTTTCGGTCAACGGACCTTGGGCAATCTTCCGCGATCGTCCGCCCAGTGTCCCCGAGTTGCAGAACAACACCTACAACGGGGATGCTTTCTTCGCCGACTACACAGTGGTTGCCAACATCTCGCACCATTTCTAAAAACAGGGCATCGATCCGCCTGCCGATTCAAGGCCTTCAGTCTTCAGAGTCGGCAGGCGCCAAATCCAATCCTTGCTCGCCAAATCCCCGCCAGGGCGGCCGTTCCGGGACCCGCATGGTTGCCGTGTGGGATTCTGCTCGCCCACCGTCGATCTTCTACACTATCCCTTATGGAAGTTCTTTACGGCGTTCATCCAGTCGAGGAGGCGCTCAGGGCGGGCAAGCGGCGCTTTGATCACGTGCAAGTGGCACGCGAACGGCAGGACGATCGACTCGATCGCTTAGTGGAGTTGTGCCGCCAGGCTGGTGTTCGTGTCCGCCAGGAGTCGCGCGAGCAACTCACTCTTTTGGCCAAGACCGCTGCCCACCAGGGTGTGGTTGCCCTGGTTCGCCCGCAGGAATCGCTGTCTCTTGAGGATCTGTTCACGCCCGATCAGGCCGCGGCCGATCCAGCCGCAGCGCGTTTGCTTCTCGCTCTCGATGGCGTGGAAGACCCGCAAAACCTGGGCGCACTTTTGCGTGTGGCCGATGGAGCGGGTGTAGACGGTGTGATCCTCACCGAGCGGCGTTCTGCGCCTCTCAGCCCGGTTGCCGTCAAGGCAAGTGCCGGCGCAGCGGAGCACCTCCGCATCGCCCGCGTTGTGAACCTGGTGCGCGCTCTTGAAGAGCTGAAACGCCAAAACCTTTGGATTGTAGGACTCGATGAGCGGGGAACAGCCGATTACGATCAGTTCGATCTCACCTGCAACTGCGTCATTGTCCTGGGGCGCGAAGGCGCGGGCCTGCACGAGCTGGTTCGCCGCACCTGCGATCACCTTTTGCGCATTCCGATGGCCGGCGGAGTCAGCTCGCTCAACGTTTCGGCTGCCGGCGCAGTCGTGCTGTATGAGGCCTATCGCCAACGCCGCAACGCGGCCCACTCCGCCGCCGCAGCCAGTTCCGGCGCTCGCCCTACGCTTGTGCCGGCGTCCAAATCGAAGAAGCAGAAAGGCCTGGGTTCATGAAGTTTTCAACGGCCGCAACCTTATTCGCGGCTGCGATATGGAGCGCAATCGCTTCCGGCTCGGCGCAAGTTAACAATTCTTCTTTGCCGGCCCAGGAACCCGCAACCCAGCCAGCCGCGCAGGATCAGCAGCCGAAGGGCCAGGTCATCTTCTCGCGTTCCATCGACGAGAATGGCCAAGCCTCAACGCACTCCAGTCTTCCCGAGGCTCAGTCCCCGGCACAGCTGGCGGCAAAACCCTCCGCTCAGGATGCCGAGCGCAAAGCGGTGACCTTTACTGATTTCGATATGGATGTTCGGCTCCGCGGCGCGGAACAGAACATGGCGGTGCGTGCCCTCATCACAGTGCGCAACGACGGCAAATTCCCGCTCACGCACATCCCATTGCAACTATCCTCTTCGCTCAACTGGGAACGGATTCGGGTGAGAGGCAAAGACGTGGTTTTTCCCGTAGCGACCCTGAACTCAGACGTCGACCACACTGGCCAGTTGCATGAAGCGGCAGTTCCGCTCGCCGACTCTGCTGGTGGCCCGCTTGCGCCCGGCGCCAGCCTTCAACTTGACGTCACCTATTCTGGCACCATCGCCCAGGTCGCACAAAGGCTGCTGGTCATCGGAACCCCTCCCGATGTAGCGCTGCACTCTGACTGGGATGAAATTGGCGTTCCCTTCACCGGCCTCCGCGGATTTGGCAATGTGGTCTGGTATCCCGTCTCAAGCGTACCTGTGCTCCTGGGTGATGGAGCGCGGCTCTTCGACGAGATCGGCGAGCACAAACTGCGGCTCGCGGGCGGACACTTTCGCCTCCGTCTCACCACTGAATTTCCCCACGGCCGCGCCCCAACGGTTGCACTCATCAATGGCCACTCAGTCGCACTCACAGTCACTGACGCCAATGGCCCAGACCAGGCACAGGATGCCGCCGGCGTTGCCACTGGGAACCTCGAAAGCTCAGTGCTCGGATTTGAAGCGCCCAGCCTGTTTGTCGCCATCCGTGCCCAGCACACCGACGCAAACACCACGATTTGGGCACTCCCTGAAGATGAAGCCGCCGTGCAGGAATGGACCACCGCGGCCACCACGGTCACGCCGTTCCTTCAGGGCTGGCTCGGCAAGCAGCCACGCTCCCAACTCACGATCCTTGACCTGCCGGATCCTGAAAATGCGCCGTTCGAGTCCGGCGCTCTACTCGCAACTTCGGTTCACCAGGGCAATGCAGACCAGTTGGATGGCATTCTGGCACACGCGCTTACCCACGCGTGGATGCTGTCACCCCGCGCCTGGCTGAGCGAGGGCGTTGCTCACTTCATGGGAACTCTGTGGGTCGAAAAGCTGAACGGCCGCGACCAGGCCCTGGGTACCCTTGAGGCATCGCGGTCCGCGCTCGCGCTCGCGGAGCCTGCGAGCCCCGGCGAAAGCACAGGCCAGCCGCTCGCTGCAGCCATCTCTCCCGTGTATTACCGCACCAAGGCGACCTACGCATTTTGGATGCTCCGCGATGTTGCCGGTGACTCCACCCTTTCCGCCGCACTGCGCGCTTACGATCCGGCAGCCGACATTTCAACCCAGGACGCGAGCGTAGGATTTGGGAGGGGCGCCGGCCCCAGTCCGTTTGAAACGCTGATGGAACGGGCAGGCGCTCGACGCGATCTCTCCTGGTTTTTTGCCGATTGGGTTGATGCCGACAAGGGGCTGCCCGATTTGAGTATTGAGGGCATTTTTCCCAGCGCTGCATCGGCAGGCAACTGGCTTGTGGCCGTCAAGGTTGCGAACGCCGGCTATGCCGCAGCTGAAGTTCCGGTGACCGTACGCTCCGATTCAAACTCTGTCACCGAGCGGGTTCTGGTTCCCGCACATGGCAAGGCTGTGCAGCGCATCCTCATCCAGGGCAAGCCGATTGAGGTTCAAGTCAACGACGGCACCATTCCTGAAACGCAGGCCAGCGTCCATCTCACCAAGCTGGATGTGGACTCTGGAACGCCTCCTTCTCCCAGTCCGGCCCAGCCCTGAAAAACTCTCCTTGACAGCTTAGGAAAGATGGGCTAGTCTCCTAATCAACTTAGGGGGCATTCGTGACCGACCAGGCTCAGCTTCTACCCGGCACTCTTGATTTGCTTATTCTGCGAACGGTTTCGCTCGGACCATTGCATGGGTACGGGATCCTGCTCCGCATCGGCCAAATCTCAGGCAACGCGCTCTTGATTGAACAGGGCGCACTCTACCCCGGTCTTTTTCGCCTTGTCCGCCAGGGCCTGCTGAAAGCCAGCTGGGGCACCTCAGAGAACAATCGTCGCGCCAAGTTCTATGAGCTGACCGCCGCCGGCCGCAAGCGCCTGCGAGAGGAAACGGCAAGTTGGAATCGCCTTGCCACCGCCATTGCGTGCGCCCTGGCCGAGCAACCGGAGGAAGCATGACACTCGCTGCCTGGCTTCGATTGCGCACTGCGGCCATTTTCAGTCGTTCGTCGCTGAATGCTGAGATGGACGAAGAACTTCGCTCGCACATTGCTCATCGCGCAGATGATCTTGTCGGCTCCGGCATGGAGCGCGCCCAGGCAGAACGTCGCGCCCGCATCGAATTGGGCAGCTGCGAAAAATACAAGGAGGAGATTCACCAGGCCGGGGGCGGAAACTTCATCTTCACCGCATTTCAGGATCTGCGCTACAGCCTGCGCGTGCTTCTCAAATCCCCGGGCTTCACGGTTGTGGCTGTGCTCACGCTGGCACTGGGCATCGGCGCCAATGCTTTCGTATTCGCTGTTCTAAATGCGTTTTTCCTGCGCCCGCTGAACGTGCCTGAGGGGCAAAGCCTGTATGCCATCCAGCGTGGCAACGACAACTACATCATCCAGTCCTATCCTGATTATCTCGACCTGCGCGATCGCAATCGCAGCTTCGATGCCCTGGCCGCTTACTCCATCCTGCAAGGCGGCCTCGACACCGGCAAAGATCCGTCGCACGTCTGGTTCTACGGTGTCAGCGGCAACTACTTTGACGCTTTGGGGATTCACCCTTATCTTGGCCGCCTCATTCAACCTTCAGATGAGCGCGGCACAAACAGCGCTCCGTATATTGTGCTTTCCTACGCTTTTTGGCACAGCCAATTTCAAGACGATCGTTCCGTTGTCGGGCGCGTCGTTCGTCTCAACAAGCACCCATACACCATCCTCGGCGTTACACCGCCCAGGTTCCGCGGAACCTTGCTGTTCTTTTCTCCTGACTTCTTTGCGCCTCTGGTTAATCAGCAGCAGTTGGTCGGATGGGCCGACCCGAACGACCGGGGCAACCGCTGGGTATTCGAGGTGCTCGGCCACCTCAAAGCAGGAGTCACTCCAGCACAGGCAGCTGCCGATCTCAGTTCAGTCGGTTCCTACCTGCATCAGCACTATCCCAAGGACGATGACCAGTCAACCTTTTCGCTGGTGCGGCCGGGGCTTCATGGCGACTTTTTTGCACCTGCGATTCGAGCATTTCTCGCCGGACTGATGCTGCTTGCCGGATTGATTTTGCTGGCCGCCTGCGCCAACCTCGGCACTCTGTTTGCAGCACGTGCTGCCGACCGCGGAAGGGAAGTGGCTTTGCGCCTCGCGCTTGGCTCCAGCCGGACCCGCATTCTACGCCAGTTGCTCACTGAAGCCATTCTTATTTCGATCGCCGGCGGCGTGATCGGTCTTGCAGGAAGCGTCTCCCTGTTGCACCGGCTCAGCAACTGGAACCCTTTTCCGCAATTTCCGATGAGTATTCCCGCCAGTCCCGACGCAAGAGTCTATTTGGTCGCATTGGCGCTTGCCCTGGTCAGTGGATTCCTCTTTGGAATTGTCCCAATTCGCCAGGTGCTGCGGTCCAACCCCTATGAAGTGGTGAAGGCCGGCTCAAGTGCAAAGCTGGGACGGAGGATCTCAGTCCGGGACGTCTTGCTCGTTGTTCAAATTGCCATCTGCGCCATCCTCGTTACCTCTTCGCTCGTTGCAGTTCGGGGGCTCATGCGTTCCATGCACACCAGTTTCGGCTTCGATCCGCAAAATGTGATCCTTGTCGACACTGATCTCAAGATGGCCGGCTACAGCGAAGACAAAATGCCCGCCATGCAGCGCCGGATGATCGATGCGATGCTGGCAATTCCTGGGGTCACCGCCGCAGGATTGGTTGATACTCCTCCTCTGCATATGGGCTGGGGTGTCGCCGACGTGTTTGCCGAGACAGCTACTGACTTAAGGCCGGCCAATGCGGTTGCGCAAGCCATCAAGTACAAAGTGTCTTCCGAATATATGCGGGCGGCACGCACCAGTTTGTTGATGGGACGAAACATCTCGTTGCACGACGACATGCATGCGCCCCATGTCGCCGTTGTGAATCGTGAGTTCGCCCGAAGGATTCTCGGCTCTGAAGCAGGCGCGCTCGGCCGCCACTACAAACTGCCCGATGGAACGCTCATCGAGGTGGTGGGCATTGTGGAAGACGGAAAATATACCGCGAACCTTGCCGAAGCCCCGCAGGCGGCAATGTTTCTTTCCATTCTGCAGAATCCCGTGAGTGAAAGCTGTCTGGTGGTGCGCTCGAGCCGCGATCCCGGCCAACTTGCGGCGGCTATTCGAAGCTCGCTTCGTGGCTTGGACTCTGGTTTGCCCGCGTTCCTCCAGACCTGGAACGAGGAAATGAACGGTGCACTGTTTGGTTCACGCATGGCGACACTTTCCCTGGGTGTGCTGGGATTGCTAGGGGCGATGCTTTCAATCACCGGCATCTTCGGAATGGCAGCCTACTCGGTCAGCAAACGCCTCCGCGAACTTGGTATCCGCATGGCGCTGGGTGCGCAGCGCAAGGAAGTGCTGCGGGCAGCATTGGCGAGGCCAGTGATTCTGTTGGTTTCAGGTTCCATTGCAGGACTCTTTCTTGGCTTGCTTGCTACCAGGGTTCTCGCTTACATCGTGTACCAGGCCAGCCCCCGTGACCCGCTGGTGTTGGCAGGGGCTGTCGGGGCCATGGTGCTGCTGGGCCTGTTGGCAACGTGGATTCCCGCGCAACGAGCACTGTCTGTCAACCCAATGATCCTGTTGCGGGAAGAATAATCTCAATTTGATCAATGGGCTTTGAAGCACTTGTCAATCGGAGGAAAATGAGACTCTTCGATTCAATCCGCAACTGGATCACCGCACTCTTTTACCGTTCCCGGATCAACGCCGAGATGGAGGAGGAACTCCGCTCGCACATCGCTCACCGCGCCGACGATCTTGAACGCTCCGGCTTGAATCGTGTCCAGGCAGAACGCCGCGCCCGCATCGAATTCGGCGGTCGCGAAAAGTACAAAGAAGAAATCCACCAGGCCATCGGCGGCAACTTGGTTTCTACGTTTGTGCAGGATATGCGCTACAGTATTCGCGTTCTGCTCAAGTCCCCGAGCTTCACTATCGCCGCCCTCATCACCCTCGCATTGGCCATTGGAGCAAACGCAGTGGTCTTCGGCATCATGGATGGCCTCATCTTGCGGCCGCTCAATGTACCCCAATACGAGAGCCTCTACGGAACCAACTACGGCGACAATCCTGCCTGGCAGTCTTATCCCAACTATCTCGATCTGCGCGACCGCAACCACAGCTTCGAAGATCTAGCGGCATTTGGCATGGTCTTAGGCGTGGCTTTGGATACGGGCAAGGATGCTATTGCTTCAAACGGCTTCGCGACTACAGGAAACTACTTCGATGTGCTGCGCATGCATCCTTATCTCGGCAGATTCTTTCACGCATCCGATGAACGGGGCCCCCAAAGCGCTCCTTATATCGTCCTCACCTACGCGTACTGGCATACCCGTTTTCAGGACGACCGGAATGTCGTGGGCGGCATTGTTCAACTGAACAAGCATCCATACACCATCATTGGTGTGGCACCACCTGGGTTCCAGGGAACCTTGATGTTTGTCGCTCCCGATTTCTTCCTGCCCATCGTCAACCAGCATCAACTGGGCGCAGGCGGGGCGCCAGGCGATCGAACCAATACGGGCGAAGTTTTTGAGGCGTTCGGGCACCTTAAACCAGGAGTGACTATCGCGCAGGCCGTAGCCGATGTGGACACAGTGAACTCGTACCTTGAAAAGACCTATCCCAAAGAAGTGGGTCACCACCGCACCGTCCTCGCTCACGAAGGTCTCACTTCATTTGGCCCTGGAGTGCGGGCGTTCCTGTCGGGGCTGATGCTGCTAGCCACGTTGATTCTGCTGGCAGCATGTGCCAACCTGGGCAGTTTGTTTGCTGCGCGGGCAGCCGACCGCTCCCGCGAAGTGGCACTGCGCCTCGCGCTCGGCTCAAGCCGCAAACGCATCCTGCGCCAGCTGTTCACTGAGGCATCGCTCATCTCGCTCGGTGGAGGCACGCTGGGACTCGTGGTCAGCGACGTGTTGTTGCACCGCTTGACCACTTGGGAGCCCATCGCTGGAGCTCCGCTCCACATACCCGTGACGCCGGACGCAAAGCTTTACGTGTTTGCTTTGGCTTTGGCGCTGGTCAGCGGATTCCTCTTCGCCATTGTTCCCGTACGCCAGGTGCTCCGGGCAAATCCCTATGAGATCGTCAAGGCCGGTTCCAGCGTCAGGGGCGGGAAGCGGCTCACGGTCCGCGACGTGTTGCTTGTTGTGCAGATCGCCATCTGTGCCGTTCTTGTCACCTCGTCACTGGTGGCAGTGCGTGGACTGGTGCGCTCCCTGCATTCCAACTTCGGCTTCGAGCCGCGCAACACGATGCTGGCGGCAGTGAACCTGGCAACGGCCGGTTATACAGGCGACCAAATTCCTGCAATGCAAAGGCGCATGATCGATGCCATGCAAACCATTCATGACGTAGACGCAGTGGGGTTGGTCAATGGATATCCTCCCCTTGTCTATACCGCCGGAACCAAGGTCAGCGTATTTAAGCAGGACGCCAGCGATCTCAGCGTGGCGAAGGCCGACCTCAGACCGTTCCGCTACGACATCTCTCCCGGATACTTTGAAGCGGCAGGCACAAACTTGCTCGCGGGCAGAACCCTTTCCTGGCATGACGACAAGAGCGCGCCCGCAGTTGCCGTCATCAATCGAGACTTTGCTGAAAAGATATTTGGCTCGGTTTCTGACGCGGTAGGCAGCGCCTATAAGCTGCCGGATGGAACCCGCGTCCAGGTCGTCGGAGTTGTCGAAAACGGAAAATACCAGGTCCTCACTGAAAATCAACAGCCGGCCATGTTTCTTTCATTTCTGCGATCGCCCTTGAGTGCTGCATATCTTGTGGTGCGCTCCAGGCGCGATCCGCAGGAACTTGCGGCCGCCATGAGAAACAAGATCCGCGAGTTGGATGCTGGTTTGCCCGTCGACACCCAGACCTGGAACCAACTTCTAGGGACCATTTTGTTTCCTTCGCGGATTGCCACCATGGCCCTTGGAGTCATGGGCATGATGGGTGCCATGCTGTCGATCACGGGAATCTTCGGGATGGCAGCATACTCGGTGAGCAAGCGGCTGCGTGAACTGGGCATTCGCATCGCCGTCGGCGCTCGGCGCGTTGAAGTGTTGAAGACCGCATTAGGCCGCCCTGTCAAGTTGTTGGCGATCGGTTCGACCGCAGGATTGCTGCTTGGCCTTCTCGCTACAAGGGTGTTGGCCTTCATTGTGTATCAGGCAACGCCGCGTGATCCGCTGGTATTGGGCGGCGTTGTTCTGGCCATGCTGTTGCTGGGGCTGGTGGCAACATGGATTCCAGCTCAACGAGCAATGTCAGTGAACCCCACCATACTGCTTCGCGAAGACTGAACGGGAAATCTCGAACACCATTACTTTGCAGCATGAAAACAGGAAGGAAGAATGAACATTCCCCATTCGCTTCGTTCCCGCATCACCGCTCTCTTTCAACCGTCGCAGTTGAACGCTGAGGTGGAGGAGGAGCTTGGCTCACACGTTGAACATCGGGCCGACGATCTTGAGCGCTCCGGCATGGACCGTGCCCAGGCGGAACGCCGCGCCCGCATCGAGCTCGGTGGCCGCGAGAAATACAAAGAAGAGATCCACGAGGCGGTCGGCGGCAATCTCATCTCGACCATGCTGCAAGACATTCGCTACAGCATTCGCGTGTTGCGTAAATCTCCGGGGTTTACCATCGCCGCCGTTTTGACGCTGGCACTGGCGATCGGCGCAAACGCATTGGTCTTTGCTGTGTTGAACGCCCTCCTCCTGCGCCCCCTGAACGTCCCTCAAGCACAGAGCCTCTACGCAGTCGAGCGGGGAGTCTTCAAGCAACAGGACAACTCCTATCCCGACTATCTCGACCTGCGCGATCGCACGCGCACCTTCGACGGCCTGACAGGTTATATCCTGGCTCCGGTCGGACTCGATACGGGGAACAATCCCGTCCAGGCGTGGGGCTACGAGGTCACTGGCAACTACTTCGATGCTTTAAAGATTCAGCCCTACCTCGGCCGATTTTTTCACGTTGCGGATGAGCATGGCCCCAATAGCGCTCCCTATCTCGTTATCAGCTATGCCTATTGGCACAGCCACTTTCAGGACGATCGCAGCGTGGTCGGCCGCCTCGTCCAGGTCAACAAGCACCCTTTCACCATCCTCGGAGTCGCGCCTGCTGAGTTCAGAGGGACATTGCTGTTTTTCTCTCCTGACTTATGGGTCCCAATGATCGACCAGGAACAGGTGCAGGGGCTCACAGTCCTAGGGTCGCGCAGTGAGCACGACATTTACATGGTGCTGGGTCACCTCAAGCCGGGAGTGACACCGGCACAGGCCGTTGCCGATCTGAATTCGGTCGGCGCCTATCTCGAAAAAACCTACCCCAAAGAAGACGCCAACATGACCTATTCCCTGGCGCGCCCAGGCCTTGCCGGCGATATGCTTGGGCCGCCTGTCAGAGGATTCATGACCGGAATGATGCTGCTGGCAGGCTTGATTCTGTTGGCTGCGTGCGCCAACCTGGGCAGCTTGTTTGCCGCCCGTGCCGCTGACCGCTCTCGTGAAGTGGCTTTGCGCCTGGCTCTTGGATCAAGCCGCAGACGCATTCTGCGCGGAGTCTTCACTGAAGCTGTTTTGATTTCGCTCCTTGGTGGTGTCGCCGGGCTCAGCGGCAGCATCGTGCTCTTGCGCGCTCTCAGCACATGGCAGCCAATTCCCGAGTATCCGTTGTTCCTGCCCGTCAATCCGGACGCACGTGTTTATATTGTCGCTTTGCTGTTGGCCTTGATCAGCGGCTTTCTGTTTGGCGCGGTTCCTGTCCGGCAGATACTTCGTACCAATCCCTATGAAGTGGTCAAGGCTGGGTCCACGGGCATCATTGCAGGCCGCACAGGCCGTCGCATTACACTCCGGGACGTTTTGCTCGTCGTGCAAATTGCCATATGCGCAGTGCTCATCACTTCATCGCTGGTGGCCGTCCGTGGGCTGGTGCGATCCATGCATAGCAACTTCGGTTTCGACCCTCAGAATGCAATGCTCACAGATACCAGCCTCAGCATGGCCGGATACAGCGGCGACAGAGTGTCAGCCATGCAACGGCGCATGATTGATGCGCTGCAGACCATTCCCGGCGTGCAGTCTGTGGGATACGTCAGTCAGTTTCCTCTGGGAGGTGGCGGGTCGACCGAGGATGTCTTTACCAACCAGACGACAGATTTGCGCCAGGCCAATGCCGCCGCTAACGTGCAAGTCTTCAAGATATCTCCCGATTACCTTCGCACCGCGGGCACTACCTTGTTGAGCGGAAGAAGTTTCTCATGGGGTGACAACAAGAATGCGCCGCGCGTGGCAGTGATCAACCAGTTACTAGCTCGAAAAATCTTCGGCTCCGTCCCCGATGCGATTGGCAGATATTTCAGGTTGGAGGACGGCACATCCGTACAAGTTGTAGGAGTTGTCGAAGACGGAAAGTACTATCAGCTCACTGAAGATCCAAGGCCGGCAATCTTCTTGTCTTTCATGCAACTGCCTTCAAACCTGACATGCCTCGTTGTGCGCTCGAATCGTGATCCCGAACAACTCGCCGCCTCTGTGAGGAAGGCGCTGCATGATCTCGATCCCGCCCTTCCGCTGAACATTCAAACCTGGACCCAGGGATTGGACATCGCTCTGTTTCCATCACATGTGGCCACGGTGGCGCTCGGTGTTCTGGGCATGATGGGCGCGATGCTGTCGATCACCGGCATCTTCGGAATGGCAGCGTACTCGGTCAGCAAGCGCCTTCGCGAGCTGGGCATTCGCATGGCGCTCGGAGCCCGGCGGAAAGAAATTCTCCTTGCGGCATTGGGACGGCCCTTGAAATTGCTTGCCTGTGGCTCCGCCGCAGGATTGCTTCTCGGACTTCTGGCCGCAAAGGTCCTGGCCTACATCGTCTATGAGGCGAATCCCCGCGATCCGCTGGTTCTCGGCGGGGTTGTCGTGGCCATGCTGTTGCTCGGCCTTCTCGCCACATGGGTTCCAGCGCAACGCGCTTTGTCAGTGAATCCGCTGAGCCTGCTGCGCGAAGAATAGCCGGCAAGGTTCTGCCTAGTCTTTCTTCTCCGCGTTGCGCGCTCGCACCTTGAACCAGATCGGCGTGCCCTTAAATCCGAACGCCTCGCGAATCTGATTCTCCAAGAACCGCTCGAACGAAAAATGCAGCTTGACGTCGCGGTCTGTGAAAAGCACAAACGTCGGCGGCGCAACGGCGGCCTGCGTCATGTAGAAGATGCGTATCCGCTTGGCCATCGGCACCGGAGCGCGCTGGAAGTCGATCTTGTCCAGGAACCGGTTCATCTGTCCAGTGGACACACGCTTGCGCCGTTCGGCGGCAACAGCCACTACCTCGTTCAACACGCGCAACAGTTTTTTGGCGCCCGGCCCCGTTCCTTCAAGCGCAGAGAGAAAAATCACCGGCGCATAGCGCAGATACTTCAACACCGACCGCAGCTGCTTCTCGAAGATCTCGCGATCGGACGGAGGCTTGCCATCGGTGCGGCCGGTCGTCACCGCGTCCCACTTGTTCACCACGATAATCACGCTGCGCCCGCTCTCATGCGCATAGCCTCCGATGGTGGCGTCGGCTGCCGTCACCCCATCGGTCGCGTCAATCACCAGAAGCGCCACATCGGCCGCTTCGAGATGCCGTCTTGCCATCACCACGCTCATCTTCTCGGCCATCAGGTGCGTCTTGCCCTTGCGTCGGATGCCCGCGGTATCCACAAATCGCAGCTGGTTGCCTTCGAACTCCACCACTTCATCCACCGCGTCGCGCGTTGTGCCCGCGATCGGCGAAACAATCGCCCGCGAGGTGCCAGTCAGCGCGTTCAGCAGCGTGGATTTACCCACATTGGGCCGCCCGATGATGGCTACCGACGTTTCGTGCTGTTCGAACTCGCCATGCGTGCGATGCAACGGCAGGGCGTCGGCGTCCGGTTCCGGACCAAGCAACCCCTCCGCAGTTTCATCCAACTCAGCTTCATCGGCCTCGCCCGCGGCCTCGCTGCCGGCTGCAACTGCCGCTTCCTCCCCCAAAGCATTGTCCGTCACAGGCAGCGCGTCGGAGATCGCGTCGAGCAGGTCTCCAATGCCCAGACCGTGCTCCGAACTGATCGGAAATACATTCCGAATCCCCAATTGGCGGAAGTTCTCTGCTCCCAGCGCCATGGCCTCGCCTTCGACCTTATTTACTGCCAGAAATAACGGCTTCCCACCGCGAATCAGCAGCCGCACCAGGTCGTAGTCCGGGCTCGCCAGCTCGGTGCGCGCGTCCACCACCAGCACCAGAGCATCGGCCTCTTCCAGCGCCACCTTGGCCTGTGAGTAGATTTCAGTGGGAATCAGCTCCGGATCGTCGGGAACAATGCCGCCCGTGTCCACCACGCGAAACTGCCGCCCGCCCCACTCGTATTCCCCATAAATGCGGTCACGCGTAATGCCCGGCTCGTCGCCCACAATCGACCGTCGGCTTCCGGTCAACCTATTGAAAAAGGTGGATTTGCCCACATTGGGACGGCCCACAATGGCCACCAGCGGCAGCGCCGCCGCACCTGGCACCGTGGGCACAACTGATCTACGATACCTCGCCAAAAAAGACTCCGATCACCGCAATTCCAAAAACACCGCACACAATCCAGGTTCTCAAAAACCTTTAAATCAAGCTTCCGTCAGCGGTCTTCAGGCGGAGTGCGCTCTTCAAGCTTATCCTTCCCAGCAGACTCAAGCCAGACGCAACCCCATTGTGTTTGTTCGGATGAGCCGTTTCCAATCTTTGCAACACAATCCCGGCCAAAGAATTGCCCACCGGATTCAAGGGGTGCCCATGCACATCCTGCGAACTCCAATGAACATCGCTGCGGTAGATCCTTCCGCCGCCGCCGCTAAAAAAGCTATCGCCGCGCAAAGGGCCTCTGAAATCCGCAAGAAGCTTGCCAAGTCCGCAACCGGCCTTGATTCAGCAACCACCCCCGATGAAGCCTTCATCGTCGGCCACTGGCTCAGCACCCAGCTCGACGCAATCCAAAACCGCGCAACAGGCGAAGCCGAGCAACACGCCAGCGCTTCGGGAAGAGTTTCAGAATTTGGATAGCCTTCAAATGGCCGCTCGTTGCGGAATCCTGCCCGGCCCGCCAACCACACAGCCCGGCTCACTATGATGGAGTGAGTCCCGATGGCCGCCAGTAACACCACAACCCGTGCCCTGCCCTCGCTGCATGAGTTCTTCGCGCCCGGCGGCATCCTGGCCCAGTCTTCGCTCCCCTACGAGTTTCGCCCCGGCCAACTGGCCATGGCCAAGTCCGTCGAGCGCGCGCTCGAAGAGCACCGCCACCTCATCGTCGAAGCCGGCACGGGCACCGGCAAAACCCTGGCCTATCTGCTGCCTGCACTCCGAACTGGTCAGCGCATCATCGTTTCCACCGGCACCAAGGCACTTCAGGATCAGCTTTACTTTCGCGACATTCCCTTCCTTGAAACGCTGCTTGGTCCGCTCCGCGTCTGCTATATGAAGGGCCGTGCCAACTATCTTTGCCGGCACAAGCTGGTCACGCTGCGCAACCAGCCCATCCTCTCCGGCCTTGAAGAGATCGACCAATACCGCCAGATTTCCGAGTGGGAGCAGACCACTGAAACCGGCGACCGCGCCGAACTCTCCGGCATCCCCGAGTCCAGCGCACTGTGGAACAAGCTCGATGCGCGCACCGAGGCGTGCCTCGGGTCCACCTGTCCGGATTATCGCCGCTGCTTCATTACCGAGATGCGCCGCAAGGCTCTCGAGTCTGACATCATCATCGTCAACCACCATCTCTTCTTTGCCGACCTGAGCGTCAAGCAGGAGGCCACCGGCGCGCCCGACGCAGGCATTCTTCCTGAAGCCGCTGCTGTGGTTTTTGACGAGGCACACGAGTTGGAAGAAGTCGCCTCAAGCTACTTCGGCCTCTCCGTCAGTAACATTCGATTTGAAGAACTGGCCCGCGACACAGACGCTCTGCTGCGTGGCAAAGAGGGAGCCGACAATATCCCCGCCGCAACGCAACAGCTTCGCGAGCGCGCCCGCATGTTCTTTGCAGGCCTGCCCATGGCCGGCGATGGCCGTCAGCCATTTACCGGCCGCGAAGAGTTCCTTGAAACCTCGGGCGACCTTTACATGGGCGTCCGCGCCACTCTTCGCCGCATTGAGGCGGAGATGGACGGTCTCAAAGCCGATGAAGCGCCAGGGCTGAAAAAGCGTGTTGGCCGCCTGCGTTCGGAGTTCGAATTCCTCCTCGAATCCAACGCCAGCAACATGGTGTATTGGATGGAGCGCCGCGTCCACGCTGGAGCAGCCGGGGAAAAGTCCGGCCCGCGTACTGTCCGCCCACAATCGCGCACTACCTTCATCCAGGCCACACCGATCGACGTCTCCGCCCTGCTCTCCGAGCTTGTCTTTGAAACCATTCCCACCGTCATCCTCACTTCCGCAACTCTCACTGTTCAGGGCGGCTTTGAGCACATGCGCAAGCGGCTTGGCCTCGGCGATACAGGACACGGGGCCCGCGAGCTGGTCGTCCCCTCGCACTTTCATTGGGGCAAGCAAGCCCTTCTCTATCTGCCTCCTGAGATGCCCGACCCGCGCGATCCCGAATTCCCCGAGGCCGCCGCACGCTGCATCCGCCGCGTTCTTGAAGTCACCAGGGGCCGCGCCTTTTGCCTCTTCACTAGCTACGCCCAGATGCTCGACCTCTATGAGCGCCTGCTGCCGGTTCTCGATTTTCCCTTGCTGCTCCACGGCACCGCGCCGCGCAAGGCCCTGCTTGAGGAGTTTCGTTCCACCCCCAACGCCGTTCTTTTCGGCACCGCCAGCTTTTGGCAGGGTGTCGATGTCCAAGGCGAAGCGCTCAGTTGCGTTATCATCGACCGCCTGCCTTTCGCAGTCCCCAGCGACCCCGTCGTTGCCGCCCGTATGAAGGCCATCGAAGAAGCCGGCGGCAAGCCCTTTTTCGATTACCAGGTCCCTGCCGCCGTGCTGACCCTCAAGCAAGGCTTCGGCCGCCTCATCCGTTCGCTTGAAGATCGCGGCGTGCTCGTTCTGCTCGACCCCAGAATCACGCAGAAACGCTACGGCCAAACCTTCCTCGCCAGCCTGCCGCCGTACCGGATGACGGCCACCATCACGGATGTGGAAGAGTTCTTCCAAGCATGAACTCGGGAGCCGTCGGCAGGGCAGAATCCCCTAGCTTCACGTTCGAAATCTCACCAGCCACAGACGAGATCGCTAGCGCCTCAGATAATGCTTCATGATTTCGGCTGAGATCATGAATACGCTGACGGCCAATACAATGCACGTCCGAATCCATGCATGCGCTCGACTCGACGCGATGGGCTCTCCATTCTGTGTCACCAGGAAGAGGTTGAGGAATGCGGCACGCTGATCCCACAAGATGGTCAGCAATGACGCGCAGATGAGCACTGAAATGAGATAGGGCCCATAGTCGTTGACCAAAATGAACCCGTTGATCAGCAGGATGTTCGCCATCACGGGCAGCATCATGGCAGCGGCAAACAAGGTTGTCTTCCTGAAGAGCAGGAGCGTCGCACCGCCGACCTGCGTGAGCCCGAGGATCGAGGCGTAGACTCGCGAGTAGCCAAAGTAAAACCAGGTAAGTTCGTATCCACTGAGCAATCCAATTGGCCGATTCGCGAGCTTGGATGACAAATTGAATTGGAAATGCGCCAGCTTGCTCACTCCGTACATATAGAGCATGAAGGCGCAAAAATACCGCAGCCAATCGAGTAGCCTGGGATACGGCTCGGCCTTCTCGTCCTGATTCAACATGATCTTCTCCCCAAAGAAGTTGACTTACTGTTTAGACTGTCATTCACACTAATTTTCTGTCCCGGCGGCCCGCTCGTCGATTGCAATCTGGTCATCGATAATTGAAACCCAAGGAGAATGCAATGAATTCCCCAAACTGCCCAGCGCAGTCGAACGCCCAACGGTTCCTCCCAATCAAAGCCGCGGTCCTCTTAACATTCGTTTTGCTCTGCACCGCAATCCCAACCTTCGCGCAGCAATCCGACAACGAAAAAGCCGTCTGGAAGCTGGAAACCTCATACTGGGAATACGTGAAAGCCAACGACCTCGACAACTATCGCGACCTTTGGCACCCGAACTTCGTGGGCTGGCCTGCTTCCAGCGCCCAGCCTGCGCGCAAAGACCACATCACTGACTGGATCACCGTATACAACGACAACGGCTCCAGGATGCAGTGGTTTACATTGCAACCGGCCGCAAGCCAGGCTACTGAAAACATCGTCGTCACGCATTATTGGGTGACGGCGTTCTGGGTAGACAAGGCCGGCCAAGGAGAACCATCCACCTCCCGCATCACCCATACCTGGATCAAGACCCCCAGCGGCTGGCAAATCATCAGCGGCATGTCCGCGCGCACCCATACCGAGTAGAGTTACGACCGAACCAATGCAAATCACCTCGCAGGACGTCCTCATCGTCATCGACGTGCAGAATGACTTCTGCCCCGGCGGGCAATTGGCCGTCGCGAGCGGTGACTCGGTGATTGCACCGATCCACGCAATCGCCCCACATTTCCAACACATCGTCCTAACCCAGGACTGGCACCCAGCCAACCACTCCTCCTTCGCCAGCGCACACCCCAACCAACAACCCTTCGCCCAGATCGAATTGGCCTACGGCTCCCAAACCCTCTGGCCCGACCACTGCGTTCAAGGCACCACCGGCGCTGAATTTCACCCCAAGCTGCACCTGCCACAGGCCGAGCTGATCCTCCGCAAAGGCTTCCGCCCGCAGATTGACTCCTACAGTGCCTTTTTTGAGAATGACCGCGTGACGCCGACCGGTCTTGCCGGCTATCTCCGCGAGCGCGATTTAACCCGTGTCTTCCTCGCCGGCCTCGCCTACGATTTCTGCGTAGGCTACTCGGCCCTCGATGCCCTCTGCCTCGGCTTTGGGACCATAGTCTTTCGCGATGCCTGCCGCGCCATCGGTCTCAACGGCTCGGTCGCCTCAATCGAGGCTGCGTTCGCCGAGGCCGGCGTCACGCTATTTGAGAGTGCAAGTCTCCTCGCCTGACATTGCCATCCCCCGATAGAATTGGACCAGGCTCAGCGGAGGTCCCGCCCCCATTTATGTCGCGAAACCTCTACATCCTGGCCGCAACCCTCCTGTTCTTCGCGCTGGTCTCCGGAGGCATGTCGCTGGTGCCTTCGAGCTTCCAGCCCGGCCTGCCCGTCAACGGATCCCTCTGGCGCACCGTCGCCTTGTTTCTTCTACTCGGAGGCCTTGGCGCGGCGCTCATCGGCGTCATGAGCCACCTCTTTGAGCAGGTGGACCGGCGCAGCGAACAGGCCCGACAAGAGGCGCGCCGAAAGCGCAGGGATAGTTAACTGCCGAGACGTCCTCAACTCCTGCGCCAGCCGCTAAAATGGAAGCTGGGACGCTTTCCCGCACAGGATCGAGCAGACGCCGATGTATAAAGTAACCGTGGATGCCGGGTTCTCTTCCGGCCATTACCTCCGCAATTACAAGGGCAAGTGCGAAAACCCGCACGGGCACAACTACAAGGTGCGTGTCACCCTCGCGGGCACCACGCTGGACGAGGCCGGCCTGCTGCTCGACTTCAAGCTGCTGAAGCATGTGCTGCGCCCGGTCATCGAGCGCATCGACCACCAGATGCTCAACGAACTTGAGCCGTTTACCGTGCTTAATCCTTCCGCGGAGAACATCGCCAAATACTTCTACGACCAGACCCGCGAGCAGCTCAATGAGATGACTGCCGGCCGAGTCCGTGTCAAGGACTGCACCATCTGGGAGACCGATACAACCACGGCCACCTACTACGAGTAGGCGTGATAGCCTCTGAAATCGAGCCGTCGGCTCAGTTCATATTGCTTGATTTTGATCGAAGGTATTTGTCGAAGGGAATCTCGAAGTAGAAAAGCTCATTGCCGTCAGCATCTCGCAATTTCACCAGATGCATCTTGGCGCCCTTCAGCGGATGATCCAGCTGCGACACGTCGTAAAACAAGAACCCGGCGCGCGTTGAGTGCGGTTCCACCACAAGCGCCTGATACTCCAGCGTGTTGAAGTCCTCTTCAACATCCTTGTCGCTGGCTTTGGGCTTCAGCTTGATGGCAGGTATCGGGCCAGGCATCGGAATCTTGCTGCCCTGGCGCTCTTTCTGGCTCATCAAGCGTTCCACGTCCTCAGGCTCCGCCGCCTGAATCTTGTCGCCTGCCGCGGTCAGGAAAAGGATCCGCGCGTCGCTCAGGGAGATGGGCCGATCGCCGTTGTTGGTCACAATCAGCCGCACCGGCATCACGCCATGGCTCAAATAGTCCACTCTGAAAATGGACTCTTTCTCCTTCGTGTCGTAAGGTTCAATGGCGATGGCCACCTTCTCATCGTCATGGACTTCTACTGCCGCAAACGTCGTCGCCGGCTGCACTGGAGGCGCGGAATGGTCGCTGGCCAGGGCCGGCACTGCCAACCAGACAACAAGCAGCGGAAGCGCCCAGGAAACCCTCACAGTGCTCGACTGTATCATTTGAGGGTTAGACCGGAAGAAGGCAAGTTCCGTCACGCATGATTCTCTTTTTTTACAATCTGGCCTTGTCGGTGGTTCTGATACTCGGATCACCCTGGTGGCTTTGGCGGGTGGCCACCACGCAAAAGTATCGTGAAGGCCTCGCCGAACGCCTCGGACGCGTACGCGCCATCAAAACTCAGCCTGACCGGCCTCTCATCTGGCTTCATGCTGTTTCAGTGGGAGAAGTGCTGGCTGCCAGCCGCCTGGTTGGCGAGTTGGACAGCGCTTTTCCTGGCCACCAGGTAGTCATCTCCACCACCACCCGCACCGGCCAGACTCTTGCTCTTGAACGCTTCGGTGCCGACCGCGTCTTCTATTGCCCGCTCGATCTGCCATGGGCCACCCGCGCGTACCTTAACGCGTTCAAACCCCGCCTGCTCATTCTTGCAGAGACTGAATTCTGGCCCAACCTTCTCAATGGCTGCTTCCGCCGCGGAATCCCAGTAGCCGTGGTCAATGCCCGCATCTCCGATCGTTCCTGGCCCCGATACAAGCTTGTCCGCTTCTTCTTTCGGCCCCTGCTGCAGCAGATCTCCCGCGTGCTGGCCCAATCTCCAACTGATTCCGAACGCCTGTCAGCAATCGGTTGCAAATCGGATTGCGTTTCGGTCGCCGGAAACCTCAAATTCGACGTTCGTTCCGCCGCCGAAGCTCACGCCACCCGGCTTCTAAAATTGGCCGCTCCAAATCTGCGCTTCGTCGTTGCCGGCAGCACCCTTGAAGGCGAAGAATCCGCCTTGCTCCAGGCCTGGCCGCAACTCCTCAACTTCGATCCCCAGCTTGCAATGGTCCTGGCTCCTCGCCATCCTGAACGATTTGGGGCCGTCGCCGCCTTGCTTGCTGACTCCGGCGCCCCTTTCATCAAGCGTTCTGGCTTCTCATCGCAACCAGCCCCCCCCAATCCGATTCTGCCCGGCCAGATTGTTCTCCTCGACACCATTGGAGAGCTCGCTTCGGTCTATTCGTTGGCCTCGGTTGCCTTTGTCGGCGGCAGCCTGGTTCCCGCAGGCGGCCACAATCCCCTGGAACCAGCCCAGTTCGGCGTGCCCGTCGTCATGGGCCCCCACTACGCCAACTTCCGCGCTATCACTGACGATCTTCTCGACCACCAAGCCATCACAATCACCGCCAAAGAAAACCTCGCGGCCACGTTGATCAATCTTCTCCGCGACCCCGCGTTGGCCAGAGAAATGGGCAGGCGCGCCAAACAAGTCTTCGATCAGCAGGCCGGCGCCACCGCCCGCTGCATCGACTCGCTGCGCCAATTGCTCTCTGAGGACTCAAGCACGGAGCGCCTATCATGACCAGGGCCTCATCATCGCGCAAGCTGCTTCTTCCCCTGGTGCCCGCCTATCGCCTTGCACTGTTCCTCCGCGACCTACGCCTGAGCTCTGGACTTGAGCCGGTCAACCGCCTGCATTTTCCCGTCATCAGCGTCGGCAATCTCTCCGCGGGCGGTGCGGGAAAAACGCCTCTCACCATCGCGCTTGCCAAGGCACTCGAGCGCCGCGGGCTCCGGGTCGACGTTCTCTCCCGAGGCTATGGGCGGCGTGGTGAGCGTCCTGCCCGCGTTGACTCCGACGGCACAGCCCACGATTTTGGCGACGAGCCGCTTCTGATCGCACGTGAAACCGGCGTCCCCGTCTTCGTTGCCGGGCAGCGCTTCGGCGCAGGCCAGCTAGCGGAAGCCTCTGCGGCTCCTGGCGATCCAAATCTTCACCTGCCCTCGGTGCATATCCTCGACGACGGGTTTCAACACCGCCAGCTGGACCGCGACATCGACATTCTCCTGCTCGATCGCCACGATTGGCTTCATGACACCCTGCTGCCAGCCGGCAACATGCGCGAGCCCGCCAAAGCCGCTCGCCGCGCCACGGTCATTGCCATCCCCGCACCTGACAGCGCGGCGGAGTTCGAGTCCTCCCTGCGCGCCTGGGGCTGGGAAGGCCCCATCTGGCGCATCCACCGCAAAATGGAAATCCCTTCAATTGACGGTCCCGCCGTCGCCTTCTGCGGCATCGCACGACCCGCGCAGTTTTTTGCCGGAATCGAAGCTGCCGGTCAGCGCCTCGCCGCCCGCATCGCATTCCCTGACCACCACGGCTTCACTCCTGCTGACCTCCAACACCTCGTCACCACCGCCCAACAGACCGGGGCCACCGCCCTCATCACCACCGAAAAAGACCTCATTCGGCTTGGCAATTCCGCCGCTGCCTTTCCCGCGCCCATCTCTCTCAAAACCGCTCGACTTCGCGTCGAAATCGAGCATCAAAACGAAGCCATCGACTGGCTGCTCGACCATTTGAAGCAATCGCGATAACCCCTCCGCCTTTGTGAGAAAATCAGAGTTTGCACACGCAATCCAAGTTCCGCTTGCTCGTGATTCGGCTGGGCGCCATGGGCGACATTCTGCACGCGTTACCGGCAGTCACAGCCTTGCGCCTCGCCCATCCCGCCTGGGTCATTGACTGGGTCGTCGAACCCCGCTGGCGCGCCCTCTTCTCTGCTGAAGACACTCTCGGCCGCACCACCTCCAGTCCCCTCGTCAATCGGCTCTTTTTTGCCGCTTCAAAAGATTGGCGTGCCGCACCCTTCAGTCAAAAGACCCATCATGAAATCAAACTTCTACGACGCACCCTCCGCTCCGGCGAATACGATGCCGTCCTCGACCTCCAGGGCGCAATCCGCTCCGCCGTCATAGGCTGCATGGCAGGCTGCCGCCGCCGCATTGGAGAAGACCAGCCCCGTGAGCGCGCGGCCCGCTTGTTCTTTACTGAGCGAGTACCAACTCATGGAGCTCATGTCATCGAGCAGGATGTCGAGCTGGCCTCGGCCGTGGCCGGTGACGAACTTGCGCCCGCCAAGCCGCTGCTTCCTATTGACCCCGCCGCCGAATCCTGGGCAGACGAGGTCCTGTCCCCGTCGCCCGCGCAGTCGACCGTGCTCGTCAACCCTGGTGCCGGCTGGGGCGCAAAACGGTGGCCAGTCGAACGCTATGCCGCCGTTGCGCAAGGCCTGATTCAACGCGGCGTTCACATCCTAGTCAATACCGGCCCTCGGGAAGAACACCTCGCCGACGCCATCTCTCAAGCCACCAAGGGCGCTGCCACTTCGCTCCATTGCTCACTGGAACAGCTCATCGCCCTCACCCGCCGAATCTCGCTGGTCATCGCCGGAGACACTGGCCCGCTCCACCTGGCCTGCGCCCTCCAGCGCCCGGTTGTGGGCATCTACGGCCCCACCGATCCCAGCCGCAACGGCCCGTTCGGGACCCGCTTCAAAGTCCTGCGCAGCCCCGGGAGCCGTCGTGATCACACTCGCCGCGCAGAGCCGGAGCCCGGTCTCCTCACCATCCAGCCTGAAGATGTCCTGGTCGCCGCCAACGAGCTCCTCGCCCCGGAGCCTGCCCGATGACCCAGCCTGGCAATCCAACCGCAAGCCGGGTGCGCAAGGTCCGGTCCGCCGCGGTGGACAGACCTGGGAACCGCCGCAATCCCCATATCCAGCCGATCAGGAGCGTCGTCGTTGACTGAGCCGAACCAACAAGATCGCCTGGATTGGATCGCCCGATGGCAGAGCATCGCCCGCCGCATTCGCGTTCCTCTCGGCTTTGTCACCGCGGCACTCTACCTGTTTGACCTTTACCGGCGAGCGCCTCAGCCCATCGCCATGGCCTGGAGCCTGGCCCTGGTCATTCCCGGCCTCTGGCTCCGCGCCTATGCCTCCGGCTACGTCAAAAAGAATCGCGAGCTCACGCAGACCGGCCCATATGCCCACACCCGCAACCCGCTCTACCTCGGCTCCACGCTCATTGCTGCGGGATTTGCTGTCGCTCTGCTCAGCTGGCCTCTGGCCCTGGTACTTGCCGCATGCTTTGCCATCATCTACATTCCCGTCATCGCCTCTGAGGAGCGCTTTTTGCGCGCAACTTTCCCGGCATTTGACGCCTATTGCAGCCGGGTTCCGCGCCTCATTCCCCGCCTTACCCCGGCCTCCCAATCCGGTACTTCCGGGCTATCGGGCAAGTTCTCCTTTTCGCTTTACTTGCAGCACCACGAGTACAATGCTGCTATAGGGGCCGCACTGCTGTATCTCAGCTTGCTCTTCTTGCGGCCAGCTGTCGGCGTCGTCGTGACTGGGCTGCGGTGAGGGTTTATCCCGCGCCAACAAGGTAAATTTCTCCAATCCTTAAGGAGTCCTCCCAGACGGTGAAGACACGCCAGACCATAGCATCCACTCTTTGCGCGTTTGCGTTGGCCGCCGGGGTCCACGCCCAGAAGATGGATCTCCTCCCACCTCCCCGCGCAAGCTTCGCTCTTCCCCAGAAGCAAACCCTCACCTACTCCGTCGACTGGCGCGTCTTTCCCGCCGGAACCGCCGTTCTCCACTTTGAGGCAGTTGGCGACCGCGAGCGCATCACCGCCAACGCTGACACCATGGGCGCCATCAACATGCTGTTCCACGTCAGTGACCGCTTCCAGTCCACCATCGATAGAGAAAAAGGCTGCACCTACGAGTTTGACAAGCAAACCACCGAGGGCCGCCGCCAGATCAGCTCAACGCTGCGGATTGACTACGCCCAGTCCAAGTCAATCCTCGACGAAAAGAACCTGGTCACCGGCCAAAACAAGCACGTTGAATTGCCCGTCCCCGGCTGCCTCACTGACCTGCTCAGCGGCATCTATTACGCCGCGTCGCAGCCCATGGAGATCGGCAAGACCTTCGTCATCCCGGTGGTCGACGCCCTGCACACCGTGCCCGTCACCATGAAGGTGGAAAGCCGCGAAGAGATCAAGACATCCCTGGGCACCTTCAAGACCCTCCGTGTTCAGCCGACCGCAGACGCCGGCGTGGTCAAGAATCGAGGCAACATCTGGATCTGGTACACCGACGATGACCGCCATCTCCCCGTCCAGATGCGCGCCCGCCTATTCTGGGGAACCATAACCTTCCGCCTCACCGGCAACGAAAACAAATAACTCAGCGCTTTTCTCGCTTGGCGTACCAACCGGGTACCCCATTCCATCGCGCGTTTTTGCGCCATGGGTGGGAGTCCAACAAGGTTCGAGCCACGAGCCGAAGGCGTCTGCCCCACCGCAGGTGGCCGAGCGTCGCCCTACCGCCCAATTCCCATCGTGTATTTGAAGATTTGCGCCCCGAACCCGGCAATCATTTCGGTCACCTTCGGCCCGGGGTCGCCGTAGATTTCAAATCGTGTCACCGCCGCGCACCCCATCATCTTCGGCACATGCAACTGCACCGCATCGCCCATAAAATGCGCCTCTATTGCAGCGGCATTCGAATAGGTTTCCACCAGCCGCACCTGCTTGCCGTCTTCGCTCGCGAACCATTCATACCCGAGCGTCCCCGGCTCGCTTTTGCTTACCGCTGTCATCGCCTCCGCCAGGCTCTTGAAAGCCCCCATCTGCGCCTCATCCGGCCGCAAATCAACCGTCAAACGCACCACTTGCTCCAACATATCTGTTGCCTCCTCAGTATTTTGCCCAAGCTACCCTGCCACCCTATCACCCCGCGCCATCGTTGAAACGTGAATTGGCGTAGAATAGGACCATGCAGCACGAGCCAGTTGGCCCGGCTCGCACCCTGCTCCCCGGCAAGGTCTTCGTCCGGGGTGGAAATGGGGGCGTCACGGTTTCGACGGGATCGATTGCGGCTTAGGAGGCATGTCAG
>CAZTLV010000048.1:0-30472 GCA_964614635.1 uncultured Occallatibacter sp.
ACGTCGATTTGCCTCGGAAAACCTTGATTTTCAAGGGTGATTCTACCACCTGCGGTGGTGCAGGCTCAGGACTGCGAGACGGGCCCATCAGCCCTCAGCCGGTCAGGGGATGGAGGAGTCGCGAGAATGAGTCCTCAAGTGCGCACATCAGATACCTTTCTCCAAATGCCGTAAGATAGTGAGAAGATTGCCTCTGGATTCCCGTCTTCCAATCGGGTAACCATTGGCCTGCATGTCCCGCCTATGACAAATCCTGCCACCAGCTCAGAACGCTATTACCTGACCACGCCGATTTACTACGTGAATGCGCGGCCGCACCTGGGGCATGCCTACTCGACGATTGTGTGCGACGCGATTGCGCGAAGGAAGCGGGCGCTGGGGATCGATACGTGGTTCCTGACCGGCACCGATGAGCATGGACAGAAGATCGTGCGGTCGGCGGAGCTGGCGGGGCGTACGGCTGAGGAGTTTGCTACTGCGATTTCAGGCGAGTTTCGCGGGCTGTGGGACCGCCTGGGGCTGACCTATGACGACTTCATTCGCACCACTGAAGACCGGCACATCCGCGGAGTGCAGAAGCTGTTCACGACGATGCGGGACAAGGGGTTCATCTACAAGGGCTCGTACACCGGGCAGTATTGCGTGTCGGACGAAGCGTACGTGGATGGGCCTCCGGGGACCATTTGCCTGGATTGTGGGCGGCTGACGGAGACAGTCAGCGAGGAGAATTATTTCTTCAAGCTGTCGGCGTTTGAACGGAAGCTGCTGGAGTTTTATGAGGCGAATCCCGGGTTCATGGGTCCGGAATCGACGCGGCGCGAGATTATTTCGTTTGTCCGCAGCGGGCTGAAGGACTTGTCGGTGAGCCGAACGAGTTTTTCGTGGGGCGTTCCGATCCCCGGCGACGGAAAGCACGTGGCGTATGTGTGGCTGGACGCGCTGGCCAACTACATTACGGCGCTGGGATACGGGAGTGACGATCCGGCGGATGTGGCCCGCTTTGAGAAGTTCTGGCCGGCGGACATGCACCTTATCGGCAAGGAGATCAGCCGCTTCCATTGCGTCTACTGGCCTGCGTTTCTAATGGCTGCGGGAATTGCAACACCCCGGAGCGTGAGGGCGAATGGATGGTTGCTGTTCGACCAGGGGAAGATGTCGAAGTCGCGAGGGAACATTGTGCGCGCGGAAACTGTGCAGGAAGTGCTCGGAGCCGATGCGCTGCGGTATTTTCTGCTGCGGGAGATTCCATTTGGTCAGGACGGGAGCTTCAGCTTCGATGCGCTGGTGCAGCGGTACAACGGGGACCTGGCCAACGGCTACGGCAACCTGGTGAGTCGCGTAGTGAACATGGTGCACAAGTACTTTGGCGGGGCGGTGCCGGGAGTGGGGGCAGAGACCGCTGCTGAGGCTGCTTTGCGCGAGAGTGCGGTGCATGCTCTTGCAGTGTTTGGGCCAGAGTTCGACGCGCTGAACTTCAGCGAGGCGTTGAAGGGGTTGTGGACTCTGGTGGCAGAGACGGATGGCTACCTGACGGCGAATGCGCCCTGGAAGAAGCCGCCTGAGCGCTCAGACGAAGAGCACATCGCGCTGCAGGCCCGCGTACTGTCGACGGCGGCGGAAGCGATTCGGATCATTACGGCCCTGGTGTATCCAATCTTGCCGGAATCGGCTGCGAAGGTGTGGTTGCAAATCGGTCAGGGCGAGATTGCGGACGCTGCGAAGAACTCGTTTCTGGTGGAACTCACGTGGGGTGGATTGAAGGCGGGGACGAAGTTTGGCGAGCCCGCGCCGCTGTTTCCCCGCAAGGAAAAGGATGCGATCGAGCGTATGCAGAGTCTGGAAGACGAGAACAGCATGAGCGTGATTGAGGCAGCCACCAGTGGCGGAGAAGACGGCGGAACGCGAGAAATTGTCGCGCCCGCGCCGGCCACTGCAGCACCATCGGTGACTTCGACAACCGTAACCAGTCCGGCCGAGGCGCGAGCCGGGGCGAACGCGACCCACACCACCACGGCTTCGATGGATGGCGATAAGCCGATCGACACTGCAAAGGTGCACCAGGTTCCAGCCGAACTGGCCAGCAGCCGACTGGCGACAACGCCGGTCGCTGCGGTGGCAGGCGCTCCGCTGCCCTCGTGCGAACTGGCCGCGGCAAGTCAGGAACCGGCACATATTTCGATCGACGATTTTGCCAAGGTGGAGTTGCGGGTGGCGCAGATTCTGGTAGCGGAGCGGGTGCCCAAGGCGGACAAGCTGCTGCGGCTCGAAGTGGATCTGGGCTATGAGAAGCGGCAGATTCTGGCGGGAATCGCTCAATACTACGAGCCGGAAAAGCTGATTGGTCGGAAGATCATCATTGTGGCCAACCTGGCTCCGCGGAAGATGCGCGGGCTGGAGTCGAATGGGATGCTGCTCGCGGCCTCCCTGGAGGGTGGTGCACCGGTGCTGGCTGGGTTTCTGGAAGAAGTTCCGCTGGGAGCGCGGCTGAAGTAACCGCCCTCTGTCGGTGCGGACGCCTTCAGCCACCAGCGGTGGGGCAGACGCCTTCGGCTCGCGGGGCGAAGTTTGTTGATCTCCGAGAGGTACGAACCTACCCGTCCTTTCCTCAAAAAGCGAAGAAACAATGGGCACCTGGCACCCGCACGTGAATGACTAGCCTGGCCTTTGGTTGTGAGGTTTCATTGCTGATTGATTCACATGCTCACCTGGACAACGAACGCTATGCGGAAGACCGCGGAGCAATGCTGGGGCGCGCCTTTTCGGCGGGGGTAGGGACGGTGCTGTCGATTGGGATTGGCGAACAAGCCGCCGGGATGGACCGCGCTCTGCGGGTTTGCCGGGAGTTCAATGGGAAGCCCGGCATGCCTCGGCTCTACGCAAGTGCAGGCGTCTACCCGCATAACACGCATGAGATTGACGACGCGGTGATGGCAAAGCTGAATGGGCTGCTCGCCGAACCGGAGGTGATTGCGTGCGGGGAGATCGGGCTGGATTACTACCATGATGGTGCGGCGCATGATGTGCAGCGGGCGGGCTTGATCGGGCAACTGGAAATCGCAGTGGGGCGTAAGCGGCCCATCCTCATTCATTGCAGGCCGAAGGACGACATGACGGAAGGCGGTGGCGGCGCCTGGGGGGATTTGTTCGAAATCCTTGAAAGCAACTGGCGGCCTACCGCGCTGGGCGGCGTGATGCACTGCTTCAGCGGTGGGTGGGAGCAGGCACGGCGGTCCCTGGATTTGGGGTTTCTGGTGTCGTTCGCGGGAAACCTGACCTACCCCAAGGCCCAGCCGTTGAGGGATGTGGCCGAGAAGCTGCCGCTGGATGGGGTACTTGTGGAGACGGACGCTCCCTGGCTGACGCCGACGCCCGATCGCGGCAAGCGCAACGAGCCAGCATTTGTGACGCGGACGGCCCAGACACTGGCGGAGTTGATGGGGGTGAGTGGGGAAGAAATTGCCGCTTCGACGACGAAAAACTTCAATCGGCTGTTTGGTCTCAGGGCGGACGTGGGAAACTGGTAGAGGCGCTGCTTGAGGCGGCGTAAAAAGCGACAATTGAGGAATGGAAGACGATGGCCCAGGAGAATTCGTTCGACATCGTAAGCAAGGTTGACATTCAGGAAGTGCGCAACGCCATCGACCAGGCCATCAAGGAGGTCAGGCAGCGTTTTGACCTGAAGGATTCCCACTCGGAGATCATGTTGGAGGGCAGTGACGCGATTCAGCTGGCCTCGGCCGGGGAGTACAAGCTTGAAGCAGTGAAGGAGATTCTCGGGCAAAAACTGGTGAAGCGTGGAGTCTCGCTGAAGAATCTGACCTACGAGAAGCTGGAACAGGCCTCGGGCCAGAGCGTGCGCCAGAAGATCAAGCTGCAACAGGGGATCCCGGTCGAAAAGGCCAAGGAGATTGTTCGCCTGGTGAAGGACTCGAAAAAGAAGGCGCAGGCCAGCATTCAAGGCGATACTGTCAGGATATCCAGCAAGGACCGCGATGAATTGCAGGCGATTATTGCTTTGTTGCGAGGCAAAGACCTTGGAGTGGAGCTGCAGTTTACGAATTACCGCACCAACTGAACACCTGCGCTTCGGCTGCGTCTGGAAATGGTTCGACGAGCAAAAGGCTGCGGCCGCAATGTAGGATAAGGCACGGGAACCGGAGAGCTTTGAGCACACTGGCGATAGCGACGGCGAGAGAAGTCTTCGATCTGCTGCGGGACGACCTCGTGGCGATTGAGCAGGAATTGGGCCGTGACGCCGCGTCCAGCGTGAGCACGATTACGGAGATCGCAGAATACCTGCGAGGCGGCGGGGGAAAGCGGATACGGCCTTCACTGCTGCTGCTCTCCTCACACATGCTTGGATATTCGGGCCACGGGGCGATTCGGCTGGGCGCGGTGGTGGAGATGGTGCACACGGCGACGCTGGTGCACGACGACATCATCGATGGCGCCGATATGCGGCGCGGCCGGCCGTCGGCAAACACTACTTGGGGCAACGAAAAGTGCGTGCTGGCCGGCGACTGGCTCTACATGCAGGCGTTCAAGGTTGCACTTGAGGAAAAGAGCCTTCGCGTTCTGGACCTGCTGATCGGGCTCACGCAGCAGATGGTCGAAGGTGAACTGCTGCAGATTCAAAAGCTGGGCAAGGCTGTTTCAGAAGCGGAATACTACGACCTGATCTTCCGCAAGACCGCCTGCTTGTTCGCCATTTCGATGAGACTGGGCGCCGTACTGGCCGGTGCCAGCGAACAGGTGGAAGCAGGCCTGGCGGCCTACGGGCGAGCAGTGGGACTGGCTTTCCAGATTGTGGACGACGTACTTGACCTGACGGCTACCGAAGAAGTGCTTGGCAAGCCTGTGGCCAGCGACCTGCGCGAGGGCAAAGCGACACTCTCGGTGATCCACTCGTTTGATCACGGCAGGGCGAGCGATCGGCAGACGATTCAGCGGGTGCTGGACGATCGAAGCTTTGAGAACGTGAGCAGGCAGCAGATTCAGGAGATCCTGATCCGCAACGGGTCGGTGGAATACGCGATGTCGGTGGCCGATCGCTACGCCGAGCAGTCGCGGATAGCACTGGCGCCGATGCCTGAATCAGAGTTCAAGCGCGCCCTGCTGTGGGTGCCTGACTTTGTGGTAGCGCGCGACAAGTAGTTTCCGTGGGAGATCGCAGTGCAGAATGTTTGGGCAGAAGTTGACCGCTATTTTTGCGATCGGGTGGCCCCGTCTGTTGCGGGCGACGAGTTGGTTGCGGCTGTCGCGGCGAATAAAAAGGCTGGCCTACCGGCGATTGACGTTACAAGGCTACAGGGGAAATTCCTTGATTTCCTGGTCCGTGTGTCCGGGGCACGGAGTGTGCTGGAGATTGGAACGCTTGGCGGATACAGCACCATCTGGATGGCGCGGGCGCTGCCCGAAGGCGGGCAGATCGTGACATTGGAGTTCGATCCGCATCATGCAAAGACGGCAACCGAGAATATACGCAATGCAGGTTTGCTGGATCGGGTGGAGATTCTGGTTGGGCGAGCCATCGACTCCCTGCCGACTCTGGAACATTCCGGCGCTGCCCCGTTCGATTTGATCTTTATTGACGCGGATAAGGAAAGCTACCCGGAGTACCTGGAGTGGGCGCTTAAGCTGTCGCGTGTGGGGACGGTGATTGTGGCTGACAACGTAGTACGGGATGGGAAGGTCGCCGATGCGAATTGCAACGATCCGATGGTGCAGGGAGTTCAGCGCTTCACCGAACGGCTGGCTGCGGAGCGGCGGTTGAGCGCGACGGTTCTGCAAACGGTCGGCGTGAAGGGCTACGACGGGTTTGCGCTGGCGGTGGTGGTGAGCTAGAAGGCCGCTCAGGCGTCCTGCACGATCGTTCCCTGGTGATAGAGGATCTTCCAGCCGCCGGGAGTGCTGCGCCAGATGGTTGCGCGGCGGGTGAGGCGCTGCTTGGCTTGGAGCAGCGTGTAGGTGAGCAGGTAGGTATTTTCGGCCAATCTGCGGCAGAGGAAGCCGCTGGTCTCCCAGACGTCTGTGTCGGGAACAGCGAAACGCTTCTCCAATGCATCGAGTATCGAGTCGCGGGAATAGCGTCGGCCGGATGCGCCTGTCTCCCAGTAGTCGTCGGCCATCAATCGGTCGAAGTCGGCGCGTGTGGTACCGAATTCTGCGCGATGGAAGACGGGCTCGCGGCGAGAAAGTTCGGCGAGAATCTGCTGAAGCTCGGGGGCGGTAGCCGGTAATGGGTCCATGCAAATGAGGATAGCTCGGGATCTCACCCGGCTATGATGTTGCCATGGAAATCATCAATGCTCAGAAGGATGTTCGCGAAACGTTCATGGGGGGCTTTGCCGGACAGCTGGTCTCGGCGGTGGTGTGGTCTGCTTCCGGTGCGGCTTGCACGTTTCACTCACTCCGGCTTGGAGAACTGGTCCTCATCTTCGGGGGGTTCTTCATCTTTCCATTGACCCAACTGCTGCTACGCAGTATTGGTCACGCGTACGCCTTGCCAAAGGGGCACCCTATGAATGCACTTGGCATGCAGGTCGCGTTCACACTGCCACTCACGCTGCCTCTGGTGATCGGTATCGCGGCACTTCATCCCGCATGGTTTTATCCAGCCTTCATGATTACCTTAGGGGTTCACTATCTTCCATTCATTTTTATGTATGGCATGTGGCAATTCGGGGTTCTGTCAGCATCGCTGATCGTGAGCGGTCTTGCAATCGGCATGTACGTGCCAACCCCGGTCAGCCTGGGTGGGTGGCTCACGGCAGTACTACTCTTTACATTTGCGCTTGTCGCTCGCCGCGTTGCACTAGCGAGATAGAAAGCGACTTCTATTCCTCGACCATCAAGGCGCGGAGAGCTTGCTCGTAATGTTCGGGCAGGGGCTTGCGATTGAGTTGGTCGTCGCAGACAACGTGCACCGTTTCACCTTCGGCGAGGAGGGTATGTTCGGCGCCCGGCGGAGCCTTGCGAAGAATGCGGTAAGCAAACTTGATGACTGATCCACGCAAGAGGGATGGCCGGGTCTCGATGAGGATCTGGTCGTCGTAGCGCGCGGGCGAGCGGTACCTGCAACTGGCATTCACCACGGGCAGGATGCAATCGTGGTCGATCTCAAGCTGGCTGTAGGCGAGACCGAGGGAGCGGAGCAGTTCCACACGGCCGATCTCAAACCAGACCAGGTAGTTGGCATAATAGACGATGCCCATCTGGTCGGTTTCAGCGTAGCGGACCCGGATTTCAGTGGTGACTGGCATGGGCTTGTCGTGAAAGTTGACAGTGAACAGCAGTCCGCGACCGGAGTCGAATCCAGAAACGGGTCGGTGAACACTGATGACCAACTTACGGCTTCAAGTGTTCGAAGATGGGGAGCCGGGTGACATCGTTGAAGAGGACGAAGGCGAAGAAGGCGATGATCACGACAAAAGCGGCCTGATAAATGCGCTCCTTCACGTTGAGGTTGATATCGTGGCGGATCACGCTCTCAATGAGGAGCAGGAAGATCATACCGCCGTCGAGAATGGGAAACGGCAGCAGGTTGAGGATACCCAGGTTGAGGCTGATCATTCCCGCGAGGCCGAATTTTGGAAGCCAGCCGCGGGTTTCAGCCGCGTCTCCCGCCGCCCGGGCAATTCCTACCGGACCCTGGAGCTGCGAGATGGAAACCTTATGAGTAAGGAGCCGCTGCAGCACTTCGACAATAACAAAAGATTTGTCTGCACAGAAGTCGAGGCTCTTGTTGACAGCGAGGGTCAAGGGGAGCGGAGAATCGTGGTACGGGATGGGCTTTGAAGCGAATCCAAGCTTCCAGCCTGCGTCAAGTTGCGCCGGATGGGCGACGACAGGAGGAAGGGCGGCCCCATCGCGGATCAGAACAAGGGAAACCGGGTTGCCGTGGCCTGCTTGCAGATACGACACCAGAGACTGCAAAGTGTGAAACTGATGGCCGTCGACGGATAGTATGGCGTCTCCGGGGCGCATGCCGGCCTTTTCTGCCGGTGTATTCGGCTCAACGCGATCGACGGCGATGGGATCGGGCAGGTACTGGGGCAGCAGGCCCGAAACATCGTCGCCCTTGATCTCCGGGGGCATTTGCAAAGTGACCTGCAGGTTTGTACCGCCGCGATCGACTGTGACAGGTACAAACTGGTTGGGGTCGAGCGCAGCGTGGGTATAAACGGCGTCCCAGTCGGGGTTGTCGACGTTATCGAAGCGGCGAATGATGTCGCCGGGCTGGATGCCTGCCTTAGCTGCAGCGGACCCGGGGAGAACCCACTCCACGGTTGTTGACTTCACCTCGACGGACGTGACTTCGTTAAAAACGGCGTAGTAAACGACCATCAACACAAACGCGAGGACGAAGTTGGCGATTGGGCCGGCCACGCCAATGAGCATCCGTTGCCAGCGCGGGTGCGAAGTGAAGGCGCCAGGGTCGTCGGCCACATCGTCCATGGGGGTGCCGGGAGACTCGAGGTTTTGCTCGGGAGACTCACCGGTCATCTTGACGAATCCGCCGAGGGGCAGCAGGCAGACCTTGTAGTCGGTGTCGCCGTACTTGAAGCCGAAGAGGCGTGGTCCAAAGCCAAAGGAGAAGGCCTCAACGCGCACCCCGCAAAGTTTGGCAACGGCGAAGTGGCCAAACTCGTGGACCACAACCATCAAGCCGACCAGAACGATGAACGAACCTACAGCGACTAAAAAATCATGCATAAATTTGCGATTATTCCTTCAATCGATTGCCCGGGGCCGACCTCAAATCAACAGCTTACGAGCTGTTTGACGCGCCTCGCGATCGCTGGCGAGCACCTCAGCGATGGTGGTGGGATGCGCCTCTGGCGTGGATGCGAGCACCTTTTCAATTGTACGCGGGATTCCCATGAACGGAATGCGCCTTTCGAGGAATGCCTCGACGGCCACCTCGTCTGCCGCATTGAGGGCAATGCAGTGGGCTCCGCCCTTTTCCGCAGCCTCAAATGAGAGACGCAGACAGGGAAAGCGCTCAAAGTCGGGAGGTGCAAAGTCCAGGTGCCGCAGGGCGGCCAGGTCAAAGGTCAGCGATGAAACCGGGCGTTCCGGCCACGCGAGCGCGTACAAGATGGGCAGGCGCATATCAGTGACGGAGATCTGGGCGAGGATCGACCCGTCAACGTATTCCACAAGAGAATGCACGGTGGATTGTGGATGAACAGTGACGCTGACCTGTGAAGGCGACACGTCAAACAGGCGGCAGGCCTCGATGACCTCAAGGCCCTTGTTGAGCATGGTGGCCGAGTCGATGGTGATGCGGCGGCCCATGACCCAAGTGGGATGCTTGAGAGCCTGCTCGGGCGTGATGTCAGCGAAGGCAGCAAGTGGGAGTTCTCTGAATGGACCACCAGAAGCCGTGAGCCAGATGGTTTTGACTTCAGCGTGCGCTCCCACCCGCAGGCACTGGTGGACGGCATTATGTTCACTGTCGATGGGCAGGATAGGGACTTTGTGTTCGGCGGCTGAGCGGGTGAGGATCTCGCCGGCCGCAACCATGCATTCCTTGTTGGCAAGTCCTATGGGCTTGCCGGCGAGGATGGAGGCGTGTGTGGCTTCAAGTCCGGCGACGCCCACGATTGCCGAAACGACAAAGTCCACTTCTGGCAGCGTGGCGCAAGCTATGGTGCCCTCTGTGCCATGAACCAATTCAACGCCGGTTACGCCCGCGGCTTGCAGACGTGACGCCAGGGCTGTTGCCAACTCCTCTGAGGCGACGGAGACCATGCGCGGACGCCATCGGATCGTCTGGGCGAGGACCTCTTCGAGGTTTCGGCCAGCAGCGAGAGTTGCCACTTGAAACCGCTCAGAAAACTGCTCAACGATGGACAGGGTGCTTTGGCCGATGGAGCCGGTGGAACCGAGGATGGCGAGTCGCTTCAAAGTGTCTAAACGTCCGATGGTGCACGGGACTCGACTGTTGCCTCGCCCCTGTCAATCCACTGATGCTGTACGCATTCAGAACCGCTGATGAATAACCTGAGCGTACCACAGCACCGGAGCGGCCAGGAGCAGCGCGTCTACACGATCGAGCACGCCGCCATGGCCGGGAAGCAGGACGCCGGAGTCCTTGACGCCGACCGAACGCTTCAGGGCTGACTCAGCTAAATCTCCAACCTGCGCCGCTATGTTCAACCCGACCGCGAGCGCTAGCCAATACCAGACGAACTCCGGGTAGGAGAGCTTGGCCGAGTCCCATTGAGCCAGATACTCGGCCAGGCCAAGCAGTGCGCCGGCACCCAGCAAGCTGCCCGCGACCGAGGCAAGTGAGCCTTCCCATGTCTTTTTCGGGCTGAGTTTCGGTGCAAGTTTGCGGCGGCCCCAGGTGCGGCCAACATAAAGCGCCGCGATGTCTCCAGCCCAGACCACAACCAGAAGAAAGGCCACAAGCGAGGGTCCATTGGTCTCTTCGCACAAGGCGGGAAGGGAAAGGAGGGTGAGACCGATGTAGAGCAGGCAGAGGGTGGAGACGGCCGCGTTGGCCATCACCTGCTCAACCGGAGATTTGAAGGTGCAGATGACCAAAAGACCCAGAGAGAGTATGCCAAAAATGACGGCGGTCTGATCTGGAAATTCAAAATTCCCTGCAAAAAGGAGACCTATAGCCACCAGGACAGCAATGCGCGGAGGCCTTGCGCCGCTGCGCTCAGTGAGGCTTAGAAACTCCCATGCGGCGAGGGCAGCTATGCCGGCAACTGCAAGCGTAATCAGCCATTTGGGGCCAAGAAACACAAGAAGCAGAACCAGGGGAATCAGTACGGCAGCGGTCAGGATGCGTTTCATTCTCTGGTTGAGGATACACTGCGGGACGGAGCTGACACGGCGGGACAGTCCAGTGCAAGCCAACCCAGGCATCAATGCTGCAGCGGTCTTAACCGAGATGAATCAATTATGCGCTTTTCTTGCTGTCGGATCGTAGCCAGTGCAGGAAGTCTTCAGAGCTTCCGCGCTGAGCCATTGACTCTTTGAGGCGGAAGCGTAGTTTCTCAGCTAGTTGTTTTGCTTTGGCCGCGGAATCTGCTTCCTTCGGCGCTTTCTTGTCGTTATCCAAGGGATTTGAAACCTCCACATTGGATTCTCGTCAGAACGCAGCTCGATCGTCACGCTCGAAATCGTTAAAAAACCTGATTTGAATAACCAAAGTAATCAATGAGCGGCGATCTTGACGCGCTCTGCTTCTTCGTCGACCTCGCCAGAGCCCTCGCCAAGTCCGCCGTAGCGGCGCTCGCGGCGCTGGAAATCGGCGATAGCCTCGAGGAGATGGATGCCGCGGAAATCAGGCCAGAGGCGCTCGGTGACGAATATTTCGGTATACGCGACCTGCCACAGCAGGTAGTTGGAAAGGCGCATCTCCCCCGATGTTCGAATGAGCAGGTCAGGATCGGGCATGTGGGCGGTGTAGAGATGGCGGTGAATATCTTCCTCGGTGATGCGGTCGGGGCTGGTGTGCTTGAGCTGGATTTCCGTGGCCAGTGCGCGGAAGGCGTCGACAAGCTCAGAGCGGCCGCCGTAGTTGAGGGCGAGGGTCAGGGTGGTTCCCGTATTGCGGGCGGTGGCTTCCTCGGCCCAGCGCATTTTGTCCTGGACCTCGGGGGGCAATTCATGCGTGCGCCCGATGTACCGCATGCGGACGTTGTTGTCCATCATGCGTTGAAGGTTGCTCTCCAGGTAGCTCTTGAGGAGACGCATGAGGAAATTGACCTCGGCGCGGGGGCGGCGAAGATTGTTTTCAAGGGAGAACGCATAGAGAGTGAGCCAGGGCAAACCAATACGGGAAGCGGTCTCAGTGACCAGCTGAACAGCATCCGCACCCTGCTGGTGGCCCAAGAACCGTTTGAGCGAGCGGTTGCCAGCCCAGCGGCCGTTGCCGTCCATGATGATGGCGACATGCTGAGGCAGGCACCCAGGTTTAAGCGTCGCGTAAACAGCGCGCTCCTCTGAGGTCAGCTCTTGAGTGCGCAGCGTGCCGGTTGGATACAAGGGACTCGCCTCTACGTTGCTCTTGGGCTTCGGGTTCCGCGCCCTGGCAATATCGAAGTCAGGACACCGGAGCAGGTTTCACAGCAACGGGATGAATGGATCATTGGCCCGAGAAGCACTTCCCGCGCGGTGAAAAACTCACCACAGCCGGAGCCAGATGCTGCACCATCGACCGTAGCACAAGCGCCCCAGTGCTGCAATTGCGAGCGGTCAGCGAGCCAGCGCAAGGGCAAATGAAGCTCGGCGCACCGGGCCACACGCCCGCGAAACCCAACCGGCCGGGACCAACCCCAGCCGAGACCATCCAGGGACAGGCGGTCTTGCGGCTGGGTGGCTTCTATGCCGTGCGGCGACGGCCAGTGGCTGCGTCGCGCACCGCACCGGAAAAGAGCATGCGATGCATCGAGCCCAGATGCGGGAGCAATGAGGCGACCTCGGCAAGGAAGGGGTCCGCCAGAATGGCGGCCACTTCTTCGTCGCGTCGGCTGCGGGAGTCGCGCACAAGCTGGCAGAGGTCCACTTCAAGAGCCGATGCCAGACGCTCCAGCGAGCCCAGCGTCGGGATTGCCTTGCCATTCTCGATTTTTGAGATGTAGGTGCGGGGCACCTGCATGCGTCCCGCCAGCTGCCGCTGGCTCAGATGGCGCGCCTTGCGAATCTCGCGCACCTGGCCGGCAACCTGCAAGCCAGCCTCTGCCGAAGCCGGGGCGGTTGGCTGACTGGCCACTAGCTGCGGCGCAAGCGGCGCAGGCTCCTCAATATCGAGTGGTTTGTGGCATTTTCTGCAAAGGGCGTTGAGGGTTCGGAATTGAACCAGACTACAGCTGTCGCAGCGGACTACTTCGCGTGTTTCCACGCTCACTAGAGTGGTAGCCATCGGCCGTTTGCGGAGTGCCAGAGCAGGAACTCCGTGGTGCATTTTTGCACCGCGATATGAAGTACTGTCGGGGAAGTGAACCATAATTGTCAAGTGGAAACTTAGGCTCAATCCTAAGATTTCCCGATCATACCCTGAAAACCCCGAAGAAACACGAACCAAATTGAGCAACATGGAGAAAAAATTAAATGTCTTTTGACTCAGGCGAGCTGGATGTGGGCCGCGCGGTTAGTGAAGGGACCGGGAATACTGGAAAGGGCTTTGGACGGGCCGAGGCCTGGAGGTTGCTGGCTGAGTGGACAAAAGGCGAGAGCCTGCGCAAGCACGCGTTGGGAGTTGAAGCGTGCGTGACAGCTTGCGGTGAGGCAGAGGCCGATCGCCTGGGGCTGACAGGCGCAGCACATACTGCGGAACGTGCAGCGATGATCGAGTTGTATTCGACCACTGCCCTGCTCCACGACTTTGACTACGAGCGGCACCCGACGCCCGCAGAGCATCCCTTTGTCGGGGTCAGGGAACTGGAGCGCCGGGGATGGCCGATCGAGGTGCGGACCGCAATCCTTGGCCACGCTCAGTACTCCGGTGTGCCGCGCGTAACGCATCTGGACAAATCGCTGTTTGCCTGCGACGAGCTGTCCGGCTTTTTGACAGCTTGCGCCCTGGTGAAGCCGAGCAGGTCGATTTCGGAGGTTGAAGCGGCGAGTGTAAGAAAAAAAATGAAGGATAAAGCGTTCGCGCGGGGAGTCAACAGGGAGGATGTCATCCAGGGGGCATGCGAGCTGGGTGTTTCTCTAGACGAACATATCGCATTTTGTTTGGAGGCAATGAAGAAACGCTCGAAAGAGCTTGGTCTATAGGTTTTATCGAGAGGAAAACGGCGATTTCAGAGGCGGAGCCCGGATTGCGGGTTTAGCGCGAAAGTGGCATTGTTCGAAGCACCATAAGCGGTTAGAATTCCCTGAGTTACGGCAACCGGTTGTCGGCTTTGATATTGCAGCCTGCTCGAACCATGAAGTGGCACAATGTTACCTTTACTCCTTGGTTAACGCGATGTTTGGAAACTCAGCAATCAAATCCGGCAAGAGATCGAAGGGAAAGCCCCATGGCGCGAACGCGCCAGGCGTAACTTCGTTTGCAGATCTTGGCCGCGCGGAGATGGAAGCGGCCCTGGCCAAGCTCCACCTTCAGCTTGAATCGGATCGCCGCAAGCAGTCCAAGCGCAACCTGGTTGGGCTCTGGCCGGTGATCATCGGGGTTGCGCTGGCGTTTCTTGCTCCCGCATTAAGCGAGGTGCTTTCCATTTTCCAGCCCTGGGGAATGGGGATCGTGTTTCCCTTTGTGGTGTTGTCAGGTCGGCCGGAGTTGCACCTGGGCGGATCGATTTTCGGGGACATTCCACACGTCATGCTCTACGCGCAGTTCCCCATCGAGGGGCTCCTGGCGCGCAGCCTGTTCATGCGGCACTACTCATCGATGGGCGTCGCCGGCAGGCTGATCTGCGTGCACGCCATGGCAGGCGTCCTGCTGATCTTGGTGAGCGGAGCGCTAGGGTAGGGCGCTTTCAAGCAACTGGGTTTGGCAGAAGATTCAAGGCCCGCGCCGAAGCAGGCCGACCACTGCATGATCGATCGACAATCCAATCTAAAAAATCGAGAAGGCAAGGCCGACGTGTACACCGTTGGGTGTGAGATCGCTGCCGTGCTGGCCGGCGAGATTGGCGGAGTTTTGCCAGAACTGATACTCGTATCCTCCGCGCACTGACCACCTGCCACTGAGCTGGAAGCTTGCGCCTGCGCCAGGGGCAATGATGAAGAAGTTATCGGTCCCTACGATGGATGGGTCTTTGAGTCTGCCCAGGCCGATCAGGAATTGCGCGTAGGGTCGAAGCCTGCCCAATTTGCTGATGGTATATTTCGGTCCGGCCAGATAGTTGTCCTGCGTTTCCTGATAAAAGCCGTTGGTGGGCAGATGGCGGATATCACCTTCGATACTGATGGATCTGACCATGCCATAATCCGCAAAGCCGCCGATCTCCCAAAGGCGCTGGATGCTGCCGTAGGGATAACTTGCTCGGACATTGGCGTATTCGCCACCCACTGAGAGCGTATGTCGCTGTTTTGTGGCCGCTGGCACTACTTGGGCGTGGACTGACGCTGCGATGAAGCAAAACACCAGAGCGATGACGCAACAGCCAGCCAGAGACCGCGGCCGACGATCTGAAACAGGCATCGGCACGCCTTTTGCCGTGAGGGTTCTACCGTTGAAACAGGATCTCAACATCAGGGGTTCCTGTCGTTGCAGGCATCAAGAATCTTCGCAATCAGAAGGTGTCCGCGGGTACAGTCTACCCTACCGCGAGGCTCACTCAGGTCACTTGCCGGTTACAGTTTTCGCGTGGTGTCCAACTTATGCCAAGGGGTTCTTCGACCTGAGCTCAGCCACGATTTCAGCCGCCGCGGCGCGAGCTCGGTCAGCCTGGTCAGGCGAAAAGCTGATGGCGCCTACGCGGGCATGTCCGCCGCCGCCGTACCGCTCGCACACCTGGGCCAGGTTCACCATCTTTGCGGGATCGGCTTTGGTCCATGGGTTCGAGCCGACAGCCACCTTGGTGCGGAAGCTGGACTTGGAGAGCCCAATCGAATAGGTGGCGTCAGGGTAGAGGTAGTAGGGGATGAACTTGTTAAAGCCCTCGAGCGGATGGTCAGTGATGTCGAAGAAGATGGTGCCGTCGCGTTCTTCGGCGCGGCTGCGAATCAGTTCCAGCGCCTCTTTGTGGCGCTCAAGCAGTGGGGGCAGGAGTTCAGCAACAAATGGCTGACTTAGCACCTGGGCCAGATGCATCTCGGTGAGCAGTGGAATAAGCCTGGGAATGAATTCCGGGTCCTGCGTGGACTCGATGATCAACGTAAGCTTCATGGCGGGAGCGGCCATTTCGACAGCCGCTTGCGGGCTTTCATAGAGAGCGCCGTCGACAATGTTGGCCCAATGGATGAGTTCGGCGACCGGGGCGGTGTCGAAGGAGAATTGGGTGGAGGCAATGTGGGCCAGAAAGCTGGTGCATGACGTGTAGTCTGGGTCAAAGAACTTGTGCTTGACGCAAACCGGGTCTTTCTGGCAATCGAGAAAACTCTGATGATCCTGCGGGGTGAGGAAGGCCGAAAGATGATGGTCAAACCACCAGGTAATCCTCGGCGAAGCGGAGTATTTGAAGTCAACAATGGCGTTCTCGTCACCAGTGAACTCGGTTTCGTCAAAGAGAGCGCCGGCTCGGTGGACCAGGCCGTGATATTCATAAGCGGCGCCGGAAGCGACGCACTCGCGATGAAAGCGGGTGAACAGCGATGCCGAACAGGCGCCGTCAAAGCATTTGTCGTGATAGAAGACGCGAACCTGCAAGACGTGCACTCCCTTGCACACTAAAATTCAATGACTTGAACTGTTAAGCATCAAGGGATTGGCTGGTTGTGTCAAGGCGGAGGTGGTTTGGTGTGAACGGAAACACGCACGGTGTTCGATTGCGGACGGGTGATTGCGATTGTGAACAGGGTAGAAGAGCGATTTTGATATCGGACTCGACGTAAGGTGTTTGCAATCAATCAATTTTCCGCGGGCCGGTTTGGCGGGAGGAATGCAATGACCCCAGGTACGTTCTCAACTGCAAAACTCCAGCACGTCCGGGGGAGACCATGCTCAATTTGATTCAGGATCTGCATTACACAATCCGCCAGTTGTGGAAGTCTCCAGGCTTCACGGTCACTGCTGTGCTGACACTGGCCATTGGCATCGGAGTGAATGTAGGTGGGTTCAGCGTGATGGATGCTGTTGTGCTGAGGCCCCTTGGCGTTCCTGAATTGAATCAGGTGGTGACCCTGTCTGAGCAGCAGAATCACGGAGATTCTCAACAGGTTGCATTGGCAAACTTTGAGGACTGGCAGCGCCAGAGCACCGGGTTTGAAGAGCTGGCTGTGCGTAACGATGCAGATATGAGCTTGACTGGGGCGGGCGATGCGGCCCACGTGCATGCGGAGTTCACTTCGCCGTCGTTTTTTAACGTGATGCGGACGAGTGCATTCATGGGGCGGGTGTTTGATCAGAGCGAGACCCAGACGGGCCGGAACAGCGTTGCGGTGCTCAGCTATGCATTTTGGAAATCACATTTCGGGTCGGACGGTGGGGTGGTGGGCAGGCAGATTGTGCTGGATCAGCACGCTTACACCGTGATTGGTGTGATGCCCAAGACGATGCAATATCCTTCGACAGCGGATTTCTTTCTGCCGTTTGCTCCGACGGATGCGCAGCTGAACAATCGCAACGATCACGATTATCTTGTGATCGGACGGCTGCGCAAAGGAGTGACACCTGGCCAGGCGCAGGCGGAGTTGAATACGATCGCGGAGCACCTGGCGCTTGCGTATCCGGCGACAAATCAAGGGCGATCGGTGAAGGTTGACTCGCTTCTTGCAGGGATCAACGGCGAATTCACGAATCTGTATTTCAGCCTGGTGCAGGGCGCGACAATATTTGTTCTGCTGGTGGTGTGCGCGAATATCGCCAACCTGCAGTTTGCGCGGGGAATTGCACGGCGCCCCGAGATCGCAATGCGGACGGCGTTGGGCGCGGGGCGCGGGCGTTTGGTGCGGCAACTGCTGACCGAGAATATTCTGTTGGGGCTCATCGGCGGAGCAGGGGGTTTGGTTTTCGCCGCGATCTATATGCACGTTTGTGAGATATCGATGCCAGAGCGCGTAGCACGTTTCATGTCTGGCTGGTCAAATATCTCGTTGAATGGCCGGGCGCTTGGCTATTCCCTGTTTCTGGCGATTGCTGCGGGCATCGTCTCGGGATTTGCACCAGCGCTGGAGGCTTTGCGCATCAATCTTGTGGAACAATTGAAGGCTGGGTCGCGGGCAGTAGTCGGAGTGGGGCGGGGCCACAAACTCAGGAACATACTGGCAGTTGCGCAGATTTCGCTGGCAGTTGCGCTGGTGATTGGCGCGGCGCTGATGTGCAAAGGCATGCTGGCGATGCTGCACCTGGCCGACAAGTATGAGCCGGCTAAGATGCTTACCTTTGAAATGCACCTGCCTGCTGCGCGGTACGATACCACAGCGAAAAAGGCGGCGTGGTACGACCAGAGCCTGGCTCGACTGCGCGGGTTGCCGGGAGTGGAGCATGCGGAGCTGACCGGCGCTCTGCCCTACAGCGATTGGGGTTGGGTGGATGGATTCCAGATTGAGAACCGACCCCAGAGAAGTGGGGACACACCGAGTTCGCTGCGGATTCCGGTGAGCTCGGGCTACTTCAACATGTTCAACATACCGATTATCGATGGACGCGGCTTTGAGCAGAGGGACGACCTTCATGCGCAGAATGCGGCTATTGTGAGCCGGGCATTTGTGGCACGCTACTTCCCCGGCGAGAGCCCACTGGGGCATCGCATTCGCATGGTGACGGGGAGCGCGGACGAGACGCCCTGGATGACGATTGTGGGCGTGGCAGAGGAAGCGACCTATTCGTTGTGGCTGAAGGATCGGCCGCCCGCGGTGTATATGGATGCGGCGCAGTTGCCGCCTGGGGGTATGACCTACGTGGTCAGAGCGAAGGGCGATCCCCTGGCAATGGCGCCGGCGGTGAGGAAGGCGCTGGCGGGGATTGACGCTGGACTGCCACTGGACGGGGTGCAGACTTACGCGCAATTTACGAACGAGCGCCTGACAGGTATGTTCTTTGTTGCCGGAATGCTGGGCGTTAATGCGCTGATTGCACTGCTGCTGGCGGCAATTGGGATCTTTGGCGTAATGGCCAATCTGGTCGGTGAGCGAACGCGGGAGATCGGCGTGCGGCTGGCCATGGGCGCTCAGCGGAAAGATGTGTTGCGCATGATCCTGGCGCGGGCAGGATGGTTAACCGGCCTTGGTGTATGCGTCGGGCTGGTGCTCGCGTTTGGGCTGGCGCGTGGGGTGGCAAACCTGCTCTACGAAGTGAGGCCCGACGATCCGATGGTCTTCGGAAGCATCACGGCTGTCATTGCCGCCACCGCCCTGCTGGCAAGCTGGATGCCCGCGCACAAAGCCTCGCGCATCGATCCTATGGTGGCGTTGCGCGACCAATAGCAGCTGACAGCGACTTTGGTTGGCGTCACGCTGACAAGGTGCGCACCAGCAGCAGATGCATGGAGTATCTTTCCAACAGGGCCAATCCGTCGCGACTGAAATGTCTTGCTTTGAAAGAGGCTCCATGAATCCGGTAGAGCCGGAGACGCAACCTCCACCGCAGAATTCTGCGCCTGCCGGAGCCGTGGCGAATGAAAAGAACGCACGTGACTGTGTGCCCGGCGTTCACGACACTGATGGTCCGCTCAGCTTTCACTGGTTTTTCGTTGGGAACCAGGGATTGCGATCGGGCTGGTCATTACTGATTGCGGTCATCCTGTACAGACTGTTCATACCCATCTTCGGTGCAATAGCGGTGGGGCTCTATCCCGCTGCCGCTTACCCTGGTTTCTCTCCGGGAACGGCGATCCTGGGCGAGTTGGTGCCGCTGCTGGCCATGTTTGTAGTGGGCGTGCTGCTGACGCGGGTTGAACAGCGCAGAATCTGGGACTACAACCTGGGGGGACCGAAACCCGCTCTGCACTTCTTCGCCGGCCTGGGATGCGGGTTTGCAGCGCTCTCCGCGCTGGTGGGCATATTGGCACTGGGAGGCTGGTTGCATTTTGGACCAATCGCGCTTTCAGGCTTATCCATCCTTCGATTCGGCGTCCTTTGGGGTGTCGCATTTCTGCTGGTGGGCTGCGTGGAAGAAGGGATATTCCGCTGCTATCTGCAATTCACGTTTACGCGTGGAATCAGCTTCTGGTTGGCCTCGGGCATCATCGGAGGGCTCTGCCTGGACCTGCTTTTGCGGTCAAAGGGATATGCAGGATTCCTGAACTACGTCTGGCTGGATGCCCTGCCAGCGATCAGAAGCAACAGCATCTGGGGCGTGTATGCGGTAGCTGCAATAGGGCTGGTTCCGTGCCTGTTGCTTCATTTGAAGCGAGCTGAGGGCGGGGGCTTCTGGCAAGCAGCGTGGGTGACATCGACATTGTTTGGTTTTGTGCATACAAGCAACAGGGGCGAGAACTGGATTGGGATTGTTGCCGCGGCGGGCATTGGTTTTGTGTTTGCTGTGAGTGTGCGCATGACAGGCTCGGCGTGGTGGGCGATTGGCTGCCACGCGGCGTGGGATTGGGCAGAATCATACTTTTATGGAACCGCCGACAGCGGACTGCAAGCGAATGGACACTTTCTCACGACCAGCCCGGCAGGCTCCGTGCTTTGGAGCGGTGGGACCGATGGGCCGGAGGGAAGCCTGCTGGTGCTGGGCATGATTTTTTTGATGCTCGCTGCACTGCTGATTTACGGGAGCAAGAGGTACTCTGCGCCAGCCGCTGCCATGGGAATAGGGGTCAGGTCAACAGGAACATGAGCGGTGCGGCGGGGTTATCCTGTAGGGGACCGATGCCCAACCCTGATTCCGCGAACTCATTCAACCAAATGCCCGCACCTCATGAGCGGCCAACACCTCACCGATCGAGCAGGCGCTGGCTGCGCATTGTTCTTCGGTCGGGATGCGTCCTGCTGATACTGGTGGTTCTGGCGGCGGCGGCCGGTGTGCTGTGGCTTCGCGGGGCGGAAAAGGCTGCTCTCCCGGTCCTGGATGGAGACCAGCGCATCGCTGGAATCTCTGCGCCTGTTGTGATTCGCCGCGATGGACACGGAGTACCCCACATTGAGGCGTCGTCGCAGGACGACCTGTTCATGGCACAAGGCTATGTAACGGCACAAGACCGCTTGTGGCAGATGGATACATTCAGGCGCAACGCTTACGGCGAGTTGGCTGAACTGATTGGCCCGGCACTGGTTCCCCACGACAGAATGCAGCGAGTCCTGCAGTTCAGAAAGATCGCTGCGCGTATCTATGCCAACCTTGACCCTGCGGACAAAGCGCGGCTCGACGACTACGCGCGGGGGGTAAATTCATTCATCGCACAGCACCAGGATTCGATGCCGGCTGAGTTCAGACTGCTGTCTTATCGGCTGCAACCTTGGACCGGGGAGGACTCGATTGTCGTCGGGCTGTCGATGGAGCAGACGCTGGACACACATTGGGACGCGAAGCTGGTGCGAGAACTGATCGCCGCCAAGCTGCAGAATCCGAAGCTGGAGGCGGATCTTTACCCAGTGGGCTCGTGGAGAGACCGTCCGCCGACCGGTGAGGTCATTGATTGGAGCCAGCCGCATCCGGCACCGCCAGGGACCAACGAAGATGAAGACGAAGACAACACGCAAGCGCATCGCGCTCCAACCGGCGGCGAAGAATTGCGTGGGTTGCATGCATTGCTCGGCCTGCCGAACTGCGAGGGCTGTACGCTGGGATCGAACAACTGGGTGATTGCGGGAAGCCATACTGCCAGCGGGAAGGCGATGCTATCGAACGACATGCATCTGGAACTGACCGAGCCCAACATCTGGTTCATGGCGGACCTGAGCGCGCCTGGCTACCATGCCGCCGGGGTCACGCTGCCGGGGATGCCTTGCGTGATTGCGGGGCACAATGAACATGTGGCTTGGGGAATCACAGCGCTGTATGCGGATGTACAGGATTTGTACCTGGAGAACCTCGACAGCAAAGGAAACTTTGAGGACCTGGATGGAAGCTGGCGTCCACTTGCAGTGGACCACGAGGTGATCAAGGTGCGTGGAAGCAAGGACGTGGTTGTCGATGTTCAATCGACAACGCATGGACCGCTGTTGAATGCGATGTTGCCAAGAGAGAAGCGACCCATCGCGCTGAAGTGGACGATTTACGATCCGACGCTGAATCTGATTCCGATCTACCAGATCAACGTTGCTTCGAGCTCGGCGGAGTTTACGTCGGCGCTGAGCGCATGGTGCTGGCCTTCGCTGAACATGGTGTACAGCGATGACCAGGGACATATCGGATACCATGCGGTGGGAAAGGTGCCCCTGCATATGGGAGGGCATGGGATCTTTGGAAAACCACTGGCGCACGATGTGGGAACCAACAGAGCAGAGTGGTCGGGGTACGTACCATTTGAGCAGATGCCCAGCGCAGTCGATCCGCCGTCAGGCTTTCTGGCGACGGCCAATTCGCGCGTCACTACTGACAAATCGCCCCATATGCTTACGCTGGAATGGGCGTCACCCTATCGTACGGAGCGGATCTACAAAGTGCTGCAAGGGCGCGATCAATTGAGGCCTGCTGACATGCTTGCCCTGCAAAGCGATGTGTACAGCGAAGTGGATCAGGAACTGGGACACCGATTCGCCTATGCGATTGACCACACACCAGGCGCGGACGACCGGCTGAAGGAGGCTGCCGATTTGATGCGGAGCTGGGATGGGCGGCTCACGACTGATTCCGCTGCCGCTTCGATCGTGACACAGACACGAATCGCGCTGTGGCCTCTGATTCTTGAACCAAAACTGGGCAAGGACGCCGCAGCAGATTATAGGTGGTCAGAATCCGCTTTTGCCGAGGAAGAGATCATCATGCACGCGAGCCCGGATTGGCTTCCGCCGACGTACAAGAACTGGGACACGCTGCTGACCGAAGCTGTACGACAGGGTATGACCAACGGCAAAGCGCCCGCCGACGTGGCGCAATGGAGCTACGGAAGTTGGCATCGATTGGACATCGAGCATCCGCTTGCCCGGTTCCTGCCTCTGATTGGGCGGATTGCCGGAACGGGGTCGCAGCCCTTCAGCGGGGACACCACGACCGTGAAACAGGCTGACGGTGCTCACGGGCCTTCCCAGCGATTCACGTTGGACTGGAGCAATATCGACAGCGCTACAGAAAACATCACGCTTGGCGAAAGCAGCGACCCGTACAGCCCGTACTTCCGCGACCAGTGGGATGACTGGTACGGCGGAACGACGTTTGTGCTGCCCTTCACCCCTGCAGCAGTAGCCGCCCAAACGCGGCACACGCTGCGCCTGCTTCCATGAACTGGCTTTCAAAAGAACGATTGCAACGCTGGATGGGTCCGGCGGTAATTCTGTTGGCCGCAGGAGTAGCGATCGAGCCGCAGTTGTTCCGCGGCAACTCCTGTGGCCACGACTTCGACTTCCACCTGGTTTCGTGGCTGGATGCGCAGAGTGCGTGGCGACAGGGAGTGCTGTATCCGCATTGGACGCCGAGCGCGAACTTCGCTGCGGGAGAGCCGCGGTTTGCATTCTATTCGCCACTGACTTGGATGCTGGCTGCTGGACTCGGACTGGTGATGCCCTGGACGGCGGTTCCGCTGGTCTTGACTTTTTTGCTGCTGGCCGGCACGGGGCTTGCCGGACGGGCACTGGCGCGCCAAGTGCTGGACGATCTTCCAGCAACCATGGCCGGGTGTGCGGCGTTGTTTTCTGGGTATTCGCTGTTTACGGCCTACGAGCGTTCGGCCTTTGCGGAGTTGGCTGGAGGATTCTGGATTCCGCTGGTCTTGCTTTATTCAATGCGAGATCGAAACGAGCCAGGCGCGGCGACGACGAAATCTGCTTGGAAGCGGGCGCTCGACGGGTCAGCCGCTGCGCTGGCGATCGCGGTGGCCGGGTCATGGCTTTCAAATCCGACGGTGGGTGTGATGGCGTGCTACATGCTCGCCGTTGTCGCGTTGACGTTGGCGCTGGTGTCAAGGTCATGGGCGCCGGTGCTGCGCGCCTCAGTTGGGACGTTGATGGGAATCGGGCTGGCAGCAATCTATCTTGTTCCGGCTACCTGGGAGCAACGGTGGGTAGACATCCACCAGGTAACCGAGGACCCTGGGCAGACGCTCGAAAACAACTGGCTTTTTGCGCGGCACAGTGACCCGGCTCTGGAGTTTCACGACGTGGTGCTGCACCAGGCTTCGCTCATCGTGGTGGGCATGATCGCGGTTGCACTGGGCGGTTTGCTGGTGTGTTGGCTGCGGGGATGGCTGCAAGGGAAGCAGCGCTGGTGGATTCCCTTTGCTGTTCTTGTGGTGGCGGTGTTCTTCTTTCAGTTCCCTGCCTCGCGCCCACTGTGGAACCTGCTGCCAGAGCTGCGTTTCCTGCAGTTTCCATGGCGCTGGCTGGTGGTGCTTGAAGCGCCGATGGGGTTTCTGTTTGTGTCGGCGATCTGGCCCAGGGATTTGGCCCGACGGTGGCAGTGCGTTTCCGTGGTTGCTGTGTGCGTCTTAGTATTTGCGGCGATGACAAGCGTCGCCGCGCTGGAGTTCTTCCAGAGTTGCGACGATGAGGACGCGGTAGCGGGTATGTTGAGCGCGTACCGCGCCGGGCAGGGATTTGGCGGCACCGACGAGTATGAGCCGATCGGCGCAGATAACTCCCTCGTTGCGACGGGGCTGCCCTTCTCCTGTCTGGTGAGCGATCCTGCAACCGTTCTAGGCAAGGGGTCGGGAATTCCAGATGTTCCACCTGCATGGGATGCGAACCAGACCAGTTGCGAAGCTACGTTTGCTGGGCGAACGAGTGTTGAGCATCTGCGCGTTGACGCTGTAACCCCGCAGGCCGGCTTCCTCGTTCTACGGTTGCGCACATTTCCGGCTTGGCATGTGACCGTGAATGGCCAACCTGCAGATTTTGCGCCGGCGCGGGACGACGGCTTGATGGTTGTTCCTGTCCCGCAGGGTCAAGTGAGTGTCGCAGTAGATTGGATGACGACACCGGATGTGCTTGCGGGACGGTGGCTGACAGCTCTGGCTCTCATCCTGGTCACAGGCCTCTGTTTGCTGGAGCGAAGGCTAAGGCGAGCCGTTTATGATGAGAGGAATGGCTGTGGATGTGAAGTCGTTGATTTTGGAAGGCGCGGAGCTGACCGACCGGGCACTTGAGGAGCTGCTGCCCAGCGTCGAGACCGTTCCCTCGTCGATACATGGGGCGATGCGCCACTCGGTATTTGCAGGGGGCAAGCGGCTGCGTCCGGTGCTGGCGATGCAGGCTGCGATGACGATTGCTGGGTCGGTTCCACCGGGGATTGAGCGACTGGGCGCAGCCATTGAGATGATCCACACCTATTCTCTGATTCACGACGACCTGCCGGCACTGGACAACGATGATCTCCGGCGCGGCAAGCCAACCTGCCACGTGGCTTTCGGCGAGGCAACCGCCATCCTGGCTGGCGACGCACTGCAGACCCGGGCCTTTGAGATTCTTGCCGGCATGGACTCTCCGCCGGCGGCGACGGTGCAGATTATTGGATTGATCGCCAATGCGATTGGAACCGTCGAGGGCATGATCGGCGGACAGGTGCTGGATCTGGAGAGCGAACACCTGAAGCCGACGCCGGAGCTTGTTGACGCGATCCATCGGGCCAAGACAGGTGCGCTGATCAGGGTGGGCGTGGTGAGCGGCGGCGTGTATGCCGGGGCCAACGCCGAGGATGTAGCGCGGCTGGACCTGTTTGGGCGCAAGGCAGGGCTGGCTTTCCAAATTGTGGACGATGTGCTGGACATGACCGTGGATTCAGAGCAATTGGGCAAGACAGCGGGCAAGGACCTGGCAACTGAAAAAGCCACCTGGCCTGCGGTGTTTGGCTTGGAACAGAGCCGTCGCCACGCTGCTCAGTTGATCGAGGAGGCCTTTGCGGCCTTGAATCCTTACGGGAGGCGGGCCGAGGGGTTGAAGTCGATTGCCCGGTACATTGTTGAGCGAAAAAACTAGAAGATGCTTTCCGAAGCCGACATTCTGAACGCGCTGCGCGATTGCTTCGACCCTGAGGTGAAGCTGAACCTTGTGGATCTGGGGTTGATCTACGCAGTTGCTACGGGTGCCGACCCGCAATCGACAAAGGCCTGGCCGCGCCAATGGGTGAAGGTGACCATGACCCTGACCACGCCGCAATGCCCGGCGAGCGGACTGATCTTTGAGCAGGTGAACAACCGACTGGCCGGCATCCCCGACATCAGCAAGGTTGAGGTGGACCTGGTGTGGGAGCCCAAATGGACTGCGCGCCGCATCAGCGAAGCCGGGCGCAAGCAGTTGGGGATTTAGAGACTGCCTGATCTGCGCGTCAGCCCCTGGGCGCAAGAATTCTGCGCAGCTTTTCGCGCTTCTGGGCAACGTCTTCCACCGTGGATTGCACCTTTGTGAGCACACTCTGCACGTTGTCGATATAGCCTGGCAGCGATTGCCACACGGAGCGCATGGTCTCATTCTGGTCGAGCAGCGCGAGCGTTGTGCCCGCTGCAGCCGTCAGAAGACCAGCGCGACGGCGGCCGGTAAGCAGCAACAGTCCACCGGCCAGCAGAGTTCCACCCGCAGCGATCCTGGCCCAGTTGGTGCGCTCATCCTGTGAAGTCCGGGGCAGCGGCTCCGAATTGTGGGTTGATTTCCCAAGCGGCACGACCACCATATTCTCTCCTCCGGCTGCCAGTAGCAGTGAATGAAAACGACTTACCAGCTATCGCGCTCACCGGCGCGGTGTGCGATGCTCGCGCAAGCTGATCTTGCTTTGGTACTCAATCCAGATCGAAATCGCGCAGGGGTTTGCCCTCAGGGGCGTCCTTGGCCTTGCGCATGGCCTCGGCAAACTTTTTCTCAAGCAAGTCGACCTTGTTCTTCTCCGCTTCGACCGACTGACGGAAAATGGACTCCTTGCGCTCATCCTGATCGCGCATGGCCTTGGCAGCGCCTTCCAGGTCCTCAAACATCCGCTTGCGCGGCGCAGACGTATGGCTTACCAGCACGCCGGTTGCTGCGTCGATCCTGAGCATCGCTCCGCAATCAGGGCACGCAACTTCGATCATCCGCTCTTTGGCTTTAGCCATTTCACCCAGAATTGTAAGCGCTTCGCGATGGTTTTGACAGTCCCTGTGCATAACCCGGCGGGATTGCTCAAGGCGCGGTCCTCACGTGGGGCGCATGGTCCGCCGCGCCAGCTTCATGCACATGGAGAATGATCCGGCGGTAGGATGTAAGCCGAGGTGTGCCACTGCCGGTGACGGCCAGAATGATGTGCGCTGTGCCGGGTCCTTTGCAGGGAATCATCGGCATCCAATCTGGGCGACAGACAGTGTCGGCTCGCACGGTGGCGCGCGGTGTGTCCGCATCCGCCAGCGTGACCGCGGACAGATTTCCGTCGGCACTGCCCGCCTCTGCATAGTGGAACCAGTGGAAGTGCAGAGCCTTGCCGTCGGGATCGGAGCTGCGCGTTGCGTCGAGCACGATCGACCGGCCAACCTCGGTATCCAAATCAATGAGAGCGGTGCCAAACTGACCGTTCACGTCGACAACTGGGTTATGGCTCGCGTGGGTAAAGTCCTCGACAGTCCAGGACATGCGCGCGGCAAAGTCGTTCTGGAAAGCATCGCGCCAGCGCCAGATGGTGGCCTGATCGGAGATGTGGGCGACACCATCGATGCCGACAACTTCATCCTGCGAGGTGACACGACGGAACAGATCGCCACCCTGCGTCCAGATGGGATGGGTCTCGCCATAGGGCTCGCGGTAGATGTAACGGCCGCCCCATCCACCCCAGTCGGGGCGGCGGTAGGCATTCAGGCCGTTGTCGATAAGGCCGAGAAACGACGGTGTGTCTCCCTCCATGATGAAGGCAAAGCGAGGGTACAGCTTGCCAAGCGGCCCCTTGCGGATGTTGGCCTCAAGCCACTCGTTGGTGACGATGGCGAAGTCGGCGCCCGCGCCGTTGCGGTAGTAGGCGTCTCCGCTGATGCCGGTCCACGTGGCGTAGTAGTATTCGCCGCTGGTGGGGGTAGAAGGCATGACGATGTAGAAGAGGCCTGGGAACTCTCTACGCATCCAGGGGCCAGCGTCGTCCTGATCGGAGATGGAGTAGACTCGGAGCCTGGCAACGAGCTTCGTAACTTCAGCCGGAGAGCGCGTAGCGCGCAAGTCTTGGAGCGCTTGCGCAAGGGTGTTTGCGCCGCCCCAGATGCAGATCCAAAGAGGGCGTGGGTCATTGCTGTCGAGAGAGCGCACGATTGCGTCGGAACCGGAAGATGACTTGCCGCGACCAGTAGCCGCCATGCCGTATGCAGGCTGTCCGGATTCGACGCGGGCTAGCAGTTCGGCCGGCTCCGGCCATCCCTTGGCGTGGAGTTGCAGATTAGACCGAACTTGGCCGTAGGCTTCAATCAATGCCCGCATGGTTTCAGGATGCGTAACGGTCTTTTGCCATGTAGAGGTGGAAGCGATGGCGGCTTCAATGTCCAGTTCGTTGGAATAGAGCAGCAGGCGGACAAACGACATCTGGTCGTCAGGCTCGTTGCCAATGTCACTGATGATGATGACGCGGGGGTGGCCTTTGAAGTCGTCGACGTGGGTGGGAAGAAGGGATTGAGCCGAGAGCGGGCCTGAAAGATGCAGCATCAACGCTGACAGGAGAACCGGAATCAGCAGTGCTGGTTTCTGTATCGTCATTCTGTTCCGCTTTGCTGCTCCGCGTTCGCAATTCGTCGCTGTCGGTCTAGTTTGTGAGGCGATTTTTAGCACCTCCGCCTCGCCGGAAACCTGCCATATCACTCGTCTACGATGACGTGAAGTGTGAACTGCTCTTCGCCGAGGGTAGGCTTTTCCCAGGAGCGGACGTAGCGGAGCAGCAGAATTCCGTCTCCCGCACGCTTGGGTTGAAACGTGAATACCTGGATGATGGGGCGGCCCTCGACGGGTTGGGCGGATTGATCGGTGGTGTCGGCCTTGGATTGGCCATTCGGGCGCAACATCGCAGTCGATTTGGGATGGACATACCACATGTAGCCGGTGGAAGGATTGGAAGCAAGACGGACTTCAAGCGTGTCCCGCACCTTGATTTCAACGTCGCCTCCCTTGTCTGCGTCCGTAACAACCTTGGTGGCAGCGAAGGCCATTTGCGGATGGAAGGCAACGAGAAGAATCAAGAGGCACAAGACAGACAAAAATGAACGAATGCGGGAACAGGATAATGCAGACTCCATCAATCTATCCCTCTGCGCATTTGGAGACGCGCCAGGCACGTTCTTTTGCGCACAAACGACGATACAACTCTCTGGATTGGGACTGCAACCGGCCTGCTAAAACGCCAGGCGAGCAAAAAGGGCCGCCCGTTCGAGGATCGGGGCCTTCTGGTTGGATTTTCGAATCTGCGGTGCGGATTCTTAGCGCTTTTCGGCGGCGGTGGCGAGCTTGGCTTCGGCTTCGGCAATGACGCGGAGAGCCTCGTCATAGGCCTCCTCGCTTTCGCCGGCTTCGTCCCATTCCTTGTGGCCGCGTGCCAATTGCTCCTGGGCGCGGGGCACGTCAATCTCCTCGGGCTTCAGGGCATCAGAGGCCAGGATGGTGACGCGGTCGGGCAGCACCTCAGCGAATCCCCAGCTCACGTTGTAACGGGAGATGCTCTCAGGTCCGTCAGGGCCGCCATGGAGGGCAACTTCGCCAGCGCCAAGTTCAGTCAGCAGCGGCGCAGCGCCGTAGAGCACTTCCATGTAGCCCGACTTCCCCGGCAGCTCGACAGCAGAGGCTGCGTGCTCAAAGAGCGTGCGCTCGGGCGTGACGAGCCGGACACGGAGTTGATCGCTTTCGTCGGGCATAGGTGGCTAGCTCCTGGCTCCTAGCCTCTAGCCTCTAGCTGAAAGCTAGAAGCTAGAAGCTAAAGGCTGTTCTTACACGCTTGCTTTGAGTTTCTCAGCGGTCTCGAGAACCTCTTCGATGGCGCCCTTCATGTAAAAGGCCTGCTCCGGAATGTCGTCGTACTTGCCGGCGATGATCTCCTTGAAGCTGCGCACGGTGTCGGCGACTTTCACATACGCCCCTGGAATGCCTGTGAACTGCTCGGCAACGTGGAAGGGCTGCGAAAGGAACTTCTGCACCTTGCGGGCGCGGGCCACGGTGAGCTTGTCTTCTTCAGAGAGCTCGTCGATGCCGAGAATGGCAATGATGTCTTGCAGGTCTTTGTAGCGCTGCAAAATGCGCTTGACGCCCTGGGCCACATCGTAGTGATCCTGTCCGACAATGCGCGCCGAGAGAATGCGTGACGTGGAAGCCAACGGATCGACGGCCGGATAAATCCCCAGTTCAGAGAGAGGCCGGCTGAGCACGGTGGTGGCGTCGAGGTGAGCAAAAGTGGTGGCCGGAGCGGGATCGGTCAAATCGTCGGCGGGCACATAGACGGCCTGCACCGAGGTCACAGAGCCCTTGCTCGTGGAAGTGATGCGCTCCTGCAACTCGCCCATTTCAGTGGCCAGGTTGGGCTGATAGCCCACGGCTGAGGGCATGCGGCCGAGCAGCGTGGAGACCTCAGATCCGGCCTGCGTGAAGCGGAAGATGTTGTCGATGAAGAGCAGCGTGTCAGAACCTTCGACGTCGCGGAAATACTCGGCGACGGTGAGGGCGCTCAAGGCCACGCGGAGGCGGGCTCCGGGCGGCTCGGTCATCTGGCCGTAGACCAGGGCGCACTTGGAGTTGGCCCAGTCGCCGGGCTTGATGACGCCGGACTCAGTCATTTCAACCCAGAGGTCGTTGCCTTCGCGGGTGCGCTCGCCCACGCCGCCGAAGACGGAGTAGCCGCCGTGGTTCTTGGCGACGTTGTTGATGAGTTCCATGATGACGACGG
>CAZTLV010000049.1:0-29984 GCA_964614635.1 uncultured Occallatibacter sp.
GTCTACGACATCATATCCATGCATGCTTCCTGCCGCCGCACGCAGGTAAGGCGAGGAGTACACATGGGAGATTCCTAGCTTCTTGAGGTAGTTGGCAACACCAGCTGCATCATCGAAATTGAACGCGCGGTGAAGTTGGAGCCGGTAGGAAGACGAGAGGGATCTTGGCATAATCGGCTTTCAAACGGACCCAATACGATGACGCCGTTCCTTCGGGAGTCCGCGCAACCTCCGCTTCTGAGCGATTGTGCGCGGAACAGTCGGCTCGGCAAAGAACGAGCAACAATCAGGATGGCCATGGTGAGTGACGATGTGCGCGGCTCTGTTCCATAGGCTTAGATGGCCTAGCGGGGCACACGGGATGCTCTGAAGCGACAGAAATGGATGGAACGGCCGCACGGGAGCCACGCGCAGCAAGTAGAGCACGCAAATCCACCGGTTCCTAAAAAGTATCTAATCTCGTCCTCCCATGTGGGGCAAGTTGGTTGCTCCGTTGCGACCCGGAGAACCTTTGTTTTCGGAAATGAAGGATCAACAATCTTCAGTCGTTGCCGATAACAGTCTTGGTTTCGTTGCTCAAAGTCCGAAGCCAATCGTTCCGGGATGGATTTGAGGGAAGACGCGAGTGCGGCGCGCCAAGGGGATGGCGCCTGATGATTCGTTCTCCCTGGAGAAGGAGCGCATGCAGGACGATCAGGACGTAGTTCGCGAATTCTTGGTTGAAAGCCATGAGAATCTCTCACGCTTGGATCAGGATCTGATCGAGCTGGAGCTGCGCCCAAAGGACGGCTGTCTTTTGGCAAGCATCTTCCGGACGATCCACACCATTAAGGGCACCTGTGGCTTCTTCGCCTTCTCGACTCTGGAGAAGATCACCCATCAGGCTGAGACCTTGCTCAGCCAACTGCGCGATGGCAAGCGAGAACTGAATCCTTCCCTTGTCTCCCTCATCCTGGAAACCGTGGACGCGACACGGAAGGTGCTGGCCTCGATTGAGGCGAGTGGAAACGAGGGTCCAGACCTTTACGAAGATTTGACGGAACGCTTGCGGCACGAGGCGCAATGTCTCGAAGGCACGGGGAGCCAAAGCAGCCCTCACGAGTCGTCTAGCGCGGCCGCGGAAGTTCACCCCGGTGCTGACTCTTCGAGTCATCCGGGCGGCGCAAAACCTGAGGATGACATCGCGAGGTCGTCGGCCATCGTGGATGCGAATATCCGCGTTGGAGTGGTGCATCTCGATAAGCTCATGGATCTGGTGGGCGAGCTGGTATTGACACGCAATCAGATCCTGCAGTTCAACGCGGAGCGCGAGGATCCTGCACTGAATGCGACCTCGCAGCGGCTCAACCTCATTACGACGGAGCTGCAGGAGGGCGTCATGAAGACGCGCATGCAGCCCATTGGCATGGTCTGGAATAAGCTGCCCCGCGTAGTGCGCGATATGGCCGTATCGCTTGGCAAGCAGATCCGGCTGGAGATGGATGGCGCCGACACCGAGTTGGATAGGACCATCATCGAGGCCATCAAGGATCCGCTGGTGCATCTGGTCCGCAATTCGTGCGATCACGGAATCGAAACCCCCGAAGCGCGAATCAGCGCCGGTAAACCCTCCCAGGGAAGACTGTCGCTTCGCGCCTATCACGAAGGGGGACAGGTCAACATCGAAATTGGCGACGACGGAACCGGGATCGACGTCGTTCAGGTCAAACAAAAGGCCGTCGAGAAAGGCCTTCTGCGGCCCGAGCAGGCGGAGAAACTAAGCGACCGCGAGGCACTGAACCTGATCTTCCAACCCGGCTTTTCGACGGCGCAAACCGTGACCAAAGTATCTGGACGCGGCGTCGGTATGGACGTCGTCAAGTCCAACATCGAAAAGATTGGTGGCGTGGTCGATATCTTCAACCGGCCCGGCGAGGGATCCACCGTCAAGCTGAAAATTCCACTTACATTGGCCATTATTCCCGGCCTGGTCATCTCCAGCGGAGGCGAACGATTCGTCATTCCCCAGGTCAGTTTGCTCGAGTTGATTCGGCTTGAGGGAGATTCCAGCGACAAGCATATTGAGCAGGTGCACGGAACACCGGTTTACCGGCGCCGCGGAACCCTGCTTCCCATTGCTTATCTGAACCAGGTCCTCGGACTTCGGTCCGCGGAACATTCAGAGGCCGTCAGCATCGTGGTCCTGCAGGCCGAGGATCGGCAGTTCGGCCTCGTGGTCGACGGCATCAACGACACACAGGAGATCGTCGTCAAGCCCTTGGGCAAGCAGTTGAAAGGGCTCACGGAGTATGCCGGCGCGACCATCATGGGCGACGGCCGCGTGGCTCTCATTCTCGACGTGCTCGGCATCGGATTGCGCTCCGGAGTGCTGGCCGACAGCCGCGAACAGGCACGCTCAACAACGGAGAATAATGCCCACCGGGGCGTCGAGCAGCAACGCCTGCTTCTGTTCCGCGCCGGTTCCTTCGAGCGCGTGGCCGTGCCGCTCTCGCTGGTGGCACGGCTCGAGGAGTTTCCTTTGAGTTCCATCGAGTTTGCGGGGGGATGCCGAGTGGTGCAATACCGTAACCGCATCCTGCCTCTCGTGGCCCTGCGTGACGTTCTGGAATCCGCATCACCCGGCGCTGAGCAGGCCGCCGATCCGGTACAAGTGATTGTCTTCAACGATGGAGACCGCAGCGTCGGAATGGTGGTCGACCAGATCCTCGATGTCGTCGAAGAAACCATCATGGCGCGCCAGAAATCGACACGCAAAGGCCTGTTGGGATCTGCCGTAATTAACCATCGCGTCACCGATCTTCTGGATCTCAACGAGGTAATACGAGCTGCCAGTGAAAGCTGGTTTCATGGCTCTGGAGCGTCAGGAACCGGCAAGACTGTGCTCGTCGCGGACGGCTCACCGTTCTCGCGAGGCATGCTTTCAAGCGGACTGGAGATGGCGGGCTACAAGGTCCAGCAGGCAGCCAGTTCTGACGAGGCCGCCCGCAAAATGGAGCAGCAACTCACCGACGTCGTCGTGGTGGCAAGGGACCTGCCGCCTGGGGGCAGCTCCGCTCTCGTGGCCGCCATGCACGCAAGATCCGAATGGGAGCGGATTCCGCTCTTGGGGCTAGCCGATTCAGCCGCTGAACTCGAGACTTCTGCGATCCGGGCGGCCGGGTTCATGGATTGCCAGGTGAAATTCGACGTCAATGCCATCCTGGCATCGGTGACGCGGCTTGTTTCGGCGCAGTCGGGATCTCCGGACAACGAACCGATTGCGGTTGGAGAGGAGAAGTAAGTCATGGCGACCGACACCGCGAGCCTGAAACACGAATTGGCCCCGACCCATGGACAGCTTTCTACGTTTTTTGTGGCGGATCTTTTTTTCGGAGTGGATGTTCTCCGCGTGCAGGAGGTATTGCGTTTTCAGCAGATGACCCACGTCCCCCGGGCCCCTGAGGTCATCGAAGGTTTGATCAACCTGCGCGGACAGATCGTCACCGCGATCGATTTGCGGCGGCGTCTTGAATTACCACCCCGCACCGAAGGCCAGGTGCCAACCAACATGGTGGTCCGGACTGACGACGGCGCGGTGAGTTTGCTGGTGGACGAAATCGGAGACGTGCTGGACGTGGATGCCGCCACCTACGAGCGGCCGCCAGAGAACCTCGATCCCGCGGCGCGCGAGATTATTCACGGTGTCTATAAGCTCAAGGACCGCTTACTGCTGGTACTCGATACGGAACGAACAGTCGACATCGCTGCGGCCATGAAGGCGTAGCCAGCGCGCAGATCGAACCCGGTCAGGAAGGGGCTGGAGTCGACCAAGAAATCAACCGCCGGTGGCGGCGAAATAAACAAACAGCATCGCAAAGGAGCGAGGACCATGGAAAGACAATCAAGTTTCAGCCGGGGAGATCGCCCCAGCCGCAGTTCGTTCGCCGGCGCCGCAGTATTGGATCGCCCGGAGCGTGATCGACCCCCAACAAAGAATGGCGCCGGCGCGCAGCGTGGCGCCATCGACCAACAGCAGTTCGCCGACTACGCCGGGCAGGTTGCTGCGATCCGCAAATCGCAGGCGGTCATTGAGTTCGCCATGGACGGCACGATCCTCGATGCCAACGACAACTTCCTCAAGGCCCTTGGCTACAGGCTGGAGGAGATCAAGGGTCAGCACCACAGCATGTTTGTCGAGCCCGCCTACAAGCAAAGCAGCGAATATCGCGAGTTCTGGGCGGCCTTGAATCGTGGCGAATACCAGGCGGCCGAATACAAGCGCATCGGCAAGGGCGGCAAGGAGGTCTGGATTCAAGCTTCCTACAACCCGATCATGGATCTCGACGGCAAGCCCTTCAAGGTGGTCAAGTACGCCACCGACACAACCACGCAAAAGCTCCAAAACGCGGACTATGTGGGCCAGATCGCAGCCATCAGTAAATCGCAGGCGGTGATCGAGTTCAAAATGGACGGCACGGTCCTTGCCGCCAACGACAATTTCCTGAAGGTCCTGAGCTACTCACTGGATGAGATCAAAGGCCGGCACCACAGCATGTTTGTCGACGAGGCCTTTCGGCAGAGCTACGAATACAAGGAGTTCTGGGCGGCGTTGAATCGCGGCGAATACCAGGCGGCGGAGTACAAGCGCCTGGGCAAGGGCGGCAAGGAGGTCTGGATTCAGGCGTCCTACAACCCGATCCTGGATTTGAACGGCAAACCTTTCAAAGTCGTCAAGTACGCCACCGACATCACGCCGCAGAAGCAAGCTCTGAATGCAATGCTTGCCGATGCCGCGCTGCTGACCAAGGCCGCCGTCGAGGGCAAGCTGACCACCCGCGCCGACGCCACGAAACATCAGGGAGACTTCCGCAAGGTCGTCGAAGGCGTGAACCAGATGCTCGACGAAATTCTGCTGCCCATTGGCGAAGGCAACCGCGTGCTCACGCTGATTCGCGGCGGCAACTTGCGCGAGCGCGTGGAGATCGACTGCAAGGGCGACCACGCCAAAATGAAAGATTCCATCAACGGCGTGCATGCGTGGCTCACGGGGTTGATCGAATACATCACCAAGGTCGCGAACGGCGATATGTCCGCGGCGATGACCAAGGCCTCCGACATGGACCAGATTCACGAATGGCTGGTCCTGCTGAAGACCAATATCGGCATGCTGATCGACGACACGGATGCGTTGGCGAAGGCGGCAGCCGAGGGCAAACTCGGCACACGCGCTGACGGCAGCAGGCACAAGGGCGACTACCGCAGGATCGTCGAGGGAATCAACAAGACGCTCGAGATGGTGGTTGAGCCCCTGAAAGTCACCGCGCAGAACGCTTCCGTCCTGGCCTCGTCGTCGGAGGAACTCACGGCTGTCAGCCAGCAGATGGCGGGCAACGCCGAAGAAACCGCAACGCAGGCCAACGTGGTCTCGGCGGCCAGCGAAGAGGTCTCGAAGAATGTCGCCTCGGTGGCTTCAGCCGCCGAAGAGATGCAGGCCTCGATTCGCGAAATCTCAAAGAATGCCAACGAATCGGCGCGGGTGGCCAAAAATGCCGTCAACGTGGCGCATTCCACAAATGAGACCGTGAAGAAGCTGGGCGAGTCCAGCCAGGAGATCGGCAACGTGATCAAGGTAATTACCTCGATCGCGCAGCAGACCAACCTGCTGGCTCTCAACGCAACCATTGAGGCTGCGCGCGCCGGTGAGGCGGGCAAGGGCTTTGCGGTGGTGGCAAACGAGGTCAAGGAGCTTGCCAAGCAGACCGCCAAGGCCACAGAGGACATCGGTCAGAAGATCGAGGCCATTCAGGGCGACACCAAGGGCGCGGTGACGGCGATTGAAGAGATCAGCGCCATCATCAACCAAATTAACGACATCTCCAACAGCATCGCTTCGGCGGTCGAAGAGCAGACAGCGACCACCAATGAAATCGGCCACAGCGTAACCGAAGCGGCCACAGGGGTGGGCGACATTGCTAAGAACATCGGCGGTGTGGCTTTGGCGGCAAAGAACACTACCCAGGGCGCAAACGATACGCAAAAGGCTTCGCAGGAGCTGAGCCATATGGCGGCTGAGCTGCAAAAAACTGTGTCAAAGTTCACGTTCTGATCGAACCAGCGGTCTTGGGCGCGACACGAAGGGTCCAGATGATTCTTCGCGTCGCGTCCGTTCACTCGAGACAGAACCAGAGGTGAATCGATGGTAAAAGCGTTGGTCGTGGACGACTCAAAGGCCATTCGTATGCTCCTCGGCAAGACCCTGAGGCAACTGGGGTATGAAGTGCAGGAGGCCGCCAACGGCAAAGAGGCTCTGCAAATAATCGAAGCGGAAAACGGCGGGGTAAAGCTGGTTCTGGTGGATTGGAACATGCCAGAGATGAACGGACTCGAACTTCTCAAGGAATTGCGTCAGGATCCGGCACTCTCTTCCCTGGCTGTGGTCATGGTGACGACTGAGACCGAGATCGAGCAGATCGCGGAAGCCATGGAGGCCGGCGCCAATGAGTATGTAATGAAACCGTTCACGCGAGAGATTCTTGTCGAGAAACTGGAGCTTGCAGGGATCCATCCTTGAGGAGTACGCCATGCCCGCGGTAAACAAGCGGAATCTGCAGCCCGGAGAGCGAATACGTGTGTTGGTAGTGGACGATTCAGTCGTCATCCGCCGCCTGGTCACGCATGCTCTCGAAGAGGATTCGGAGATTGCGGTGGTAGGCACGGCGTCGAACGGCGCGATTGCACTCGAGCGGATTCCGCAGTTGAAGCCCGATGTGCTCACCCTGGACGTCGAGATGCCCGAAATGGATGGCCTGGAAACACTGCGGCACCTCCGGCGTGACTATCCTCAACTGCGGGCGATCATGTTCAGCACGCTCACCGAGCGTGGAGCCGCGATTACCCTTGAAGCGTTGACCCTCGGCGCCAGTGACTATGTCACCAAAGTCTCCAATGAAGGGTCGCTCGATCGCTCTATGGCGCGTTTGCGAGACGAGCTCATCCCCAAGATTAAGCAATTCTTCAATCTTCCGGGACGAACCCGCGCTGCAACAAGACAGGAACCGCCGGCGGTTCAGGGGGCGCCGCCGCCCGGTCCGAACAAGCTGGCCCTGCTGAGCTCAAGAATTCGGCCCAAAATCGTGGTCATCGGAGTCTCGACCGGCGGGCCCACCGCGCTCGGCGCGATCTTGCCGCAAATGCCGTCCGATTTTCCTTTGCCGATTTTGATTGTGCAGCACATGCCGCCGCTGTTCACGCGCTTTCTTGCCGAACGTCTTTGCTCCTCCTGCCGGTTGCCAGTCAAAGAGGCGAGCCAGGACGATCCGGTATCCGCCGGCACGATACTCATTGCACCAGGGGACTTTCATATGAAGGTGGCCGGAAACGGCGCCGGTGTCCGTGTGTTGCTGGATCAGTCGCCGCCGCAGAACTCCTGTCGGCCTTCGGTGGATGCCCTTTTTTCTTCGATCGGTGAAATGTACGGCGGCGCGGTAATCGCCGTCATCCTCACCGGCATGGGTCAGGATGGACTTCGCGGCGTACAGATCCTGAAAGCTCAAGGCGCAAGCATTCTCGCCCAAGATGAGGCCTCGAGCGTGGTCTGGGGAATGCCCGGCGCTGTGGTCAATGCCTGCCTCGCCGATTGCGTCTTGCCGCTCAATCAAATCGTGCCGGAGATTTTGCGTAGGGCTGACCGAAGGTAAGGGAGCTGTTCGATGTCCTGCCAAACCTCAACTACGGTGATCAATCCAAAGAACTACGAGTTCCTTCTGGAGCACGTCTACTCTCATGCGGGCATCGTGCTCGAGGGCGACAAGCACTACCTGTTTGAATGCCGCCTCTCTCCCATCGTGCGCCAACTCGGCTTGGGGTCCATTGACGATTTGTGCTCGCTGATCCAGTCCTCTCGCCAGCCCGAGGTCAGCCACCAGGTGGTGGAGGCCATGACAACCAATGAGACCTACTTCTTTCGCGACCCTTCCCACTATGACGCCATCCGAACCGTTCTCTTGCCGCGGTTGATCAAAGAACGTAAAGACACAAAGAGTTTGCGATTCTGGTCGGCTGCCTCTTCGACCGGACAGGAAGCTTACAGCCTGGCCATGCTTCTCATTGAGGAGGGGTTGAGCAACTGGAAAATCCAGATTCTCGGTACTGACTTTTCCTCGCAGGCGCTGGAACGCGCCCGATCCGGAAAGTATCAGCAGATCGAGGTGAATCGAGGCCTCCCCGCGGCTCTCCTGATCAAGCACTTTCGCCGATCCGGCACGATCTGGCAATTGGACGATCGCGTGCGCGGCATGGTGGAATTCGAAACCATCGACCTGCGCAAAAGTATGCGCGCTCTTGGGCCTTTCGACCTCGTCTTCTGCCGCAATGTCATGATCTATTTCGACGCGGAGACAAAGTTGAGCATCTTGAAGGAACTCCACGGCACCCTGTTTCGAGGTGGATGGTTGCTGTTGGGGGGAATTGAGACTGCATTCGGAATCGAGGGACATTTCGAAAGAATGACCGTGGGAAACGCAACGGTGTATACCGCGCGCTGAGGGGACGTCCATGACGATCGAATCGACCATCGAAATACATCTGAGTGAACTGGCGCAGATCGTGGAATATGTGTTCCAGAGCATGGTGTGCCTGGAAGTGCGCGAATCCAGTCAATCCTGGATTCCCGGCGAGGATCGGTTAACAGCGACGATCAATCTCACCGGCGATTGGCCTGGAGTGCTAGCACTCGAATGCAATCCCCAGCAGGCATGCGCATTCGCGGCTCGCTTTCTTTCGATTGAGAAACCCCAGTCTGTCGATGACATGGTGCGGGACGTGCTCGGCGAACTGGCCAACATGGTCGGAGGCAATCTGAAGTGCGTGCTGGCGGGAGGGCTCAGGCTTTCCATGCCTTCCGTCGTCGACGGTGCCGACCATAGTGTACGTGTCTGCAGGGCGGGCAGTCGCGAGCGCCTCGTCTTTGAGTGCGTCGAAGGTGTTTTCTCAGTTGCTGTGCTTCGAGAAGAACGACAGGCGGCCAGGGTTCACCGACCCTCATGCTGTTCCTTTCCCTAGCCTGGCGCGCTCAGCGGAGCGTCCCCCGGGCGTCGGCCTTAGCAGTTCAGTTGCTTGCCTCGACGGTCAATCCACTTTTCAGCGAACGAAGCTCAACTTGCCATTGTTGCAACGACTCCATGAACCGCGCCGCCTGAAACTCCAGTTCGGGAACCCAAAGATTCACTTCAGCCGAATTGCTCGCCTTCGCCGCCTGCTCCACTTTCAATGCCGCGTCCCTGAGTGCCTCCCCTCCCGCGTTGGCCGCTGAACCTTTTATCTTGTGGGCCTGTTTCCAGATGGATTCAAGCTCGCCCTTTCGGAAATGCTCGTGGAGTGTGCTCAGGAGCCCGGGCAGCTCATTCACAAACTCGGATACCACCTCATGAGCAAATTCTTCGTCTCCCATCATTCGCTGAAGAAGCATCGCCAGATTGAAGACCATCGGGGCGCCGGACGGTGTGGGCAGAGGCGTGCTGTCCTTTGGGGAAGATTCAGTGGGGGAAGCTTCGGATCTCCCATGCACTTTGCGGATCAACCACTTTTGCACCAGCTTGCCGAGAATTTGCGGATCAATGGGCTTGGAGATGTAATCACTCATCCCTGCGGCGAGACATTTCGCGGCATCTCCGGACATGGCGTGCGCAGTCGTGGCGATGATAGGGACTTTATGGTTGAGAACCGGGGAGTTCGGGTCGCGGATGCGGCGAGTGGTCTCATACCCGTCCATTTCCGGCATCTGCACATCCATAAGAATCAGGTCGTAGGCCGTTTGTTCGAGCTTCTGTAATGCCTCATTTCCGTTTCCAGCCACATCCGCATGCCAGCCCATTCGCAGGAGCGTTCCCGAGGCGACCTCCTGGTTGGTCAGATTGTCTTCGACGAGCAGGATGCGGGCATTCGTGCGACGCGCAGTGCGCAGACTGTGTCGGGTAACAAGGGGGCGTGACTCGACTTGTCGGCCCCCGGCAAGCAACGTCACGAGACAGTCAAAGAGATCGGACGGACGCACGGGCTTGGTCAAATATGCCGCGAAACCGATTTCTTTGAAGCGCCGCGCATCGCCGCGCTGGCCAAGAGAGGTCATCATAACCAGGGGCAGCGCCTTGCTATCATCGTGCTCCTGAATTGCCTGCCCCAGCGCCGCTCCATCCATGCCCGGCATCATCATATCCAGCAGCGCCGCGTGGAAGGGACTGCCGGTGGCGGCTGCCGTCTGCAAGCAGGCCAAGGCGACTGGGCCGCTTTCGGCCGACACGACCGTCGCGCCCCAGGACTCTATCTGGGCCGCGAGCACTTCGCGATTCGTGGCGTTGTCGTCCACCACAAGGATGCGCGAGCCCTTTACCGCGACTTGAGGAGCACCGGGGCGCGCGCTTCCAAGCTGCTTGCGAAAGAGAATCGTGAACCAGAACGTTGAGCCATTCCCTTCATCGCTCTCGAAACCGATTTCGCCTCCCATCAGCTCAACCAATTTTCTGGAGATGGCGAGCCCCAGTCCTGTGCCTCCATACTTCCGCGTGGTTGAGGCATCGACCTGAGTGAAACTTGTAAACAGAATCTGCTGCTTGTCCAAGGGAATGCCGATGCCGGTGTCGCGCACGGTAAAACGCAGGCACTCGGCGCTTTCGGTTTCTGAGACTCGTTCAACGCGCAATACGACTTCGCCCCGGTGGGTGAACTTCATGGCATTGCCGACAAGATTCGTCAGCACCTGGCGCAAACGCCCCGGATCTCCCAGCAAGTTTGGGCTGACATCCGGCGCCACGGCCGGGATAAACTCTACCGGCTTGTCGCCAACTTGTTCGGCAATGATTTCGGAGAAGTCGCTTATCAAGGCGTGCAAGTTGAAATCCACAGTATCGATTTCCAGTTTGCCGGCCTCGACTTTGGAGAAATCCAGAATGTCGTCGATCACCGAGAGCAGGGATTTTGCGCTGTTGTCAACGGCCTTGGCATAGTGCCGCTGATCAGCATCGAGATTCGAGTTGAGCAGCAATCCGGTCATCCCCAGGATGCCGTTCATCGGCGTGCGGATTTCGTGGCTCATATTGGCCAGAAACTCGCTCTTTGACCGGTTGGCTTCCTCGGCCTCGGCCCGCGCGCGAACCAGTTCTTCTTCGTAGTGTTTCTGCTCGGTAATGTCCTCTGCTATTCCCGCGACTCTGATCAACCGTCCATCCTGATCGCGAATCGGAAACGTTCTGCCGCGAATCCACTTCTCCCGGCCATCCGGCGTCCGAATCCTGTATTCGGTCTCAACCTCTTCCCCCTGCATCTGGCGGGCGAAGATCAGCCGCGATCGATCGAGATCCTCGGGATGAATGGCTTCCAGTCTGGAAACCGGATCACGATAAACACTGGCGCGGCTCCTTCCCCAGACCTGTTCATAGGCCGGACTGATATAGAGAAATCCCTCCGATCCCGGCTCCCTCAGCCAAAATACCTGGCGAATGTTTTCCGCCAGTTCGCGGAATCTCTCCTCGCTGCTTTGCAAGGCCTGCTCGGCCTGCTTGCGATCGGTGATGTCGATGCTGAGGCCCACATGCCCCAGAAACTCCCCGGACGGCGAGAAGCGCGGTTCCGTCTGCGCGATCAGCCACCGCCATTCGCCGTCGGCTCTCCGAACGCGTGCCTCGGCTTTGAACCTCGTATGAGTCCGCAGAGCACGGTTGGTTTCGCCGATAAAGTCAGCCAAGTCATCCGGGTGAATGAGCAACTCCCATTTGTGACCATCCGCCTGTTCGTGGGCAATGCCGCAGAAATCTCGAAACGCCCGATTCGTGAACTGGATCCCGCCTTCGGCATCCGTCACCCACATCGGCACCGGGCAGCCGTCGGCCATCACGCGGAACCGCTCTTCGCTCTCACGCAGCGCATGATCGGCTTTCTTGCGATCCGTGATGTCCCGATAGAACCTCGCACACCCCATGTAGTGCCCGCTCGCGCTGCGGAGTTCCGCCGTGTAACGCTCGAGTGTTCTTCCGTCTTTCAGTTCGACTTCGATGTAATCCGCCAAATTCTTGCTGTTCTCAGGCGCTCGGACCCGCTCCATGAAAGCTTCGGGAGCCTTCACGCGCTGGAGGGCCGCGGAGAGAATCGCCTGGTAAGAAGCGTTCAAGACGGTATCCGGCAAACCCTCCCCATCGCCAGGTAGAGTCAGCTCCCAGATATCGAGGAATCTCCTGTTGTGCGAGACGACGATGTCGTCCGCGTTCACGACGAGAATTCCGTCGAGCGACCCTTCGTAAATGGCGCTGATGAGCGAGTGCTGGAATTGTTGCTTCTGTTCAGCTTGCCTGCGCTCGGTGATGTCGGCGCGGAGCCCGATGTGTCCCAGGTACTCGCCGCTGGACGAGAAACGCGGTTCGCCGCGGGAGCCTACCAGCCGCCACTCTCCGTCGGCGCGCCGCACACGTCCTTCCGCGCTGAAAGCCGTGTGCTCCTTTGTCGCCCGGTCAAACTCCACCAGATAGGCCGGCGCGTCGTCGGGGTGAAGGACCGAGCGCCATTCCGTCCCGCGCGCCTGTTCGGCGGACAGGCCGGAGAATTCCCGGTACGCCCGGTTGAGGAACTCAGCCTCGCCGTTGGGGCCGGAAACCCACAGCATCGACGGGCAGCTATCGGCCATGGTGCGGAAGTATTGTTCGCTTTCGCGCAGCGCCTGTTCGGCGCGTTTGCGCTCGGTGATGTTTTCCGCATGAACTAAAAAGTAGTCGGGCCGACCTTCGCCCGACTTGATCAGCGAAACCCTTGCCCGGACCGAGACGATCTTTCCCTGATGATCAATAGTGCGGTGCTCTTCCTCGATGGATCCCTCATGCTGCTCCCTCAGCCGCTTCATGGCTTCGATCGATGCGGGCCGGTCCTCGTGATGAATCAGTTCGAAGAACGGAGTTCCGACAAGTTCTTCAGCGGAGTATCCGAGCATCCGGCTAAACGCCTCGTTCACGTGCAGGAAGCGGCCATCGAGGTCTGCGGCGTAGATTCCCGCCGGGGCGTGCATGAAAACCTCCCGGAGCAGCTCCCGGCTTTCCAGAAGCTCCCGCTCAATATTTTTGCGCCCGGTAATATCGCGAAGGATATTGGAGATGGCGATGATATTTCCCGTGGAGTCCTTGATGGGGAATCCGGTGACCGAGACCGGGAACTCGCGTCCGCACTTGTGCAGACACCAACCTTCATATTGAGAGAACGCATCGGAGCGACGCAGTCTTTCGGCGAGGCACTCAAGATTGGCCGCCCGATCGGGCGGAACGAGCATGGACATGTGCCGGTCCACCACCTCGGCCGAGGCGTAACCGAAGATCGCTTCCGCGCCGCGGTTAAAGGTGAGAATCCTGCCCTCGGGCGTGGACGCAATGATCGAATCTTCGGAATGATCGACAATCGCTGCGAGGAACGCGCGCGTTTCCTCGGCTCGTCGCCGTTCGGTGACGTCGCGCTTGATGGCGACATAACCGGTGGTTGCGCCACTTGCATCGCGCACGGGAGCGATCTGCATTTCCTCGTCGTAGAGGCCGCCGTCTTTGCGGCGGTTGGTGACCACACCCTTCCACACCTGGCCGGAGAGAATGGTCTCCCACATCTGTTTGTAGAACACTTCGGGATGGCTCCCCGATTTGAGGAAACGCGGATTCTGGCCAATCGCTTCTTCGCTCGTGTATCCCGTCATTTTGATAAACGCCGGATTCACGTAAAGGATGATTCCGTGGGCGTCAGTCATGACAAACGAGTCGGCGGCCTGCTCGACCGCCGCGGACAAACAGGCGTATCCGATGGCCGGCGCGCTCGCGGCGAGGCCCTCGCAAGGATCGGGGAGATGCTGATTCACGCCTGGTTTTTCCATTGATAAAAGACCGATCTTAGATATCGCTTCGGCTCAAGTTCCGGACAAAGACCGGAGATCGACTCGGTTGAACCGATGATCAGGCAGCCATCTTTGGCCAGGTACTTCGTGAGGTTTCGAAACAACCGGGTCTTGTCAGCTTCGGTAAAGTAAATCGCGACATTGCGGCAGAAAATAATGTCAAACGGATGCGGAAATGAAAACGCCTCGAGCAGGTTCATGGTGCGAAATGTCGCCAGGGCGCGAATTTCGTCGCGGACTTTCCAGCGATCGCCGGACGCGATGAAGTGGCGGGCAAGAGTTTCTGGCGGCAAACCCCTTTCGAGCTCAAGACGGCTGTACTGGCCATAGCTGGCCTGCGCTACGACTTTGTTGGAGATATCGGTACCGAGAATCCGGATGTCGTACCGCGTCAGATCACCGAGCAGCTCCTTAAGAACAATCGCCGTCGAGTAGGCTTCCTGGCCCGTCGAACAGGCGGCGCTCCAGATCCGGACGGGAACGCGGCCCGCATTTGAATTCCGCCGATCGATAAGGTCGGGAATAAGTTTGTGACGAAGCAGATCGAAGGGAGCGGTATCGCGAAAGAACGAGGTCTCATTGGTGGTGATGGCCTCAATCACTTTGCTTCGCAGTTTGGTGGTTCCGTCGGCCCGCACTTTGAAGAACAGCTCGGAAAAGTTTGTGGCTCCGGATTCCGTGAGCAGGCCGCTCAGGCGCGTCTCCACGAGATAGCCCTTGGAGTCGTCCAGCGAGATTCCGCTGATCTCGTAGATATAGCGAGTCCATACCGGCAGTTCCTCGCGCGTGATCGCGGTCGTCAAATCAGGCCTCCCCTGACCGCGGCGCTAATTCTCCCGGCAATCGAATTCAAGGGCAGGATCACGTCAGCCACGCCCGCATCCACGGCAGCCTTCGGCATGCCGTACACGACGCAACTGGCCTCATCCTGAGCGATAACGAAGCAGCCTTGGCGCTTGAGTAGCCGCAACCCGATCGTCCCGTCGCTTCCCATTCCGGTAAGAATGACCGCCATCGCCCGCCCCGGAAAGCGAGTCGCCGCGGAGCGAAACAGGTAGTCCACGGCAGGTCTGCAGTTGTTCTCAGGAGGATCTTCGGTCAGCTCCAGTACGGGACGATTCTCGGGCCCGATCCCCAGTCGCATGTGCCTGCCGCCCGGCGCAATGTATGCCTTGTTCGGCTCGGGAAACTCTCCGTGAACGGCCTCCCGCACTTGAACGGCGCATCTCGGATTCAGACTCTCGGCCAGAGATTTGGTGAAGATCGGCGGCATATGCTGCACGATCAGGATGGGCACACCGAGATCGCCCGGAATGGATGGCAGAAGCTGGGCCAGTGCAACCGGGCCGCCAGTCGAGACACCGATCAGCACCATTTCAGGCCTTTGGGGGCTTGCTATGCGGCGCATACGCAAGGCGATCGGGTCCTTGTCTGAATCAGACGGCAGGCGTGAAGGCGAGGATACCGGGAGATTGGGGCGTGCAGACGATGAGTTTCCACGCAAGATGGAGCGGACCTCCAGGCGGTGCGCCACGGCGCGCACGCGCGGAGCCAGCTCCTCGAACAGAGCCTCGCGGCCTTTTTCCGCAGAAGTCGCTTCCGGCTTGGTGATGAAATCGAACGCGCCCTTCTCGAGGGCGCGCAGGGTTAGGTCCCCTCCACGACGGGACAGCGCGCTCACTACAATGATCTCGATCTCCGGTTTTCCGCTTCGGACCAGATCCTCGAGCACCGCCAAACCATCCATTTCAGGCATCTCGATGTCGAGAGTGAGCAGATCGGGTTTAAGCTCCCGCACTTTTTGAACTGCGATTCTGCCGTTGGTGGCCGTCCCCACCACTTCCACACCCGGCAACGAAGCCAGCACATCTGTGAGCAGGCGCCGGAAGAGGATGGCATCGTCGGCTACCAGAACCCTCACGGCTATCCTCGTTTCTCTTCGTTCGGTTTTCCGGCGCGGTCAGTCGTATCAAGGACGGCCGTAAGATCGAGCAGCGCGGCCAGGCGCGTGCCGCGCGGAAACACGCCCAGCAACTTTTGCATTTGCACTCCGTGCAGATTGGGAGGAGCGGGTTCGAGACCACCCGCCTCGACCGCAACCGCATCGGCCACCCGGTCAACCAGCAGGCCGACCGGCTCGCCTTTCCAATCAGCGATCAGAATGCGGCTTTCTGGGCCAATCTCGACGGCGCCCAGTCCGAGGCGCACGCAGAGATCGATGACCGTGATGATGCGGCCGCGCAGATTGCGAATGCCGGCGATATACGGCTGGGCGTGCCGGACAGGCGTGAGTTCGCCCACCATTACCACTTCCTGAATGAGGGTGGCATCGATGCCGAAAACGCCGTCGTCGTCGCCCAGTTGAAATGTGGCTATCAGCAGATCGTGCGCTTCCGGATTGGAGATGCTCGCCGCCATGGATGCCCCTCACATTCTGAATTGCGCTACCTGGGCGCCAAGCTGTTCGGCGAGTTTCGAAAGCTCGATGGCGCTGGCCTCCACATGCTCGCCACCCCGGCGAATGTCAAGCACTGCCGCGTTGACCTGTGCGATATCGCGGGCAATGCTTTTCGAAACGTCAGCAGTCTCGGAGACGCGCTCGTTGGCCTCCAGCACGCCGCTTGAGGCCTGGGCGATGTTTCCCGCTACGTCCTTGGTCACCGTGGCCTGTTCTTCAATCGCCGCCGCGATCGACGCGACGATGGTGCCCACATCTTTGATGACGGTCGTGATCTGCCCGATGTCGGAGATGGCCGAGCCTACAGAATTCTGGATTCCGGCAATGCGCCCTTTGATGTCTTCTGTGGATTCGGCCGTCTGACGCGCCAGTTCCTTGATTTCGTTGGCAACCACGGCAAAGCCTTTGCCCGCCGTTCCTGCGCGCGCCGCTTCAATCGTTGCATTTAGCGCCAGCAGGTTGGTCTGTGCCGAGATGTTGGTGATGGTCTCGGTCACGTGCCCGATCTCCTCGGCCGCCTGGCCCAGCTTCTGCATCTGATCTGCGATTCTCTGCGCCTGCGCGGTGGCTTGCTCGCTGATGGAGTGAGCCCGTGAAGTATTGGAGGAGATGTCGCCCACCGTGGCGCTCATTTCTTCGGTGGCGCTGGCCACTGAGGAGAGGCTGCCCGAGGACTGTTCCATTCCCTGGGCGATGGACGTCGTGTTGGCGCTCGCTTCCTCAGCGGCCGCGGCAACCGTGTGGGTTTTCTCCGACACAGAGGCCGTTCCGGATACAGTCTGGCGGGAGACCACGCTGAGTTCAGTTGCTGAGGCGCTCAACGTCTGAACCCCGGTCGAGATGCCTCCCAGCAGGCGGCGAAGACTGCTCTTCATGGTGTTCAGAGCGACAGTTGCTTCACCGATTTCGTCCTCCGATTCGACCACGAGATCAGGCGCGGTCAGATCGCTGTTGGCAATGCGATTGGCAAACTCGACCGACCTTCCGAGCGGTCCTATCACCAGGTTGCGAATCACCAGGATCACGGCGGCCGAGGAAGCCAGGAGCGTGAGGAGACTGAGCAGGAAGGTGGCCATGGAATTGGATCGACCGGTCACCGCCAACTGCTCCGTCGAAGCCGTTACCGCGAATGCGCCGCGCAAGTCTCCTACCTTGTACCCTTCCCTGGTGCCTCCAACCGGGTCCTTCGTCCCCGCCGGATCGCCGTGACAAACCAGGCAATCCTGGGTGATGCGAACCGGCTGCGCGTAGCGCATCACCTCCTGGTCTCCCGCGCCCTCGCGTTCGGAGAATTCCTTGAGCGAGGGATCGGCCTGAAAAGCCAACAGGGCGCGACGCTCGAAATCGTCGGGCTGGTTTTTCGCATCGCGGGGCTGGAGCGACGGCGTACGAAACCTCATGCCGTTTTTGTCGGCATAGGCTTCCGCGACGCTCCAGGCTGCGACCACCGGAACCTGGTTCAGGCTTTTAAAGTTATGGTCGGGCACCAGTGTGTCGAGGTTGTTCGAGAACCAGACCTGGGTCGCGGCCGTCATGCCGGTAATCTGGCGAACCTTGTCGCGAAAGGCCTCTTCCGCCTGGCGGTTGATGCGCCGCTGAGAGATGAAGAAGCTGACGATTGATGTCACGGCCAAAACCACGACTACCGTTCCGGCTATTTTTGCGGAGAGCTTCATTCGCCTGAGCATTCCGTGCCTCGAATTCTGATCCATTACACAGGATCGTTTGCAATGCCGATCGTCATGGATGCCTTCACATCCGGAACTGAGAGACCTGGGCGCCGAGTTGCTCGGCAAGCCTGGACAACTCGAAGGCGCTGGCTTCGACGTGCTCGCCGCCCTGGCGGATGTCGATCACCGCCGAGCTGACGCCGGCAATATCCTGAGCGATGCTTTTGGAGACCTCCGCCGTTTGCGAAACGCGCTGATTGGCCTCCCGTACTCCGCCCGAGGCCTGCGCGATGTTTCCGGCAACATCCTTCGTAACGGTGGCCTGTTCTTCAATTGCGGCCGCGATCGAGGCCACAATGGAGCCCACGTCCCTGATCACATTCGTGATCTGTTCAATGTCGGAGATTGCCGTGCCGGTCGAGCTCTGAATCCCGGCGATGCGCGCCTTGATGTCTTCGGTGGCCTCGGCCGTCTGCCGCGCCAGTTCCTTGATCTCGTTGGCGACCACGGCAAACCCCTTGCCCGCCGTCCCCGCGCGTGCCGCTTCAATGGTTGCGTTCAGCGCCAGCAAATTGGTTTGTGCGGAAATGTTGGTGATGGTTTCGGTTACATGGCCGATCTCCTGCGCCGCTTGGCCTAGCTTTTGCATCTGGTCCGTGATCGTCTGCGCTTGACCCATGGCCTGCTCGCTGATGGAGCGCGCCTTGGAGGTGTTTGAGGAGATGTCGCCCACGGTGGCGCTCATCTCTTCCGTAGCGCTGGCTACGGATGAAAGGCTGCTTGAGGACTGTTCCATGCCTGCCGCGATCGACAGGGTATTGGCGCTGGCCTCCTCGGCCGCGGCGGCCACCGTGTTGGCCTTTTCCGACATGGATGCCGTTCCGGAGGCAGTTTGCTTAGACACGGCGGAAAGCTCAGTGGCCGATGCGGCCAGGGTCTCGACGCCGCCTTTGATGCCGCCCAGCAGGCCGCGCAGGTTTTCGGTCATTTTCTTCGAAGCGAGAGCCAGTTGCCCCAGCTCGTCCTGCCTGACAAGCAGCTTCTCGGTGATCATCGTGCCGCTCAGGTCGCCGGCGGCGATGGCTTGCAGCCGTTCCACAACCGGAATCAGGGCGCCGACGATCCTGCCGCTGAAGATGAAGGCGATGCCGATGCCCAGTGTGAGGGAGAGAAGGCTTGAAATCGTCAGCAGCCACTGAGACTCGCTCTGACTGGCAAGAAGTTGATCGACATCTTCGTTCATCAGACTGGTCACACTCTCTGCCAGGCCCCCCGCGGCATCCCGGGCGACGGTCGCGCGCGGCTCAACATTCTTGGTCAGGTCTTCGTCAATCGCAGGGATGCTCTTCGGTCCGGCCGCCAGAGCTTTGTCGGCAATGGCGAGCTCTTCCTGTTTGAGGCTCGGCAATTCCGATTCCAATGTCTGAACCCGGTCTTTGTTGGCCTGTAAAACAAAGCGCTGGCTCATCTCCGGGAGCGGCGCAAAGGCCTCGTCCACCTGATCCCAGTCGGCCTGCAGTTTTTCCCGATTCGCTTGCGCCACATCTGTCTTCCCGTTCTCCGCCGATAAAAGCAGGCGCCGAATATCGGATCTCGTCTTGGTGAGATTCAAAGACAGAGCGTCCGCCTTGATGAGGAGCGGTACCCTGGTTTCCTTGAACCGATCTAGTTTCTGGCTGATTCCGGACGCCTTCCAAAAAACGATGGCCGAAGAAATGAACACAAGTCCCAGCACGGCAACAAACGCCAACACCAGTTGCGATCGGATCTTCAATTTCATAACCAGCCTCTCCTTGCTGTTTCCTGTTGAGCCGGCCGCCTCACCAATCGTGACTGCGGCTTGGAGACAAGCGGCCTCAAGACTCCCCGCCAGCGAGAATGAGTGCGAATCGGCGCTCCTCCGGCCAACCTTCCTATTTCTGCGCGGACAATGCTAGAACGTTAGCAAGAACCGCCGTTTCGCGCGACGCGCGCGCAAGAATCTTCTTGCGCCGGAACCATTGTGGAGCGGGCTTAGGTTGTCCTGTCCCAAAATGATTCCTGAAATCATTCATCGCTGACCCATCCATGCTTCTCCGTCCCTCTGCCAAAAACCAAAGCGCCGACGCGGCACGCGTCCGCGCCCGTGCGCGCCTCGCTTAGAGGCATCATCGGCTCGCCCTCCCAGTTGTATTAATCGGAGTGGTTTTATGAATTGTGCGGGGGATGAGGCGGGGAACCGTCCTGGCTCACTGACCCCTGGAGCAGAAAGAATCCCGCATGGGGAGCTGAGGATGAAAACGCCCGCTCCTGCGTCTTGACCGCAAGCGGACTACTGGACAGCGAGCCTCGCGCCCCATCGAGGCTCTCGTCGTTCGGCCGGGAACCCTTGTGAAGGTGGACAATCGTCTCAACAATCAGGGCGGCGCATGGAATCATACCTCTTTATAAGTTCACGACCTGCAGCAGGGCCGCACTACCCGCATACAATTTCACCGTTTGGCGATTGGATTCCAGTGCAAAGGTTCCGCTTCCATGACCGCCGTTTCGGAGCATCAAAACCGTATCCATCCCGTAAACCCCACATGCTGACGGGGAGAAAATGCCCACCGACTGCTCGCTTGCTGTCGCTCCACACGGATTCGCTGGGCTTCCGTTCACCTCATCGGACGCCAACAATCTGGCGAACACACCCTGCTTGCGGATGTACCCGACGATATCTCCTCCCCGCGACAAGACATGGGATTCTAGGGGAGAAAAGCTATCCCCTCCAATCAGAATCCTCGTGCCGGTCGAGTCTGTCTCGTCTCGATAGTGCGGAATGCCGGCTTCGTAAGCGATCACCGGGCCGGCGATGGCGCGCGCAGAGAGATGAACCGAAACTGGGTAATCGCTCACCGCGATCCTGTCGAAGTGCACCGAAAGAACGGACGCGTTTTGTGCGGCGTAAGGAGCCGGATCGAAAACATAAGGGGCGGACTCGACCACGTGGCCGATCAGAGCCGTGCCGGCGGGGATGACCCGGCCGCCGGGAAGAAGAACCTCCTGAGTTGTTCTTGCGGTAACGGCGTCTCCGGGTTTTGCCTTGCCTGCCTCAAGCGTTCGCGTGAAGACCACTGGAATGGCGGTTGAAGAAGGAATGGTTTGTGCCTGCGCCCGAATGCATCTTGCTGCCACGCATCCGAATCCAATGAAAGCGACGAGTGCTGCGGGGCGGACGAACTTCGATAGACGAACCATGGAAACACTCCTTCTTGAAAATCGACTTACACATGGAAGAAAAAGCCCAACACCTATCTATTGGATGCCGGCCCGCAGGCTGGTTGCGCACCGCGTGCGCTGAACCTCGTGAAGCCCAGGCTCCGTGGCTCGGATTCACTTGTTCATGAAGCGACAATCGGTCGCCGCATGAAACTGGTCTCGCCCGCGCCCTTCCAATCCAAGAACTTCGGCGGGTTAATGCTTTCTCATTCCTTGCCGATAGTAAGTCGAATAATCTTCGCTCGCCAGATTACGAGTTTGCGCACACGGCGTTACTGTCCTAAATCTGGACAGCAACGCGCGCACCGAGCCGCCTCGAGTCACGCCTCGTCTGTCGTTTTGAATGAGACCGAACGCAGCCGCATCGATCTATGACCGGCTTGCACTTCCAGAGAAGGCCTGACTTTCTAAGAAAATCGGCGTGAACCGCGGTCCTGGAGTTGGCGCGCAAAGAAAGAGGACCCCTTCGATCCGAGGTCCCCACCTCAGTGCGAAGATGGCTTACGGCAGATAGTACCTGAACGAAGTCTCGGCAATGTTATCGATGCCCCGGGGAGCTCCGCCCACGCCGTACCATGTGTTCTTCACAACGTAGATGTAATCTCCACCGTATTGCACAATGCCAGCGGGACCCTTGTAAAAGCGATACCAGAAACCGGAAGCGAAGCCTTCGAGGTTCCTGATGTTGGGGGAGCAGGACGGCGCCGTCGATGTTCCCGATGCCTCAACGAAACATCCGCTGTTATTGACCGTCTTGATGCCGTACCCGTAGTTGCGGGGTAGAAATTCGTCCGAAGCGAATGCATACCAGTCGAGCTTGAGGCTGGGGTGGGTTTCAATGCCTGCGAGCGCGTGAACGCTTTTCTCGACAGAGAGCTGGCCGCTCGGTTCGACGACAACGTCCGTCGACGTGGATCCGTAGCGGCCGATGGCTCCCCACATGCCTTCCGCTACTGTGTTGACTTTGCCGCCAAGAAACGGGACGTACACTTCTCCGCCCATGGCGCCTCCCAGCCGCGTGTTGTTGTGGCCCGGCGTCGTTGCGGTCGAGTCGAGACGATCTCGGAAAGTACGGCCGATCGCCTTAACCTCATAGTGGCCAAACCGCGTGTCGGCGGCAACCTTGGCAATCAGATCCGGCGCAACATTGGTGGAATATGTCGTGTTGCTAAGAACGCCGGTTCCAGTCGTGGAAAGTCCGGAGAGTAAGTTCGTCACGCTTGAGGGTACGTTGCTCGGCGTCACTCCGACGGTTGCCGAATTCTCTGCGGCAAAAGCCAAGGCAATCTTGCTCTGATCGAATCTCTTCGTCAGGCGAAACGCAGTCTGACGCGCATAGTCGATCCCGATCATTTGGCTTCCGTCGACCAGCGGTATGGCGAATTCGGTAAGATTCTCAATACCGGTCCGGTTGGAGGTAATCAGCGACCACATTTGGCCTGCGGAGAACGTCCATCCGGTCGGGAACTGAACCCGTCCCCACAACTGCCGGATGCGGTTGCTGTACCCATTGGTTTGAACCTCGCTGGCGCCCGAACCGCTGCCCAGGAAATCGGTTTCGAAGTAACCGGTCATGGTTGCATTCCCGGCAGCTCCATCCGCCCGCAAAGAGAGACGCGTCTGCCTGGCAGTTGCGCGGAATTCGCTGAGATGAGCCATGACCTGCGAATCGAAAGGAATGCTGCTCCAGGTGGTGTTGATTTCAGCATTCTCCGCGTGACTGCGGTAGAGCGCTTCCGCGGCAAAAAAGCCGCCAGGCGCAATGTCCACACCCTTGAAATGCCAATTAAGTGGCCGGGCCTCTTCCAGTCGATGCTGTTTTTCTTGAGCGATATAAACGGAAGTTGATGATTGAGCGGATTTGATCGCCGCAACTTCCGACTGCAACTCGGTAACCTGAGGATCTTCTCCGCTTGTAAGACGCTTGATTGCGTTTTCGTCGGAAGCCATTTTCTCCTCGGCGCCCTTCAGTCTCGCTTCGAGTTCCTGGTTTTGTTGCGCGAGCACGTCGAATTGTCTTTGGTCGTCCTTGCGCTGGTCATCAAGCTGTTGCTTGATCCGCTCCAATTCCATCTTTGAAGACGCCACTGGAGGAGCCGTCTTGGACCCCGCTCTGGTCGACGTACGAGCCGGAGCGTGTTCGTGCTTCGCGGCCGTTTGGCCGGCGGTCCTCTGTGCAGTTGATCCGACAGCAAGTACGACCATTATGAGAATCGCGTAGCGCCATCTACTCATGACCCAGCCCCCGACGTCGAGAAATGTGCCAAGCGACAAACAATAGCTGGAATCGCTCGGTCTGAGCCGGATCGCCAGCATCATCTCGCTAGCCGCCACTTCAGCAATCGCCGCGCCGGTGAGTGAATCAAACGCGGAACTCTCCCCGCGTTCCAGCTTGTTGCGGCCGGAACGGTTATGCCTGGAGTGACGTGACACTCGCAGCTTCTATCGGCAGGTTTCTGCGGAATGCGAGCGAATCCTTTTTGGAATTTCTAGCTCAGGCCAGGAATGAACCGCGAGGATGACCCGCGGGCCGCAGCTCAAATGCAGATTTGGGATTCAGCGGAGGAGTGACGGGGGATCAACGACGCCGGCTTTCGGATGCATCCGATGCGGCCAATGTTAATCGTGGCATACAAGTCAGCACAACCGGCACGGGGTTCCACCCTCTTTTCGATGTGCCGGCTTCTGTTGGGCCAGCGGCGCAAATGAACCTATGCCGCCGCAGTTGCGAGTGCCTCTCCGAGCAGAGCGTTGCCGGAAAGCCGGCGCAGACGCTCGATGAGTTGATCCCTGTCAAGTTTGGTCTGGTAGTCGGTAATCCCGGCATCCCGGCCGCGGGCGATATCCTCATCGCCTGCCAACGACGTGAGGGCGATGATGGGCAGGTGCGCGGTACGCTGATCCCCGCGGATGCGTCGAGCGAGGCCCAGCCCGTCGAGGCGCGGCATCTCGATATCTGTCACAACAGCGCGCACGTGGTTCAGGTTCTTGAGCAGCAGCTCCCACCCCGCCTCCCCATCCGGCGCCGCGAAGACGGGAAACCCTTCCTCATCGAGAATGCGGGTGATCTGCGAGCGGAAGAAGTCAGAATCCTCCGCCAGCAGAACCCCGCAGGTTTTTTGATCGCCTGAGCGCGGCTGCTCGACAGCCTGCTGCGCGGCCCACTCGGGCCACGCAGCATCGACCAATTCGTAGAGGTCAACGATCAGCGCCGTGCGATCGCGAATGATCGTAGAACCAGCCACGCCCTTCTGCCGGTGCGTCGTCTGGTCGATTCGAGCCTTGGTTTCGACTACGTCCACAGGCATCGCTCCCAACAGGCCCACTTCGTGGCTCCGGATATTGGCGATCATTACCGCCAGCTCCTTGCTGTCGCCGATTTGCTTGACCTGCGCAGAATCGGAGAGCGTGACCAACGGGAGCAACCCGCCGTGATACTGCATGGTTCGCCGCCCCGCGACTGTTTCCACTTGCCGGGGTGCGATGTGCTCGATGCGCGTCACTGTATCGAGGGGCAGCGCGCAGAGCACTTCCGGGCCGTTCTGAAACAGGACAAGCGAGTGGCTATCGGTAAACTGCTCCTGATCGGCGCTTTCTTGAGCAGCGCGCGCTATCCCGGCGCAAGCGTCAAGATTGGCCTTGGCTGCGAGTCCGGCGACATCGAGAATAAGCGCCACCGATCCGTCCCCGAGAATGGTGGCTCCTGCATACTCCTCCAGGCCCTTCAGATGAGAGCCCAGCGGCTTGACGACAATCTCCTCGGTATCGTGAAAACTGCTGACAACCAGGCCATAGGTTTGCGTTCCCGTGGTGACGACCACAATCTCGAGAGCACCCCCCGCATGGCGCCGGTCGCTGCGGCTCTGCTCACGAATGGGATGGGCCTCGGGCGCGCAGGGCGATTTCTCCTTGCACCTTGAAAGATGCGGCGAGCGCCGGTCGGCCAGCCTGTTGCGACGATCGATTTCTCGTTGACCAGGCTCGTGCCGATTGGAATGGGCATCACCGGGCGCGACGTAGGTTGGCACCACTCCCAGCAGGTCAGCGAATCGCACCAGCGGAATCAGACGATCGCGTAGAACCAGAACCTCGGCGTCGCCCACAATCTCAATGCGCGTCTTGGCTTGGTCGGGCCGCACCTGGCGCATCTCCTCCACGTTGATCTGCGGGATGGCGAATCGCTCACCCTCGACGGAAACGATAAGCGAGGGAATGATGGCCAGGGTCAACGGTAACTTGATGCGAAAAGTCGTGCCCTTGCCCACAGTGGACACGATCTCCACCTTGCCGCCCAGCCGATCGAGGTTGGTCTTGACCACATCCATGCCCACGCCGCGGCCGGAGACGTCACTCACTTCGGCGTTGGTGGATAAGCCGGGTAGAAAAACCAAAGCGGTCTTGTCTTTGGCCGACATCGTCTCAAGTCTGTCGGCGGCGATGAGCCCTTTGCTCAGCGCAACCTTGGCAATGCGCTCCGGGTCGATGCCCCGGCCATCGTCCGCAATCTCCACCACGACCTGGCCGGCTTCGTGCCTGGCGTCGATCGAAAGCAGACCTTGGCGGCCTTTGCCGGCTCGGGCGCGATCTTCCGGAGACTCGATGCCATGATCGACAGCATTGCGCACCATATGCGTCAGAGGATCGGAGAGCGATTCGATCAGGCTCCGGTCCAGTGCGACATCCTTGCCGCGAATCTCGAGCTGAATGTCCTTATGGAGCGACGAAGCCAGATCGCGCACCAAACGCGGAAACTTGCCGAACACGTTGCCGATGGGCTGGAGCCGCGTTTGCATGACAACATCCTGAAGCTCGGAAGTGATTTGGTTAATGCGCTGATCGGCGGCGTTCAATGCTCGAGAGTTTTTCTGCGCGATGGAGGCGCGCAGCTGGTTGCGCCCCAGCACCAGCTCCCCGGCCAGATTCATGAGCATTTCGAGAGTGGCCACGTTGACCCGAATGCTGTCTTCGACGACGCTTGATGCCGCCTGTGCGGCTGGCGAGGCCGAGGGTCGCGCGGCGGCGGGAGCAGGGGGGAGCGGTTCTACCGGAAGCGTAGGCGCCGGCTGAGAGTGCGATGCAACGACCGCGGCGACCGGCGCGGGAATCGACGGCGATTGCGCAGCCTGCAGCTTCACTGCGTCCCCCATTGCTTGGGGCGAAGGCTCGGAGAGCAGCTTGATCTTGTCTTGGAGAGTGGGGAACAGTGCAACCAACTCTTCACGCTTGAACTCTGTCGATAAGATGACACGCACCGGAAGCTGGTTCCAGATTGGATCGTCGAGCGTGCCGACGGACTCGAGGTTCACCTCGCAGTCCACAATCTCTCCATACATCGCCAGAGTGCGGAAGACTTCCAGTATGTTGCGGCCCTGGCGCTCGATGTCGTGAATCAGATCGTATTCGATGCTGCAGAGTGACCGGCCCGATTCAAGCGAGCGCTCAAGATCGAAGCGCGGCAGAACGACGGGCGATCCCTCAGCCGGTTTCAGGGTGACCGTTTGATGCAGAGTTTCCTTCTGTTCCCGAGTCAGGTAAGACGACGTCAGGCCGGTCAGGTTTACCACGAGCTCGTCGATGTCGGCGGCGCCGCTCTCGCGTGGATGGTTGATCATCTCCCGCAACCGGTCGAAGGCCGCCAGAAGAAGGTTGGTGATCTCGGCGTTGGGGGTCATCTTTCGCGAACGCACCATATCCAGCACGGTCTCGGCTTTATGGGCTAGCTCTTTGACCTTGATCAAGCCGAAAAAGCCGCTCGCGCCCTTGATCGAATGGGCGGCGCGGAATACCTTATTCACCAGTTCGCCATCGATGTTGGCTCCGGCCTCTTCAATGGCCAGCAGGTCGGTCTCGATCGTGGTCAGATGCTCTCGCGATTCGTTGATGAACTCGCCCAACAATTCATCGTCCAATACGACGTCCGGATCCATGTGAATCTCCTATTCGGCTTTGCCGCTGACGTTGAGCCGTGCCGTCAACCGCATGCTCTTGAGCAGTCGGACGATGTCGGGGCAGACGTTGGTCACGCGCAGCACTCCGCCGACGGGGGCCAGACTGTTAGTCGCCGCGATCAGCAAACCCATGCCGCTCGAGTCGAGCATCGCAGTGTTGGTGAGATCGAAGACCAGCTCGCGCGCGCCCTTGCCCATCATTTCTTTAAGGGTGGCCTGAAGCTCTGGCACCAGAGCAGCCGTCAAATCGCCGTTCAGTCTCACCGAGCCTTGCTGGTCCTTTTGTTCAGTCATATATGCGGGCATCTTGCAATCTTCCTTTCCCTTTGTGTTGGTCCTGCTGATCCAAAGAGTCACCCGATTGCCCAGGCGATTGAACTGTACGCGCTGGGCATAGAGTTCATAAACCCGCAGTCCCCGGCCCGAGGGCGTCACTGTGTCAGGCTCTTTCCGCAGCGCTTTTCGCCATGGGAACCCGGAACCTTCGTCCTCTACCTCGAGGCGTATCCACGTGCGTCCCAGGTCGAGAGACAGCACAACCGTTTTATCGCCATTGTTCTGGTTTCCATGAATCACGGCATTCGAGAGGCATTCCCGGGCTAAAAGCTCCACCGAGAAACAGAGCCGGGAGAGATCGTTTGTCCGCAGCGTTTCCCGGATCTTCAGGCAAAGAGACTCGGCATCAGCCATGCGCGATGGAATTCTCTCCTTGAGCACAAGCGAGGGCTTTCCCTGGGTGGCTTTCATCGCTCGACTCCCATCAACAACGTGTCGTCAGCTGGGGATGGACTCACCTGAACTTCGTCGACAATCGCCGGAATCGCGTCTTGAAGCGGTAGATTCTGACGCGTAACGCAGGCCCGGACAAGACGCTCCAGTCCCTCTTCGTAGGTGCCTCTGCCCTCGATCAATCCGTCTGTGTAGAGGAAGAGCCGGTCGCCAGGATGCAGAATCGACTCGGCAACTCCGAAGACTGCATCATCGAATGCGCCTACGACGTCGCCTTCCTGGCGCAGGATCGTCGGTTCGCCGCCTTTTTGGCGGGAAACAATTGCCGGAGGATGGCCGGCGTTTACCAGTGACACGCGCCCGGTTTGCCGGTTGACACGCGCATAAATGAGAGTGAAGAATGCGCCGCGCGGCAAAATGTGGCGAAGCGAGCCGTTGATGGCGCGTACGATTTCGATAGGAAGATTCAGCGGGCTGGCATATTCGGCGGCCAGCGCCTTGAGGGACGCGGTCCAGAGAGAAGCCGCAAGATCATGTCCGCTCGCGTCTGCCACCAGATAGTCAACAAAGTTCTCCCCGGTATGGATCACATCGTAGAAATCTCCGCCGGCTTTCAGTACCTGGCAGACACAAACCTGGAAGCGCGCGTCCGGGAGATCCCTCGGGCTGGGCATCAAGGTGCGCTGCGCCGTGGCCAACTGCTGCAATCGTTCCGCCTGAAGTTCGGCCAGCCGATCGTAGGCCCGTTTGAGCCGCAGATGGGTCCGCACGCGGGCGACGACTTCGGCCCCGACAATGGGCTTGGTGATGTAGTCGACCCCGCCGACCTCGAAACTCTTCACCTTCGTCTGTGTGTCGTCATTGGCGGAGATAAACAACACCGGCGTCGTGAACGAAGAGGCTTCGTTGCTTAGAGTCCTGCATACGTCAAAGCCCGAACCGTCGGGCAGATTGACGTCCAGAAGAATCAGGTCAGGGCGCCCTGCCCGAATCTCCTTGAGCGCGCCGGCAACATCGCGCGCGCTAGCCGTTTGAAATCCAGCCCGCCTCATAAACCCATCGATAGTGCGAACGATTGTGATGTCGTCGTCGACGACGAAGACCATTGGAGAAATATCCCGTCCTTGCATGAGGTTGTCTCCAGTTCCGCGAAGCCGGCACCTTATCGCCCCTGGCCCCTAGCTTCTCCAGGCCGGCGGCAGGGCATTCTGCGGCGCGGAGCAGAGATGAATCTCCAAGTCCGCGCTATTCATTCGCCGTGGATATGGGACAACAATAACGGGATTGGGACGCCCGCGGGGAAATCACAGCGGCTATTTATTGGGCGCGTCCGTTTCAGGGAGAATTTCCGAATAGCAATCCCAAACTGAAACGCGAATTAGGCTTGGCCGCGTACATTTTGACTGAATGGTTTGAACTCGCCACCGGAAGTAAGATTCGTGGGTTTGGCGCGTCGCCTCAACCGGCTCGGTCCAAAGAGCCGGGTGCCCCAGGAATAAGCAGGCCAATCCTTACTCATACATATTGATACGATCATTGCCCGCCGCCCCGGGTTCGCCGCCTCGAACCCAGCATCGGTCGGCTGCGGGTTTGCACCGGTATCGCCGAGGGCCTGATCGAGCATCGTCCAGCAGTTTCCAAAACTGCTGCTCGCTGAAATCCCTTAAAATCTCCAAAATGGGGCCCCGTAGCTCAGACGGCCCCCGGCCCGCCAAGGGCCGGATCGAGCATCGTCCAGCAGTTTCCAAAACTGCTGCTCGCTGAAATCCCTCAAAATCTCCAAATGGGGCCCCGTAGCTCAGATGGCCCCCGGCCCGCCGAGGGCCTGATCGAGCATCGTCCAGCAGTTTCCAAAACTGCTGCTTGCTGAAATCCCTTAAAATCTCCAAATGGGGCCCCGTAGCTCAGATGGCCCCCGGCCCGCCAAGGGCCGGATCGAGCATCGTCCAGCAGTTTCCAAAACTGCTGCTCGCTGAAATCCCTTAAAATCTCCAAATGGGGCCCCGTAGCTCAGATGGATAGAGCAGCAGTTTCCTAAACTGCGTGTCGGC